>NZ_JAOWFU010000030.1:0-4372 GCF_030333525.1 Citrobacter sp. CK188
GTGTCGTATTCAACGTGAGAAGTGTTGATGGTGATACCACGAGCTTTTTCTTCCGGCGCGTTATCGATCTGGTCGAATGCGCGAGCAGCACCGCCGTAGGTTTTAGCCAGTACGGTAGTGATTGCAGCGGTCAGCGTTGTTTTACCATGGTCAACGTGGCCGATAGTACCGACGTTGACGTGCGGTTTTGTACGTTCAAACTTTTCTTTAGACATCGATTGTCCCTCTAAGACACGGATAAATCGGTGATATCACCACATCAACCAGGCGATATGCCTGAATTGTTGAATATTTAAGTTTATACAGAGAGAAACGGGAAGGAGAAGTGAAGTGGTGCTGATACCCAGAGTCGAACTGGGGACCTCACCCTTACCAAGGGTGCGCTCTACCAACTGAGCCATATCAGCACGTCTGGAGCGGGCAGCGGGAATCGAACCCGCATCATCAGCTTGGAAGGCTGAGGTAATAGCCATTATACGATGCCCGCATCCTGGAACTCGGCTACCCAGTTCTTTCTGTAACAAAAAAAGAGACATGTCTCTTTTCTTATTCGAACCGGTTAATTTTTTCAACCAGTTCAGACAGCAAACACGCTGCCAGAAAGTGGTGGTGGGGGAAGGATTCGAACCTTCGAAGTCTGTGACGGCAGATTTACAGTCTGCTCCCTTTGGCCGCTCGGGAACCCCACCGGACTTGATGGTGCCGACTACCGGAATCGAACTGGTGACCTACTGATTACAAGTCAGTTGCTCTACCTACTGAGCTAAGTCGGCATCAAGTAGCGCGCATTCTATGGAGACCTGCGACCTCATGCAACTAAAAAATTGCATAAAATGTTCTATCGCTCACATTTTGCACGACAAGACTGCTAAATGGCCTATTTTTAGTCAGGTCAGTGCGATTTTTCGACACCAGGATGCTAACGGCTTAACGGAGAGCATCATCATATCTGTGTTTGAAAGAGAAAAATTCTTCTTTTACATATGGTATATCCGTCACATTGCGTTTCAGGGATAACTTATCAGGAGAGATTTTTTCTTATTATTCCCTCCCATCTGGTGTTACCCTCCTGCCCATTGTCCAAATTAACTGAAATGTGTCGTGCCATTGCATGCCGGGGATGATTCGCTTTTTTATCGCTGACCTGATGTAGCAATGACAGCCAGAAACATGCTTATGAGTAAAGAGCAAACGTTAATGACGCCTTACCTACAATTTGATCGCAACCAGTGGGCTGCGCTTCGTGATTCCGTGCCGATGACCCTGACCGAGGGCGAAATCGCACGACTCAAAGGCATTAATGAAGATTTATCACTGGAAGAAGTTGCCGAGATTTATTTGCCCCTGTCGCGTTTGCTAAATTTCTATATCAGTTCAAACCTGCGCCGTCAGGCTGTTCTGGAGCAATTTTTAGGCACTAACGGCCAGCGTATTCCTTATATCATCAGCATTGCCGGTAGCGTTGCCGTGGGCAAAAGCACCACCGCGCGCGTACTGCAAGCACTGCTGAGCCGCTGGCCGGAACATCGTCGCGTCGAATTGATCACCACTGACGGTTTTCTACATCCTAACCAGGTGCTGAAAGATCGCGGGCTGATGAAGAAGAAAGGCTTTCCTGAGTCTTACGATATGCACCGTCTGGTGAAGTTCGTTTCCGATCTCAAATCAGGGGTGCCAAATGTCACCGCACCAGTCTATTCACACCTGATTTATGATGTGATTCCAGACGGAGATAAAACCGTCGCGCAGCCCGATATATTAATTCTTGAAGGCTTAAATGTACTACAGAGTGGAATGGATTATCCTCACGATCCACATCATGTATTTGTTTCTGACTTCGTTGATTTTTCTATTTATGTTGATGCGCCTGAAGATTTACTCCAGACGTGGTACATCAACCGCTTCCTGAAATTCCGTGAGGGGGCGTTCACCGACCCAGATTCTTATTTCCATAATTACGCAAAATTATCGAAAGATGAAGCGATCAATACCGCCGCATCATTATGGAAAGAAATCAACTGGTTGAACTTAAAGCAAAATATTTTACCCACTCGTGAACGGGCCAGTCTGATTATGACCAAAAGTGCCAATCATGCGGTCGAACAAGTCAGGTTGAGAAAATAATGTAAAAAGGGAGCCTTAGCTCCCTTTTTATTATTCTGCGCTGCGTAAAGATATTTCTCCGCCCATCCACGGCTTAATTACGCCATCCTGTTCAAGCAACAACGCGCCTTGCGCATCTATCCCACGGGAAATACCAAATATTTCTTTATCACCAATAATCAGTTTAACCGGTCGGTTAATAAAATTATCCAGTTTTTCCCAGCGAGACAGGTAAGGTGCCAGACCTTCCTGCTCAAAGAGTTCCAGCGCCGCACGCAACTCTTTGATTAACGTCGCCGCCAGCATGTTGCGATCAAGCGTAATGCCCGCTTCCTGGAGATTGATCCATCCCTGATTCACGACGCCTTCTTCCACACGGCGCATGGCCATGTTGATACCTGCGCCGATAACGATTTGTGCAGCGTCGCCCGTTTTCCCCGTAAGCTCAACCAGAATGCCTGCCAGCTTGCGATCGAGTAAGTAGAGGTCATTAGGCCACTTAACCCGAACCTTCTCTGCCCCCAGATCGCGCAGAACCTCAGCCATCACAATGCCGATCACCAGACTCAGCCCGATCGCGGCTGCCGGCCCCTGCTCCAGACGCCAGTACATAGAAAGATACAGGTTCGCACCAAATGGGGAGAACCATTTCCGCCCACGACGACCACGCCCAGCCTGCTGGTATTCCGCTACACAGGCATCACCCGACGTCAACTGGCCAATACGGTCCAGCAGATACTGGTTCGTCGAATCGATAACCGGAAGTACCGTGACATTCCCGCTGTCCAGTTGTGCATGGATGACAGAAGCATCTAATAATTGGATAGGTTCTGGCAGGCTATATCCTTTGCCAGGAACGGTAAACACATCAACTCCCCAGTCACGCAGCGTCTGGACATGCTTGTTGATGGCTGCGCGGCTCATTCCCAGTGTTTCACCCAGATGTTCACCCGAATGAAACTCACCATCGGCCAGCAAAGAGATCAGCGTCAGGGGAACGGTATTATCCTTCATGCAATGATCTCCACAGCATTCACTTCACCGGTCTGCCCGATAAACCGAACCTCCGGTTCCAGCCAGACATTAAATTTCTCACCCACGTTCTGACGCACATGATGCGCGAGTTTCACCACATCCTCGCTTGTCGCATTATGTGCGTTAATCAGCACCAGGGCCTGCTGACGATGTACCGCAGCGCCCCCAATACTGACGCCTTTTAGCTGGCACTGATCGATCAACCAACCGGCAGCCAGCTTCACTGAACCATCGGCCTGCGGGTAATGTGGCGCACCGGGAAATTGCGCCAGTAATGTGTGCGCAATCTCTGCTGCAACAACAGGATTTTTAAAGAAGCTACCTGCATTACCATTTACTTTTGGATCGGGCAGTTTCGTGGTGCGCATATGGCATACGGCATCAAACACCTGCTGCGGCGTGACCGTTTCAGGTTCAAGGCGAACCAGGTCGCCATAAGTCAGTACGGGCTGCCACTGTTTTGGTAAACGCAGGCCGACAGCCACAATGGCGTAACGATCCTGATATTCATGCTTGAAGATACTATCACGATAACCAAAGCGGCACTCTGTGGCGCTCACCCGTAGAGACTTTCCGGTTGCCAGCTCGACACAATCCACATAGTCACAGACCCGCTGTAGTTCTACACCATAGGCGCCAATGTTCTGGATAGGAGAAGAACCGACGCACCCCGGAATAAGCGCCAGATTCTCCAGCCCCGGCATACCTTGCTGGAGTGTGTATCGTACCAGGTTATGCCAGTTTTCCCCCGCCCCTACGTGCAAGTGCCATGCTTCGGGTTGCTCTGTCACCTCAATACCTTTGATACGGTTGATAATCACCGTTCCATGAAAGGTATCAAGAAACAGAACGTTACTCCCTTCGCCCAGTATCAGTACCGGATGATTTGATGCTTTAGCCGATTGCCAGGCATCCAATAGTTGTTGTTCATTTTCGGCACAGACAATCTCGTTAGCGCGTTGATCGATACCGAAGGTATTCCAGGGTTTGAGGGAGTGATTCATAGACGCTTTCCTGATGCAAAATCGCGTCTAGTTTACCGCATATGCAACAGTATGGCTTGTGGTTATGTAGGTGGGATAAGCGCAGCGTCATCCGGCTGCCCCCGGGCGCATGAACGCAAAAAGGCCATCCCTCAGGATGGCCTCTTCACTTTAATTAATGCCTGGCAGTTCCCTACTCTCGCATGGGGAGACCCCACACTACCATCGGCGCTACGGCGTTTCACTTCTGA
>NZ_JAOWFU010000031.1:0-38041 GCF_030333525.1 Citrobacter sp. CK188
GTGGAGCGGTAGTTCAGTTGGTTAGAATACCTGCCTGTCACGCAGGGGGTCGCGGGTTCGAGTCCCGTCCGTTCCGCCACTTATTAAGAGCCCTGAGCTAACGCTCAGGGCTTTTTTCTTGCCTGCTGTTCCATTATTGCTTATTTCGCAAAAATCCTCTGCGTTCTACGATCTTTTTCCGCATAAAAACAACCGCGATAATCCCTCCTCAGTTAACGACACAACAATTAATGAGGAACTCAATGACAATCCCTGCATTTGGTTTAGGTACTTTTCGCCTGAAAGACGATGTTGTTATCGCATCGGTCAAAACAGCGCTGGAACTGGGCTATCGTGCAATTGATACTGCACAAATCTATGATAATGAAGCGGCTGTTGGTCAGGCGATTGCCGAAAGTGGCATCCCGCGCGGCGAGCTGTACATCACCACCAAGATCTGGACTGAAAATCTCAGCAAAGAGAAGCTGATCCTGAGTCTGAAAGAAAGTCTGGAAAAACTGCGCACTGATTATGTGGATCTGGCATTGATCCACTGGCCGTCACCAAACGATGCGGTATCTGTCGAAGAGTTCATGCAGGCGCTGCTGGAAGCAAAAGAGCAGGGACTAACGCGCGAAATCGGTATTTCTAACTTTACTATCCCGTTGATGGAAAAAGCCATTGCCGCTGTCGGCGCAGAAAACATTGCGACTAACCAGATTGAACTGTCTCCGTATCTGCAAAACCGCAAGGTCGTGGATTGGGCAAAACAGCATGGAATTCACATCACCTCTTACATGACGCTGGCTTATGGTAAGGCACTGAAAGATGAAGTGATTGCCCGTATTGCCGCTAAGCACAATGCGACTTCGGCGCAGGTGATCCTTGCATGGGCAATGGGAGAAGGCTACTCCGTAATTCCTTCTTCTACTAAACGTGAAAATCTGGCAAGCAACCTGCTGGCGCTCGATCTGCATCTGGATGCCGAAGATAAAAAGGCGATTGCCGCACTGGACTGCAACGATCGCCTTGTCAGCCCGGAAGGTCTGGCGCCAGAGTGGGACTGATCGGCTAACCCTCACTCTGTACCCTTAACCCTCTTTTACAGCTCCTTCGGGGGCTGTTTTTACATGATCGCTGAGAAAATCGATAAACGCCCGAATGCGGGTACTGACCGCACGATCGCTGTAATAAACGGCACTGAAAGGCATCTCTACCGGTAGGCGCTTATCGGCCATCAGCTCCACAAGCTCTCCCCGCGCGATTTCTTTATCAATCATATAGTCAGACAGGCAGGCGATCCCGTTACCACTCAGACAAAGCTGCTTGAGCGTCTCACCGCTATTTGACGACAGACCGCTGCTGATTTCATGGAGTTGTCCGTCGCTACATGCTACAGGCCATGTATTGAGCGAAGCCGGTTCAGTGAATCCGAGACATAGATGCTGTTTTAACTCTTCAATGGTTTCGGGTTTGCCAAAGCGGGCAATATAATCCGGCGATGCGATAATCTTTCGATAACTGGTAAAGAGCGGGCGGGCGCGCAGGCTTGAATCGGTCAGCGTCCCGGCACGTATGGCGACATCGACCTTTCGTTCAATCAGATTGATGAATGTTTCTGAGGAAACCAGTGATAACGTCATTTCTGGATAACGCTCGCGAAAAGGCTTAACCAGCGGCATCAGAAAGTGCAGTATCACCGGCGTGGCGGCGTCAATACGCAACAGGCCGCGTGGAGTGCTTCGCGTTTCCATCACCTCCGTTTCAGCGGCGGCCATGTCTTGTAATATTGACTGCACGCGACGAAAATAACGTTCGCCTTCTTCCGTCAGACTCAACTGGCGTGTTGTGCGATTAAGCAGACTCACGCCCAGTTTCATCTCCAGCTTTTTGACCGCCCGGCTGACCGCAGAATTCGCCTGTCCAAGTTGCTCCGCAGCGCGGCTAAAGCTACCGCTTTCGACTACGGCAACAAATATCACGAGTTCTTCTGATGTAGCTTTCATTTTTGCACCTGAAGCAAAATTACATTGATATTTTGGCTATTTTTTCATTAAAACATCCTGGGCTGTTGGTTTCAATCTGCGCGTGAGGTGTGGTGGCCGGAGAGCCTGTTCTGACGGCGTTAACCTGTGATCGATTGGATAGACCAGTTCGCGCTGTTCCTGGTTAAATTTACGGAGGTAAGCGCTTGCTTACAAAACAATATGTAACTGCTCGTTGAAAGTGTGAGCTAAAATCCCTATAACAGAATAACCAGTCCGTGCCCGGGCTGGTTGACGTTACAGAGGTTTTAAAGTCAAACGTGCGAAAAAATACTTATGCCATGCGCTATATTGCCGGACAACCCGCCGAGCGGATTTTACCGCCTGGGTCGTTTGCGAGTATTGGCCAGGCATTACCCGCCGGAGTGCCGTTAAGCAGTGAAGACCGCATTCGGATTCTGGTGTGGAATATCTTTAAACAGCAGCGGGCCGAATGGTTATCGGTGCTGAAAAACTTTGGCAAAGATGCGCACCTGGTTTTATTACAGGAAGCGCAAACCACGCCTGAACTGGTGCAGTTTGCGACCGCTAACTATCTTGCAGCCGATCAGGTTCCCGCTTTTGTGTTACCTCAGCATCCTTCGGGCGTTATGACGCTTTCTGCTGCTCATCCCGTCTACTGCTGCCCGCTGCGCGAACGTGAGCCCATCTTACGTTTGGCGAAGTCAGCGCTGGTGACCGTTTATCCTTTGCCTGATACGCGATTGTTGATGGTGGTAAACATTCACGCCGTTAACTTCAGTCTTGGGGTGGATGTGTATAGTAAGCAGTTACTTCCTATTGGCGATCAAATTGCGCATCACAGCGGCCCGGTGATTATGGCCGGTGATTTCAATGCCTGGAGCCGACCACGAATGAATGCGCTGTATCGCTTTGCGCGCGAGATGTCCCTGCGCCAGGTACGTTTTACTGACGATCAGCGCCGACGGGCGTTTGGCCGTCCTCTTGATTTTGTGTTTTATCGAGGTTTGAACGTTAGCGAGGCTTCCGTACTGGTCACGCGCGCCTCCGATCATAACCCGCTACTCGTTGAATTCAGTCCCGGCAAACCTGAACAATAAGGTGTGTCAGGTCTGCCGTGGGGCAGGCCTGAAGTGGTGCTGCCCTTTATTTTGCAAACAACCAAAGGACAACACGATGACAACACACTCCCACCATGACAACGTCGAAAAGCAGTTTGGCTCTCAGGCAAATGCCTATTTAACCAGTACCGTTCATGCTTCTGGTCGTGACTTACAGCGACTGGCGGAACGGCTGTCCTCTTTTCCGCATGCCAGCGTACTGGATATGGGATGTGGCGCCGGGCACGCCAGTTTTATTGCTGCGCAGAACGTAAAGCAGGTGGTGGCTTACGATTTGTCTTCGCAGATGCTTGAGGTCGTCGTACAGGCGGCGAAAGAGAAAGGTTTAGAAAATATCGCGACCCGACAGGGGTATGCTGAAAATCTGCCGTTTGAGGATCACGCTTTTGATGTTGTGATTAGCCGCTATTCTGCACATCACTGGCATGATGTTGGGCTGGCACTGCGTGAAGTCAACCGGGTTCTGAAAGCGGGTGGCGTGTTGATTATGATGGATGTGATGTCGCCTGGGCATCCGGTGCGCGATATCTGGTTACAGACTGTAGAAGCGTTACGCGACACTTCTCATGTACGTAACTACTCCAGCGGTGAGTGGCTGTCCCTGGTGAATGATGCGAATCTGATTGTCGATACGTTGTTAACGGACCGCTTACCGCTGGAGTTCAGTTCATGGGTAGCGAGAATGCGTACGCCTGCGGCGCTGGTTGAGGCTATTCGTTTGTATCAGAAGAGCGCATCCGCGGAGGTAAAAGCGTATTTCGCTTTGCAGGAGGACGGTTCGTTTACCAGCGATACGATTATGGTTGAGGCGCATAAAGCGGCATAAATAAAAAAGGCACTGGGGGGAAACCAGTGCCTTTTCTGAGTCATGCTATCAGGAGTCAGGTGTGCTGCTGTTCTTCACAAACAACGTTAGCTGATCGCCTGGTTGCAGATTTGCTGTATCGCTGTTCCAGCGCATCACATCTTTGATGTTCACCCCGTGACGTTTGGCGATACTCGAAAGCGAATCACCTTTCCGCACACGATAGGTAATGCTATCGCTGTTGTTGGCCAGACGCTGTGCGCTACTGCCTGCGCCAATCGTCAGACTTTGGCCCACTTTCAGGTTAGATCCGCGCAGACTATTCCACTGCTGCAAATCTTTCGTGCTCACGCCAAGGCGTGCCGCGATGCCGGAAAGCGTATCGCCAGAGCGAACTTTGTAGCTACGGCTGTTCAGCGGCGTATTGTCTGCGACCAGCGTAGACTGTACGGCAGCAATTTCGCCTGAAGCCAGAGACTCACGCAGTTGTTCTGCATGCTTCTTTGGCACCATCACGTACTGTGGGCCGCTAACGCCTAGCGTAGAGCCTTTCACGCCAGCATTAAACGCCTTCAGCTTGGTGACGGACATGCCCGCCATATCTGCAACTTGTGCCATCTCAACCGGGCTGCTCAAACGAACGCGCGCCAGCGCACGACTTTCGTCTGTGGTTGGCAGACGCACGCCATAGCGTTTGCTGTTTTTGAGAATATCGCTCAATGCCAGCATTTTGGGCACGTATAGCTTCGTTTCCTGAGGTAACGAAAGCGACCAGAAGTCGGTGGCTTTGCCACGCGCCTTATTCGCTTTGATTGCCTTCATCACGCGACCTTCGCCGCTATTATAAGCTGCAACGGTCAACAGCCAGTCGCCATCAAACATCTTATTCAGACGCTGCATCATGTCTAACGCGGCCGTTGTGGAAGCCACAACATCACGACGCGCATCATAATTGCGGGTCTGTTTCAAACCATAATTGCGCCCTGTGCTCGGAATGATCTGCCAGATGCCTGCGGCATTGGCGCCAGACGTTGCGTGTGGGTCAAAAGCGCTCTCCACTATGGGTAGTAGTACCAGTTCCATCGGCATGTTACGTTTCTTAACCTGCCCGGCTATCCAGTACATATACGGCTCTGCCCGTAAAGTTACATCGTGGAGATAGCTCTTATTGCGTAAATACTTCTGTTTCTGTTCGCGTATCCGGTTGTTCTCCGGAATTCCCATCTTTAGCTCGTCGCCAATGAAAGCCCACAAGTCTTGATCCGGCGCGAGAGACGTCCCATCGTCCATCCATCGTGCCTGACTCGTAAACTTTCCTGCTTCCCCTTGACCAGCTGCAGAAAGGCTCTGTGCGTGCTGTTGGACGTTGCCAGTGTTCTGAGACGACTGGCACCCCACAAGCAGGACAGAGGCGAGTAATATCGCTTTTGCCTTCATGTGTGTGTCAATAGTTGCTTAAAAGACGACCGATCATAACGGCGAAGTTCGCCAATGACAAGTAGGAATTGTCAGAAGCTGTCTTTCTTTGACCTTAACCAGGCAAAACGCTCTTCAGGTTGTTGCAACTTTGTTTCTTTGTTTATTTCATTAATTAAATCAGGATCTTCCGTTCTCAAAAAAATATTATTTTTCCGCTCATTTTTCAGAATTACGGGGAGTGTAATTTGGTTTTTTGCGCGTAACTCATTAACTTTACGATAATATTCATTTATGAACGAATCGTGCGGTAGGATGCTCAATGCAAACTTCATGTTTGCTAAAGTATACTCATGTGCGCAACAAATCAGCGTATCGTCAGGAAGGGCGCTGATTTTTTTAAGTGATTGATACATCTGTGAGGCTGTACCTTCAAACAGGCGTCCACAACCTCCAGAGAAAAGGGTATCGCCGCAGAAAAGGTAAGGATGACTAAAGTAACAGATATGTCCTAAAGTGTGACCCGGTGTGGCAAATATACTAAATTCATGCCCTAAAACGAGGGCGCTATCGCCATCTTTGACTACGCGCGTGGTTCCCTTATCTTGTGTTTCTGCCGGTCCGTAAACCACTACGTGCGGAAAATGTTGAAGAAGTTCTTTCACGCCGCCAACATGGTCGTGGTGATGGTGAGTGAGGAAAATCGCTTCCGGCTGCCAGTTCTTCTCTTTGATGGCGTTTAGCACGGGAGCCGCTTCGCCAGGATCAACGATCAGACAACGTCCTTCATTATTACTCAGAACCCAGATGTAATTGTCCTGAAATGCGGGAATACTGTTAAGATTCATAAATTACCTCTTAGTGCGTAGCGGAAGGTTGTGATGAAACCGGCAAGGATCCCTCAAACAGTCATAGCTCCCCATCGCTGGGGCGATTTGCCCTGGGGTGAATACTATCGTGAGGCGCTGGAGCATCAGCTTAACCCGTGGTTCGCCAAAATGTATGGTTTTCATTTGCTTAAAATTGGTAATTTAAGCGCAGAAATCAACTCTGAAGCGTGCGCCGTTTCTCATCAAGTCAATATTTCCCTGCAAGGCGCGCCCGTCCAGGTTCAGGCCGATCCCTTACATCTTCCCTTTGCCGATAAGTCTGTTGATGTTTGTCTGTTGGCGCATACGCTACCGTGGTGCGTCGACCCACATCGGTTACTGCGTGAGGCCGATCGGGTGTTAATTGATGATGGCTGGCTGGTTTTGAGTGGTTTTAACCCGATTAGTCTGATGGGCCTGCGTAAGCTGGTGCCCGTCTTGCGTAAATCTTCACCTTATAACAGCCGGATGTTTACGCTGATGCGCCAACTGGACTGGCTCTCGTTATTGAATTTTGAAGTGCTGCACTACAGCCGTTTTCATGTTTTACCCTGGTCAAAGCAAGGGGGAAAGCTGCTGAGCACGCATATTCCGGCGCTGGGCTGCCTGCAACTGATTGTGGCGCGTAAGCGAACCATCCCGCTTACGCTTAACCCGATGAAACAAAATAAAAGCAAAGCGCGGATTCGCCAGGCTGTGGGCGCGACCCGGCAATACCGTAAGCCAGACGCTTAAGCCTCTGCCTGATAGCCAACGTCTTCCTGCGTAGGATTCATCGCTGCCGCACGCGCCAGCTCATCGCAACGTTCGTTTTCAGGATGGCCGGCATGGCCTTTTACCCATTCCCATTTGATTTGATGTTGGCCCAGCGCGGCATCAAGGCGCTTCCAGAGATCGACATTCTTTACCGGCTTTTTCTCTGCTGTTTTCCAGCCGCGCTTTTTCCAGTTGTGGATCCATTGCGTAATTCCCTGACGGACATACTGGCTGTCCGTGCTTAATGTGACTTCACAATGTTCTTTTAACGCTTCCAGCGCGACGATGGCCGCCATAAGCTCCATGCGATTGTTAGTTGTGAGGCTATATCCTTCACTAAAGGTTTTTTCATGGCCGCGATAGCGTAAAATAGCGCCATAACCACCAGGACCTGGATTTCCCAGGCAAGAGCCATCGGTGAAAATTTCTACCTGTTTAAGCATCTCTGGTAGACTTCCTGTAATTGAAATCGATCGTAAAACGACAAGTTTGACATAAATGACCGCTATGAGCACTGCAATTACACGACAGATCGTCCTCGATACCGAAACCACCGGTATGAACCAGATCGGCGCCCACTACGAAGGCCATAAGATCATTGAGATCGGTGCAGTCGAGGTCGTGAACCGCCGCCTTACCGGCAATAACTTCCACGTCTATCTAAAACCGGACCGACTGGTGGACCCGGAAGCGTTCGGCGTACACGGTATTGCGGATGAATTTCTGCTTGATAAACCCGTTTTTGCCGATGTGGTTGACGACTTCCTGGAGTATATCCGTGGCGCGGAACTGGTGATCCATAACGCATCGTTTGATATCGGCTTTATGGATTATGAGTTCGCCAAGCTCAGTCGTGGTATTCCGAAAACAAGCGAGTTCTGCAAAATCACCGATAGCCTGGCGCTGGCGAGGAGGATGTTCCCCGGCAAGCGTAACAGCCTTGATGCGCTTTGTTCACGCTATGAGATAGATAACAGCAAACGTACGCTGCACGGCGCATTGCTCGATGCCCAGATTCTGGCCGATGTCTATCTGGCGATGACCGGCGGGCAAACGTCGATGGCCTTCTCAATGGAAGGGGAAACGCAGCAACAG
The DNA here is from genome assembly GCF_030333525.1 of Citrobacter sp. CK188. Classification (NCBI taxonomy): domain Bacteria; kingdom Pseudomonadati; phylum Pseudomonadota; class Gammaproteobacteria; order Enterobacterales; family Enterobacteriaceae; genus Citrobacter; species Citrobacter sp. CK188. Next base: position 8,048 of record NZ_JAOWFU010000031.1, read on the forward strand.
CAGGGTGAAGCGACAATCCAGCGTATTGTCCGCCAGGCCAGCAAGTTACGCGTTGTTTTAGCGACTGATGAAGAGCTGATGGCGCATGAGTCGCGTCTCGACCTGGTGCAGAAGAAAGGCGGAAGTTGCCTCTGGCGGGCGTAATTCGGGGTTTTACGACGTAAAAATAGCCGTCCGGGTGATTTTTACAGCAAACGATTCAAAACGTGAGAAAAACCGTTGACGAGGTGCGAGGCAATCCGTAATATGCGCTTCGTTCCCAAGAGGAACACAACGCGGAGCGGTAGTTCAGTTGGTTAGAATACCTGCCTGTCACGCAGGGGGTCGCGGGTTCGAGTCCCGTCCGTTCCGCCACTATTCAGAAAGCCTGAATCAGAAATGATTCAGGCTTTCGTCGTTTTAGCCTTCAACAAAAATTATCCTTCTCTGTAGAAATGCCAGAATCGCTGCAAAGAAGGATGAACAATCATCAGCGTAACGTGAATGGGTCGGCGTCCTGCCATGCCGGAAATTTCTCGCGGTATTCCCGTAACGCCGTGAGCGACAGGTCTGCATCAATACGTGTCGCCTGATGTGGTTCGGCGGTGGCGATAATCTCTCCTTGCGGGTTAATCACCCGGCTGTCCCCACGGTAATGGTGCCCGTTGCCGTCAGTGCCAACACGGTTACAGCCTGCTACATAGGCCTGGTTTTCAATCGCGCGTGCGGTGAGCAGCGCCTGCCAGTGTAGCGAACGTGGAGCAGGCCAGTTTGCTACATACAGCGCCAGGTCATAATCATTAAGATTGCGGGACCATACCGGAAAACGCAGGTCATAACACACTAACGGCAGAATACGCCAGCCGCGCCATTCAACGACAACACGTTTATCGCCCGCCTGGTAATGATGATGTTCATCCGCCATGCGGAACAGATGGCGTTTATCATAGCAATGAACGTTGCCGTCAGGTTCAACCAGTAAAAAACGGTTTACCGGGCCACGTTCGGTTTGCAACGCAGCGCTGCCCGCAATCAGGGCATCAGTCTGTTGTGCTTTGGCCAGCATCCAGTCGATCGCATCTTCTTGCGGGAGTGACTGAAGTGCGGCTTCCATTGCAAAACCGGTGGTAAACATTTCAGGTAAAACAATGACGTCACGTCCGGTGATGGTTTCCAGCAGTCTGTCAAAATGACGTAAATTGGCCGGACCGTCCATCCAGACCAGCGGTTGTTGCAACAGGGTAATTTTCAAACCAGGCACGATCGGGGCTCCTCGTTGAACAGCATTTTTACACTGTAGCATGAGCATCAACGAAAATGTGGCAATAAAAAGCCCCGCAGAAGCGGGGCTTTCAGGGGAGGTGAGGATTAAGCGGCTTCGACTTTACGCACTTGCTTCTCTGGCAACTTTACCGGCTGAGTCGCCAGCGCGTCGGCATCAAAATCATCAACGTTAATGCTGCGCAGACGGCTTTCTTCCGCTTTCACCAGAATGGCGGCTTCATCGTTATCAATCAGCCCTTTTGCCAGCGCGTTATGCGCCAGTTCATCCAGACGGGTAAACGGCAGATTTTTACCCAGCTCTTTGCAGATCCGCTGGTGGATAGGATCTGCCGCTATTACGTCCAGCAGCGCTTCTTCCAGCAAGCCGACCGGGTTATGCTCGCTCGGCGTCAGGTATTGACCGCGACCGATACGTGAACGGGTTGCGCTCGGTACTTGTAGAATCTGCGCGACCTTATGATCCAGCTTGTCGGAAGGGGCAAGGTAGTGACGACCGGTTGGGAAGATCACCACGTTCAGCAGACCCGCAACAAAACGGTTCGGGAAGTTTTGCAGCAGTTCATCCATCGCTTGCTCCGCCTGATACAACGCATCCTGTACGCCCCAGTGCACCAGCGGCAGATCGGCTTCGTTACGGCCTTCATCGTCATAGCGTTTCAGCACGGCGGAGGCCAGATACAGCTGGCTTAAAATATCGCCCAGGCGTGCGGAAATACGTTCACGACGTTTCAGGCTACCGCCCAACACCGCCATTGAGACATCAGACAGCAGGGCCAGGTTGGCGCTCAGTCGGTTAAGGTGCTGGTAATAACGTTTCGTTGCGTCGCTGGTTGGGGTGTAGCTGGTCAGGCCGCGGGTCAGACCGAGCCAGAAGCTGCGTACTTTGTTGCTACCGACATGGCCGATATGTTTAAACAGCAGATTGTCGAACGCATTCACATCGTTGCTTTGCGCGGCGGCCATCTCTTCCAGAACATACGGATGGCAGCGAATCGCCCCCTGACCGAAGATCATCATGCTGCGGGTCAGGATATTCGCACCTTCAACGGTGATGGCGATAGGCGCCCCCTGGTAAGAACGCGCCAGGAAGTTGCTTTCGCCAAGCATAATGCCTTTACCACCGGTAATGTCCATTGCGTCGATGATGGACTGCTGGCCGCGATGGGTACAGTGGTACTTGACGATAGCTGACAGCACCGCCGGTTTTTCACCCAGCATAATGCCGTAGGTAATCAGCGACGCTGCGGCGTCCATTACGTAGGCGTTACCGGCAATGCGCGCCAGAGCCTCTTCAATACCTTCCATCTTGCCGATAGAGATTTTGAACTGGCGACGAATATGGGCATATGCCCCGGTTGCCAGCGCGACGGATTTAACCCCGCCGGTCGAGTTGGACGGCAGCGTGATACCACGGCCTACCGACAGGCATTCCACCAGCATACGCCAGCCCTGGCCTGCCATCTTCGGCCCGCCAATGATGTAGTCGATTGGCACAAAAATATCTTTGCCGTGCGTAGGCCCGTTCTGGAACGGTACGTTCAGCGGGAAGTGACGGCGACCAATTTCTACGCCAGGCGTTGAGGTCGGGATCAGCGCACAGGTGATACCCAGCTCTTCTTCGCCACCCAGCAGTTTTTCCGGGTCAGAGAGTTTAAAGGCCAGGCCCAGCACGGTCGCGATAGGGGCCAGCGTAATGTAACGTTTGTTCCAGGTCAGGCGCATACCCAGCACCTGCTGGCCTTGCCATTCGCCCATGCAGACGACGCCGGTATCAGGAATTGCGCCCGCATCGGAGCCCGCTTCCGGGCTGGTCAGCGCAAAGCAAGGGATCTCCTGACCACGCGCCAGACGCGGCAGGTAATGGTTTTTCTGCTCTTCAGTACCGTAGTGTTGCAGCAGTTCACCTGGGCCTAATGAGTTAGGTACGCCCACGGTAATCGCCAGAATCCCGGAAACGCCGGAGAGTTTTTGCAGCACGCGAGACTGCGCATACGCCGAAAACTCCAGGCCGCCGTACTCTTTCTTGATGATCATCGCGAAGAAGCGATGCTCTTTCAGGTAGTCCCACAACTCCGGCGGCAGATCGGCTAATTCGTGCGTGATCTGGAAATCATTCGCCATACGGCAGGCTTCTTCTACCGGGCCATCCAGGAACGCCTGTTCTTCAGCGGTCAGATGCGGTTGCGGATAGTTGTGCAATTTTTTCCAGTCAGGTTTGCCCTGGAAGAGATCGCCTTCCCACCATGTTGTACCGGCATCAATGGCCTCTTTCTCCGTGCGCGACATCGGCGGCATCACTTTACGGAAGCTACGAAACGCTGGCGCAGAGATCATCGACTTACGCATCGGCGTAACGTTAAACGGTACGAGGATAATGGCCAGAGGAACCAGCACCCAGATAGACCACAGGCCAGCAACGCCCAGCGCGGCTGTCCATGCGAGTAAAATCAGGCTGCTGAGGAATAAGCTCACGCGGTGGTAAAACAGCGCGCCGAGCAGAACAACCGTTGCGAGAATACTCAAAATCATCATAACGAAAAGCTCCCTTGCTTGTAGGAGGTCTGACCACTTGTGATGATATGGTTGTAGTGGATGTCATTTCTTTTAGCAATGTGTTTACAAAATAATTACAACGAAGCTCACATTGTTGCCGTTTTCACCGGCACAAAAAATCAAAAGCCAGCGGCATTCCTGTGGCTTGTGCTTCTCGCTTTCTGCGCTATCCGGTACACTGCATCTGTCAATTACATTCATGCTGAAGGATATCCTCATGTACCAGGATCTTATTCGTAACGAACTGAACGAAGCGGCGGAAACGCTGGCCAATTTTTTAAAAGATGAAGCCAATATTCACGCTATTCAGCGCGCGGCGGTCCTGCTGGCAGACAGTTTTAAAGCGGGTGGCAAGGTACTTTCCTGCGGTAACGGCGGCTCTCATTGCGACGCGATGCATTTTGCCGAAGAGCTGACCGGTCGCTACCGCGAAAACCGTCCAGGCTACCCGGCGATCGCTATTTCTGACGTCAGCCATATCTCCTGTGTCAGTAATGATTTTGGTTACGACTATGTTTTCTCCCGCTACGTTGAAGCGGTTGGCCGTGAAGGGGATGTGCTGTTAGGGATCTCAACTTCGGGCAACTCTGGTAACGTGATTAAAGCGATTGCCGCAGCACGCGAGAAGGGAATGAAAGTCATCACCCTGACCGGGAAAGACGGCGGTAAAATGGCAGGGACGGCGGATATTGAAATTCGCGTGCCGCATTTCGGTTATGCTGATCGTATTCAGGAAATCCATATCAAAGTGATTCATATCCTGATCCAATTGATCGAAAAAGAGATGGTTAAGTAAGCGGATAATTCTTTACTGTGTTTTTGCCGGATGATGACGTTAAAGCGTCTTATCCGGCCTACATTTGATTTGTCCAGGCCTGATAAGCGCAGCGCCATCAGGCGGTTCAGCGTTTTAAGGTAGGTGATGTATGTGCGAACTGCTCGGGATGAGCGCCAATGTGCCAACCGATATTTGCTTTAGTTTCACCGGGCTGGTTCAGCGTGGTGGAGGAACCGGGCCGCACAAAGACGGCTGGGGCATTACGTTTTATGAAGGTAAAGGGTGTCGCACGTTTAAAGATCCGCAACCCAGTTTTAATTCGCCCATCGCCAGACTGGTGCAAGACTATCCCATTAAATCCTGTTCCGTCGTCGCCCATATTCGCCAGGCGAATCGTGGGGAAGTGGCGCTGGAAAATACGCATCCGTTTACCCGTGAGCTTTGGGGGCGTAACTGGACGTATGCGCATAACGGGCAGCTCAATGGCTACAAATCGCTTGAAACCGGTAATTTTCGCCCGGTTGGTGAGACGGACAGCGAAAAAGCGTTCTGCTGGCTGCTGCATAAGCTGACGCAGCGTTATCCGCGTACGCCGGGCAATATGATGGCGGTATTTAAATATATTGCGACGCTGGCAGAAGAACTCCGTAAGAAAGGTGTCTTCAACATGCTGCTGTCAGACGGGCGCTATGTCATGGCCTATTGCTCGACCAATTTATTCTGGATCACCCGCCGCGCGCCGTTTGGCGTCGCCACGCTGTTGGACCAGGATGTGGAAATCGACTTCAGTTCACAAACCACACCGAATGATGTGGTTACCGTGATTGCAACGCAGCCGCTGACGGGAAATGAAACCTGGCAAAAGATTATGCCAGGCGAATGGCGATTATTTTGTCTCGGGGAGCGTATAGTTTGACGCCAGCTGTGGCTGAACCACTTCATGACTCAACGGTTTGCTGACCACGTAACGGCCATCAACAACGGAAACCGTTGGTGGCTTACGGGTTTGCTCAAAGTAGTCGTAGCCCGGTTTTAGCTGCGTCCAGAAATCTTTGTAATACGAATACTTATGGCGCTGCATATTTGCATCGGTCATGCGGAAGGGATAGATGCTCACCTGTACGCTGGATTGCCCGAATACCAGGGCGCCGGTTACAAACTGGAAAATCTCATCAATGCCGCTGTCGGTCATGGCATAGCAACCGACGGAGACGCAGGCGCCGTGGATCATCAGATACTTACCTTCATAACCGTGTGCGCGGTCATAGGCGTTCGGAAAACCGATATTAATGGCCTTATAGAAACGGCTATCCGGTTTGAGCTGATTACGCTGGACGCTGTAAAAACCTTCCGGGCTTTTAAAGTCACCCTGGCGTTGTTTGGGGCCTAAACCACCGGAATAGTTGCAAATTTTGTAGCTGTCGAGCAATTGATATTGCTCACCCATCTTGACGTACAGATCGAGCGTACGCTCTTCTTTAAAGATCTGAATATAGACAGGCGACCCCATCAACTGCTGCTTATATTCTTTGCTGACTGGCGTGGTTGGGCTGCTACTGCTTAGCAAACCGGCAAATGAGACGCACGGGATCAGAAGCATCGCAAGAAAAAATGCGATTTTACGCATACTGCTTATTCCTTGATAAAACGGTTACACACGCCAGAACGGCAAACAGAGTCCCCAAATCAGACTAATCCGTATTTGGTGCGCTCACATTATCACCACGGCAGTTTTTCGCAAGCCCCAGGCGATGCGTTTACAATTTAGTTTCTCTTTATACTGAAATTTAGCCGTCAAGGCAGTCAGAACCCGGCGCATTCTGCTGCGGCTTAATTTCCACTCGCTTCTCACAATACAAAATATACTGTATACTTAAACAGTATTGCAGAGGTGAGCCATGCGCAAAATCATACATGTTGATATGGACTGTTTTTACGCGGCGGTTGAAATGCGCGATAACCCGGCCCTGCGTGATATTCCCATTGCTATCGGCGGCAGCCGCGAGCGCAGGGGCGTTATCAGTACGGCGAATTATCCCGCCCGCAAATTTGGTGTGCGCAGCGCGATGCCGACCGGTATGGCGCTTAAGCTTTGCCCGCACCTCACGCTATTGCCGGGGCGGTTTGAGGCGTATAAAGAAGCGTCGCAGCATATCCGTGAAATCTTCTCTCGTTATACCTCGCGTATAGAGCCGCTTTCGCTGGATGAAGCCTATCTGGACGTCACCGACAGCACTTATTGCCACGGCTCCGCCACGCTTATCGCTCAGGAAATCCGTCAGACGATTTTTAACGAACTCCAGCTCACCGCATCAGCAGGTATTGCTCCGGTTAAGTTTCTGGCAAAAATTGCTTCTGACCTTAATAAACCGAATGGACAATATGTGATTACCCCCGCCGATGTTCCTGAGTTTCTCAAAACCTTACCGCTGGGGAAAATTCCGGGGGTGGGTAAAGTGTCTGCGGCCAGGCTGGAAACGATGGGGCTGCGTACCTGTGAAGACGTGCAAAAGTACGATCTGGCGATGTTACTCAAGCGCTTTGGTAAGTTTGGCCGCGTGTTATGGGAGCGTAGCCAGGGGATTGATGAGCGGGATGTGAACAATGAAAGACTGCGTAAATCGATAGGCGTTGAACGCACGCTGGCGGAGGATATTCACGAATGGGCGGAATGCGAGGCGATCATTGAGCGGTTATATCCAGAGCTGGAAAGGCGGCTGGCAAAAGTGAAGCCTGACCTGCTCATTGCCCGTCAGGGGGTTAAATTAAAATTTAACGATTTCCAGCTGACCACTCAGGAGCACGTCTGGCCGCGTTTAAGCAAGGACGATTTAATCACGACGGCGCGTAAAACCTGGAATGAGCGGCGGGGAGGGCGGGGCGTGCGGCTGGTAGGGTTACACGTTACGCTACTGGACCCGCAACTGGAAAGACAGCTTCTGCTGGGGCTGTGACTTTGATGTATTGCCGGATGGCGCTGCGCTTATCCGGCCTACAAATCAGCGTGTAGGCCGGATAAGGCGTTTACGCCGCCATCCGGCAATGTTTCGTAGCGACTTACTTCGCTGGAATAGACTTCAGCAGTTCAGTCAGAAGCCGCCAGTAGTGACCGACGCTTTCGATATGAACCTGCTCATCTGGAGAGTGCGGGCCGGTAATGGTTGGCCCGATAGAGACCATGTCCATATCCGGGTACGGTTTTTTGAACAGACCGCATTCCAGACCCGCGTGAATAATCTGGATGTTCGGCGTCTTATTGAACAGACGCTGGTAAGTTTCACGCACCAGGTGCATTACCGGCGAGTTCGCATCTGGCTGCCAGCCCGGATAGCCGCCTTTTGCTTCGGTTTTCGCGCCGGCCAGTTTACCCAGTGAATCCAGCATGCTCACCACGTAGTCTTTACCGCTGTCGATCAGCGAGCGGATCAGGCAGTGGATTTCCACGTTGTTGTCGGTCATGCTCACAACGCCCACGTTCAGGGACGTCTCAACCACGCCTTTCGCTACGTCGGAATTGCGAATCACGCCGTTTGGCGTGGCGTTCAGCAGACGGATAAAGCCGTCGCGGGACGAAGCAGTCAGCGCCGCTTTGTCGTTAGCGGCTGCTTCCAGCAGAACCACCAGATTCTTCTCTTTCTCTGCCAGCTCGTTTTTCAGGATTTCCTGATAAGCGTTCACCCGCGTTTTCAGCGCATCGACGTTATCTGCCGCTACGGCAACGGTGGCGAAGGCTTCACGCGGGATAGCGTTACGCAGCGTACCGCCGTTGAAATCAACCAGACGCAGACCCAGTTCTTCAGCATGATCCGCCAGGAAGCGCACCAGCAGCTTGTTGGCATTGCCGAGACCGACGTGGATTTCGCCGCCGGAGTGGCCGCCTTTCAGGCCTTTCAGCGTCAGTTTAAAGCTCTGGAAGCCCGCCGGAATGGCTTCACGGGACAGCGGCAGGTTAGAGGTAAAATCGATACCGCCTGCACAGCCCATGTAGATCTCACCTTCTTCTTCGGAGTCGGTATTGATCAGAATATCGGCCTGTAGCCAGCCTGGCTGAAGGCCGAATGCGCCGTCCATACCGGCTTCTTCCGTCATGGTCAGCAGCACTTCCAGCGGGCCGTGCGCGACGTTGTCGTCAGCCAGAACGGCCAGCGCGGAAGCCATACCAATGCCGTTATCCGCGCCCAGCGTGGTGCCGCGGGCTTTTACCCACTCGCCGTCAATATAAGGCTGGATCGGATCTTTGGTGAAGTCGTGTACGGTGTCGTTGTTTTTCTGCGGAACCATATCCAGGTGCGCCTGCAAAACCACTGGCTTGCGGTTTTCCATACCTGCGGTGGCAGGTTTACGAATCAGGATATTACCGACCCGATCGCGCTCAGCGTGGAAACCTTTCTCTTTGGCCCAGCCCATAATGTGTTCAGCGAGCTGCTCTTCATGGTAGGACGGATGAGGAATAGAACAGATTTTTGCAAAAATATCCCACAGCGGTTGTGGAGATAATTGAGACAGTTCAGACACGATAAGTCTCCTTGACGATGTCCTGCAAAACTTTCTTGCAGGCCACAGGGTTAGCAGATTGATTGTCACCACAAGTCGGGCTTGCGAGATGCGATTGAGAATACCACTTTCCTGGTCTTCGGGTAGTATAAAGCACGTAAAAAGAGGGCTGGATTCCGCGAAACACTGGTTTTTAGCGCGTCAGGTCTCTATAATCTCGCGCAACCTGGTTCACCCTCAATTTTTAAGCCGTAGATAAACAGGCTGGGACACTTCACATGAGCGAAAAATACGTCGTCACCTGGGACATGTTGCAGATTCACGCACGCAAACTGGCAAGCCGCCTGATGCCTTCTGAACAATGGAAAGGCATTATTGCCGTCAGCCGTGGTGGTCTGGTACCGGGCGCATTGCTGGCGCGTGAGTTGGGTATTCGCCATGTCGATACCGTTTGCATCTCCAGCTACGACCACGACAACCAGCGCGAACTGAAAGTGCTGAAACGTGCGGAAGGCGATGGTGAAGGTTTCATCGTGATCGACGATCTGGTCGATACCGGCGGCACTGCTGTTGCTATCCGCGAAATGTATCCTAAAGCTCATTTCGTCACTATCTTCGCTAAACCGGCTGGCCGCCCGCTGGTGGATGATTATGTGATTGATATCCCGCAGGACACCTGGATTGAGCAGCCGTGGGATATGGGCGTGGTATTCGTCCCGCCAATCTCTGGTCGCTAATCACTGAAATTTTCAACGCCTGGCAATGCCGGGCGTTGTTTTTTTTAGCCGCACACACGTTACAATAGGCCTCAGTAAGTACCCTTGGAGGCTGCACGAATGTCACAGGCTAACCTCAGCGAAACCCTGTTTAAACCCCGCTTCAAACATCCTGAAACGTCGACGCTTGTCCGGCGCTTCAATCACGGAACGCAGCCGTCCGTGCAGTCCACTCTGGATGGTAAAAACGTGCCGCACTGGTATCGCATGATCAACCGTCTGATGTGGATCTGGCGCGGTATCGATCCGCGAGAAATCCTTGATGTGCAGGCGCGTATCGTAATGAGCGAAGCCGAGCGAACCGACAAAGATCTGTACGACACGGTGATTGGCTACCGTGGCGGTAACTGGATCTTTGAATGGTCGAAACAGGCGATGGAATGGCAGCAGAAAGCCTGCCAGGAAACAGACCCACAGCGCAGCGGGCGTCACTGGCTGCACGCTTCCTCACTCTACAACATTGCGGCTTACCCGCATCTTAAAGGGGATGAGCTGGCGGAGCAGGCGCAGGCGCTGGCGAACCGCGCGTATGAAGAGGCCGCGCAACGCTTGCCGGGCTCGCTGCGTGAAATGGCGTTTTCGATCCCCGGCGGCGCGCCTGTCACTGCGTTTTTGCATATGCCGAAAGGGGATGGCCCGTTCCCGACCGTACTGATGTGCGGCGGCCTGGATTCCATGCAAACGGACTATTATACCCTGTTCGAACGTTACTTCGCGCCGCGCGGTATGGCGATGCTGACGCTGGACATGCCGTCGGTTGGATTCTCGTCAAAATGGAAACTCACCCAGGACTCCAGTCTGCTGCATCAGCATGTGTTGAAAGCGCTGCCTGGGGTGCCGTGGGTTGATCATACCCGGGTTGCGGCGTTTGGTTTTCGTTTTGGCGCTAACGTTGCGGTACGTCTGGCCTACCTGGAAGCGCCGCGACTGAAAGCGGTAGCCTGTCTGGGGCCGGTGGTCCATGCGTTGTTAAGCGATTCACAACGTCAGGGGACGGTGCCGGAAATGTATCTTGACGTGCTGGCAAGCCGTCTGGGGATGCATGATGCGTCAGATGAAGCGCTGCGCGTTGAGCTAAATCGTTATTCACTGAAGGTGCAGGGGTTGCTTGGCAGACGCTGCCCAACGCCGATGTTATCTGGCTTCTGGAAAAACGATCCGTTTAGCCCGGAAGAGGAGTCCCGGCTCATCACCTCGTCATCTTCCGACGGTAAGCTGATGGAGATTCCGTTTAATCCGGTGTATCGCAATTTTGACACTGCGCTGAAAGAAATTACCGGTTGGATCAATCACAGATTGTGTTAATGGATTGCTAAATTTTATTGTTTTGGTAAAACAGTTGCTTCACCAAAGGAGATCGCAATGACGTTACCGAGTGGACACCCGAAAAGTAGATTGATCAAGAAATTCACTGCGCTTGGCCCGTATATACGCGAAGGGCAGTGCGAAGATAATCGTTTTTTTTTCGATTGCCTGGCTGTTTGCGTCAACGTGAAGCCAGCGCCTGAGAAACGTGAATTCTGGGGCTGGTGGATGGAACTGGAAGCGCAGGAAAAACGCTTTACCTACAGCTACCAGTTTGGCCTGTTTGACAAAGAAGGTAACTGGACCGCCGTGCCGATTAAAGAGACCGAAGTGATTGAACGCCTGGAGTACACCCTGCGCGAGTTTCATGAAAAATTGCGTGCACTGCTGACTTCGCTGAATCTGGCGCTGGAACCCGCCGATAACTTCAAAGAACCGGTGAAGTTAACGGCGTAACATAGAATAATGCCGGATGACGCTACGCTTATCCGGCACTGCAACAGTGCAAAAGAGTAGGCCGGATAAGACGCCTGAGCGTCGTCATCCGGCAAATTAAGACAATCAGAACTGGTACGTCATACCAATCGCGACGATATCATCGCTGCTTACGCCCAGCTTGTTATCATCGTCAATCTGGTTGATTTTATAATCAACGAACGCGGACATATTTTTATTGAAATAATATGTTGCGCCCACATCGATATATTTCACGATATCTTCATCACCGATACCTTCAATATCTTTGCCTTTAGACTGAACATAGCCCAGGGAAGGACGCAGACCGAAATCAAACTGATACTGGGCAACCGCTTCGAAGTTTTGCGCTTTATTGGCGAAACCACCGGAAATAGGCGCCATGTTGCGGGTTTCAGAATAGATAGTCGCCAGGTAAATGTTATTGGCGTCATATTTCAGACCCGTCGCCCAACCTTCCGCGTTTTTACCTTGTCCGCGAGATTGCAGGTTCTGCTCATTGGTGCGGTCTGAATTGGCGTATGCGCCGATGATGGCGAAGTCGCTGCCGCCGAAGTCATAGCTCAGAGATGTGCCGAAACCGTCGCCATTCTGCTTTTTGACGTCGCGGTTTTCGTTTTTACCCTGATATTGCAGGGTTAAGTTCAGACCATCGATAACGCCGAAGAAATCGGTGTTACGGTAAGTTGCCAGGCCACTGGCGCGTTTGGTCATAAAGTTGTCGGTCTGTGCAAGGCCGTCGCCGCCGAATTCAGGGAACATATCCGTCCACGCGGCAACGTCGTACAAGGCGCCCAGGTTACGACCATAATCTAACGAACCGAAATCGTTCAGCTTCAGACCCGCAAAAGCCAGACGGGTTTTCTGACCGCCTTCGCTTTCTGTTTTGTTACCGGCGAACTCAGCTTCCCAGCGACCGTAACCGGTCAGCTGATCGTTAATCTGCGTTTCGCCTTTAAAGCCAAAGCGGATATAAGTCTGGTCGCCATCTTTGCTGTCATCATCACTGATGTAGTGCATCGCTTTTACTTTGCCATACACGTCCAGTTTATTACTGTTTTTGTTATACACTTCTGCTGCCTGCACGGATGCCGATGCAACAATACCCATCACCACTAATGCCAGAGTGCTCTTTTTCATTTTCATTCCTGATTTAAAATTACGCGCTAATATTCGCTGGGAGTGATCCCCGTGAAAAACAGGATGGTTTTTAACGCTCTGCAATGAAGGTTTTATGACAAATTAAGAATATTTTTAAAAAAGGATGATTTATTATTGCGGTAATAAAATTGTCAGAAACTGCCGCTACGCTTGCTGATCCTGCGCAACAAAATTTCATGCTTTGTGCTCTGGTTGTTGGCAACCGGGGCCAGTCCTGCTAAAACGTTCGTTTGATATCATTTTCCCCTATTTTGAATGGCAGAGAATCATGAGTGACAGCCAGACGCTGGTGGTAAAACTCGGCACCAGTGTGCTAACGGGCGGATCGCGCCGCCTGAACCGTGCCCATATCGTAGAACTTGTTCGTCAATGCGCGCAGCTACATGCCGCAGGCCATCGTATTGTGATCGTCACGTCGGGCGCTATCGCCGCCGGGCGTGAGCATCTTGGCTACCCGGAACTCCCGGCGACCATAGCGTCTAAACAACTGTTGGCTGCGGTGGGACAGAGTCGTCTGATTCAGCTTTGGGAACAGCTATTCTCTATCTACGGTATTCACATCGGGCAGATGCTGCTGACGCGTGCGGATATGGAAGACAGAGAGCGCTTCCTGAACGCGCGTGACACCCTGCGTGCGCTGCTGGACAACAATATTGTCCCTGTCATCAATGAAAACGATGCCGTGGCGACCGCTGAAATAAAAGTGGGCGATAACGACAACCTTTCCGCGCTGGCCGCCATTCTGGCGGGCGCCGATAAATTGTTGTTACTGACCGATCAGCAAGGGTTGTTTACCGCCGATCCGCGAACCAACCCGCAGGCTGAGCTGATTAAAGACGTGTACGGCATTGATGATGCGCTGCGTGCGATTGCGGGCGACAGCGTCTCTGGCCTGGGAACCGGGGGAATGGGCACCAAATTGCAGGCTGCCGACGTTGCCTGTCGTGCCGGAATCGACACCATCATCGCGGCGGGCAGCAAGCCGGGCGTGATTGGCGATGTTATGGCAGGCATTTCTGCGGGAACCCGTTTCCATGCGCAAGCCTCCCCGCTGGAAAACCGCAAACGCTGGATCTTTGGCGCGCCGCCTGCCGGTGAAATCACGGTGGATGAAGGGGCGACATCTGCGATTCTGGAACGCGGTAGCTCATTATTGCCAAAAGGCATTAAAAGCGTGACAGGTAACTTCTCGCGTGGTGAAGTGATCCGCATCCGTAACCAGGAAGGGCGCGATATCGCCCACGGCGTCACCCGTTATAACAGCGACGCGCTGCGCCGTATTGCTGGTCACCACTCTCAGCAGATTGACGCGATTCTTGGCTATGAATATGGCCCGGTCGCTGTCCATCGCGATGACATGATTACCCGTTAAGGAGCCGACGTATGCTGGAACAAATGGGCATTGCTGCCAAAGCGGCGTCCTACAAACTGGCGCTACTCTCCAGTCGCGAGAAGAATCGCGTACTGGAAAAAATAGCGGATGAGCTGGAAGCGCAAACTGAAAGCATCCTGAGCGCTAATGCTCAGGACGTTGCCGAGGCGCGCGAAAGCGGCCTCAGCGAAGCGATGCTGGATCGTCTGGCATTGACACCGGCGCGCCTGAAAGCGATTGCCGATGACGTCCGTCAGGTGTGTAACCTGGCCGACCCGGTCGGACAGGTGATTGATGGCGGTCTGCTGGACAGCGGGCTGCGTCTGGAACGTCGTCGTGTTCCGCTGGGCGTCATTGGCGTGATTTACGAAGCGCGTCCCAATGTGACCGTTGACGTCGCCTCGTTGTGCCTGAAAACCGGCAACGCGGCGATTCTGCGCGGCGGTAAAGAGACGTATCGCACCAATGCGGCAACGGTTGCGGTGATTCAGCAAGCACTGGAAGCCTGCGGCTTACCTGCTGGCGCAGTCCAAGCGATCGACAGCCCGGATCGCGCGCTGGTCAATGAAATGCTGCGTATGGATAAATACATCGACATGCTGATCCCTCGTGGCGGCGCGGGCCTGCACAAGCTGTGCCGTGAGCAGTCGACGATCCCGGTGATCACCGGCGGGATTGGCGTATGTCATATCTTTGTTGACGACAGTGCGGAGATCGAGCCGGCGCTGAAGATCATCGTCAATGCGAAAACCCAGCGTCCGAGTACCTGCAACACGGTGGAAACGCTGCTGGTGCATCAGGATATCGCTGCGCGTTTTCTGCCTGCGCTGAGCAAGCAAATGGCGGAAAGCGGCGTCACGCTGCATGCTGACGATGCGGCGCTGGCCCAACTGAAATCAGGCCCGGCGAACGTGGTAGCGGTGAAAGCCGAAGAGTATGACGACGAGTTCCTGTCGTTGGATCTGAATGTGAAAATCGTGGCCGACCTGGATGATGCGATTGCGCATATTCGTGCACACGGCACTCAACATTCCGATGCGATCCTGACGCGCACTCTGCGCAACGCCGATCGTTTTGTGAATGAAGTGGATTCGTCCGCCGTTTACGTCAATGCTTCTACCCGATTTACCGATGGCGGACAATTTGGCCTGGGCGCGGAAGTGGCTGTCAGCACGCAAAAATTACACGCACGCGGCCCAATGGGGCTGGAAGCGCTGACCACCTACAAGTGGATCGGCATCGGTGACGATACCATTCGTGCGTAATTAAAACCGGAGTGATGCAAAATCAGCCACTTGATTCACAAGGCTATTGACGCATCACCCGGTTAGTTTTAACCTTCTACCCCGTGATTCACACTCGTGGTCATGTCCTTTCAGGGCCGATATAGCTCAGTTGGTAGAGCAGCGCATTCGTAATGCGAAGGTCGTAGGTTCGACTCCTATTATCGGCACCATCTTTTATAATAAAATCATCAAGTTATTATTGCATTGTTTTGCTTTGTTCAACACTAATGTGCAATTTTGCGCGTTGTAGATGTGGCAAAATTGTGGCAAGTACAGTGAGATTGTTTGTGGCTCAATGCAAGGGTATGCTAACGGCACGTGTTACCTTGTAGCTCCCGTCGATCTTGTCTTTTGAGCAATATTACTACTTTGATGGTTTCTGGTTACGGATGTTGTCAGTCCAGTTCGCAGCCAGCACGGTTTGACCTAAAGGATGTTATTACAATAACCTACGCAGGCATTCAAACACGTTTAGTCTGCCATTTAGGTTATTGCATTCACTTGACGACCCATTTGCATTTCACTTAGTCATATCTAACAAAAAAATGCATCCAATACCCTACTATTGACAGGCAGCTTTGAGCGAAAAACGGACCTTCAAATCCGAACCGGTTCAATTGATTAACCTTGGCTGTCAGTCAAGCCATCGTTAACATGAATCCGATCGAAAATTCCTTATCGCATTTTTTACAAATACGCAGTGGCAAGAAAGATAGATTCTGGCTCATGACAAGTAGAATGGTTCAATTATATAAAGAGGCTTCGCCTTCGGGACGCGTTTTGAACCTGCGATGCATCCACAGGTATTGCTCAGGGGCACGGAGAATTTCACGCTCGATAATCTTGTTTACATAAGCCGCTGCGGCGACCTTGTCCTCCCCTGGATAGCCTGACAGCGGATTGCTGATATACATGTGATAACCTTTTTTATCGCTACGTCGAATCATGCTAAGTGTGAGCAAGTCTGCACCAGCGAGTTTTGACAGAGCATACGTTCCGTTCGTCGTGGCTGCTTTTCTTACCGAGAAAAAAGGTGCAAAAACGCTTCCCTTAGACCCATAATCCTGGTCTGGTGCAAACCACACGGCTTCACCAGCTTTTAGCGCATGAACAAAACCGGATAAATTACGTCGATTAATCATCGCCTTATTTGAACGCATACGCCCTTTTGTCTGTACCCATTCCATTAATGGATTATTGTGTGGACGATACGTTGCCATCATAGGATGGCATAACCCCATTACTCTTCCACACAATTCAAGGGACATAAAATGTATCCCGACAACCATTACCCCTCTGGTCGCACCGGTCAGGTTTTCAAGCCCTTCGACATCAAACCATTTTTTGACTCTCGCATCGCTCCAGAACCAGGCCATTCCTGTTTCCATTAGTCCCAGCCCGAGAGAAACAAAGTTTTTATTGACCATCTGGCTCCGGGCAAACGGTGTCATCTCGGGAAAGCACAGTTCGATATTTCTACTCGCAATCCCTTCCCGGCGTTTCAGAAAGGGTCTGGATATTTTTCCAAGACCAGAGCCCAGAGTATGTAAAACCGGGTAAGGAAGTTGAACGAGAAGCCACAGCAGACCCAAACCAGTCCAGGTAAGCCAGTAGCGGGGATGGAGTAAATTATGAGTAAAAGTCTGTGCCATAAATTTCCTTAATGCTAATGAAGGTTATAACGCAAAAGGAAAACAATGAAGCAATTCGTCTTGAGCGATACATTTTGTTTTAGACAATTTAAAGCCATCTAAATTCAGAAAAAATAACTTTGCAATGACTAGTAAAGAATTTAAAGAGTCAGGAATGAATTGTAAGCCAGTAAAGTTATTCTGTTATAAATCCATGTTTTATCATTGATACTCAAGAAATTGTCTTCTTGATTCATCATCATCAAGGTACTCAAAAGAAAGAAGCCGAATTTTGGTAAATTTATAAAACCACTCACAATCGTTTCGTTGAATAATTTCGCCTGGTTTGAAACATATCCCGGATGCCACCCGTATAATCGCATATTTACCATTACTAAACCTGACCCGGTGAATACAGAAAGGTTGACCGGCCTGCCCGTGACAGCTGTTTGACAGGATATGTCCTTCAATAAAAACAGTTTTTTTAGATTTCATTATCATACCCTCGACAACTGCAGTACAGGAGAAATGTTGTCATTTCCCGACATCACTGACGTTAAGTGGCAGAAGCTGATCAGCCGCCGATACACCAGCATTCTGATGGTCTGAAGAGCAGTCCGCAGGCAGGGCACTCAAGAACCGCATCTTTTCTTAGTTTACCTGCTTTCTGATCGGCTCTGTGTGCGCATGCCGGGCAGGCAACATGAACCGGTCTTTCTTTAAAATACCTGAGCCCATTTGTATAAGACATAAATAATTCTCTGAGGAATACAGTAATTATTATACGCTTTAATATAAAAATAACTGGCATAAGTTATGTTAAGTTGTGTCTGAATCAGTATATCAGATATTGAAAATTGAACGTCTGATTTATGGTACACTACCCTTCCGTGAGAAATTTAAGATGAAATCAGAAGACACCCTTGACTGGTATCCGGCACAACTACCGCCTGTGAAAATTATTCTTGGCGAAGCCGTGCTGGCTGTGGGTAAACAGGGCCGGCCGATTAATACCCGCACCTTGCTGGAATACCTTCAGGTCATGCAGGACAAACAAAAAAGGCGGGATGACAAAATCGCCATGCAGACTGCGATTGATGTTCTCAGGGATAATCAGCGCATTAACGGCAGATGTTAATGCACCTCCGGGCTCAGTGTCAGTTCTGAATGATCTCAACCGTATGGTTTTGTCCATCATCCTTCAGCGGTATTCTGTCATCAGGGAGGAGAACACCATCCAGTGTCACGCAATATTCTGCATCGCCGCGTGAAACACTAATCTGATAATGGCTTTCACCATATTGATATGCCATAGAAAAAGACGACCACTCATCCGGTAACCGGGCATGAACACTAAACTCAGTGCCGGAACGTTTTATCCCCAGTAATTCCTCGGTAAGTAAACGCCAGGCCCAGCCTGCGGAACCGGTATACCAGCTCCACCCTGCACGTCCGGTATGAGGAGCGACGCTGTAGACATCAGCACTCATGACATAAGGCTCAGCTTTATAAATCCCGACAGAGTCCGCATTCAGGGTATGATTTATAGGGTTGAGCATTGACCAGAGTTGCCAGGCTCGTCCGGCATTCCCCATTCGGGCAAAGGCCATCACTGCCCAGATGGCGCCATGCGTATACTGCCCTCCGTTTTCCCGCACGCCTGGCAGGTACCCCTGTATGTAGCCCGGATTTGGACCGTGTCCGTCGAAAGGAGGCGTTAACAGTTTGATCAGCCCTCCTTCGTTATCCACAAGGTGCTTATCCAGCGCCTGCATGGCCTTTGCGCACCGTCCCGGGTTCGCGGCGCCGGACAATACAGACCAGCTCTGAGCAATCGCATCAATCCGGCAGTCCTGTGAGGTTTTCGATCCCAGGGGAGTACCATCGTCAAAATACCCGCGCCGGTACCATTCCCCATCCCAGGCGTGGGCTTCGAGATTACTTTGCAGGCGCAGAGCCTGTGAACGGCACATCGCGGCGACGCTTTCATCCAGCCTGCGCTCCGCCAGCGCTGCAAACCGCTGCAAAATGTCGTACAGGAAGAAGCCCAGCCAGACGCTTTCACCTTTGCCTTCGATACCCACCCGGTTCATCCCGTCATTCCAGTCACCAGCACCCATCAGCGGCAGGCCATGCTCCCCGAAGCGAAGTCCATAGTGAATAGCTTTGACGCAGTGTAACCAGAGTGTCTCTTCGGTGCCGCTGATGACCGGCGTGTCATAGACAGACTCTTCACCAGGCTGAAGCGAGCGTCCCTCTAGATAAGGAATGCGTATTTCCAGTGCATCCATATCCCCCGTCGTTTCAACATAGTAGCAAACAGCAAGCGGCAGCCAAAGATAGTCATCGGAACAGCGGGTACGCACACCGTTGCCGTGTGGCGGGTGCCACCAGTGCTGCACATCCCCCTCGATAAACTGCCGCGATGCGCAGAGTATTATCTGTTCACGCATCCGGTCCGGAGCAGCGTGGCTCAGAGCCAGCGTATCCTGCAGCTGATCGCGAAAACCAAATGCACCGCCAGACTGATAGTAGCCACTCCGGGCCATAAGACGGCAGGCGACCGTCTGATACAACAGCCAGCCATTAACCAGTAAATTTACGGACGTGTCGGGGGTGTTAACTACGATTTTATCGAGAACATTGTGCCAGTGATTATGAATCCGGTTCAGCTCCTGGCGGACCGTATCCTCGTTCATGTAGCGGGCCAGCATCTCCTGAGCACAAACATCATTCTCCTCTGCGCCGAGGATAAAAATAAACGTCCTCTGGTCCCCGTCAATTAATGTAACCGCCGATTGCACCGCTCCGCAGGGATCCAGACCGGCCCCCGTCTTACCAGAAAGCTTTTGCAGTTTCATGGCCGAAGGGGCGTGAAGGGAACCATTACGGCCAATAAACTCCCGGCGGTCCCCTGTCAGAGAACAGTCATTACCGCTGACGGCAAAAAATGCAGTTCGGCCGCCACCATTATCACCATAAAAGTTATTCGCAAGTATCCCGCAGCCGCCGGGCGTTCTGGCCACATGTGTCACAATGTGAGGGGCTGAGCGCGTTCGTGTTTCTCCGAGCGTCCACTCTACATAGCCTGTGACGGAAAGTTGACGTGTCCGTCCCGAAGAGTTACTGAGCGTCAGGAGCACCAGTTTAACCGGATCTTCTTCAGCAACCAGGACCGTCAACTCGCTGTCTATACCACTCTCACGATGGGCAAAAACGCTGTAGCCAAAACCATGGCGGGTCAGGTAATCACCGTGTCCGCGAACAGGTAAAGCCGTCGGCGACCAGCACTCCCCGCTCTCTTCATCGCGCAGGTAAAATGCCTCGCCGCTGCGATCGCTCACCGGATCGTTCTCCCACGGCGTCAACCGGTATTCATGGGCATTCTCAGACCAGGTATAGGCCTGCCCTGTCTCTGAGATCACACTGCCAAAACGAGAATTTGCCAGTATGTTCGACCAGGGAGCCGGTGTAAGCGCATTTTCCCGAAGGACGATCTGATACTCCCGCCCATCCTGAGAAAATCCACCGTACCCATTGAAATGGCATAACTGACTGGTATCAGGGCTCCAGTCAGTATGTTGATTACGCTCGCGCACAGCACGCGGAATGAATGCCCTTGCCGGCGATTTCAGGGTATGAATACGCTGGTTAAGCTGCTCATTAATACCCCCTGCGCGGTCATCAAGATAAAGACAGGCCACGCTCATCAAAAGCAACTTATCTTCAGCGGAGAGATGCTCACCGTTGCGGACAAAAAGCCCGCCCTTTTTATCCAGCAGACTGGCTTCAGACCCGGCATAAATTAACTCCATAATCTGATTTTGTAATCCCTGCTGGTAGCCGCCGGGGCTGTTATTCAGGATAACTAAATCAACATCCAGCCCTTTCTGTCTCCAGTAACGGTGTGCCTGAATCAGTGTGGTCACTGAGGTGATACTTTCCTCGCTGGTTATACTCAGCAGCACTATCGGCAGATCCCCTGAAATTGCCCAGCCCCACAGTCCGGACTGGCCACGCCGGTTGCGGCCGATCGCCTGGTCTTCGGCGCGCAGCTCCTGGACAGGGTAAAGCACAGCGCTGGCGAGACTATTGAACAACGTGGCATCATCTTCACTGGCGTTCATCTGGCGCAATACCACCAGACTATGAGACCAGGCCAGTTCAAAGACGCGATCGGCGATAGGGTAATCGCGATATTTCTCCAGCAACGCCAGGCTCTGCTGACGGGTCTCGCTGATGCCATAAATGATATCAATCGTAACCGGCTGCCCCGGCTGCAGAATGATGGCGTTGCGAATTGCCAGTATCGGATCCAGCACCGAGCCCGACGTGTTGCCTAGCATCCCTCCCGTCTCTATTGCCTGTGCATTCGCAGGGTTTCTGCCACGTCCAATAAACCTTGCCCTGTCCGTTTCAAACGACACGTTATGTCGGTTATCGCCGTGCACCACCATCATGTGAAACAGGCAAGGGCCCGGTTCATCCGGTGAACGCGGGCGCCGGTGGCAAAGAATAGCGTCACGCTCAGGAGCCAGCTCAGTCTGAATAAACAAATTGCTGAATGCCGGGTGTGCCAGATCGCTGGCATCAGGTGCCAGTACCACTTCAGCATAGGTTGTCAGCTCCAGAGAGCGAGGCTTGCGACCACGATGAATCAGTGTGAGCCGTCGCAATTCAACATCATCCTCCGGAGAGATCACCACCTGAGTTTTGACGCTGAGTCCCCCTAAGCTGCGTCTGAATTCTGCCCCCGCATCGGTGAACAACACTTCCTCGTCTTGTCCGCTGGTGTAGCCTGTCGGTTGCCAGGTATTGCTCCACACATCTCCCGTCTGGGTATCGCGGATGTAGCAGAATGCTCCCCAGTTATCACGGGTGGTATCACTGCGCCAGCGCGTTAGTGCAATATCATTCCAGCGACTGTAACCACCGCCGCCCGCGGTCAACATCAGATGATAATGGCCGTTGGACAGGAGTTGAATATCCGGGGCGGGGGTATCCACGCTATAGAAAATACGGGGTTCATAGCGAACGGGTTTGACCATGCCCTCATGAGATTCAAAATGACGGCGCGGACTGTACAGATCGACCGCATCCGGCACGCGCTCCTGTAACAGCAGACTCGCTGACCGGAATACCGTGCTGGACATAAAGCGTTCAGTCATGGGGGCGTCAAGCAGCACATGAGCCAGCGCCTGAAATGCCATACCCTGGTGATGCGCCATCCAGGACTGTACCACCGCATAGAGCTGACCGGTTGCAAGACGTGAGGGGGTATAGTCCAGCGCTTCATAAAAACCGTATTCTCCGCGTGCACCATTTTTTTGCAGCCTGAACAGGTTCTCACAGGCTCTCTGTGGGGAAACCATCAGCGCCAGCAGCGTGGCGTAAGGAGCAACAACCATGTCATCGGCAAGTCCCCTGCGCAGACCGAGCCCCGGTACGCCAAATGCCTGATACTGATAATTATGCTGAACATCAAAAGCATGATAGCCAGACTCTGAAACACCCCATGGTACCCCGCGTTCTTTCCCCCAGTGAATCTGGCGCATAACCGCCGACTGACTCATTTCATCGAGCAGGCTTCCGGGCCAGGTGGGCATCACCAGATTCGGCATCAGATATTCAAACATGGATCCGCTCCATGACATCAGGGCAGTTTCATTATCAATCGTGGTAAACAATCGACCCAGCGCGTACCAGCTTTTAAGAGGCAGCTGATTAGTCGCAATGGCAAGAAAACTGGTCAGGCGAATTTCAGACGGCAGGAGATCGTAGTGGCTCTTGTCAGGCATATTGGTGTCACAGTTATAACCGACGCTGAGCAGACTGGTTGCTTCACTGTACAGAAAGGCGAAATCCATCCGGGCATGCTCATCCAGCCGCTGTTCCAGCTCGGTGATAATATTGAGTCGCATTCGGGCCTGCTCCGCCACTGACGCCGGAGGCGTTCCTGTACCGGTTAATGTCGGACGGGCAAGCTCGCTCAGCGTCGGCAGCGTCTGTTCATTCCAAGATGCAGGCAACCAGCCAAGCAACAGAGACCACTCATGGCAAAGCTGAACCAGTTGATGCTCCAGATGTCCAGCCCAGCGCATCTGAAGAGGAGATCCCTGATGGCATGCGCTGGTCAGATGGTTGCACTGGGTGCGCATGCTTTTCAGTTCGCTGAAAAGCGCCTGCGGAGAGAGCGACACCGCGTTCAGGCAATGCTTGCGCAGCAGTCTCAGGCTGTCAGGTGGGTTCTTACCCCACTGTTTTTCCAGAATATCCAGCGTATCGTTCAGTCCTGTCAGTATCTGTTGGCTGCTTAAAACAGGCTGATGACGCATGGCGGACAGGCCTGCACGCAGGGTCAATAAATGCCCGGCCATATTGCCGCTGTCGACGCTGGAGATATAGCGTGGACTTAGGGGGACCAGCGTACGGGTGTCATACCAGTTGTAGAGATGGCCCCGGTAGTGCTCCATTTTATCCATCGTGTCGAGCGTGAGCGACACGCGCCGGAGTACCTCTCCGCCAGGCAGGTAGCCAAAGTCCCATGCCGTCAGGTTAGCCATAAGTGAAAGACCAATATTGGTAGGAGAGGTTCGGTGTGCCACCGTCGGTTGTGGTATTTCCTGATAATTATCAGGCGGAAGCCAGTTCTCTTTTGCTGTGGCAAATGTTTCAAAAAAAGCCCAGATTTCACGGCTTGTCTGGCGTAACAGCTGTTTTTGTTCCTGATTAGGCGAAAAAACCTTACGCACGGGCTGGCGACTCAGCCAGCTCATCAGCAGCGGTGCCACACACCATACCAAACCGATCGGTAACGCAATCCCCAGCAGCTGTGGGGCAAATTGTCCGGTCAGTATTGTCAGCGCCACGCCACCGGCAACGTTCAGCCACATCGCCTGATAAAAACGTGCAACAGTGGGTCTGGCCTGACTGCTGTCCTGGCTGTGGCTGACCCACTGGCTGAGGTGACGCCTGCTTATCCCCAGTCGCCATAGCGTCTCGGCGATCGCTTTCAGCGAATATCCGGCTTCGTGCGGCAGTATCGCAAAATTAAGGCTGATACCTGACAGACGCTTTAGCGCGCCCGCCCCCACCAGTAACAGATGCGACTTCACGCGGCGACGCAGAGGTTTATGCAGAAGGTCGTGGCTAATGCAGAGGAGGGCTGGCAACAGCCATATCAGCAACAGTATGCCCAGCCAGTAAACCGGATTGGGTACCCAAAGCAGAGCGAAGAACAGCAATATCAGTAAGGAGGGGGCGACCAGACTGCGACGTAGATTATCGAGTAATTTCCAATAAGAAAGCGCGGTCAGCGGATTCCTGACCCGGGTACCATCGGCTTTTCTGACGCGTGGTTTTAGCCAGTTAAGCAGTTGCCAGTCACCCCGGATCCAGCGTGAACGTCGTGCAACATCCGACAGATAATTATTAGGGTACTGTTCGTACAGTAACACTTCGCTCAGCAGACCCGAACGTGCATAGCATCCTTCAAGCAGATCGTGGCTGAGTACCAGATTTTCCGGGCAGGTATTGGCAGTGGCCTGCATAAAAATGTCAACATCGTAAATCCCTTTGCCCACAAACGAGCCTTCCCCAAAGAGATCCTGATAGATATCCGAAGACATCATAGTATAGGGGTTATTACCCGGTATGCTGCTGCGCAGGGCGGCGTAACGCCCCTGACCGTTACGTGGTATCTCCTCCGCAAGACCGGGTTGTAAAATACCAAATCCTTTGACCACCCTCTGGCGTACCGGATCATACTCTGGCGTATTCAACGGATGGGCCATCGCCGCGACCAGTTTGTGAGCCGTATCGCGCGGCAACACCGTATCACTGTCCAGGGTAATGACGTATTTAATGTGATCCGGTAAAAGGTGGGCCGGCATGTCTGCAACGCTGACGAATTGCGTTCCCGGATGGCGCAACCAGCTGTTCAGCAACGCCAGTTTTCCCCGCTTGCGTTCGTAGCCCATCCACACTCCTTCCGAGGGGTTCCATTCAGGCTGACGATGTAACAGATAAAAACGTGGTCGGCCGGAGGGGTAGCGCCGATTCAGCGCCTGCGTATCAGCGATAGCCTGTCTGAGCAGCGCGTGACTTTCCGGCGAGGGTTCATTTTCAGAATCTGCAAAATCAGTGAGCAGCGCGAACCTGAGATTTTCGTTTTCATTCCCCAACCAGCAAACTTCAAGACTGGTGAGGAGCTGGCTGAAACTTTCGTGGCTGGTCAACATGCAGGGAATGACTAACATAGTGGCACTGTCAGCGGGAATACCGGCTGAAAAATCCATCCCCGGCAAGGGGCGAGGAACGCGAAAACGGGTGGTTGCGTCACTGAGTAAATCACTCATTAACTGAGTTAAAGCGATAACCAGAGGTAATATCACCGCGATTAACAACCAACCTGCTCCCTGCATGGCAGTTTCGTGCAATATTGCCGCGGTCGCTGCGGTTGTCAACAACGCCAGGCTGCCAAGCCATGACAGCAGGGTTATTCTGTTGAAACTGTGCCGCAAGCGTATGAGTCTTGAGGTGTCTGCCAGAAGATGTATATCCAGTGCCTGTCGACCTTCGCCGGCGAGATAATAACCAATATGATGTTCCGGTGTATTGGGGGCTTTTTCCTCTGAAAGCGCCAGCACCCTGTCAGCAACCTCAGGCTCGCTGAGCCCACTGTCTCTGGCCAGGACCTCAACTACGTGCCGGTAATGATCCCGGGTATTGAAGTGCATCCGGGGATAGATACCGGCAGGATCATTTCTTAATGCCTGTTCGACGACGCTTATCGTTTCGGCGAAATCAGCCCAGTCCGTTTCACCCAGTAATCGCAGACCTGCGATGCTGTTACTGACAGACAGCTGGCTGGCGGCAAGCTGTTGATTGAAGTTATTTATGAGAATGTCAGTGGTGACTCCCTGTTCCCGAAGGCACTGATCAACCCAGGTAAGAGGTAACGACAGCGCGTTGCCGTGCCCCTGCAGACGCCGCACCAGTTCTGCGACAAACGCGCTGGATAACGGAGGACGGGAGCGCGCCAAATCGGCAACCACCATAATTAAATCACCAGGCGCACTCTCTGCACATTCGAAAATCCTGGTTATCCACGTATCTGCCAGGTTTCTGTCCTGTTGCGCTTTTATCACTTCCATACTGATACGACGAAGATTTTCAATCAGCGCCAGGCGCAGCATTCCCGGTAATGCCCAGATTTCACCTAGTGTCAGCGGAGTCACCTGTTGATAGGCAGCGAGATAGCTGGTCAGACTGGTGGCATCCCAGCGGCCATCACCGTGAGCAATGGCCTCTGATGCGATATGATAAATTCTTGGGCAATTCAGCGGCGACATCAGCGACGGGAGACCTTTACCAAAACTTTTCGGCAAGTGCTGGCGGACGGTACGGATTTGTTCCTCAATCAGATAATAATTGTCCAGCAACCACTCCCCGGCGGGCATGATACTGGTCTTTTTACCTGCATTAAGCTCATAGCAGTTTTGGGTGATAACGGCCTCATTGTCGCCAAGCCGTTTCAGAAGATAATAGGGATGTTTATCCGGTGATACTTTATGGGTCCGTGCCAGCTTCTGACCATAGCGTTCCATCTGGGCAGTCGAAAAGAGTTCTGACCGCGGAGTGCTTTCGCTTGCAGGATCGTTCGCCGAAAACGTTAAGTTTTCGGCAGCATTCATCGGAATACGGGAGCGGTTAAACCACGCTCTGGGGTTCATTTTCATAGCATTGCTCTGATGCGACATTAGCGCGCAGGAGCAGTTGCGAAATCAGTTCAGAAACGTTCTCTCAGGATGTGCGTCAGGCATCAGGGATTTAACAGCTGCCGGAATCTAACATAAGTATAGGACATGAGCTCTGTTCTGCGGTTTTGGTCGAGCTAGCGTCGGGAGATAAACAGAGCCTTACATCCGGGGCAAAGCATGGTCTGGTTGAGCCGGATTTTTGACAACGGTTGTGCTGATTTTAAGCCACAAACAGGACAGGCAGCAGTGGCAGTAGACGCACTGCTGAAGAGTTTCATTGCGTAATTGATAACAGACATAACCATTAACCTTTCAATGAATGAGATTCACTGTACCACGTGTGGTTAAGTTTTGATCTGTTAATTTTGTCACGCTGAAAATCAGGAAAGATAAATGTTTGCAGCCACAGGCCCCCTGAGACCGTTGATCCGGCAAAATTCTATGCGGCTTCCAGGGATGAGTAATTCTGATTCGCGAAAGTTAACGGCTGAAATGTGAAGCAGAACGTCTTTTCGGCCATCAGATGGGATGATGAGGCCTTTACCACTAAGAATGTCAAAGCTTTTGACAATTCCTGTCATTTTATGGGACAAGTCAATTCCTTACTGAAAACACGTAAAGACTATACATTGAAAATGGCATTCAGCCATTTTTATTTTTCCTACAGGACCTCTGGACGGCTAAAAGATAATTTGCTTATATCGATTCCATGTGCCTTAATGAATCCCATCAGTTCGATGTACGAATGAAATTTTGAAGTTTTCCGGGCAGTTCTCATTACCAGGCGCTATCGTTGATATCTCCTCTTTTGAGTCCATACGTTTAATCTTATACGTTTGCTATTAATGCTATTATGTTTAATGGGAGTCAGTATGACCACAAGAATTAAAGGTTTGGTAAAATGGTTTAACGAAGATAAAGGTTTTGGTTTTATTTCACCTCTTGACGGAAGCAAAGATGTCTTCGTCCATTTCTCCGCACTCCATGGTGAGAATTTCAATACCTTATTTGAAGGACAGAAAGTTGAGTTCGCCATGCAGAGTGGTGAAAAAGGGCCTGCTGCTACAAACGTAATACTTTGCGATAAATGAATATCTGTGGGTCTGCGACAACGATGAAGGATTATTCCTGAGTAGTCAGAACCATAACTTAAATCAGATGAAAGTCGTTTATTCTTAATATCTAGTCAGCCTATTTTTCAAAATTATTAGCATGCTAACCGATGTGATGAAGTGCAGTACTACTGCATAAAAAGTCTAAAAGCACAAGCAAACCGCAAGTTAAATAAGAAGTGCGTAATGGCTTTGAACTTAATGGCATCTGCCAGTTAATATCCACGAGAGAACAGGGTAATAGAATATGATTAAAGTCCTTGTTTTCTTTAATGCTGAATCCTGTAAAGTCATGACCGTTCTGGAAGGTATATCCTCTATCAGGCAGGAATATCCAAACGGTGAAGAAACACATCTTCAGATTATGTCTGCAGGTTTTCCTTCCTTAACTGGCGATCATGGTATTGTTTACGTGGCTACTGACAGAGAGTTAACGTCACAGGAGATACTTGATGCGGCTAGGAAATATTTATAGTATTTTTGTCATGCTCTCTGCTCCACGTTTAATTGCATGCTTACCCTATTTATCAGAATCGAACAAAAAATGAGTTAAAAACATTTATGGCCTGCTAACAGCAGGCTTTTTTTTTACATTACACTTTTTTAGAAACACCTCTATTAAGAGAGAGTAATTCGCTACCCTCTGACAAAATGCAGGTGTCTCCCCCCTGCGTGCCATCTTGCCATTTGTGAAAAACCTTGCTAAGTGGCGGCGCTGTCTCTCCTCATTTTAAATCTCATCAGGTGTGACTGAAGCAATAAGTTATGAGGGTATAAAAAGGCTCTCCGGATGACTCCTTGAATCGCCACGGATAATCTAGACACTTCTGAGCCGTTGATAATATTGATTTTCATATTCCGTCGGTGGCATCTGATCACTCGAACCATGCCGACGCTTACTGTTATAAAACATTTCGATGTAATCAAAAATATCACTACGGGCTTCTTCCCGCGTTCCGTAGATCTTTTTCTTTATCCGTTCACGCTTCAGTAGCTGGAAAAAACTTTCTGCAACTGCGTTGTCGTAACAGTTACCACGACGACTCATACTGCCCTCCAGTCCATGTGATTTCAGGAACGACTGCCACTCGTGGCTTGTGTACTGACTACCTTGATCAGAATGAACCAGCACCTGTTTTCGAGGATTACGTCGCCACACGGCCATCAGAAGTGCATTCAGGACAATATCTTTTGTCATCCGGGATTGCATTGACCAGCCGATAACTTTGCGCGAGAACAGGTCAACAACCACGGCCAGATACAGCCAGCCTTCGTGGGTTCGGATGTAGGTTATGTCCGTTACCCAGCGTTCATCCGGTGCATCTGGATTGAACTGTCGCTGGAGTCTGTTGGGTGTCACGAAATTAGCTTCACCTTTATGCGCTCGCGGGCTTCGATACCCGACCTGAGCCTTTATCCCGGCAAGCTTCATCAGCCGCCAGACCCGGTTAATCCCGCACTGTTGCCCGCTATCTCGCAGGTCGAGATGGATCTTGCGATAGCCATAAACGCACCCGGACTCCAGCCAGAACTGTTTGATTTGTCCTGTCAGCCTGAGATCCGCCTGATGCCGTGGTGAATGCGGCTGCTGAAGCCATGTGTAAAACCCACTCGGATGAACATTCAGCACCCGACAAAGCAGACGAACAGGCCAGCAACAGGAGTTGTCACGGATAAAGGCGTACCTCAGCCGGACAGCTTTGCGAAGTACGCCGCGGCTTTTTTTAATATGTCCCGTTCGTCAGTAACCCGCTTCAGCTCCTTCTGGAGTCGGCGGATCTCGGCCTGAGCATCTGACTGCTCTTTACTGGTGGAAGAATCTGGTCCGTACTTCTTTATCCAGGCGTAAAGGCTATGGGTGGTGATGTCGAGACGTGTTGCAACGCTGGAAACAGAGTGGCCACGATCAACAACCTGTTTGACTGCTTCAATTTTAAACTCTTCAGGATAACGCTTACTGCTCATGTGCACCTCTCTTTAAGCCATTTTAAATGACTCTGAGGTGTCTGTTAAATCCGTAGCGATTCA
>NZ_JAOWFU010000032.1:0-115734 GCF_030333525.1 Citrobacter sp. CK188
ACCTCCTTCGGATTTGCCAGATAACCCGTGGTATCCCCGGTCGGGCGGCTGTTGGCGTTGGGTTTAATCACAATGTTCGGTCTGGTGAAGTGCGCGCCCGGCAGCGGCGCAACGGCCGCCAGCGTGCCATGTTTCTTCCGCAGCTCTTCTATCGGGCCAAAGTCCAGCGCGCGCAGCGGGCAGGACTCGACGCAGATCGGCTTTTTGCCGTCGGCAACGCGGTCATGACAGCCGTCGCATTTGGTCATGTGGCCTTTGGCGGCGTTGTACTGCGGCGCACCGTACGGGCAGGCCATATGGCAGTAGCGACAGCCGATGCAGACATCCTCATCCACCACCACAAAACCGTCCTCGCGTTTGTGCATCGCGCCGCTCGGGCACACTTTCGTGCAGGCCGGGTCTTCGCAGTGGTTGCAGGAGATGGAAAGATAGTAGGCAAAGACATTCTGGTGCCAGACGCCGTTATCCTCCTGCCAGTCGCCGCCCGCATATTCATAGATGCGGCGGAAGCTGACGTCCGGGGTTAAATCTTTGTAGTCTTTGCAGGCCAGTTCGCAGGTTTTGCAACCGGTGCAACGACTGGAGTCAATAAAAAATCCATATTGGGTTGTCATCGGTTACTCCTTATACCTTCTCAACCTGAACGAGGTTCGTATGGGACGGATTCCCCTTAGCGAGAGGAGAAGGACGCTGGGTCGTCAGGACGTTAATACATCCCCCCTGATCCACGCGTTTTGCATCTGGGTCATACCAGGCGCCTTCGCCCAACGCAACGACGCCCGGCATCATGCGCGGCGTCACTTTCGCCTCAATATGCAACTCGCCGCGACCGTTGAAGATACGCACTTTGTCGCCGTTGCTGATGCCGCGTTTTTGCGCGTCCATCGGGTTAATCCACATCTCCTGGCGGCAGGAAGCTTTCAGAACGTCCACGTTGCCATAGGTAGAGTGCACGCGAGATTTGTAGTGGAAGCCCGTTAATTGCAACGGATAGTCTTTAGTCAACGGATCGCTGTAGTTTTCGAAGCCAGGCGTATAGATCGGCAACGGATCGATCACATCGCCTTCCGGCAGTTCCCAGGTTGCCGCAATCTCTGCCAGCGCCTGCGAATAGATCTCGATTTTGCCCGACGGCGTTGTCAGCGGATTAGCCTGCGGATCGTCACGGAACGCTTTATAGGCAACGTGATGACCTTCAGGATCGCGCTGCTTAAAGATGCCCTGCTTGCGGAATGCTTCGAATGTCGGCAGTTCGGGAATCGCCTGACGCGACTGTTCGTACAGATGACGCATCCACTCTTCTTGCGTACGCCCTTCGGTAAACTGCTGCTCCACGCCGAGACGCTTCGCCAGCTCGCTGGTCATCTGATAGATAGTCTTGCACTCAAAGCGCGGTTTAATGGCCTGGTCGGTGAAAATAACGTAGGACATGTTCCCGCAGGAGGCATCCAGCGCGAAGTCCATCTGCTCAGAAGCGGTGCAGTCCGGCAGCAGAATATCAGCATATTTCGCTGAAGAGGTCATATGACAGTCGATAACGACGATCATTTCGCACTTCTTGTCATCCTGCAAAATTTCATGCGTGCGGTTAATTTCGGAATGCTGGTTAATCAGGCAGTTACCGGCATAGTTCCAGATCATCTTGATGGGAACGTCGAGTTTATCTTTGCCGCGAACCCCATCACGCAGCGCCGTCATTTCCGGCCCGCGCTCAATGGCATCGGTCCATAAGAACATCGAAATGCTGGTCTCGACCGGGTTTTCCAGCGTTGGCATACGCTCAAACGGCAAATCGTAAGATCCCTCACGCGCACCGCTGTTGCCGCCGTTAATGCCGACGTTGCCGGTCAGTATCGCCAGCATAGAGATTGCGCGAGTAACGATTTCGCCGTTGGCATGACGCTGCGGCCCCCAGCCCTGGCTGATGTAAGCGGGTTTGGCGCTACCGATTTCACGCGCCAGTTTTACAATGCGCGCCGCCGGGATACCGGTGATCTGCGACGCCCACTCCGGCGTCTTCGCAATACCGTCTCTACCCTGTCCCAGAATATAGGCTTTGTAGTGACCATTTTTCGGCGCGCTGGCGGGTAAGGTTTTTTCGTCATAACCCACACAGTATTTGTCGAGGAACGGCTGATCGACCATATCTTCGGTGATCATGACGTATGCCAGCGCATTTACCAGCGCCGCATCCGTACCCGGGCGAATCGGAATCCACTCATCCTCACGACCCGCGCCGGTATCGGTATAACGCGGATCGATAATAATCATCCGCGCATTTGATTTTTGCCGTGCCTGTTCGAGGTAATAGGTTACCCCGCCGCCGCTCATACGGGTTTCCCCCGGATTGTTACCAAACAGCACAACCAGCTTACTATTTTCAATGTCGGAAGGACTATTACCGTCCGCCCAGCCGCCGTAGGTGTAATTTAACCCGGCGGCAATTTGCGCGGATGAGTAATCGCCGTAGTGGTTGAGGTAACCGCCGCAGCAGTTCATCAGCCGGGCAACCAGTGTTTTTCCTGGCGGCCAGGAGCGCGTCATCGTGCCGCCAAGCGTCCCCGTACCATAGTTTAAATAGATGGATTCGTTGCCATAGTCTTTGATAAGACGCTGCATATTGGTGGTGATAATGTCATAGGCTTCGTCCCAGCTGATGCGCTCAAACTTACCTTCACCACGTTTGCCAACGCGCTTCATTGGATATTTCAGACGATCGGGGTTATAAACCCGGCGGCGCATAGAACGCCCGCGCAGACAGGCGCGAATCTGATGCAGACCGTCATAGTTATCATCGCCCGTATTGTCCGTTTCAACATATTTGATTTCACCGTCCACCACATGCATGCGCAGCGGGCAGCGGCTTCCGCAGTTAACGGTGCAAGCGCTCCAGATAATTTTTTCGCTGGATGCGCTGGGGCTGATAGCGTCAGCCGCATTGGCGATCCGGGTAAATGGCAGAGTCAATGCGCTACTGGCGATTGCCAGCCCGCCTATTGCTGTCGTTTTTACCAGGCCTCGACGAGTTACCTCAGCTGCCAGTACAGCATCGGGGATATTCGTTTTCATGATGACTCACTTTGCTTGCTCACGATTGATAAAAGCCAGACACTTCGTTATGTAGTTATTTATATAACGAATAAATCGCTATATAGTTTTGTATATAATGAATATGAGAAAAATCAGCGATAAATGCTAATCTTCATTCGAAGGTAGTATTACCTCCAAAGGGGTAACCATTCTTGTCCGGTGTCAAACAGGCATAAAAAAAAGCGCCCGGAGGCGCTTTTTAAGCAGAGAGAAGCGGGGATTAGCCGATATATTCCAGTCCGTTCATATACGGACGTAATACTTCTGGAACTTCGATGCGGCCATCAGCCTGCTGGTAGTTTTCCATCACGGCAACTAAAGTACGCCCAACCGCCAGACCGGAACCGTTCAGAGTATGAACCAGACGGGTTTTCTTGTCGGACTTACTGCGGCAGCGTGCCTGCATACGACGCGCCTGGAAATCCCATACGTTCGAGCAGGAAGAGATTTCACGGTAAGTGTTCTGCGCCGGGATCCATACTTCGAGATCGTAGGTTTTACATGCGCCAAAGCCCATGTCACCGGTACACAGAACGATTTTACGGTACGGCAGACCCAGCAACTGAAGCACTTTCTCAGCATGGCCGGTCATCTCTTCCAGCGCATCCATTGACTCTTCTGGACGCACAATCTGCACCATCTCAACTTTATCGAACTGGTGCATACGGATCAGACCGCGCGTGTCACGACCGTAAGAACCCGCTTCAGAACGGAAGCATGGCGTATGCGCAGTCATTTTGATCGGCAGCGCATCTTCGTCGATGATTTCATCACGCACCAGGTTAGTCAGCGGCACTTCCGCCGTCGGGATCAGCGCATAGTTGCTGCTGTCAGCCTCTTCTTCCAGCGGGCGAGTATGGAACAGATCGCCCGCAAATTTCGGCAACTGCCCTGTACCGTACAGCGTGTCGTGGTTCACCAGATACGGCACGTAGTTTTCACTGTAACCATGCTGTTCAGTGTGCAGATCCAGCATGAACTGCGACAGCGCGCGGTGCATACGGGCAATCTGCCCTTTCATTACCACAAAACGAGAACCGGTCAGTTTAACCGCAGCCGCGAAGTCGAGACCGGCGTGCATTTCACCCAGCGTCACATGATCGCGGACGTCGAAATCAAACTCACGCGGGGTTCCCCAACGGCTGACTTCAACGTTGTCGTTTTCATCTTTACCTACCGGTACATCATCAGCCGGTAAGTTAGGAATGGTCAGCGCGATATCGCGAATTTCAGCCTGTAAGCTCTCCAGCTCGGCTTTTGCCGCATCCAGCTCTTCGCCCAGCTTGTTCACTTCCAGACGTAAAGGCTCGATATCTTCCCCGCGCGCTTTCGCCTGGCCGATGGATTTCGATCGAGAGTTACGCTCTGCTTGCAGGTTTTCCGTGTTGACCTGCAAAACTTTACGACGCTCTTCAAGAGCGCGCAGCTTATCTACATCCAGCTTAAAGCCCCGGCGTGCCAGTTTTTCAGCGACTGCGTCTGGCTCATTACGCAGCAGATTGGGATCGAGCATGCTTATCCTGTGCTTATCGAATTAAAATAGGAAACGTGACCACAGCCTGCAGTCACAGGGATACAGTGCCAACATTACCGCAACGATCGCGCTAACGGTAGCGTTTTGTGGGGCTATTTTGATCCTGTTCAGCCAGCCAGGCGAGCTTTTCGCCAATCTTGCCTTCAAGACCCCTGTTTGTGGGATGATAATAGCGTGTTTGCGCTATTTCCGGCGGGAAATAAACCTCGCCTGCGGCGTAGGCGTTTGGCTCATCATGCGCGTAGCGGTATTCCTGGCCATAGCCCATTTCTTTCATCAGTTTCGTCGGCGCATTGCGCAGATGCACAGGCACGTTATAATCCGGGCGTTCACGGGCATCGGCCAGCGCCGCTTTGAACGCGGTATAAACCGCGTTACTTTTCGGCGCACAGGCCAGATAAACAATCGCCTGGGCTATCGCCCGTTCCCCTTCCGCAGGGCCGACGCGGGTAAAGCAATCCCACGCAGAAATCGCCACCTGCATTGCGCGAGGATCGGCATTGCCGACGTCTTCAGAAGCAATCGCCAGGCAACGTCGGGCGACATACAGCGGGTCGCCGCCAGCGGTAATGATCCGGGCATACCAGTAAAGCGCCGCGTCCGGGGCGCTGCCACGCACCGATTTATGCAATGCGGAGATGAGATCGTAAAAGCGGTCGCCTTTATTATCAAAGCGCGCGCTGCGCTCCCCGGCGATTTCGGTCAGTAATGCGGGCAATAATACTCGCTTACCGCTGTCATCCACTTCCGCCATGTCTGCCATCATTTCCAGCGTATTTAACGCCCGACGCGCATCTCCGTTCACCAGTTCGGCGATCGCCCGGCGCGTCTCGTCCGGCAGAACGATATCCTGGCCGCCATAACCACGCGCTTTGTCATCCATCGCCTGATTCAGCACCTGCTCAATATCTTCAGTCGTTAAGGATTTGAGGAGATACACGCGGGCGCGTGACAGCAAAGCCGAGTTCAGCTCGAAGGACGGGTTTTCGGTCGTCGCGCCAATAAACGTAATCGTGCCGTCTTCGATATGCGGCAGAAACGCATCCTGCTGGCTCTTGTTGAAGCGATGGACTTCATCGACAAACAGAATAGTGCGGCGCCCGGCATTACGGTTCTGGCGGGCGCGTTCAATGGCTTCACGGATCTCTTTTACGCCAGAAGTCACGGCGGAAATGCGTTCGACGTCAGCATTGGCATAGCGGGCAATCACTTCGGCCAGCGTGGTTTTGCCCGTACCGGGCGGCCCCCACAAAATCATCGAGTGCAGGTGCCCGGCCTCAATTGCACGAGGCAAAGGCTTACCCGCAGCCAGCAGATGCTGCTGACCAATATACTGCGCTAAATTTTCTGGCCGCATACGCGCGGCCAGTGGCTGAAAGGTATTATCAGAAAAATCGAGCGACAGATTGCTCACTCATGCGCCTCTACTTACGTTGGTCGTCTACCGTTACACCTTGCGGCGGAGTAAAGGTAAATTTTGATGCATCGACAGCGCTATTCTGCTGA
Source organism: Citrobacter sp. CK188 (assembly GCF_030333525.1). Classification (NCBI taxonomy): domain Bacteria; kingdom Pseudomonadati; phylum Pseudomonadota; class Gammaproteobacteria; order Enterobacterales; family Enterobacteriaceae; genus Citrobacter; species Citrobacter sp. CK188. The sequence continues at coordinate 6,131 of NZ_JAOWFU010000032.1, forward strand.
GATTTCAGCTGATAGCTGCTGCGCTGATCGTCTTGTTCCACTGCGCTGAACTGATGAATAGTCCCGTCACGACCCACATTAATGGTGAACTGCTTCAGGTTACCGCTGCTGCTTTTTGGCGTCAGCACAAAGTCATCGCCATTTTGTTTGATGTTGTACTGCTGCCAGTCGCTGGTCTGGTTGCGGGCTATCAGCATAAACGGCGTATTGCCCGTCGCATCTTTTAACCAGGTCGCCGTTGCCTGCTCAACAAACGGGTTAAAGAACCATAGCGTTTTCCCGTCAGAGACCAGAATGCTCTCGTCGGGCTGCGTCATATGCCAGTTAAACAGATTAGGACGCTTAACCCATAAGTCGCCCTGGCCTTCCTGAACGGCGGCACCGCTGCCGTCAGTCACTTTTTGTGTAAAGCTGGCATGGAAGCTGCTAACTTTATCCAGACGGCTTTTCAGATCGCTGGCGGCATCCGCCCATACACTGCTCACCACAAAGCCGGAGAGTAATGCGCAGGTGATTGCGATTTTTTTCATCATTATTCCTCAAAATACGTCACTCCCGATGGGGAGTTCCCTCTGCTCTCTATTCCAGGCCAAAAATCAGCATGAGGAAAGAAGAAAATACTGAATTCTTATTTATTTACCGATCTTTGCAATCATTCGAACGGCGGTGGCGCCAGCACCTCGCGGTTCCCGTTATGGCCTTGTTCGCTGACAATGCCCTGGGCTTCCATCTGCTCGACAATGCGCGCCGCACGGTTGTAACCGATACGGAACTGACGCTGAACGCCAGAAATGGACGCTTTGCGTTTTTCGGTCACAAAGCTCACCGCCTGATCGAATAACGGGTCCAGCTCCTCGCCGCCGTCAAAGCCGCCGCCGCCCCCTTCGCTTTCGCTATCCGAGGTGATGCCGTCAATGTATTGCGGGCGACCACGCGCTTTCCAGTCCTGCACCACCGCATGCACTTCCTGGTCGCGGACAAACGCGCCATGAACACGTACCGGCATGGTCGAGTTCGGGCCGGAATAAAGCATATCCCCCATCCCCAGCAGGGATTCCGCGCCGCCCTGATCGAGGATCGTGCGTGAGTCGATCTTACTGGATACGGTAAAGGCGATACGCGTCGGAATATTGGCCTTAATCAGACCGGTAATAACGTCAACCGACGGGCGCTGAGTCGCCAGCACCAGGTGAATACCTGCGGCACGCGCTTTCTGCGCCAGACGCGCAATCAGCTCTTCAACTTTCTTACCGACGGTCATCATCAGATCGGCGAATTCATCGACCAGAACCACGATATACGGCAGTTTTTCCAGCACCGGATGCTGGGCATCCATGCTGTCGCCCGGCTTCCAGTACGGGTCTGGAATCGGACGCCCCATCCGTGCCGCTTCGGCAATTTTCTCGTTATAGCCTGCCAGATTACGCACGCCAAGCGCCGACATCAGCTTATAGCGGCGTTCCATTTCATTAACGCTCCAACGCAGTGCGTTGGCGGCGTCTTTCATATCGGTGACCACTTCGGTCAGCAAATGCGGAATGCCTTCATAGACCGAAAGTTCCAGCATTTTCGGGTCAATCATGATGAAACGCACATCTTCCGGCTGCGCTTTATACAGCATGCTGAGGATCATGGCATTGACCCCAACCGATTTACCGGAACCCGTCGTCCCCGCAACCAGCAGGTGAGGCATTTTCGCCAGATCGGCCACAACCGGATCGCCAGCGATATCTTTACCCAGCACCACGGTGAGCGGCGACGGATTCTCGCGGAATTTAGCGTTATCCAGCACTTCACGCAGGTAGACGGTCTGACGTTTTTTGTTCGGCAGTTCGAGGCCCACGTAAGGCTTACCAGGGATCACTTCTACCACGCGTACCGCAACGGTTGACAGTGAACGCGCGAGATCGCGTGACAGGTTAGAAATACGCGCGGCTTTCACGCCCGGCGCCAGATTCAGCTCAAAACGGGTAATAACAGGCCCTGGGGAATAGTTCACCACGTCAGCTTTAATGCGGAAATCCGCCAGACGCGCTTCGACCAGGCGCGCCATTTGTTCCAGCGCGAAAGTATCGACCGGTTCCACTGCGCTCGGCGGCGGCGTCAGCAGATCCAGCGACGGCAACGGCGTGGTAGGTTTCTGCAACGGACGACTGTCGCCATTACGCATCAACAACGGATGGATCAGGCTTTCCTGCGGCTGTGGCGCGGCCGGTTGTTGCGGCTGTTGATACGGTTGCTGCGGCGCGACGGGCTGCTGTGGTTGTTGATACTGTTGCTGTGGCGCAACCGGCTGCTGATACTGCTGCTGTGGCGCGACGGGCTGCTGCGGCGACTGATACTGTGGCTGCGGCGCAACCGGCTGCTGATACTGCTGCTGTGGCGCGATGGGCTGCTGCGGCGCAACAGGCTGCTCAGGCATCACGCCGGGAGTAAACAACGGCTCATGCGGGCCTTCATCCACCAGCGCTTTCATCGGCGAGAATTCAAAATCATCCAGCGAGAACGGATGGGCTCCCGCAGGCTGTTCCCCGGCATAGCGCTGCTGCTGCGAAGAGGCAAACTGGCGAGCCAGTTCAGCTTCTGCTGCATCCTCATCTTCTGCCTGAGGAGCGTCATGTTGATATTCGGAACCATAACGATGCTGCTGAGACTGGGCGAACTGACGTGCCAGCTCATCCTGCTGCATCTCATCAATTTCATCATCGGTATACTGCGTTTCGGCATCATACTGATGACGCCCCGCCGCACGCGCTTTCTCTTCCGCGATACGCTGAGACGGTAATTTTATGCCATACGAGGCCAGCTCACGGCGGGTCGGAACGCGAACGCGGTTAGGGCGAGGCAGTTGCGGGCCAATCCCCTCTTTAACCTGTGGGCGTGGCGCACCACCGCTTACCGGGCTAAACGCAGGTGCAGCGGATGCCGCCGCCGCGCCTGCGGCCAGCGTTGCATCTTTGACGCCTGCCGCCAACGGCGCAACCGCGGCAACGGATTCAACAGGCGGCACAGAAGCTGCTGTCGGTGCCGATGGTTTAACCGGCTCCGGCGCTTTCGCTGGCTCAGGAATCGGCTGATACCATGCAGCCAGTTGCTCACGCTCACGCGCGCGTTTCTCTTCCACTTCTTCAAAGTAGTAGAGCGGCGGACGGGCGGGTTTAATTTCTTCTGCTACAGGCTCAGGCTCCACCGCAGACGGCGGCTCAACAGCGGGCTGCTGCTGATAATACGTATCCTGAACCGGTTCCTGCGGGTAAGCCGGCTGCGGCTCGAAAGTCGGCTCGTGTTGATAAACAGGCTCTTGCGGATAAACCGGCTCAGGGTGCCAGGGTTGTTCCGCCGCAGGTTCCTGCGCTTGCGGCTCGGTCGGCGCAGGCTGCTGCCACGGTTCATGATGTGGCGCTTGCGGCTGCGCATATTGTGGTTGCGGCGGATAACTTTCCGGCGCGGGCGCAATGACCGGTTCGCCGGTTTGCGGCCCCGGCACAGGCTGCCATTCCACCACCGGTTGCGCAGGCGCGGCTTCAGCACCTGGCACCGACGGTGCAGACATAACCGGATCAACAGGCGCCGCCCAGGCTTGCGTTGCCGTTGTCGCCGCAGCGGCGGAGGCAACAGGCTCCGTGACCGAATGTCCATTCAGCAGAGGATCGTATTCCTCATATTCCGGCTGCGTCGCACGATGGCCAGAGAACAGCACATCATCAGGATCGGCAGCCACGCCACGCGCGCTGTATTCGATATCGTCTTCATCATCCATACGCTTGCCGGAGAAAAGCGCCGCATCCGTGTGTCGCCCACGCGGATTGCTGAACTTCTCTGCCAGCCGCTTACGGCGCGCCAGGGCGCCACGAAGGATACGCGCACGTCGGGATTCGCGCTGTGCGCCCACCGCTTCATCTTCGTATTCGTCATCATCTTCATACTCGTCGTCATCGACCCAGGTGTCATCGCGGCGAGTACGGTTGCTGGCGAAGGTGAGAATATTCAGCAGCCAGCCACCCAGTTTTTCTGCAATGCTCACCCAGGACCAGCCGGTGAAGAGCGTCAGACCGGCTGCCCAGACGCACAGCAGCGTAATCGTTCCCCCGCTGCTGTGCAGCAGAGGCTGAAGCGTGGTGCTTAACAGGCTGCCAATGACGCCGCCGGACGCGAAGTACCAGATATCATCAGCATTAATTGCGGCTAATCCGCAGGAGGTAAGAATCAACGCCAGGACGCCGATAATGCGCAGCGACACGGCAAAATAGTCGATGTAATCGTCGTTGCTCTGGTGCCGCCAGGCAAACCAGCAGCCGCCAACGATAATCACCGGGATGGTGTAGGCCATCACGCCAAAGATAAAGAACAGCGTGTCAGCCAGCCACGCGCCCGGCGCGCCGCCCAAATTATGGATAGGCTCATGCCATGCGGTTTGCGACCAACTGGGATCTGAAGGGTTAAAGCTAAGTAAGGCTGCCATCAACCAGACGGCAAAAAGGGCAATAAGGATCAGCAACGCTTCCAGAAGTCGGCGCCCGCTGCTTAACTTTTTCAATGTGACTTCTTTGTCTTCAGTGTATTCCTGGCTCAAAAAAGGCTCTCCAGGTTTCGGGCTTTTCCTGCCCGATGCTAAAACGGACAACAGCACCGGGTTGCCCCGGCACTGTTGCTGTATGGATTAACAGGAGTGTAATCAAACTACGTCGATTTTGCACCTGTTCCGTGTTAGCGCGTCTTAATTACCAGACGATTGCTCTGTTTGACTTCTTCCATTACCACGTAAGTACGTGTGTCATTCACGCCAGGCAGACGCAGCAGGGTTTCACCCAGCAGCTTACGGTACGCTGACATATCCGGCACGCGTGTTTTCAACAGGTAGTCGAAATCACCGGAAACTAAATGACACTCTTGAATTTCTTCAAGTTTTTGTACTGCGGCGTTAAATTGTTCAAACACATCTGGAGCGCCACGATTCAGAGTAATCTCAACAAAAACCAGAAGTGATGCATCCAGATAATGCGGGTTTAACAGCGCCGTATAGCCCTGAATAAAACCCTGTCTTTCCAGCCGACGGACACGCTCAAGGCAAGGCGTCGGTGAAAGTCCCACTCGTTTAGAAAGCTCGACGTTAGAAATACGCCCATCCTTTTGCAACTCATTAAGAATGTTACGATCGATACGGTCGAGATCTTTGCCAGGGCGCTTCTTGCTATCTACCATTATTATTGTCTCTCTGTATTCCTTCCCTACTCCTGCCTGACTCTACTAACATCACTGTTCAGAGTCGATGCCCATCACAATAGACCGAACCCAGAGGGATTAACGGCGCGCAATGCCAGGGCCTATGGTGAGAAGACCGTTGCCGGATGGCAGCTATCGACATCACGAATGGCGTCTGTCCACGCCATGCGTAGATTTCACTAGCCCGGTAAACATGGTGCTTATATGCATGATTATGCAGCACACACATAACACTGTTTTTTTCTTCCAGAAGATGTTTTCGCAAAACAGCAGGGGATTGTCAAAGCAAAACATCGATTTTTAGTACAACATGCCAGTTATTCATTAAGAGCGGCGCTAAATCGTCATTTTATCACCTTATAACTGGCCGATTTTAAGTAGAAAGCGTTATATCGCAGCCCTAAATCCGCCCATTCATCGGTTCCTGCTATTACACATATTGTTAACAAAATCGCTATACTCTTTTTTTACGTCTGCAAATTCCCTACAATCCTGCCCATTGTCTGCCAACAACTATGGGGATCTCATGGGCACGACCAAACACAGTAAACTGCTTATCCTGGGTTCTGGACCGGCGGGATATACCGCTGCGGTCTACGCTGCGCGCGCAAACCTGCAACCGGTTCTGATTACCGGTATGGAGAAAGGCGGTCAACTGACCACCACGACGGAAGTGGAAAACTGGCCTGGCGATCCGAACGATCTGACCGGCCCGCTGTTGATGGAGCGCATGCACGAACATGCGACAAAATTTGATACTGAAATCATCTTCGATCACATCAATAGCGTGGATCTGCAAAACCGTCCTTTCCGTCTGACCGGCGACAGCGGCGAATACACCTGCGATGCGCTGATCATCGCAACCGGCGCTTCCGCGCGCTACCTCGGCCTGCCGTCTGAAGAAGCATTTAAAGGCCGTGGCGTATCTGCCTGCGCCACCTGCGACGGTTTCTTCTACCGCAACCAGAAGGTCGCGGTCATCGGCGGCGGCAACACGGCGGTTGAAGAAGCGTTATACCTGGCGAACATCGCCGCTGAAGTGCATTTGATTCACCGTCGCGACGGCTTCCGCGCCGAAAAAATTCTGATCAAGCGCCTGATGGATAAAGTGGAAAACGGCAACATCGTGCTGCACACCCACCGCACTCTGGAAGAGGTGACCGGCGATCAGATGGGCGTTACCGGTTTGCGTCTGCGTGATACGCAAAACCCGGACAACATTGAATCCCTTGACGTTGCAGGCCTGTTTGTCGCCATCGGCCACAGCCCGAACACCGCGATTTTTGAAGGTCAGCTTGAACTGGAAAACGGCTATATCAAAGTCCAGTCCGGCATCCACGGTAACGCCACGCAGACCAGCGTTCCCGGCGTGTTCGCCGCAGGCGACGTGATGGACCATATTTATCGTCAGGCAATCACCTCAGCGGGCACAGGTTGCATGGCGGCGCTGGACGCTGAACGCTACCTTGACGGTCTGGCTGACGCGTGCAAATAGTTTTTACAAATCAGTAACAAAAGTAAAAAAGGCGACTATAAGTCGCCTTTATTTTTGCCCCGTTGTAACATTGCCGTGCCAAAAATTCCGATAACTCACCTGCTAAGCGTGCAATGAATAAAACCCGTCAAAAAGAATTGACCCGCTGGTTAAAACAGCAAAGTGTAATTTCCCAACGTTGGCTGAACATTTCACGCCTGTTGGGTTTCGTGAGTGGCGTACTGATTGTCGCTCAGGCCTGGATCATGGCTCGCATTCTCCAGCATATGATCATGGACAATATTCCCCGCGAAGCCCTCCTGCTCCCCTTCATCGTACTGATGTTGGTGTTTGTCCTGCGCGCCTGGGTGGTCTGGCTGCGCGAGCGGGTGGGTTTTCATGCCGGGCAGCATATCCGATTTGAGATCCGCCGCCAGGTGCTGGATCGCCTGCAACAGGCAGGGCCAGCCTGGATTCAGGGTAAACCGGCTGGTAGCTGGGCGACGCTGGTGCTGGAGCAGATTGACGATATGCATGATTACTATGCCCGCTATCTGCCGCAAATGGCGCTTGCTGTCTGCGTTCCCTTGTTGATTGTGGCGGCGATCTTCCCGTCAAACTGGGCCGCCGCGCTGATTTTGCTCGGCACCGCACCGCTGATCCCATTATTTATGGCGATGGTGGGAATGGGCGCCGCCGACGCTAACCGCCGTAATTTCCAGGCGCTTGCCCGCCTGAGCGGGCATTTCCTCGACCGCTTACGCGGTATGGAGACGCTGCGCATCTTCGGGCGCGGTGAAGCAGAAACGGAAAGCATTCGTGTCGCTTCACAAGATTTTCGCCAGCGCACAATGGAAGTCCTGCGTCTCGCCTTTTTATCCTCCGGGGTACTGGAGTTCTTCACGTCGCTGTCCATTGCGCTGGTCGCGGTTTATTTCGGTTTCTCCTACCTCGGCGAACTTAATTTCGGCCATTACGGGACGGGCGTCACGCTTGCCGCCGGCTTCCTGGCGCTGATTCTGGCGCCGGAGTTTTTCCAGCCACTGCGCGATCTGGGCACCTTTTACCATGCCAAAGCACAGGCGGTAGGTGCGGCTGACAGCCTGAAAACCTTTATGGAAACGCCTCTCGCTCACCCGGAACGCGGTGATGTCGAACTTTCCGGGAAAGAACCAGTAACCCTTGAAGCGCAGGATCTGATAATTACCTCGCCGGAAGGTAAAACGCTTGCAGGACCGCTGAATTTCACACTGGCCGCAGGTCAGCGCGCCGTACTGGTTGGTCGCAGCGGTTCAGGAAAGAGTTCACTGTTAAACGCGCTGTCTGGCTTTCTCTCTTATCAGGGCTCCCTGTGCATTAACGGCGTTGAACTTCGTGATTTATCCCCGGAATCCTGGCGAAAACATCTCTCCTGGGTGGGGCAAAACCCACAATTACCGGCTGGCACGCTCCGTGAAAACGTCCTGCTTGCCCGCCCGGATGCCAGTGAACAAGCGCTACAGGCGGCTCTCGACAGCGCCTGGGTCAGTGAGTTTTTACCTCTGTTGCCGCAAGGCGTAGACACGCCGACTGGCGATCACGCGGGTCGCCTTTCCGTCGGTCAGGCGCAGCGGGTTGCGGTTGCCCGCGCCCTGCTGAATCCCTGCAAATTGTTGTTGCTGGATGAACCCGCCGCCAGTCTGGATGCCCACAGCGAACAGCGTGTAATGCAGGCGCTGAATGCCGCATCAAAACGCCAGACCACGCTGATGGTAACGCATCAGTTAGAAGATCTTGCCGACTGGGACGTGATCTGGGTTATGCAGGACGGGCAAATCATCGAGCAAGGTGATTATGCCCAACTCAGCAGCGCCAACGGCGCGTTTGCGACACTATTGGCTCATCGTCAGGAGGACATTTAAATGCGTGCCTTGCTACCGTATCTGACGCTGTATAAACGTCATAAGTGGATGTTAACGCTCGGTATTATCCTGGCCATCGTCACGCTACTGGCCAGTATCGGTTTGCTGACGCTCTCTGGCTGGTTCCTCTCCGCCTCAGCCGTAGTCGGTGTGGCGGGTATCTATAGCTTTAACTACATGCTGCCGGCTGCTGGCGTGCGCGGTGCGGCGATCACCCGTACTGCGGGCCGGTATTTCGAGCGTCTGGTCAGCCATGACGCCACCTTCCGCGTATTGCAACATTTGCGTATTCATACGTTCAGCAAGCTGCTGCCGCTCTCCCCTGCTGGTCTTGCCCGCTATCGTCAGGGCGAGCTGCTGAACCGCGTTGTCGCCGATGTCGACACGCTGGATCACCTCTACCTGCGCGTTATTTCTCCGCTGGTTGGCGCGTTTGTGGTGATTATGGTGGTCACGCTGGGGCTGAGTGTTCTCGATTTCACCCTCGCGATTACGCTGGGCGGCATTATGCTGCTGACGCTGTTTATTATGCCGCCGCTCTTCTATCGCGCCGGAAAAAGCACCGGGCAGAACTTAACCCATTTACGCGGTCAGTATCGCCAGCAGTTAACCGCCTGGCTACAGGGTCAGGCGGAACTGACAATATTTGGCGCCAGCTCGCGCTATCGGGCGCAAATGGAAGCCACGGAATTACAGTGGCATGAAGCCCAGCGACGTCAGTCTGAATTAACGGCGCTATCCCAGGCCTTAATGCTGCTGATTGGCGCACTGGCGGTAATGCTGATGTTATGGATGGCTTCCGGCGGCGTCGGCAATAACAGCCAGCCTGGCGCGCTGATAGCGCTGTTTGTCTTTTGCGCACTGGCGGCATTTGAAGCGCTTGCCCCCGTTACCGGCGCGTTTCAACATCTTGGCCAGGTCATCGCCTCTGCGCTGCGTATTACCGAACTGACCGAGCAGCAGCCTGAAGTGACCTTCCCGGATGGCGAAGCAGCGGCTCCCCGGCAGGTAACGCTGACGCTGCGTGACGTTTCATTCAGTTACCCGGAGCAGCCGCAAAAAGCGCTGGATGCCCTTTCTCTGCAAGTCGCGCCCGGAGAACATATCGCTATTCTCGGACGCACCGGCTGCGGGAAATCGACATTGCTGCAACTGCTCACCCGCGCCTGGGACCCGCAGAGCGGCGATATTCTGCTTAACGATCAACCAATTTCAACGCTGGATGAAGCGGCCCTGCGTCGCACCATTAGCGTGGTGCCGCAGCGAGTACACCTGTTCAGCGCCACATTGCGTGACAACCTGCTGCTGGCAGCGCCAGACGCAAACGACGATACGCTCTCAGAGATGCTGCGCCGTGTCGGGCTGGAAAAGCTGCTGGAGGATGGCGGACTTAACAGCTGGCTAGGCGAAGGCGGACGTCAGCTGTCAGGCGGCGAGCTTCGTCGTCTGGCTATCGCCCGTGCCCTGCTGCACGATGCGCCGCTCATGCTGCTCGATGAACCCACTGAGGGGCTGGACGCGACAACCGAAAGCCAGATGCTTGAATTGCTGGCAGAGGTTATGCGCGGGAAAACCGTTTTAATGGTCACGCACCGTCTGCGCGGGCTGTCACGTTTTGATCAAATAATAGTGATGGACAACGGACAAATTATTGAGCAAGGTAATCACGCAGATCTGTTAGCCAGGCAGGGTCGTTATTACCAGTTTAAGCAACGTCTGTAAGCTATTATTGAACGATCCGACTTGCGTACTGGAGTTCTGCGGTCATGCGCCTGGTTCAGCTTTCTCGCCACTCAATCGCCTTCCCCTCGCCGGAAGGCGCGTTACGTGAACCCAATGGTTTATTGGCGCTTGGTGGCGATCTCAGCCCTGCCCGCTTATTGATGGCCTATCAGCGGGGTATTTTCCCGTGGTTTTCACCGGGCGACCCGATTCTTTGGTGGTCACCCGATCCTCGCGCTATTTTGCAGCCTGAAACATTACACATCAGCCGCAGCATGAAGCGTTTTCACAAACGATCGCCCTATCGCGTCACGCTTAATTATGCGTTTGGTCAGGTTATTGAAGGCTGCGCCAACGATCGTGACGAAGGAACCTGGATCACGCGCGATGTGGTGGAAGCGTATCACCGCTTACATGAGCTGGGGCATGCGCATTCCATCGAAGTATGGCGACACAACGCGCTCGTCGGCGGCATGTATGGCGTTTCGCAAGGCACCCTGTTTTGCGGCGAATCGATGTTCAGTCGCCAGGAGAACGCCTCCAAAACCGCGCTGCTTGTTTTTTGCGCTGAATTTATTCGTCAGGGTGGAAAATTAATCGACTGCCAGGTGCTGAATAACCACACGGCATCGCTTGGCGCTGTCGAAATTCCCCGCAGGCAATACCTTGAGCATCTGGGATCATTACGGCAACAGCGATTACCGGGTCATTTCTGGGTGCCGCGCACGTTATTTTCACCTCAGGCGTGAATGTTTTCGGCACATTTTTTGTCAGGGTGTTATAATTGTGCCGCAGAGCAGGTTATGCCCATTACCCCGCCGCCGTTAAGGAACCGTTCGCGTCAGGTAACGCCCATCGTTTATCTCATCGCTCCCTTATACGTTGCGCTTCAAGTGCGGCTTTGCCGTGTTTTTCGGAGTAATGCGCCAAACCTGATTTGCTGCGTTTTAAACGCGCAAATCTTTACTTATTTAAAGAACTTCGGCATTATCTTGCCGGTTCAAATTACGGTAGTGATACCCCAGAGGATTAGATGGCCAAAGAAGACAATATTGAAATGCAGGGTACCGTTCTCGAAACGTTACCTAATACCATGTTCCGCGTAGAATTAGAAAACGGTCACGTGGTTACTGCACACATCTCCGGTAAAATGCGTAAAAACTACATCCGCATCCTGACGGGCGACAAAGTGACTGTTGAACTGACCCCGTACGACCTGAGCAAAGGCCGCATTGTCTTCCGTAGTCGCTGATTGTTTTCACGCCCGGGTGGCGTAAAGATAAAAAAAGGTCGGTTTATCCGGCCTTTTTGTTGTCCCTTTCCTGCATGAATACCGTTGATGCGAATTAACGTTATTTTTATTCCCCGCTGCGTCCCTTCCTTCTACATTCAATACTGAACTGCCTGTACGGCAGTGAACAGATACGGAAGCCGCCACGAGTCAAACGACGATTTCTAAGCTGCCTGTACGGCAGTGAACCTGACCGTCTGGAACGGAACGAACGCCGGAGATTTCTAAGCTGCCTGTACGGCAGTGAACAGGAATAATATCAGACAATCACGTTGATTTATTGAAGAAAAACGCAACGTCTTCCTGTCAGCCCCTTTTTCACCCAAGTTGTATATATAAAATAAAATCAATAAGTTAGTAACATGAAATAAAAAAGGGTGTATTGCGCTCTGTTTTAATCTTCCACCATCCGCGCATACTCTTCTGTCAAAAAATCCACCAGCGCGCGTACGGACGGCAATAATCCACGGCGGGACGGGAATACCGCATGAATCACCTCTCTTCTGGGTTCCCATCCTTCCAGCAAGGCAACCAGCTCCCCCGCAGCCAGTTGGTCTTTCACCATTAAAACAGGTAACTGAACGAGGCCGACGCCCGCAACGGCCGCTTCACGCAGCGCCAGCATGTCTGTGGTGATCAAACGCGGTGTAAAGTGAACTTCAGCGCGCGCGCCCTGCGGACCAAAGAGTTCCCAGCGGTGGATATGTTTACCTGAAGCCAGGCTCAGTCCGGGCCAGTGATGCAGTTCTGCTGGCGAAGAAGGATTCCCCATACGCTGTACCAACGCCGGGCTGGCAAACAAACGGTGCCCCCTGTCCGCCAGCACGCGCATCACCAGATCGCTGTCTTCAAAAGGACGCGGCCGGACGCGAATTGCAACGTCAATGCCCTCGCCAACCACGTCAACACGGCGGTTGGTTGCTTCAAGTTGTAACGACACATCGGGATAACGCGCCATAAACTTCGCCAGCATTGGGCCGATATGTACATGTAGCAACGTCACTGGACATGTCAGTTTTACAATGCCGCGCGGCTCGACCTGTAAGGCGGCTATCGCATCCTGCGCCGCCTGTGCTTCCACCAGCATTGCCTTACAATGTTCATAAAAGGTCTGCCCGACTTCAGTGACATTAAATTGCCGCGTGGTTCGTTGAATAAGGCGAACGCCCAGCCGTTCCTCCAGTTGCGCAATACGTCGGCTAAGCTTTGACTTTGGTTCATCCAGCGCTCGCCCTGCCGCCGCAAATCCCCCCTCCTCGACGACATGAACAAACCACGCAAAATCATTGAGATCCGGTTTTGTCATTACATTGTCCTGTTTATAGAACGGTAAAGTCTATTTTAGCGACTACTCAGATCATTGTCATAGATATAAGCTTATTTACATCAAGACAACGCCACCGAGGAGACCACCATGAAACAGATTACAGGCGTCTATACCGCACCTCGCCCGCATTGGGTTGGCGATGGATTTCCGGTTCGTTCGCTATTCTCTTATCAGTCCCATGCAGAGCAGTTAAGTCCGTTCCTGCTGCTGGACTATGCCGGGCCGCATACCTTTGCCCCTGGCGCCGAAAACGAAAAACGTGGAGTGGGAGAACACCCGCATCGCGGCTTTGAAACCGTCACGATTGTTTACAGCGGCGAAGTTGAGCACCGCGATTCAACAGGCCGCGGCGGCGTCATCGGCCCTGGCGATGTGCAGTGGATGACCGCAGGCGCAGGCATTTTGCATGAAGAGTTTCATTCTTCAGCCTTTACCCAACAGGGAGGCGAGCTGGAAATGGTGCAACTGTGGGTGAACCTGCCCGCGAAAGACAAAATGGCGGTGCCGGGTTATCAAAGCATCAGCAGCGATCTCATCCCTGCCGTAACGCTGCCTGACGAAGCCGGAACCGCGCGCATTATTGCGGGCCGCTATCAGGATGTGAAAGGCCCGGCGCATACCTTCTCGCCGTTGAATGTCTGGGATATGCGCCTGCAACGCGATCGTCATCTTACGCTGCCCGTCGCTGAAGGGTGGAGCACCGCGCTGGTCGTCCTGAAAGGAAGTATTACGGTGAATGGCACAACACCGGTAAATGAAGCGCAACTGGTGGTGTTAAGCCAGGAAGGTGAAAACCTGTATCTCGAAGCCAGTAGCGATGCCAGCGTTCTGCTGTTGTCGGGCGAGCCGCTGAATGAACCCATTGTCGGTTACGGCCCATTTGTCATGAACACAAAACAAGAAATCGCAGAAGCCGTACGCGATTTCAACTCCGGCCGTTTTGGCCAAATCTGAAAACATTGAGGAGTACACAATATGTCCAGTCCTGCTAATTTTAATGGTTTGCGCCCGGTAATTGACGTTAACGATTCCGTTATGCTGTTAATCGACCACCAGAGCGGGCTTTTCCAGACCGTTGGCGATATGCCGATGCCTGAATTGCGCGCCCGTGCGGCCGCGCTGGCCAAAATGGCAACCTTGTCGAAGATGCCGGTCATTACGACGGCATCTGTACCGCAGGGACCGAACGGCCCGCTGATCCCGGAGATCCACGCCAATGCACCGCACGCGCAGTATATTGCCCGTAAAGGCGAGATCAACGCCTGGGATAACGCTGATTTCGTCCAGGCGGTAAAAGCGACCGGCCGTAAGACGCTGATTATCGCCGGTACGATTACCAGCGTTTGCATGGCATTCCCGGCGATTAGCGCAGTCGCGGAAGGTTATAAAGTGTTTGCTGTTATTGATGCTTCCGGCACCTACAGCAAAATGGCCCAGGAAATCACGCTGGCACGCGTTGTTCAGGCTGGCGTCGTACCGATGGATACCGCCGCAGTGGCTTCCGAGTTGCAGGGCACCTGGAACCGTGAAGACGCAGCAGAGTGGGCTGAGGTTTACACTAAAGTGTTCCCGGCGTATCAGTTGTTGATCGAGAGTTACAGCAAAGCGCAGGAAGTGGTGAAAAACGGTGAGATACTGGATTCACAGCGCTAATCGTATTCCCTGCTCCCCCAGGGCAGGGAATATGTTCATTGCGTAACCAAACGATAATTAAAGCGTAAATTCTGCTTGACCGTTTTGGCGCAACTCCCTATAGTAGCGCCCCGTTGCCCCCCAAGCGGTCAGGCAGCAATACAATATGGTGAGGTGTCCGAGTGGCTGAAGGAGCACGCCTGGAAAGTGTGTATACGGCAACGTATCGGGGGTTCGAATCCCCCCCTCACCGCCATATTCAGAAAAAGAGCTCGTACGAAAGTACGGGCTTTTTTTTCACCTGTTGCACATCGCCGGATGGCGGCGCACACGCCTTATCCGGCCTACGTTGCCTGATAAACGAAGTGACTCCTCACCGCCATATTCAGAAAAGAGCACGTACGAAAGTACGGGCTTTTTTTCACCTGTTGCACATCGCCGGATGGCGGCGCACACGCCTTATCAGGCCTACGAGTGGCGCTCTGTAGGCCTGATAAGCGAAGCGCCATCAGGCTTCTCAGAACCAGGGAATGGTCGCCGTAGAACTTAATCCATAGCTTGTGAATGTCCCGCTAACAGGTTCAGAACGCAGTTCGCCGTGACGAATAAACACCCGAAATTGTTGCTGATTCGACAAGCTTTTAACGTTCAGGTAAGGCAAATCGCTATGCTGTTCGGTTGACTCCACCAGGCGCTGCTGCGCCTGCTCTTCCGTCAACCATCCCTTCCTGACGGAACGCCGCAATAACCGTTGCGGACTGCTTTTCACCTGCACCCGACTCACCGTGCGCCAGCCTTTTACAGCCGGAACAGGCGTTATCGCCATACACTGGCAATAATCATTCAGCCCCTTACGCCATGAACCGGCCTCAAGTTCCTGTAACGCCGATAACGAACCATGAAGACGCAAGCACGATCCTGGCGTCACGCCAAACTGGGGGAAGCTAACGCCAATATCCCCCTTTCCCCTTGCGCCTAACGCACGATGCAGTTTGGCAAATAACGCCGCCATCAGCATTTCAGTATTAAATTCGGGGTCTGGCAGGACACGGAGATCAAAATAGTGATCCATCATCGCTCCTTATTCGCTTTTCTCACCAAATACGCCGCCGCGAACCAGTACCGCCATCACATAATGCTGCTGAGCGGCATCCGGTTTCATACCCTTAGTGACCCAGTTATCCAGTAAGGTATAAAAATCCATTTTATCCTTCGGCTGGCGACACGCTACGCCACGACTGGTTACTGAGCCATAGGGTTCTACCGCAATCGCGCCCAATTCTTCTACTTTTGGGTGCCACGTATCGACGGTACGCAAAGCGTTGCCGATTTTCTGCGAGTGAATGCCCGCAACACCACTGACCTGGTATAACACCCTGCTTTTACTGCTGTTACTGTCCAGCACCAGTTCCTGCGAAGGAAAAACCTCCTGCCCGGCGCCCAGACGCACCTGCGCTTCGACAGTCAGCATGACCCATTCCTGACCGCTTAATCCTTTTTCGATTATCGCCGCCAGTTGGCTCAGCGAAGCATCTTCCTGCTTAAACTCACGCAGGGAATAGTTGTGACTGTTAAAAATCCATTCCTGCCCACTGGCCGCGACATTCACCTGGATCTGCTCAGCACCAATGCGGTTGCGCCACAGGAAACGTCCGTTCGCCAGATTCGTGGCGTACCTGCGTGCCAGTTCACCAAATCCATACTCATTGATATAGCCATCAATAACCTGCTGAAGCGCATCCTGGTATGCCATATCATTACATACCGATGGCGTAGATAAATTACCCAATACGCGCAGCGTAAACACCACTTTCAAGGTGTCGGCATCTGCCGGTAAGGCCGCAATATCCACACGTTGCAGGTTTGCTTTTTGAATTTCCGCATCCAGCTTCGCCGGATCGCTGGAAATCGCATTTTTCAGCCGATTGGAAATCGTTCCTCGAACCGCCTTTTCCTGAATTTCAATCGGTTGCCAATGATCGCTTTGCCAGTTACCCGCATACATCATCGCATCGGACGTAGCGAGTTTGCGCTCAAATGCCAGTACAGAAGCGGTTTTTACAGATACAGGAGCCTTTGCCATAGTCATGTCCTTATTCTAAATCGTCGTCTTCGTTAAACGTAAAGTCGTCTGCGACAGGCATTGCAGAGCAATAGTAGCCAGTGTCGGTTGTGCGGTAGCGCCAGAGAAGCGGCTGAATATCCGTAACACGATGCAACCCACGCCATTCTCCTACGCCATACACCGCCTCGGTAAACGCAAACGGCGTCGAATTATCGCGCGCACTGGCAACCTCTCCGGGGGAATAAAGCGGAGAAATACGCTGATAGCCGCACATCAGCGGCACCAGATAACCAGGCATCGGCTTAGGCTGATATTCCCATTGAGCGTTGTCCCCCTCTTCCGGTGGTATAGCGCGGTACTGGATTGCGGCAAAATCTAACCAGGTATCCAGTAATGTGCTTTCCGGCTGTTGTTGTCGACGCTGGTGATAATGCGTTGTCAGCCATTCGCTGCGGTCGCAAAGAGCAAAACCCGGCATCAGCCGCCAGAGGATCTGACGGAGCTGTTTTTCATCATCCGGCGCAGGAAATACCTGCGGATCGCGCAGACTGACAATACTTCCGCCCGCCAGCTTTTGACTCTGACACAGCATTTTCAACCGCGAACAAAACGCCTCTTTGCCGTATTCGCCATTCACGATTTCACCCTTGCACTCAATCACCAGGGAGACGGTAAGGTGCATTCTTCCTTCTTCATTGAACGAGGCCGTTTTCCCTTCTTTAGTCAAAGGGTTACGCGTAAGCGCAAACTGATAGTCACGCCCTGAGGAATATGCCTGAACATGAGAATGATGGCTGATCACCGCGCAGCCATCAAAATGCACGCCATGCGTGGCGCGCACTTTACGGGAAAGCGCATGCACGTACCCCAGGAAATGGCTTATCGCCGGAAAACCCCAGGTTAACCCGGCAACGGCATTCGCATTCTCAATACGGATATGGGGCAATAAAATCAGATAACGCATTTCAGCGCCTCCCGCAAAATCGCTTCCATTTCCCGCATCCGCTGGCGAAACAGCGATTGCGTCCGCCATTCCCGGCGCTCAACAAGCCCCACATCCAGACACGCCTTATTCAGCCGATAGTTCAGCCAGCGTGCGAAATCATCCGCAACGCTTATTTGCCAGTCATCTTTGTCACGTTCAAGACGGAAAGTTTCATCCGTCTGGCCGCGCCAGGGATCGAGCCAAAGCTGCTGATGGAGGGGGAGATCGGTATTATTTCGCGTCCAGCCTTGCCAGGACGCCTGCTGGAAAGTGGCGGCATGCATGAAAAGAAGGTCGATAAGCTCATCAACATACGCTGCTCGCGCATTGCGAATAGCGTGATTATTCTTCTCAGTATTTTCTTTCAGCAGAAACACCATACGGGAAACAATACCTGACGCGGCCCGATTAAACGCGCCGCGCAACGCAAAGAGATTGCGCATATTTTGCGGTGCTTTATCCAGATTCAGCCATTGAGGCGGCTGCGACGGCAGCAGCCAGATACGCCCACCGCGCGCGCTGTTCAACGCAGAAATATTCTGTGGCTTGGTACCGCCAAAATGCATTTCAGCCATGTCTGGATAACGAACATCGGGCTGCGGATGCCATTTACCCGCTTTGTGCGCATCGCGTGCCGCTTTCGCCTCTTCTCCAAAGCGAGATGCGACGAGTTTTTCATGCAACACCTGCGCCAGCGAGGTAGCAAACAACGGACACAACAGATGGTAATCATTGCCTACGGGGAAATAGACCTGCTTAGCGAGTTTATGCGATGCCAGCTGAGTGGGCGTTAACGCACGATTAAACCCTTCCACCCACTGCGTCAGTTGAGCGTCATTCTCAGCAAAGGCGTGAAGCGGTTGATGCTCACCCCGTTTCAGGCAGGCCAGCAGCGAGTCACCCTCGACGTCGGTTTGCAGCAATTTCGCGACGTCAAGCGCGGCGGCGTTTCCAACGGCATCCGTCGGGAGGCTCTTAAGCGACGCAGTGCTTAAATACCCCTCTTCACCCACGGTATCGCGATATATGCTGCTGCTTTTTGAATCCCCGTGGGTAAATTTAGCCGCATGCGTCACCAGGCTAATTTGCCCTGCTCGCCTTGCCGCATCCGTCAACCAATTTTGCGGTTGATAGCGTGCCTCAAGCGCCTGACGTTCCAGGGCGATGGTACTGGCATCTTCACCCTGCGCCAGTCGCTTTGCAGCCTCTTTTTCAAAGGCTTCCAGCTTTGGCTGCCTTCGCGAGGCAATGTAATCGGTAATAAAATGGGTCAGTGCTTCGGTTGTCATAACTGCTCCCGACGTTCTTAATTAATATCCCTGTAAACACCCAACCACGGGTGGTAACGCCAGTCGCTCGTCACATCCTCTTCATTTACAGGTACGCTGATCTCACCGAAAATTTCACCTACGCGGTTAATCTCAGTCTGTTGGGCATCGGCCAACGCCAGCAACACCTGGCGGTAGTCCGTACATCCCCAACGGTCTGTTCCCTCTGCATACTCAACGTCCTGAAGAACAAATTTATCGGAAGCCTTGATGTTGCCGTTTTCAGTATGAAATGCGAAATAAGGCTCGCTCTCTTCCTCTTCCATATGCAGAAAAAATCTGGCTTCCGGCTGCGACTGACGAAACGGTGTCTTACGCTGTAGCCAGGCATTCCAGGTGAGCGGTTTACGCCACCAGTTTGCGGCAATAATCTGCCGGCTCTTACTGCTGAGTAATTCTTCCCTGAGCCGCATGTGCTCCAGTTCCGCCAGTTTATTTTCACCATTTGCAGGCAAAATACGTGGCAATGCAGTGATCGTCTGATAATCCTGCGGTGGTAATAGTTCACGCAGATCGTGACTGGCTAATGGATGATCCTTATTTTCAAATCCCGGCTTACAAAACGCGGGAGAGCGCTTTCTCAGCGCTTTAATATTACTGCTGAGAATCACCAGGTTTTCGTTCTCTGGAACGACGCGTCGATGGCGCTGTATACGTCCGGCGAACTGAATAATGGATCGCATAGAGCTGGGTTCGATGATGCCCCAACTGCTGTCCCAGTCCCTGCCAACCTCCATGACGGAAGTCCCTAACACGACAAAAAGGTGATGCTTCTCCGGGCGGAGATTGAGAGCTTTTGCAATATCTGGATGTTGCCAGAGCGTATCGGGCTGATGGCGAGTAAATGCGCTATCCAGACATTTTTCGATGGCTGAACGCACCGCCAGCGGGTGTCGGGCATGGTAGACACAATAATGGATACAGACATCCTGCGGCGAAGGGATCGCCATTAACGCTTTTGCGACAGCGACCAGCGGATCGATATTCGCGAACCGGACTAAACCCAATGACACGGTCTTACCACCGGGATGCGTCTCTTTATGTGCGTGATGTAAAACCTGCATTTCCGTATGCACGGCGCGGGCCACGCAGGTAATGACATCGCTCACCTCTGGCGACGCCGGAGATACGGGCGAAATACGCCCAAAGTGCAGACGAGGTTTTGCCGCCAGCATTGCCGCCCGCTGCTCAACAAATGTTTTATGCGCAATGCTAAAGCTGCGTCCATCCGCGATGTGCTCCACCTTCGCGCCTTTTTCATCGAACCATACGCAGCAAATATTCATCGGTTTCTCTGACGCGCCGCAGGACGCCTGCCATACTTTGCGCCCGGCAAGCCAGGCGGCAAACATTGCCTGGATAAGATCCGGCGGCAGCGTTGCCGACGAGAGCAGCACGCGGGTTCCCAGCATCCCGGCCCAGTTCATCAGACGGCAAACGGCATGCAGATCGGCAATATCAAAATCATCAGGTTCATCCAGCACCAGATCGCTGGTCAGCAAGCGCAACATCGCCGGTAGCTGCTTCCCGCCACGCACGCCTTCCGTCGCCGAAATCAAATGATCGAGGGTTGTCACTAAAACAGGCGCACTGACTAACGCCGACAATTTCCTGTCGCCGCTCAACCATTTTTCCAGCGCCCCCGTTTGCACACTGCCTTCATAATGAACATATTGCTGTTCTTCAGACAAGGCCTTTGCCGAGGCGCTATCCCTGTCTGGTTCCGGTTCTTTTTCCTTCTGCCACAACTGTTTCACCGCACCCGAGCCAATCAGTACCGCCAGATCGTCGTCGTCCAGCTTCAGTCGATTACGCAACGCATCGCCGGTTTGCAGCGTCAGCGTGCGTAACCCCATTGCCACGGTGAAGCGACAGCCTTCCTGCTCATCAGCCAGCGCATACATTATTCGTGCATTGGCAAACGTCTTCCCGCAGCCCGTCGAAGCCATATTGACGCCGAAAAAACCCTCTTCCCGACTCCGCTCACGCAGCGCGGCAGCTACATCCCAGGCTTTATTTTGCCAGTGATAAAGCGGATTACCTGAACGCTCACGAAAACCTTTATGCCTTGCAATCGCCGGAAGCGACGAACGCACACGCGCCAGTTGTCTCCCCAGAAGCAATGCGTGATGCGCGACACCGGTCAGATGCTCATCAACCCGTTGTTTTAGCGTGCCATTTTTCCGATCGCTGTTTGCCCATACACAATAATCAGGATCTTGCCACGTTGGGTGAGGATGGCTGGAAGAGTAGAAGTGATCGGCCAGCATCAGACAAAAACGCGCCATATGCAGCGTGAACAGTTGATCCATCTGTCCCCACTGTTTTAATGCCGCGGCATTCTTAGCGCGCCGGGAGATCTGACGTGCTTTCTCCCGCCAGACGCGACTTTGTACAGGCGTACCTGATGGAAAAACCCAGACATTACGAAAATCGACGTCTCGCCACCCTTCTTTTATATGATTCACGGCGTTCCAGTCTGCATTAAGCTGATTTTCAAGCCAGCTCTGACATCCCTCCAGCACGTTGTCGCCGCGCAGGTTTTCAGGAAGACGGTGATGAGACAAAATCAGCCAGGCGACGACGCTGGCAAGCGGTGGAAGCGTACGAAAAGGGCTATCAGAATAGCAGGGGTTATCCTTGCGCAATCGGGCCAGAAGTTCAGCGTCGTCATCCGCAGACAACTCACCGAGTTTTGCCAGCCACTGTTCATCATGTTGCTCACCGACAAACGCCTGAAACAGGCGTACCGAAACCCATTCATGGCGATAAGGTTGATAACTTTTAGCTGTTTTTTTTGTCAGGCTTTCCTGAAAACAGAACCCTGCCTTACCAAAATCATGAAACAAGCCCGCAATCGCTGCTAACAGCGCAATGCTTTCCGCACATCGCCACCGATGTTCATCGGTGTTCGTGATAAGCGTTTGTGTGGTTCGGTTGGTAGGAACACGCCCTTGCGCATTAAAACGACGTATATTGCCGACAATCCATAGCAATTCCATTTGCCCGTTTTTCTTCAACCAGTGGCAGGCAACCGCAGTATTACGCCTTGCGGTTTTCCGTAATAAACGGCGCAGCGTGTTAACGCCTTCTAAGGTGATGATGGTTTGCCAGGCCGCGTCTCCCGTTCGCTCAGCAAACTGATCGAGTATACGGCAACTCTCCTCGCGAGCGCGTTTGGTGCAGCGAGAGATAATCAGCACATTCATTCGCTATCCTCAGCCAACTGTCGCGCCGTGTCCTGAAGCGTGGTGATCATTAAATCTAAAGCATCAGACTGCTGAAATCTATTAATACAGCGCTGGCGGAACGCCTGTGCATCCTCCCCCTCCATTGCCGCGATAAACGCTTGCGGCATGACAAGCGCGTCTTTGATAAGATCGGCCAAATCAAAGACCAGGCCGCCGCGACGCGTTTTACCGTGCATAACCGCCAGGCCGTGTGGGAGCCCTGTAACCCATGCCGCAACAGCCGCTAATCCGTATGCCAGATAATTACCCTGATCCAGAAACCGATTCGCCATATCCAGACCACCGCCCCGTTTTGCTCGGGTAAAATCGCCATATCCAACGGTCTGGCTCACCAGTTTATACAGCGATTTTGTTAATTGCGCCTCTTTGAGCATTAAATGAGTATGATCCTCTGCTTGCGCCATAGACGCATCCGCGCGCGTGATAATATCATTTAATCGTTCCCGGTCTGGCTGAAATATTTTCTGCGATGATGGGGCTAACCAATATTTTTCTATTTGCTGCAATCTTATTTTCTGAAACATCTTTGCCGCAATCAGTCTTTTTTCTTCTTTAAACCAGAAAGAGACCCAATGCTGTAAATATTCAGTCGGTCGATATTCACTTTGCGGTGACAGCCATGACACATCAATATCAACTTCATTTGCGGAATAAAGCGGCGTACCATCAGTGCCACAGAAGCCAACCATCACGCCAGCCCTTGCGAACTCCCGCATCGCCGCCTGTGACACTGACGTGCCCATACCCAGCATCACCGCCGTAGTATTCGCGACAGGAATATTCCAGTAATATGATTCATTACCTGCACTCGTAATGTATTCAACTCGCCCACCATTTACCTGCACACGGCATTTTTCAAGATAATATATATTGGCGCGTTTAGAGTGCAGAATGGTTTTTAAATCCGAAGGCATAATTGAATTTGCAGACATATCTATTTAAACCCCGTCATTTTATGTGTTATCGATAGTACTGATGAGGGTCTGGCAGATGAAATGATAAAAATCAACAAAAGAGCTTTCAAAATAAATAATTACATTTGTGGTGTGGTAGCTGCCTGTACGGCAGTGAACATAAAGCGCTGGACAATACGGGGGCGCAAATCTTTCTAAGCTGCCTGTACGGCAGTGAACGTGCCTGACCGTTACATATTCGAAAAATGGTGTTTCTAAGCTGCCTGTACGGCAGTGAACTACTGGTCTGATGGCCGTACGCTTGACGTTGAGTTTCTAAGCTGCCTGTACGGCAGTGAACAGGTTCTTCCCGATCGTAACGGTGACGTCTTCTTTCTAAGCTGCCTGTACGGCAGTGAACAAGCGGGCCGTTGGCCGGATGGTTAGCGCCGATTTCTAAGCTGCCTGTACGGCAGTGAACTAGCCAAGAAAGAGATGTCGGTAGCACTGTGTTTTCTAAGCTGCCTGTACGGCAGTGAACCCTTAAAGGAGCGGAAAAGAGCCCACCCTTTTTTTCTAAGCTGCCTGTACGGCAGTGAACGCCTCCACTTTGGTTTCTTCGTTGCCGGCTTTTTTCTAAGCTGCCTGTACGGCAGTGAACATGCTGTACGCCGGATTGCACATAATCGGCAATTTCTAAGCTGCCTGTACGGCAGTGAACTGAAGCTGTTCGTCGCTATCATGGTGTTAATAAAGAAAAATATCAACGAAATGATTAAATACCCTTTTATCGCCACCTAATATAAACACATAAAAATCATAGCGTTAAAAAAACACTCAAAAAAAGGGTTTTCAGGTATCCGGGGTATGGCGGCAAAAAAAATCCGTAACCTCAAAAGAGATTACGGATTTTAGCGAGTTTATCTGAACGCGACTGGCGTTCAGATTTTACCGGTTACGAGATTAATGCGCGGCTTCCGGTTTGTGCTTTTGCGCACTCTGGAAGCCATACGTCAGCTCATTTTTCTCTTTATCCAGAGCAACGGTCACCTGGCCGCCGCCAACCAGCGAACCGAACAGCAGCTCGTTTGCCAACGGTTTTTTCAGGTTGTCCTGGACGACGCGCGTCATTGGACGTGCGCCCATCGCGCGGTCATAGCCTTTCTCAGCCAGCCAGTCACGCGCTTCCTGACTCACTTCCAGGGAAACGCCTTTCTGATCCAGTTGAACCTGCAACTCGACAATAAACTTATCGACAACCTGATGGATCACTTCAGTAGACAGGTGATCGAACCAGATAATGTTGTCGAGACGGTTACGGAACTCCGGCGTAAACACTTTCTTGATTTCACCCATCGCGTCCGTACTGTTGTCCTGATGGATGAGGCCAATCGATTTACGCTCAGTTTCACGCACACCGGCGTTGGTGGTCATCACCAGCACCACGTTGCGGAAATCCGCTTTACGCCCGTTGTTGTCCGTCAGCGTGCCGTTGTCCATCACCTGCAACAGCAGGTTAAAGACATCTGGATGCGCCTTCTCAATTTCATCCAGCAGCAGAACTGCATGCGGATGTTTGATAACCGCATCGGTCAGCAGACCGCCCTGGTCGAAACCGACATATCCCGGAGGCGCGCCGATCAGGCGGCTTACGGTGTGGCGTTCCATATACTCGGACATATCAAACCGCAGCAGCTCAATACCCAGTGCTTTGGAGAGCTGTACCGTTACCTCGGTTTTCCCTACCCCGGTAGGCCCCGCGAACAGGAACGAACCGACAGGTTTATGTTCATGACCGAGACCCGCACGGCTCATTTTGATCGCTTCGGTCAGCGCTTCAATTGCCTTATCCTGCCCGAAGACCAGCATTTTCAGGCGGTCGCCGAGGTTTTTCAGCGTATCGCGATCGCTCTGCGAGACGCTCTTCTCAGGAATACGCGCGATGCGCGCCACCACGGACTCAATATCCGCCACGTTGACGGTTTTCTTGCGCTTGCTGACCGGCATCAGACGAGCACGCGCACCGGCTTCGTCGATGACGTCAATCGCCTTATCCGGCAGATGACGGTCGTTGATGTATTTCACCGCCAGCTCTACCGCCGCACGCACCGCTTTCGCCGTGTAGCGAACATCGTGGTGCGCTTCGTACTTCGGTTTCAGGCCGTTGATGATCTGCACAGTCTCATCCACGGACGGCTCAGTGATATCAATTTTCTGGAAGCGACGCGCTAACGCGCGGTCTTTCTCGAAAATATTGCTGAATTCCTGATACGTCGTGGAACCAATCACGCGGATCTTACCGCTGGAGAGCAGCGGTTTAATCAGGTTTGCGGCATCCACCTGGCCGCCCGACGCCGCACCCGCACCGATAATGGTGTGGATCTCATCAATAAACAGGATGCTGTTGGTGTCCTGTTCCAGCTGTTTGAGCAGCGCTTTAAAACGTTTTTCGAAATCGCCGCGATACTTGGTGCCCGCCAGCAGCGAGCCGATATCCAGCGAGTAGAGGGTGCAATCCGCCATCACTTCCGGCACATCGCCCTGGACAATACGCCAGGCCAGACCTTCGGCAATCGCCGTCTTACCGACGCCGGACTCACCCACCAGCAGCGGGTTATTTTTCCGGCGGCGACACAGCACCTGAATGGCACGCTCCAGCTCTTTTTCACGACCAATCAGCGGATCGATTCCGCCCACGCGAGCAAGCTGGTTAAGGTTAGTCGTGAAGTTCTCCATACGTTCCTCCCCGCCAACTTGTTCTTCGCTATTTGGCTGATTGCCGGGGTCAGAAGACTGACTCGGCTCGTCCTTTCGCGTCCCATGAGAAATAAAGTTCACCACGTCGAGGCGGCTGACTTCATGCTTACGCAGCAGATAGGCCGCCTGGGATTCCTGTTCGCTGAAGATAGCCACCAGCACATTCGCGCCAGTTACCTCACTGCGCCCGGAGGACTGAACGTGAAAGACCGCACGTTGCAGCACGCGCTGAAAACTCAACGTCGGCTGTGTGTCGCGCTCTTCTTCGCTGGCAGGCAGTACGGGTGTGGTTTGTTCAATGAAGGCTTCAAGTTCCTGACGGAGCGCCACCAAATCCACGGAGCACGCTTCCAGCGCTTCGCGGGCCGATGGGTTACTGAGCAACGCCAGTAACAAGTGCTCGACGGTCATAAACTCATGTCGGTGCTCGCGCGCTCTGGCGAAAGCCATGTTTAAACTGAGTTCCAGTTCTTGATTGAGCATAGGCACCTCCCCCAATTTTTACGCCTGCATTCAGGCTTTTTCCAGCGTACACAGCAACGGATGCTCGTTCTCCCTCGCATACTTGTTCACCATCGCCACTTTGGTCTCCGCGACCTCGGCGGTAAATACGCCGCAGATAGCTTTACCTTGATAGTGAACCGCAAGCATCAGTTGCGTTGCACGTTCTACATCATAAGAAAAGAATTTTTGTAACACGTCAATAACAAACTCCATTGGAGTGTAATCATCATTGACTAATATCACTTTATACATAGATGGCGGTTTTAGCGCGTCGCGCACCTTATCTTCCGCCAGCTGGTCAAAATCCAGCCAATCGTTCGTCTTACCCATTGTCAGTCGTCATCTTCGGTTACGGTTACCGGCAGAACGTACTGCCGCTGACAAGAGCCTATGCACACAATCAATCTACCCCAATTAATAGATAACTATCATCTATCTCTGTCATCCGCGACATCTGTCACATTACCGGCAATAGCGTTAACTGCTTCAAATTTTTGATTCATTTTTACCCCATCCACCCCGCCTGGCGCTTGACGCCCCGCCTGATTTCTCTAAATTGTAGTTTCGAGAGTTGGCGAGGTTTTGAACAGCCCCCACTCCGCCACCGGTTCATTCCATCTTACTTATATAAGATTTACGAAGGATGTCGAAGCATGGAAACGGGTACTGTAAAGTGGTTCAACAATGCCAAAGGGTTTGGTTTCATCTGCCCTGAAGGCGGCGGCGAAGATATTTTCGCCCATTACTCCACCATTCAAATGGATGGTTACAGAACGCTTAAAGCCGGGCAGTCTGTCCGGTTTGATGTCCACCAGGGGCCAAAAGGCAATCATGCCAGTGTCATCGTGCCCATCGAAGCAGAAGCCGTTGCATAGCTCTTCTGTCTCATTGTGTACATCCCGCAGTCAAAATGCCAGTCCGATCGGCTGGCATTTTTATTTCTGCGCCATTGCTTTTTGCCGGATGGCGACGCTGACGCGCCTTACCCGGCGGACAAACATCCGGCAAGATTCACTCCCGCGCCAGCGCATCTACCGGATCGAGTCGTGCCGCATTACGTGCGGGCAACCAGCCAAACAGTATCCCGGTAAACGTCGAGCACAAGAACGCCGTCAGGAGCGCGACGGGCGAGAAGCCGATTTCCCAGCCGGGTAAAAACATCTGTAGCGTAAAGGCGATCAGCATCGACAGCCCGATCCCCAACGCGCCGCCGACCAGACACACCAGCACCGCTTCAATTAAGAACTGTTGCAGCACATCGCTGGCGCGCGCGCCTACCGCCATACGGATGCCAATCTCCCGGGTTCGTTCAGTGACGGAAACCAGCATAATGTTCATTACGCCGATCCCCCCAACCACCAGTGAGATCACCGCAACCAGCGTCAGGAACAGTTGAAGAGTACGTGTGGTCTTTTCGGCGGTTTTCAAGACGCCGTCCATATTCCAGGTAAAGAAATCCTTCTTCCCGTGGCGCAGCGTCAGCAGGCGGGTAAGCTGCTGCTCAGCCTGCGCGCTGTCAAATCCCTCTTTCACCCGAACGGTGATGGAGTTCAGCCATGACTGCCCCATCACCCGCCCGGACATCGTGCTGTACGGCAGCCAGACGCGGAGGATCTTACTGCTGCCGAACATAGACTGTTTCTCTTCGGCCACGCCGATCACCGTTGCAGGCATATTACCGACCAGGATCACTTCGCCCACCACTTTCGCTTTATTGGGGAAAAGTTGACGCCGCGTGTTGCTGTCGAGCACCACCACCTGTGCCCGGCCATTCAACTGCTCTCTGTTGAACGTGTTCCCCTCGCTAAAGGTCATGCCGTAGACGTTAAAATAGTCGCCGCTGACGCCATTGGCGCTGGCGGCCACGTCGATGTTGCCGTAGCGAAGCCGCAGATTTTGCGATACGGCAGGCGTCGCGGACGTTACCCACGGCTGCTTCTGAATCGCGTTCAGATCGTCATATTTCAGCGCCTGCTGATATTGCGGATCGTCGTCGCCGAAGTCTTTACCGGGGTAAATATCGATAGTATTGGTGCCAATGGCGCGAATATCCGCCAGTACCATCTGTTTTGCCGCATCGCCGACCACCACGATCGACACCACCGACGCAATCCCGATAATAATCCCCAGCATGGTGAGCAAGGTGCGCATTTTATTGGCGGCCATCGCCAGCCACGCCATCGTGAGCGCCTCACGAAATCCGCTGACAAACTGGCTCCAGCCGGAGGCCGTTTTGACGACGGGCTCTGCGATGCCTTGCCCCGCTTGCGTTTTCTGCGACGGAGGATTACGCACGATCTCGCCATCGTGGATTTCAATCACCCGTTCGGCCTGAGCGGCAACCTGCGGGTCGTGGGTCACGATAATGACCGTATGCCCCCGATCGCGCAGTTGATGCAGAATCGCCATCACTTCATCGCCGGAATGGCTGTCGAGCGCCCCGGTCGGTTCATCGGCGAGGATCACCTGCCCGCCGTTCATCAGCGCGCGCGCAATACTCACCCGCTGCTGTTGCCCGCCGGAGAGCTGCGAAGGCTGATAATCCACCCGATCGCCCAGCCCCAGCCGTTGCAGCAACTCTTCGGCCCGCTCCAGCCGTCGTTTGCGCTCCGTACCGGCATAAACGGCGGGTACCTCAACGTTTTGCGCCGCCGTCAGATGTGAGAGCAAATGATAACGCTGGAAGATAAAACCAAAATGTTCGCGGCGGAGTTGCGCCAGCGCGTCGCTGTCGAGCGTGGAGACATCCCGCCCCGCAATCCGATAGGTGCCGCTGGTGGGTTTATCCAGACAGCCGAGGATATTCATCAGGGTCGATTTACCGGAGCCGGACGCGCCGACAATCGCCACCATCTCTCCGGCATGAATTTGCAGGGAGATGCCCTTCAGCACCTCGACCTGTTCTTCACCTGACGGATAACTACGGCGAATATTGCTCAGCTCAAGCAATACCGTCATTGCGCGGCTCCAGGTTTGCTCTCGCTGATCACCACCTCATCGCCCTCTTCCAGTCCCTTGACGATCTCCACGTCGGTATCGTTACGCGCGCCAATCGACACCTCGCGTTCACGGGTTTCGCCGTTACGCAACAGCGTGACTTTGTAGCGGTTGTTGCCGACCGGGTCGCCAAGCGCCGCCAGCGGAATCGTCAACACGTTTTTAATGTCTGTGAGCTGAATATGCACCTGTGCGGTCATGTCCAGGCGCAAAATCCCTTTCGGGTTAGGAACTTCAAAACGCGCGTAATAGAAAATAGCGTCGTTCACTTTTTCAGGCGTGGGCAGGACATCTTTCAGCGCGCCTTCATAGCGGGTCTGGGGGTCGCCCAGCACGGTAAACCAGGCTTTTTGTCCGGGACGCAGGTGAATAACGTCCGCTTCGGAAACCTGCGCCTTCACTAGCATGGTGCTCATATCCGCCAGCGTCAGGATATTTGGCGCCTGTTGAGCGGCAATCACCGTCTGTCCCTGCAAGGTGGTGATTTGCGTCACCTCACCTGCCATCGGGGCGACAATGCGGGTGTAATCCAGGTTGGTTTTTGCCGTATCAAGAGAAGCCTGATTACGTTTAATCTGCGCGTCAATCGTGCCGATTTGCGCCTGTTTGACGGCCATTTCCGTCGCGGCCGTATCCAGTTCCTGTCGCGAAATCGCCTGGGTTTTCGCCAGCTGTTGCTGGCGTGACAGGGTGACGCGCGCCAGTTTCCACTCGGCTTCAGCCTGTCGGCGCTGAGCGCGTAATTCCATCAGCGTGGCTTCCACCTCTTTGATCTGGTTTTCCGCCTGTTCAGGATCGATAACGCCAAGCAGCTGATCTTTTTTCACCTTGTCGCCAATTGCGACCGACAACGTTTTAAGCTGGCCGCTGACCTGCGCCCCGACATCCACTTTGCGCAGCGCATCCAGTTTCCCCGTCGCCAGCACGCTCTGCTGGAGGTCGCCCGGACGGACAATCAGCGTTTGATAGTGGGGTAGCGGCGCATTTAACGTTCGCCAGAGCGTAAACATCGCCACGATGATAATGAGGGCGATGAGAAGATAGCGCTTTTTCATTTTTCCCTTGAGCTTCATAACGATCCAACATTCCCCGAGATATCCACCAGAGTGGGAAGATAAACCTTAACGGTAAATAAACAAACACTGAAAAACGCGCCGAATATCGCCGTCGCTATCCATTGCTGGACTGCATTCCGCCACAGATGTCGCGGCTGTTTCGCCGTTAATCCGCTCTCCCGCGCGCCAGCCAGAGTACGCGAGAAAACATTTTTTTGAACAGCGTCGGCACCGCGTCAACGCCGCGTCGCCCTGCCTCCATCGCTACTTCAATGGCTAAATCAGGCTTTGACGAGCGGTGGATCGCCTTCGAGATAATTTTCCGCATATTCATTGGAACGTTTTCCGGTATTTGCGCCACCCGATGAAAGACATCAGCAAATCCTGACCGATACATAAAATGTTCCATATCCAGAGCAGGCAATGCCGTCAGGTGCTCACGCTCTTCTTCCCGGTCGTTATTCAGCAAACCGCGCACCGTTGCGGCATATTTTTTCCCGGCTTCGTCGCCATCCACCAGCACATGCCACTCAATCCCCATCCGGCGGGCGAATTTTACCAGCGGTCTCAGGCCTGACTGGGCGAATTCGATCACTTTAATCCCTTCGGCATCGAAGTGGTGCCCACACTGGCGCGCCAGTTCGTTGATAACCCAGGTTTCCGTTTCGCCCTCCACCAGCAGCCAGCAGCGGGAAAACAGCGACGAGGCCCGGTTAAAACGAATATGAAAGGCGATGCGGCGACCATCTTCCGCGCTCAGCCCGCCTGGCCCCAGTCGCCAGGCCGCGACCCGTGAAGATTCACGCACCAGACGGACAACGTGCTCCACAGGCGTCAGCGACAGCAGCTCGCCGGAATTGGTCGTTGCCACACGTTGCAGCGGTAAAAGATTCAACAACTGCCATGCCACCGACAGCATAATCGGATGCAGACGCGTTTCCGGGTCTTCAACCAATAATAATGGTCGGGCATCTTTATCCAGCCGCAGCGTCCCTTTCGCCTGTAACAGCGTGGAGAACAGCCCCAGCAGGATCACGCGATGCGTGCGGCCGCCGGGTTTGTCGATCATCCGGTTAATAATGTCCAGATAGCGCCAGCTACGCTGCTCGTTGTTCGAACGGCGACGCATCAACCGATGACGGGATTGCCCCGCGCCTTGCTCGGAAAAGTAGTGCTCCAGCAGCTGTACCATCGCCGAAAGCCCCTGGCGGATCTGCCCGTCCGTTAAATTCTGCGGACGGGTCGCCAGCTCTCGCGCCAGAAAGTCCAGCTGGCAGGCGGTAACTTCAACATCGGGAACATCGGGCACCGTACCGTTACGGATGCGTCGCATAAAGCGCGCATCGCGCAGGCGCAGTACCGGCATCAAACGAATGAGATGGTGTGCCTGGCGATTAATATCATCGACCGGTAGCGGGTGGCCGTCGCCATCAAGGAAGCTGCGCAGCGTCATCACGCTGCCATCTGCCGCGCTCTCCCCCTCCAGGCGGTAGAAAATACGGTGAAAGCCATCCTGACAGGGAGACCAGCATGCCTCCAGCGGGCGGTATCGACGCACCCGATGGCGGCCTGGCTGAGATTCACGGAAAGTGAGGATAATATGCAGATGATGTTCACGTCCCTGAATATCTCCGGGGGGAAACCAGAAATCCTCGCGGATGAAATGATACAGTTCCGATTCTGGCGACAGCAGCAGAGTTAAGGCATCCAGCAGGCTGGATTTCCCCCACGCGTTCTCCCCAATCAGCACGTTGTTTTGCTCCAGCATCAACGATAATCGATTGATCCCGCGAAAACCCACAATCTCAACGCGTTCGAGAATCATGTATCCTCCAGAAATGAACAACTTATCCTTTCCGCAGTATAACGACAAAATCCGTTGCATGGCGTGATAATTGCAGCATTAAGTCCGTGCACTACACTCTTTATTAAGACAAATCAGAACAAGGATTCACACCACATTGCCCTAAATCAAACTAACTGAATTTTTTTAACTGGTGATTGGGTGACGTTCGTTCTTAAAATACAGTTTCCTGCATTATGTCGTCACCCTTTTATGACGATAAAAAAACAGCCGCATATTCAATGTGGTTAATTTTATTATTTGAGGTGGTTATGTTTAGAAAATTAGCAGCCGAATGTTTCGGTACATTCTGGCTCGTTTTCGGTGGCTGCGGAAGCGCCGTTCTGGCTGCGGCATTCCCTGAACTGGGAATTGGTTTTGCGGGTGTCGCGCTGGCTTTTGGTCTGACCGTACTGACAATGGCATTTGCCGTAGGTCATATTTCCGGCGGACATTTTAACCCGGCAGTGACATTAGGTTTATGGGCTGGCGGTCGTTTTCCGGCAAAAGAGGTCATTGGCTATATTATCGCTCAGGTTGTCGGCGGTATTATTGCCGCGGCGGTGCTGTATCTGATTGCCAGCGGTAAAGCAGGCTTTGATGCCGCTGCCAGCGGTTTTGCCTCTAACGGTTACGGCGAACATTCCCCTGGCGGTTATTCCATGCTTTCCGCCATCGTCATTGAAATCGTGCTGACCGCCGGTTTCCTGCTGGTCATTCATGGCGCGACGGACAAACACGCCCCGGCGGGTTTTGCCCCGATCGCTATTGGTCTGGCGTTAACCCTGATTCACCTGATCAGTATTCCGGTCACCAACACCTCTGTGAACCCGGCGCGCAGCACCGCGGTTGCGATCTTCCAGGGCGGTTGGGCATTACAACAACTGTGGCTGTTCTGGGTGATGCCGATTATCGGCGGTATTCTGGGTGGCGTGCTGTACCGCACGCTGCTTGAAAAACGCGATTAATTGAGTGAAGTCCGTGGTGTCGGGTGGCGACTACGCCTTACCCGACCTGCGGTACAGTACAATAAGCAGGCCGGGTAAGCGTTAGCGCCACCCGGCTTTTTTTTGCTCCTTTACCTGACCGCCTTTATTGGGTAGTGTCATTGCGCTGTCTCGCATATAAAGGACCCGGTTGTTCATGTTTTCAGGACTTTTAATCATTTTGGTTCCACTGATTGTGGGCTACCTCATTCCGCTTCAACATCAGGCCGCATTAAAACTGATCAACCGGCTGTTAAGCTGGATTGTCTACGTCATTCTCTTTTTTATGGGGATCAGCCTGGCGTTCCTGGATAATCTCGCCAGTAATTTGCTCGCTATTTTTCATTATTCCGCTGTCAGTATTACCGTTATTTTGCTGTGCAACATCGCGGCATTATTCTGGCTGGAACGTTCGCTACCGTGGCGACACAACCACCAGCAGGAGAAATTACCTTCACGTATCGCGATGGCGCTTGAGTCACTTAAATTATGCGGAGTCGTGGTGCTGGGTTTTCTGCTTGGCCTCAGCGGGCTGGCATTTCTCAAACACGCTACGGAAGCCAGCGAATATACGCTGATCTTCTTATTATTCCTGATCGGCATTCAGTTGCGAAACAATGGCATGACCTTAAAACAGATTGTGCTGAATCGCCGGGGGATGATTGTCGCCGTGGTGGTGGTCGCCAGCTCTATGCTCGGCGGAGTCATCAATGCGCTCATTCTCGGCCTGCCGATCAAAACCGCGCTGGCAATGGCATCGGGTTTCGGCTGGTATTCCCTGTCCGGCATTTTATTGACCGAATCGTTCGGCCCGGTAATTGGCAGCGCCGCTTTCTTTAACGATCTGGCGCGCGAGCTGATAGCGATTATGCTGATCCCCGGTCTGGTTCGTCGCAGTCGCTCCACCGCGTTAGGGTTATGCGGCGCCACGTCGATGGACTTCACGTTGCCGGTGCTTCAGCGTACAGGCGGTCTGGAGATGGTGCCTGCCGCCATCGTTCACGGTTTTATCCTCAGCCTGCTGGTGCCGATCCTGATGGCCTTTTTCTCAGCCTGATACCTCCCTGGCGGTAGAACCCTGCCGCCAAAATTGCGCTAAATCAATCTCCCTGTAAATTATGTAAGAAATCACTTTTATCCCTTTGCGCGCAGGCATAACCTTAAACATGTATATTAAATATAACTTTAAAAAAGGTGTGA
Organism: Citrobacter sp. CK188; assembly: GCF_030333525.1. Lineage (NCBI taxonomy): Bacteria > Pseudomonadati > Pseudomonadota > Gammaproteobacteria > Enterobacterales > Enterobacteriaceae > Citrobacter > Citrobacter sp. CK188. The sequence continues at coordinate 40,565 of NZ_JAOWFU010000032.1, forward strand.
CCATGTTTTGTGTGCAATGTGAACAAACCATCCGTACTCCGGCGGGGAACGGCTGCTCCTACGCGCAGGGTATGTGCGGTAAAACAGCGGAAACCTCCGATCTCCAGGATCTGCTGATTGCGTCCCTGCAAGGTCTGTCTGCATGGGCTGCTAAAGCCCGTGAATATGGCATCATCGATCATGACGTTGACAACTTTGCCCCGCGTGCATTTTTCTCCACTCTGACCAACGTTAACTTCGATTCTCCGCGTATCGTCGGCTATGCCCGCGAAGCGATCGCCCTGCGCGAATCGCTGAAAGCGCAGTGCCAGAACATCGATGCAAGCGCCACGGTAAACAACCCGATGGCCGACCTGCAACTGGTCAGCGACGATCTGGGCGATTTGCAACGTCAGGCCGCCGAATTCACCCCGAACAAAGACAAAGCCGCTATTGGCGAGAACATCCTCGGCCTGCGTCTGCTTTGCCTGTATGGCCTGAAAGGTGCGGCAGCGTACATGGAGCACGCCCACGTTCTGGGTCAGTATGACAACGACATCTACGCGCAGTACCACAAAATCATGGCGTGGCTGGGCACCTGGCCTTCCGATATGAACGCTCTGCTGGAATGTTCTATGGAAATCGGCCAGATGAACTTCAAAGTGATGAGCATCCTGGATGCCGGTGAAACCACCAAATACGGCCACCCGACCCCAACTCAGGTTAACGTGAAAGCGGTTGAAGGTAAGTGCATCCTGATCTCCGGTCACGACCTGAAAGATCTGTACAACCTGCTGGAGCAGACCGAAGGGACTGGCGTGAACGTCTATACCCACGGTGAAATGCTGCCCGCGCACGGTTACCCGGAACTGCGTAAATTCAAACACCTGGTCGGTAACTACGGCAGCGGCTGGCAGAACCAGCAGGTTGAATTCGCCCGCTTCCCTGGCCCTATCGTGATGACCTCTAACTGCATCATTGACCCGACCGTTGGCGCGTATGACGACCGTATCTGGACGCGCAGCATCGTCGGTTGGCCGGGCGTAAACCACCTGGAAGGCGAAGATTTCTCTCCGGTTATCACTCAGGCGCAGCAGATGGCAGGCTTCCCGTACAGCGAAATCCCGCATCTGATCACCGTTGGTTTCGGTCGCCAGACGCTGCTGGGCGCAGCAGACAGCCTGATCGACTTGGTCAGCCGCGAAAAACTGCGTCACATCTTCCTGGTGGGCGGCTGTGACGGCGCGCGTGGCGAACGTAACTACTTCACCGATTTCGCGACCAGCGTACCGGATGACTGCCTGATTCTGACGCTGGCCTGTGGTAAATACCGCTTCAACAAACTGGAATTCGGCGACATCGAAGGTCTGCCGCGTCTGGTTGACGCCGGTCAGTGTAACGACGCTTACTCCGCCATCATTCTGGCCGTCACGCTGGCAGAAAAACTGGGCTGTGGCGTGAACGACCTGCCGCTGTCTCTGGTGCTCTCCTGGTTCGAACAGAAAGCGATCGTCATCCTGCTGACGCTGTTGTCTCTGGGCGTGAAAAACATCGTGACCGGGCCGACTGCGCCAGGTTTCTTCACCCCGGATCTGCTGGCTGTCCTCAACGAGAAATTTGGCCTGCGTCAGGTCACCACCGTTGAAGAAGATATGCAGCAACTGTTGAGCGCGTAAGGAGTTTTAGAATGACGATGCCAACCACTCAGTGTCCGTGGCGGATGCAGGTACATCACATCCATCAGGAAACCCCGGATGTGTGGACTCTCTCATTACTGTGTCACGATCACTATCCGTACCGTGCCGGTCAGTATGCGCTGGTCAGCGTTCGCAACTCTGCGGATACGCTGCGGGCCTACACCATTTCGTCCACGCCGGGCGTGAGCGAGTACATTACGCTGACGATCCGTCGCATTGATGAAGGCGCAGGTTCACAGTGGTTAACCCGCGAGGTGAAACGCGGCGACTATATCTGGCTGTCCAATGCGATGGGCGACTTTATCTGCGAAGATAAAGCCGAAGACAAGTTCCTGATGCTGGCGGCCGGTTGCGGCGTCACGCCAATTATGTCGATGCGTCGCTGGCTGGCAAAATACCGCCCGCAGGCAGATGTGCAGGTGATCTTCAACGTGCGTTCGCCGCAGGATGTGATTTTCGCTGAGGAATGGCGTCAGTACCCGGTCACGCTGGTGGCGGAGAACAATGCGACCCACGGTTTCGTGGCGGGTCGCCTGACCACTGAATTACTGAAAAACGTGCCGGACCTGACATCGCGCACCGTCATGACCTGCGGCCCGGCGCCGTATATGGACATGGTTGAGCAGGAAGTGAAAGCGCTCGGCGTAACGCGCTTCTTTAAAGAGAAGTTCTTTACACCCGTTGCCGAAGCGGCAATGGAGGGTCTGAAGTTCACCAAACTGCAACCGGCGCAGGAGTTTTACGCGCCTGTCGGCACCACGCTGCTGGACGCGCTGGAAAGCAATAAAGTTCCGGTGACTGTGGCATGTCGTGCTGGCGTGTGCGGCTGCTGCAAAACCAAAGTGGTTTCCGGTGAATATACGGTCAGCAGCACCATGACGCTGACCGATGCGGAAATCGCCGACGGTTATGTGCTGGCCTGCTCCTGCCATCCGCAGGGCGATTTAGTTCTGGCATAAGCTCTCATTGCCGGATGACGCTTCGCTTACCCGGCCTGCCATTTTTCGGCAGGCCGGATAAGGCAGTTACGCCGCCATCCGGCAATTCTTCACCGCCAGGCCGAATTTCCTGCAACAGAGAACCGCCCCGCCCCCAGAAACGCCACCGCCAGCGCGCCAATAAAGAAATAAACTAAACTTTCTATCGCCCATGCGCCGACGGCATCCAGTTGCCAGGTTTTCCCGGTGCCGACCATTAACCACGCCACCACCATCGTCAATGCCAGCACCAGCGCGGCAGGACGCGTAAGAATACCCAGCACAATCAGGCAAGGCGCAATCACCTCGCCCACCAGCACGCCATAGGCGATAAACCCGGGCAATCCTTTTGCAATCAGCATATTGCTAATGCCATCAATACCGTCGAACAGTTTATGCAGGCCGTGAAACAGCATCAGCCCCCCTACCGCGAGGCGTAACAGAAACTTGCCAAAATCTTCATGCGTCAGCATACGGTTCACTGCATTTAATAACGTTGTAACCATCTGAATTGACTCCTGGTTCCGGCTGGTTTGCCATTAAATTACGCGTTCTGTCGGTTGAAATATAGCTGCTGAAAATAAGGGGTGATGACAAAGCGTAACGATTATCTTCATCTAAACTTGTAACCGGTATCACATTACAGGAGATGGAAAACCATGAAACAAACCGTTGCCGCTTACATTGCAAAAACACTTGAACAGGCTGGCGTGAAACGTATCTGGGGTGTGACGGGCGACTCCCTGAACGGCCTGAGCGACAGCCTGAACCGGATGGGGACGATTGACTGGATGTCGACGCGCCATGAAGAGGTCGCCGCCTTTGCCGCTGGCGCGGAAGCGCAACTCACCGGTGAACTGGCGGTGTGCGCGGGTTCATGCGGGCCTGGCAACCTGCATTTGATTAACGGTCTGTTCGATTGCCACCGTAATCACGTCCCGGTTCTGGCTATCGCCGCCCACATTCCTTCCAGCGAAATCGGCAGCGGCTACTTTCAGGAGACCCACCCACAAGAGCTGTTTCGCGAATGCAGCCACTATTGCGAGCTGGTTTCCACCCCGGAGCAGATCCCGCAGGTACTGGCGATCGCCATGCGTAAAGCGGTGCTTAACCGTGGCGTCTCCGTCGTAGTGCTGCCGGGCGACGTTGCGCTGAAACCGGCGCCGGAAAGCGCCAGCACCCACTGGTATCATGCCCCGCTGCCGGTCGTGACCCCGGCCGAAGAAGAGCTGAAAAAACTGGCACAGCTATTACGTTACTCCAGCAATATCGCCCTGATGTGCGGCAGCGGCTGCGCGGGCGCGCATAAAGAGCTGGTGGAATTTGCCGCCAAAATTAAAGCGCCAATTGTTCATGCGCTGCGCGGCAAAGAGCATGTAGAGTACGACAACCCTTACGATGTGGGCATGACGGGATTGATCGGCTTCTCATCCGGTTTCCATACGATGATGAATGCTGACACCCTGATCCTGCTCGGCACCCAGTTTCCCTATCGCGCCTTTTACCCGACCGACGCCAAAATCATTCAAATCGATATCAACCCGGCAAGCATTGGCGCGCACAGTAAAGTCGATATGGCGCTGGTCGGCGATATTCGCTCCACGCTCGCCGCGTTATTGCCGATGCTGGAAGAAAAAACCGATCGTAAATTCCTTGATAAAGCGCTGGAGCACTATCGCGACGCGCGCAAAGGGCTGGATGATTTAGCCAAACCGAGCGAGAAAGCGATTCACCCGCAATATCTGGCGCAGCAGATCAGCCGTTTCGCCGCAGATGACGCCATCTTTACCTGCGACGTCGGCACGCCGACCGTATGGGCGGCGCGTTATCTGAAAATGAACGGTAAGCGCCGTCTGCTGGGATCGTTTAACCACGGTTCAATGGCCAATGCCATGCCGCAGGCGTTAGGCGCCCAGGCCACCGAACCTAGCCGTCAGGTGATCGCCATGTGCGGCGACGGGGGATTCAGTATGCTAATGGGCGATTTCCTCTCTGTCGTACAGATGAAGCTGCCGGTAAAAATTGTTGTTTTCAACAACAGCGTGCTGGGCTTTGTGGCAATGGAGATGAAAGCGGGCGGCTACCTCACCGACGGCACCGAACTGCACGACACGAACTTCGCCCGCATTGCTGAAGCCTGCGGCATTACAGGGCTCCGCGTTGAAAAAGCCGCCGACGTCGACGAGGCGCTGCAACGCGCGCTGTCTATCGACGGTCCGGTACTGGTCGATGTGGTCGTGGCGAAAGAAGAACTGGCCATTCCGCCGCAAATCAAACTGGAGCAGGCCAAAGGGTTTAGCCTGTATATGCTGCGCGCGATCATCAGCGGGCGCGGTGATGAAGTGATCGAACTGGCGAAAACCAACTGGCTAAGGTAAAACAATGCACATCGCCTTTTAAACTATAGGGATGTGCAATGATCGATTTACGTAGTGATACCGTAACCCGCCCAAGTCGTGCCATGCTCGAAGAAATGATGGCCGCCCCGGTCGGGGACGACGTGTACGGAGATGACCCAACCGTCAACGCCCTCCAGCAATACGCCGCTGAGCTTTCCGGCAAAGACGCGGCGATTTTTTTACCCACCGGCACTCAGGCTAACCTGGTCGCTCTGCTCAGCCACTGTGAACGCGGCGAAGAGTATATCGCCGGTCAGGGCGCGCATAACTATCTGTACGAGGCAGGCGGCGCGGCGGTGCTGGGCAGCATTCAACCGCAGCCCATTGATGCCGCCGCAGACGGTACGTTGCCGCTGGATAAGGTCGCCGCGAAGATCAAGGCGGATGATATCCATTTTGCCCGCACTCGCTTACTCAGTCTGGAAAACACCCACAACGGTAAAGTGCTGCCGCGCGAATATTTAAAACAGGCGTGGGAATTTACCCGCGAGCGCGGTCTGGCGTTACACGTTGACGGCGCGCGTATTTTTAACGCGGTCGTCGCCTACGGCTGCGAACTGAAAGACATTACTCAATACTGCGATTCATTCACCATTTGCCTGTCAAAAGGTCTGGGGACGCCGGTAGGCTCACTGTTAGTCGGCAACCAGGACTACATTAAGCGCGCCATCCGCTGGCGCAAAATGACCGGCGGCGGTATGCGTCAGGCGGGTATTCTGGCGGCGGCCGGGCTGTACGCGTTGAAAAATAACGTAGCACGTTTACAGGACGATCACGACAACGCGGCCTGGATGGCGGAGCAACTGCGTGAAGCCGGCGCGGATGTTATGCGTCACGACACCAATATGCTGTTTGTCCGCGTTGGTGAAGAGAACGCGGCGGCGCTGGGCGAATACATGAAGGCACATGACGTGCTGATCAACGCGTCGCCGATCGTGCGTCTGGTGACGCATCTGGACGTATCGCGTGAACAGCTTGCTGAAGTCGCCGCCCACTGGCGCGCCTTTTTAACCCGCTAAGGAGACGGACGTGCCGCAACGTATTTTGGTTCTTGGCGCCAGTGGTTACATTGGTCAACATCTGGTGCGGGCGCTCAGCGCGCAAGGGCATCAGATTCTGGCGGCGGCACGTCGCATCGAACGGCTGGAAAAACAGCAACTGGCTAACGTCAGTTGTCATAAAGTCGATCTCAACTGGCCGGATAATCTGCCCGCGCTGCTCCGCGAAGTCGACACCGTCTATTATCTGGTGCATGGCATGGGCGAAGGCGGCGATTTTATTGCCCATGAGCGCCAGGTTGCGATGAACGTGCGCGATGCGCTGCGTGAAGTACCGGTCAAACAGCTCATATTCCTCAGCTCGTTGCAGGCGCCGAAACATGAGCAGTCTGACCATTTGCGCGCCCGGCAGTTAACTGCGGAGACGCTGCGCGAATCCGGCGTGCCGGTGACTGAACTGCGCGCCGGCATTATCGTCGGCGCAGGTTCAGCCGCCTTCGAAGTGATGCGCGATATGGTCTACAACCTGCCAGTGCTGACGCCGCCTCGCTGGGTGCGCTCCCGAACCACGCCCATCGCGCTGGAAAATTTGCTGCACTATCTGGTGGCGTTGCTGGATCACCCTGCCTGCGAGCACCGGGTTCTCGAAGCCGCCGGGCCGCAGGTCTTAAGCTATCAGGAGCAGTTCAAGCACTTTATGGCCGTCAGCGGCAAACATCGCCTGCTGATCCCCATCCCTTTTCCGACCCGCTGGATTTCAGTCTGGTTTTTAAATGTCATTACGTCCGTTCCGCCGACCACGGCAAAAGCGCTGATCCAGGGGCTGAAACATGACCTGCTGGCCGATGATACCGAACTGCGGGCGTTGGTCCCCCAGACGCTCATCTCCTTTGACGATGCCGTGCGTCGCACGCTGAAGGAGGAAGAAAAACTGGTCAACTCCAGCGACTGGGGATACGACGCCCAGGCGTTTGCCCGCTGGCGACCAGAGTATGGCTATTTTGCCAAACAGGCCGGATTCACGGTTAAAACCTCCGCCAGCCGGAAAGCCCTGTGGCAGGTGATCAACCGTCTCGGCGGCAAAGAAGGCTATTTCTTTGGCAATATTCTCTGGAAGACGCGTGCGGCAATGGATCTGCTGGTGGGGCATCGACTGGCAAAAGGCCGGCCTGAACACGCGCTTCTTCAGACCGGCGACACGGTGGACAGCTGGAAAGTCATCATTGTCGAGCCGGAAAAGCAGCTGACCTTACTGTTTGGCATGAAAGCGCCGGGCCTTGGCCGTCTGAGCTTTACCCTTGAAGATAAAGGCGATCACCGGCAAATTGACGTGCGCGCCTGGTGGCACCCGCACGGGATGCCCGGCCTTTTCTACTGGCTGCTGATGATCCCGGCGCATCTCTTTATTTTCCGGGGCATGGCAAAGCGAATCGCCCGGCTTGCAGAACAAATCACAGATTAATCATAAAAACATACTGTATTCTTTCATGTTTCCCATTGCATACCGACGTAATTCACGGAAGAATGCGCACGAAGTTCTATTAACCACAGTGGATTGATATGAAGGTACTGGTTACCGGCGCCACCAGCGGCTTAGGTCGAAACGCGGTTGAGTTTTTGCGCAATAAAGGCATCAGCGTCAGAGCTACCGGTCGCAATGAAGCGATGGGCAAGCTGCTGCAAAAAATGGGAGCGGAATTTGTCCATGCGGATTTGACCGAGCTGGTCTCTTCGCAGGCAAAAGTGATGCTCGCAGGCATTGATACGCTGTGGCACTGCTCCAGTTTCACCTCGCCGTGGGGAACCCAGGAAGCCTTCGATCTGGCGAACGTTCGCGCCACCCGACGCCTTGGCGAATGGGCCGTCGCCTGGGGCGTACGTAACTTTATTCATATCTCCTCTCCGTCACTCTATTTTGATTATCACCACCATCGCGATATCAAAGAGGATTTTCGTCCGCACCGCTTCGCCAATGAATTTGCACGCAGCAAAGCGGCCGGTGAAGAGGTGATTAACCTGCTGGCGCAGGCCAACCCGCAGACGCGTTTTACCGTCCTGCGCCCGCAAAGTCTGTTTGGCCCACACGATAAAGTCTTTATTCCGCGTCTGGCGCATATGATGCACCACTACGGCAGCGTTCTGTTGCCGCACGGCGGCAGCGCGCTGGTGGATATGACTTATTATGAAAATGCCGTCCACGCGATGTGGCTGGCAAGCCAGGAAAGCAGTGACAAGCTGCCTTCTGGTCGGGTCTATAACATCACAAATGGCGAACACCGAACGCTGCGCAGCATTGTGCAGAAGCTGATTGATGAATTAAACATTGATTGCCGAATCCGTTCGGTTCCGTATCCGATGCTGGATATGATCGCCCGCAGCATGGAGCGTTTCGGCAATAAATCGGCGAAAGAGCCGACGCTGACGCACTACGGCGTTTCCAAGCTGAATTTCGATTTTACGCTGGACACCACGCGCGCCCAGGAAGAACTGGGCTATCAGCCCATCGTCACGCTGGATGAAGGCATTGAGCGTACCGCCGCCTGGCTGCGCGATCACGGCAAGCTACCGCGCTGACCGGCGCACAGTGAACACAAAAAACGGCAACCATCAGGTTGCCGTCAGATCGTTGTTGTACCGGATGGCACAATAGATACGACTCACCCGCCGCAGGCCCGATAAGCCTTCGCCATCGGGCATTTCAGGCGTTATCGTTTTATATTGTCATTACAGCGCGCTCCACGCGTCAGACCATGCCAGACCCGCGCCGGGTTCATAATAGGCCGGCGCCGTATTACACCAGCCGCTATACGGGAATGGTTTGCACTGGAACAGCTTACCGTGGTTATTCACGATATCGCCCGCATTGTACTTACTGTTCGCGCTCCATGCCGGATACGAACCCGAAGCGCCGTCGTCCTGAGATGGCGTTGCCGCTTTCGCTTTCACGTTGAGCAGATAAGAGGTGGTGCTGCTCAGCTCACCATCACTGACGGTCAGGCTCACCTCGTACTGCTGAGCGGTCGCCGCTTCCGGCGCGGCGAAGGTTACGACCGCTTTGTCTTCGCCAGACACGGTCTGACCATCCTGAGCACGCCAGGTGTAGGTCAGTTTGTTACCGTCTTCGTCAGTCGACCCCTCCGCGCTCAAAGAGACCTGCGCCCCCGCATCTACCGCGCCAATCGGCCCTGCAATATGGGCTACCGGCGCATGGTTAACGGTGGTCGGCTCTGCTGGCGTTTCATCCGGCACTGGCACAGGCGTATCATCAGCCGGTATTGGCGTTACGGGCTCTTCATCCGGTTTAGTCGAAGAACCGTCATCATTAATGATGTTCACATTGTAGAAATGCTGTACACATTTCGTGTAATCCCCCCCTTTAAACGCGCTGAATGGCGTCTGATAACCCACCAGTTGGCAGGCATAGGTTTTGCCGTCCGGCGTATCCGAACTCCATCCCCAATCTTGTTCCCAGTAGATCTTCAATGCGCCCGCGCCGCCTTCATCGAACTGCTTCATGTTGGCGCAGCCCAGCACTTCATCTGCCGGAACCGGTACTTTCAGGTAGTTAGCGAACTCTTTGTAGTATTTGATACGATTCTGCGACTGCGCGATTTCCGTCGGGCCGCCGCATTCAACGCCGCCGTTGATAATCTGGGTGGTGACGCCAAAGCCGGGCACCAGACCGTTAGCCTTATCATGCGCGTTCGGCTGCCAGGTGCCATCGATGACCTGCAACATGCTAGGTTTCGGCGGCTGCGGGTAGGCGAAGAAGAAAATAGCGCTCGCCAGGTTCAGCCAGGTATCGGCAACCAGTTCCGGTTTATCCAGCAGCGTGCGAACGTCGCCATACATCGCTTCGGAGAACGGCCCGTAGTTGTAGTTGTAGTTATAGGACAACTGTTTCGCACCGCGGCCAAAGTAACTCAGGAATTCGCCATCTTTGTCTTTGCCGCACGGCCAGGTTTGCCCCTGCCAGACGCTCGGGTTACATTCGCCGTTATAGCCGCCTTTCTGCCCTTCGCTCCAGCCCATTTCACGCACATATACCAGCGCCTGACGCCATTCGGCCTCTGGACGCCAGCTCTCATGGCCGCCGGTTTCCTGCGCAAAGTGGGCGAACATTGTTGCCAGCTCTTTGCGACAAATCGCATCACTGTCGCGACCATCGTTATAGGTCTTACACAGCGCCGGGAATTTACCGACTGCTTTCAGGAAATTGCTGTAGGTATATTCTTTAGCACGCAGCGGGAAAAGATATTCCCAGTCGCTGGCTTTGATGATCCCCTCAACGCGTTTGACGTTTTCCGGGTTGGCGGCGCGACCGGGTTCAATGAGTTCTACCTGGGCATTATCCAGCGTCTGGATCGTCTCTTTCACCGAAGCCATCAACGGGAAATTTGTCAGCTCCTGCTCCTTTTTCGCCAGATCGCTGGCTTTTATGGTGTAAGGCTCACTGCTGCTGGCCTGCAATGTATTTGCTTGCGCCATAAACGGCACCGCACAGGCACCCGCAATGAGTACACTCAATAATGTCCTTTTGCTCATTTCAATTTTTCCTTTATGTACAATAGTGATTAATTCAAATTCTGCGTTGTCCATTAACAACACGAATAAACAAACGTCAGAACCTGGGGTTTTACTTTTCGAAGAACACCAGCAGGAATTCTTCAAAAAATAAAAGCGGCTGGATTTATTTATATTGCGTGGTCATTTTTATACGCTGGTATGTTTCCCAGACTTTATGCGCGTAAATCATGCGCTGCGGGTAATTCTCTTTTTTAACCCCGGCGTTATATGCGCCTACCGCCTCCCAGTTATAACCATATACTTTGATCATATCGGATAAGATCGACGCGCCGACCATAATAGATGTACAGGGTTCCAGCATCAGTCGATACTCATCAATGCCACGGCGTTCCAGCGCTGAAAAATGCGAACTATTTATTTGCATCAACCCGACATCTCTCGTCCCGTCGTGATTTCGTCCTACCGCATAGGGATTCATGCCAGACTCGACTTGCGCAATGGCAAATAATAAATAAGGGTCAACATGATAATAATTTGCGGCTCTGTCCCAGCAGTTGGCAAACGCGCTTTGGCTTAACATCAATAACAACAAAATTAAACGTTTCATATTTTCATCCGGTTGTCGGGGTGATCTGCTCCTTGTTCGTTATGCACATTATTTTTTAGAGATGGCCGCCCCCAGACAGGGGCGGCTACCCTTCGCGGATAGATAACGTATCCGCATTATTAAGGTAAGAGAATTATTGACAGTCTGCGGCGGCGCCTTCTTTCACCCACACATCGCTGTTGCCGGGTTTATCACCCTGCGTCCACCATTTGGCGCGGTATACAGACCCCTGATAGGTGGTAGTCTCACCGCCGTTGTAAACCACATCGGAACGCCAGTTGAATTTCACCTGGCTGACCAGTTCCCACGCGTCCACGCCAAAGCCTGGCTGATTGCCCTGCGTCCAGTACTTCGCTTTCCACACCAGGTGATCAAAACTGACGGTATCGCCATTGTTGTAGATTTTGCTGGCGTCCCATGCCGCGTAGTGGCTGGCATTGGCATCAACCGGGCTGTCGCAACCGCCGGTTGCCGCGCCTTCATCAGACGGCGTCGTCCCCTCATCGGCTGGCGTGGTGCCTTCATCAGACGGTGTTGTCCCTTCGTCGGACGGCACCGGCCCCGCTTTTGGCGTAACGTTAATCTGCACGTTGGACTGCACGCTGGTTTTACCATCGCTGACCACGACGCTGACGGTGTAAGTCGAGGCGGAGCTCACTTCCGGCGCGGTGATGGTCACGCTGGAGGTGTCCGTCCCCGTCGCGTTCATGTCGCCCGGCACGCTCCAGGCGTAGGTCAACGCGTCGCCATCAGGATCGGCAGCCTGCGCATTCAGCGTGTAGGTTGCGCCTGCTTCAAGCGACACCGTTTCCAGCGGATTCACAACCGGGGCCTGGTTCGCTTTTGGCGCTTTGTTCACGACCTGAACGTCAATGGCGTTACTCAGACCTTTCGCATCGGTAACGGTCAGACGGAACGCCAGATTCTGATTGCTGGAGACAGCGGCGACGTTAAAGCTCGCTTTCGCGCTGGTGCTCTTGTTCAGCGTTACGGACGGACCGGAGATCTGCGTCCACTTATAGGTGATCGCATCGCCATCCGGGTCGGTAGAGGCAGAACCGTCCAGCGTGACCGTCGCCGGGCCGGTTACGACCTGGTCAACTGCGGTCGCGACTGGCGCATGGTTGGTTACAACCGGCTCAACCGGCGTAGACCCCCCACCCAGCAAGCTTTCGTTCATCGCGTTCAGAATGTCGCCGTTATCAGAGTCGATAGACCAGGAGAACAGGCCGCCGAGGTTGTTAGCCAGGACGTATTTACCTTTCGCCGCCGCAGAGCGGGCGTCTTCATAGGTAATCAGGTCGCCGGTGGATTTATTGAAAATATACGGCGCTTCCGCCGCAGCGTCGTAACGATATTCCCAGCCTGGTTTGCCTTTGTATTCATTAACAATCTGACGATAATCAACCACGCCCGGCTCCCAGGTGCCTTTCACCGGGCCGGTAGCCGTACCGGTAAACGGATTGTCGCCGGTATAGCCATGCACGCCAGTCCAGCCACGGCCATACATCCCCGCGCCCACCACGATCTTGCCTGGCTGCACGCCCTGCGCCAGCAACGCATTGACGCCATTTTCCGTGGTGTATTTGGTGTCCGGTTTCCACTCTGCGCCGTGCAGCGCCGCCTGGTGCCCCAGATCGGTGTTGCTCCAGCCGCCGTAGAAGTCGTAGCTCATCAGGAAGATGTGATCCATATACTGCTGCGCCTGGGCGTAGTCCACGTCTTCGATTTTGTCCTGACCGGAACCGATAGCGGAAGTCAACTCGTAAGTCCGACCGGTTTCGGCAGACAGTTCGTTGAGCATGGTGCGCAGATCGTGCATCAGTGCCGTGTAGGTCGCTTTATCCTGCTGTGGGTTGCCCAGCGTTTCATTCTGACCGCCGCCGCCCGGGAATTCCCAGTCAATATCTACGCCGTCGAAGAATTTCCAGGTCTTCAGGAAATCCTTAACGGAAGCAACAAACCGCGCGCGAATCGCGCTGTCATGCATCTGGAAGAACGGATCGGAAAGCGTCCATCCCCCAACCGATGGCAGGATTTTCAGATCCGGGTGCGCTTTTTTCAGCGCCATCAATTGACCGAAGTTGCCTTTATACGGGTCATCCCAGTTAGAGACGCCAGCCTGCGGTTTTTGCAGCGCCGCCCACGGATCGTGGATCGCCACGGTATAGTCCTGTCGGCCATTACAGGCGCGTTTCAGCGCTTCAAAACTGTTGCCACCTTCGATGGATTTCAGGCTGTCATTGATACCGTCGCCGCCGCAAATGGGAATAAAGCCGTACAGGATATGGTTCAGGTTAGCCGCCGGGATTTTATCCACCGGGAAATTACGGCCATACACGCCCCATTCCGGGAAGTACGCGCCCACCACTTTATCGGTATGCTGAGCAAACGTTTTATTGTTTTCCTTTATGGTGGTATTCAGCGGCAGCAGATGGCTACCGTCGGTATCCGCCACAATAATCAGCTTGCTGGCGCTTTTCGTACACCCGCTGGTATTACATAATTCAACCTGCTCCTGATAACGACCGCCTTTTTTGACTTTGAAGGTCGCAGAACCGGCAGCGCTACCTGCGCCAGACCATACGGTCTTACCATCCAACAGCACTTTCGCGGAGGTCGGCGCATCGCCGCTCCAGACGTTCCATTCCACCTTGACGTCCACGCCATCGTTATGAACTTTCACCAGGTTGTTATAATCCTGCGCAGCCTGATCCACTTCCACAATGGCGAATTTATCATTGCCGCTGGTAATAGACGGCGTACCCGGCGCAGCGGCAAAAACCGGACTTGTCGCTGCTGCCACAAAAAGTGCCAGATATTTAGGCTTCATAAATTTCATTATTAATTCCTGATAATTTTATTCGTGAATATTTAACAGCCATGCATTCCTTAGAGCATGGACGAATTTCAAACAGTAATTTATTTAAGACAACGGAAACCAACCCATTATAAAAATGAAATAATCTATTTCGCTTTACGCTCCTCCCTAAAATGGCATAAGCATTAATTCTATTAACTTATGCGACAATGATAATCTGGAAAATAAATAAGTTCCCTTTATTCCCTCGGCGAAAGAATTTAAAAAAACACTTGACCAGCCGCGTCAGAATGTGAATTGCAATGTCTGGAAGATAAACATCGCCATTCCCGAAAAGGCCAGACAGGGACCAAAAGGAATTTGCCCCGCTTTATTTACGCCAGAGTAAAAAAGGCCATACAGCACAATACCGCTTAATGCCGCAACCAGAATTAATAACGGTAACGCCTGCCAGCCGCACCACGCCCCCTGCGCCGCCAGTAGCTTAAAATCGCCCTGTCCAAGCCCTTCCCGCCCCGTCAGCAGGCGAAAACTCCAGTACACCAGCCACAGAATGAGATACCCTGCAACGGCGCCATATAACGCGCTCGCCAACGGCATCGTGTGGAAAACGCAATGCAGCAGCAGCCCAGCCCACAGCAGCGGCTGCGTGAGACAATCCGGCAACAGCATATATTTCGCATCAATCATCGTGAGCGGCAGCAAACCGCACCATAAAACCCACAGCGCGATCAGCGTGACAAAGGAAGGGAGCGCCGCCGCCGTTGCCGCAAAAAAAAGCGCACTGGCTAACTCCACCAACAGCAAGCGCAGGGGAATCACAGACTGGCAATGACGGCAGCGACCGCGCAGGCAGCACCAGCTCAATAACGGAATATTTTCCCACCAGGCCAGTTGATGCCCGCAGTCCGCGCAGTGCGAGGCAGGAAAAAGTAAATTCCCCGCCCCTTCCTTTTCCATCACTATTGCGGGAACGCGCTCGCTGACTACGCCAAGAAAACTGCCGAGGATTCCGCCCAGGCAGGCGCTCATTATGCAAAACCCAATCGGCCAGCTTTCCCGAAACAACATGATCGTATTCATGCGTTTTTATTCCAGCTCAGCGTAATATTGGCTTTCACGTCGCTTTGACGATCGACCGGCTGCAAATCCATTTTTTGCAACTGAACGCCGGACGTAACATTCACTTCACGTAGCCAGTTTTTCAGTTCATAAATATTGACCTGTTCAACAACAAAAGAGAGTGAGCGTTCATCCTGACGAATATCAGACAACGCGAGATGGATCTCTTTCGCGCTCTCTTCAATAACCGTTCGCGGGTTGTTCGTTTTTAAGACTTTCGCCTGTAAATGATTTTTATCGATTTCGTCCCGCATCCAGCGCAGCGTCTCTTTTTGCCGCATTAACGTGGACTGACTGTTTTGAATCATATGATCCAGCGGAATAATGCCGCCGTAATAAATTACCGCGCAGCACATCGCCGCCGCACATAGCGTAATAAGACCACGCTCGCGATCGCTGTAGTTTTGATAGCGCGCTTTTAATTGTGCAATTCGCTCTTTCATTTATATTTCCCCGTCACGATCGCCGTATAGGGTGACTGGTCCGAAACCGGTTGTAACGCAAAGTCAAAATGGGGAGTGGCCTGTGTAACGAAATCCTGTAGCGCCTGCGCGTTCGGCGAGGCCGCGTTCAGCGTCAACACATTCTGCGCGTTGTCATATTCCACTTCATTTATCTCAATAGCAGGCACAGACTGTTTAACCTGTCCCAGCGCCTCAAGTTGCAGAAAAATACCTTTGCTCTGTTTTTTAATATTCTGACCAAAATGGTATTTGATATTGGTTTTCTGCCGCAGACTCGGGAAATAGTGTTGAGCGACCTGGGCAATCTCGGCCTGTACCTGATTTTCCTGCTGAACCAACATCCATGCCATTGCCACGCGTGGGCCAATCAACAACCCCATCGACAGCAGCGCAGACACCGCCATTGCTGTCCTCAGATGACGAAATCGCCCCACCTCTTTGCCGCAGGCGGCAAATGCGCCATGCAGCATATTGGCACGACACGCTTTCCATTGCGGCTGAATCAACACCAGCGGATGCTGCCACGGCAGTTGTTCAGCGACATTGATACCCGCAGGCGCTTCGCCATAGCAGCGCACTTCGCCATCGCCGCCTTGCGCCAGCAACAGCGGCAGCAGCGTAGCATCCGCTTCGCAGGCGCCGAACGGCGGAAAGCGCAGCCACCAGCTTTCGTCACAGGAAACCAGCGTACTGCCGCCTTCGTTTACCGGCAGCAGAATGGCGTCCGGCAATACCTGAATCACCTTCAGTCCGGCCTCTTCGCACAGCGCAAGCCAGCGCTCAAAGCAGGTGGCGTCAATAGCCACGGCATCCACTTCCCGCCCTTTTTTCCGCAATACCGTCCAGTGCAGCGAGTCCACATCGCCGATCAGCGTCTCTTCCGCCAGCCATGAAAACGGTGTGGAGGCCGTCGATAACCCTTTTTTGGGCAGGGTAAAATGACGGAACACCATCTCACTGGCGGGCAACAGCAAACAAACGCGTGTCGCCAGGGGATTTACGGCAAGCGTTTTCAGCGCATCCCGACTTTCCAGCGTTGCCACCTGCTGGCTACCGGAGACGCACCACTCGATTTTCCCGTCCACGTTTGCATCGGGACGAATAAAAAGTACCTGTTTCATAGACTATGACTTTTCTTATTCAATCATTCGGTAACGGCGTTGCCAGGTTCTCACCTCGCCAGAGTCACGATCGACATGAATCTGGCTGACAACGCGCAGCGTTAAATCATCAGTATTACCGGTACTCTCGACCCGGAAATAGTGACTGTTCACCGCAACAAACGCCTGCATCTGCGCGAGGATCGCTTTGCTCTGCGGATAGTTTGTTTCGAGCGTTTTACTGAACGCATCAACCGACGCCCACCCTTCTTCCGGGCGCGAGGCAATCAGCCGTGCTGCGTCATCCTCACTTAACGTCCCCGCAGACAGCGCAGACAACAGCGGTGCCTGCCCGGGCTTCAGGGTATTCACATCCACTTTGCTCTCCGTATCAGGCAGCGCGCACAGCACCTTGCTGACGCGGGGATAAGCCGCCACCGGAAAACCCGGTAACCGTTTTATCTCGCTGATGGTGCGCATCATCTGATTCGCAGGAAGGCGCTGCGGCATCACACCCGCCCAGGCATCGCTTTCCAGAGACTCTTTTGCGGTTGTGTTGTCAGCGTCCAGATAATCCACCAGTTGTTGATAAACCTCTTCCGCCGCTGCCGTACTGATTCCGCTGTCGATCAGCAACTGTTCAACAATCTGCTCTTTCACCGGCTTTGTCGGCTGCGCGGCGGCACTATCCGCAGGAGGCGCAGGGTCAATGGCCAGCAGACTGTTCACGTTAAAGCAGGTCTGGGCGTCCTCAATCTGGCTCACGACGGTATAGTTCTCACCCTGAGTTTCCAGCGGTTCGTGCCACGCGCCTTCTGGCGATAATCCATTGCTCTCACCGCTGGCGTCGGTTTGCAGACGATCTTTTATCGCCGCAGCCTGGCCTTGCATCGCCCAGCGCAGCTGCTGCTGACTGACCTGATAGCGGGTTTTCTGCAAATTTCGGCAAAACTGCTGACCGATCTTTGCCGCCAGCGCTGACATCATCACCAGCAAAATCAACACCACCAGCAGCGCGACGCCGCGCTGTTTTTGCGCCGATTGCGTGTTCATTGCTGTTCTCCACCGCGTGCTGGCGGAACCGATGCCGTAACGTCAGCAGGCGTGGGTTGTGCAGCCTCAGCGCTTTCGTCTTTCTTTGCTCCCTGGATTTCCGGCATGTCTCCCGGCGTCATAAACACCCAGCGCCAGGTATCCCCGTTTTCCATCGTCAGCGTCAGTTCGGCGCCTTCCGGCTGATGGGCGGTTTCAACCCATGTCGTCTGCCAGCCCTGTCGCCAGAATCGCCACTTCATCGCTTTAACGTTGCTTAAAATCGGTACTTCTTCTGGGCTCACGTCAGCCGGACTATCAATGTCAGGCCAGACATCACGCCACAGGCGATGCGCCTCCAGCCGCCAGCGCACGCGTTCCAGCTGAATTTGCCCACTGACGCCGCTTACCGTCGTCAGCTCAACGGCATGTTGATCCAGACGGAACACATCCGTTTCATTGCGCGGCGCGCGCGGCTGGAGCTGAGAGAAATCGCGCTCCAGCAGGTTACAGGCTCGCTGAAGCTGATTAAGCGTCGTCGCAGCAGCATCCGTTGCCGTGGTGGTGCGCATCGCACCGTCAAGGATTTGCCAGGCAAGGGTGCTGATCACGGCAAAAATCGTCAGCGCAATCATGATCTCCAGCAGCGTAAAACCTTGCTGGCGACGGAGTGGCGTATTCATTTGCGCTCCTTCGGCGGGACAACCCGCAGCGTGATGACCGGCTGGCTCTCTTCGCCTTCGGCATACACCTGGACTTCATCGGCAAACGCCTTGTCATCGGTTTTCACCCTCTGTTTGCGCCAGTTCCAGCTGCGTCCGCCCATCGTTTCACTGCCTTCTTCAGCGACGTCGGGAAAAACGCTTTTTGCAAGCTGCGCTTGCGCGAGCTGGTTTTCCGCAATCCAACTGGCCTGTAGCGTATCGGCAAGACCGTGCGTAAAACGCACATTCAGCGAGACGGAATTCATCAACGCCAGCGCTGCGGTAGAAAAGATCACCAGCGCCACCATGACTTCCAACAGCGTCATGCCCTGTTCTTTCGCTTCCGGTTTAGTCATTGTTCTCTACCAAAACGGGTGAAGCGCCCTGCGACACCACGCGGAAATGGTGCTGTTTGTCATAGCTCTGCAACGTCAGCGTGAATCGGCTAATTTCCCCATCCGGTAAAAAGAGCACCTGCGGATCGGCATCAGGCGTGGCCGCCAGACGCTGGGGAGCGAGCGAAACGTGCATCTCTTCAGGAAACTGTCCGTGGGTGAAAATACGCCCGGCTGTCAGCGGCGCCCAATGACGCCCGCCGTTTTCCCCGGCCCACTTCACCAGCTGATATTCCGTTGGCGTCATCACCAGCCCGACTATATTTCCGTCCATCACTGCCCGATCAGAACCATATTCAACGAGGGATTGTAATTGCTGGCCTAATATATCTGCGCCGCTGCGTGAGGGTATTGTCGAAACCACCATCATGGCGCAGCTGGCAAAAATAACCAGCGCCAGAATAATTTCCAGCAATGTAAATCCACGTTGCTTATTCATTACTTATCTTTTTTATCTAAAGACCAGTTCGTTATATCATCGGCGGTATTCGCTTCACCATCCAGGCCGGAGGAGAAAACATCTACCGCGCCATGTTCGCCAGGGCTAACCAGAATGTAATCATTTCCCCACGGGTCCTGCGGCAGACGGCGAATATAACCGTCAGCACGATAGCCGTTGGGAATCGGCGCGATCTCCGGCTTCGTCACCAACGCCTGCAACCCCTGTTCGGTGGTTGGGTAACGATGGTTATCGAGCTTATACATATCCAGCGAGCCTTCCAGTGCGACAATATCGCTGGTCGCTTTTTGCGCATCCGCTTTCTCTTTATTCCCCATCAGATTCGGCACCACCATGCTGGCCAGAACGCCAAGAATAACGATGACCACCATTAATTCGAGCAAAGTAAACCCAGCCTGACCTTTCAGGCTATTTTTTTTCACAGACATAATTAACCCACCATATTATTGAGCTGAAGAAGCGGTTGTAATATTGACAGTACGATAAATAAAACCACCGTCGCCATCGTCACCACCAGCGCCGGTTCGAATACCGACAGCGTTAATGTAATGCGATGTTGTAATGCCGACTCCTGGTTTTCGGCGGCGCGATCCATTAATGAACCGAGTTCGCCGCTCTCTTCGCCAGAAGCAATCATATAAAGCATGGTTGGCGGAAATAATCTGGCCTGCTCCAGTGCGTTATATAATGACGCGCCCTGACGCACGGTATCCGCCGCCTGTTCCAGCACCTGACGCGCATACAGATTCTCAATACCGTCCATCGCGATATACATACCTTCCAGCAACGGCACGCTACTGGCTTGTAAAATGCTCAGGGTGCGGATGTAACGGGCGCTGTTTATTGCACAGACCAGTTTTTTCAGCGGCGAACGGTTCACCAGCCAGCGGTGATATGCAAAACGATGACGCTCTTTTTTAAGCCAGGCGTTAAAAGCGATAAACGATCCGACAAGGCCGCCGCCGATAACCATTCCGTAAGCCTGCAAAAAATCGCTGACCGCAATCAGGGTACGGGTGGTGACGGGCAACTGCTGCTTCATATGCACAAACTGTTCGATGACCTGCGGCACCACCGCCACCAGCAGAATGGAGATAACCGCAATCGCCACCACCGTCAGGGTGATGGGATAGACCATCGCCTGCGACAGCTTGCTTTTCATTTTCTGTCGCTGTTCGTTGTATTCAGCCAGCTTTTCCAGCACGCCGCCGAGATGCCCGGTCTTTTCCCCTGCCATCACCAGCGTGCAATAGAGCTTGTCGAAAGTACGCGGAAACTGGCTGAAAGCGTCGAAAAGCGTGTGCCCTTCCACCACTTTATCGCGGATCTCACCGACCATCACCGCCAGCTTTTTGTCTTCCGTCTGCTTAGAAATCGCCTTCAGCGCACTCTCCAGCGGCAGTGCGGCATTAACCAACGTCGACAGCTGGCGGGTAAACATTGAGAGCACCGGTGTCGAAAGTTTTGCGCCTTTCTGAGCCCCCTTTCCGGCGGCGCGCTCGCTGGTGAGCGTAATGCTGATCGGCATCAGCTTCTGTTCGCGCAGCGTCTGGCGCA
Source organism: Citrobacter sp. CK188 (assembly GCF_030333525.1). Taxonomy (NCBI): domain Bacteria; kingdom Pseudomonadati; phylum Pseudomonadota; class Gammaproteobacteria; order Enterobacterales; family Enterobacteriaceae; genus Citrobacter; species Citrobacter sp. CK188. The sequence continues at coordinate 61,404 of NZ_JAOWFU010000032.1, forward strand.
CCTGCTTTGGGCCTTCAGCCTGCAAGGCGCCGCGCCGGGTTTTCCCGGCGGCATCCGTAGCCGTCCATGCGAACCAGGCCATTATTCGTCACCTCCGCGCTCGGCGGTAACACGCATCACTTCCTCCAGCGAGGTGACGCCGGAGATCACCTTCAACAAACCATTTTCCCGCAGGCTGTAGGCCTGCTTAAACAGCTGAGTTTCAATCGGCATTTCGTCTTTATCTTCATGAATAGCGCGGCGCATCGCGCTGTCCACCAGCAGAAACTCATGAATACCGGCGCGTCCCTGGTAACCGCTCTGGCGGCACTGTTCACACCCCACGGCGCGATAAATCACGTCGGGGGGGCTCTCCATAAAGCTGAACAGCGGTTTTTCATTATCATCCAGCGGACTGACGGCACGGCAGTGAGGGCACAGCCGACGAACCAGACGCTGGGCAATGACGCCAAGCAGCGATGAACCAATTAAAAACGACTCCAGCCCCATATCGCGCAACCGGGTAATCGCTCCCGCCGCGCTGTTGGTATGCAGCGTAGACATGACCAGATGGCCGGTAAGCGACGCCTGAACCGCAATCTGCGCGGTTTCGCCGTCACGAATTTCACCGATCATCACCACATCCGGGTCCTGACGGAGGATCGCGCGCAGGCCTCGGGCGAACGTCATATCCACTCGCGGGTTAACCTGCGTCTGCCCCACGCCTTCCAGTTCATATTCGATCGGATCTTCAACGGTAAGAATATTGCGTTCATGGCCGTTTAGCGCCGAGAGGATGGCGTAAAGCGTCGTGCTCTTACCGGACCCGGTCGGCCCGGTCACCAGGATAATCCCGTGCGGGCGGCCAATCAGTCCTTTGAGCTGTTCCAGTTCTTCGTCGATCAGCCCCAGTTTATTGATATCCGGCTTCAGGTTGCTTTTATCCAGCAGACGCATGACCACCCGCTCGCCATACTGCGACGGGATGGTTGAGACACGCACATCCACCGCTTTACGCCCAATGCGCAGGGAGATGCGACCGTCCTGCGGCAGGCGTTTTTCGGCGATATCCAGTTTAGACATCACCTTAATCCTCGATACCAGCAGCGGCGCCAGCTTACGCGCGGGCTGCAATACAGGACGCAGCACGCCGTCAACGCGAAAACGGATACTCAGCGTGCGCTCAAAGGTTTCGATATGGATATCCGACGCGCCATCCTTCACCGCCTCGCCAAGAATGGCGTTAATCAGACGGATAACCGGCGAGTTTTCATCGTTATCCAGCAAATCCTCGTTATCGGGGATCTCCTCGGTTAACGCCATCAGATCGATATTGGCATCCATATCATCAACCAGCTGCTGCGAAACACCGCTATTCTGCTGCCAGATTTTAGCCAGCATCTCTTCAAACGCTTCTGGCGTTAATGTTACCGGCGTAAAGGCACGCCCCAGCACGCGACGCATCTCCAGCAGGGCAAACGCGGGCGCATCCTCACGGATATATATGTCGTTGTGATAAAGCAGCACACCGTTGTCTTTTGCGAAGCTGCTGCTGCACAAATTTTTGCTTAATTCATCCACGCGACACCCCCGGCTTACTCTTTAAACGGATTGCGCGACGCCGTGGCTGGCGCAGCAGTGCTGGTTTTTACGGGCGACGGGAACGCGGGCAGAATGGCGTTATCGTCCGGCTCCAGGATGCCCATTTTTTTCTCCTCCATACGCTGCTGCTGGCGCGCGCGCACCTGGTCGTATTTCTCTTTCGACGCGGCGCTGTAGTTATCGTCATCGCGCAGAACGGTGGTATGGATAAAGACCATCAGGTTTCGCTTGGTGGTATCCTGCGAGGTGTAGCGGAACAGTTGCCCCACCAGAGGAATATCGCCAAGCAGCGGCACTTTCGACACATTCTGTTTGGTGACATTTTCGATAAGCCCTCCCAGCACTACCGTCTGCCCGCTGTGAACCATCACTTCGTTATTGATCGTGCGGGTGTTAAAGGTGGGGCCTAAAGACGAATCCTCCGTCGAACTGGCGTCCACGCTGGAAACTTCCTGCTCGATCTTCATGTGGATCATGTCGCCGTCATTAATCTGCGGCAGGATCTTCAACTTCGTCCCCACCGTCTTACGCTCAACGGTGTTAAAGACGTTGTCGCCCGTCGTCGTCTGCGAACCAGAAAGCACCGGCACATCCTGACCAACGTTAAACGATGCTTCTTTGTTATCCAGCGTCACCACGCTCGGCGTGGAGAGAATGTCGTTTTTGCCGTTGGTCGACAGCGCCGTCATCAGCGCGCCGAAATCGCCGTTAAAGAAACCTGTCGCCATACCGGTAAAATTCACGCCTTTTATCGTCCCGTTCTTAACCTGGCCGATCGGCAGACCGGTTGCGCCAAACTGTACGCCGCCGTGTTTACTCGTCCACTGCACGCCGAGATCGGTTCCGGCGCCATCCTGCACTTCAGCGATAATGGCTTCCACCAGTACCTGGGGACGGCGAATGTCCAGCTTGTCGATCACCTTCTCAAGCGAGTTCATCACGTTCGGCTGCGCGGTGATCACCAGTGAGTTTGTCGACTCGTCGGCAGTAATATTCAGATCGGTCGCGGCAACCGGCGATTTACTTTTCGCCGTGCCCGGCTTGTCCTTCATCTGCTCCCCAATGCCCGTTAACACCGGCACCACTTTGGCGGCATTAGCATATTTCAGGTAGAAGACGCGGGTATTCCCCTCGTTATTCTGCTCGCGATCAAGCTGCGCTATCAGCGTGCGGGTACGCGCCCGCGCTTCTTCACTGCCGCTAATGACCAGGCTATTCGTCTCCTCATCCGCCACCACTTTGGTCGCCAGTTGCGGTGCGTTCTGCCCTTTTTGTTCTTCGTTGTTGAGGTTATTCAACATATCCGAAAGTTCTTTCGCGGAGGCGTAGTGTAGCGGAACGATTTCGCGCCGCTGTACGCCGGAACGATCGACGCGCTGAACCAGATCGACCAGGCGGTTCACCACCGAGGCTTTACCGGTGAGCAGCAGGACGTTTGACGGCTCAAAGTGCACCACGTTGCCGATACCGGTCGCATCGTTCAGCTGGCGCAACAGCGGTGCCAGTTCGCGTACCGGTACATTTTCCATCCGCACGACGCGGGTAATAATTTCATCCCCTTTACCGGGATTTTTGCTGTCGGCAATCGGCGTTCCCGCGGTTCTCGCAACGGATGAACGAACCACTTTCACCATGCCGTTATCCATCGGAATCACAGAAAGTCCGTACAAATCCAGCACGCTGAGGAAAAACTGATAGTATTCATCTTCGGTCAGGACGTTATACGTCCGAACCGATACGGTTCCCTGTACCGACGGATCGACCAGAATCGTTTTATTGAGATTACGGCCAACCGTATCAATAAATTCACGAATATCAGTATTTTTAAAGCTGGCGCTAAAATTCGCCGCAAAGAGCGAACTGGAATATAACGCCAGAGTTGTCAGCGCCACGCACGCCCACGGAAATTTCTTCATGGCAATTCACTTGTTAGTTGTTTAAAACATTGACCTGAATATTTTCCAGGTGAGCGTGACGTCTTACGACTACCGCCGCTTCTTTCATTTTTGACCAGCCAGCAATGATGCTTTTCGCCTGTTCTTCTTTCGTCATATCGGTACTGTTCACCTTCACAACCACATCGCCCTTCTCCAGCCCACTGTTCTGAAAGAAAGACGAAGCATTGCGCGGGTTGATTTCGTACCCCTCCAGACGACCTTTTTCGATAAACGGTTTTAGCACCAGGACATCATTAAGATGCAGGCTCTCTGCACCGGCATCGTTTGTCGGTTTTTGTAGCGGGCCGCTTTCAACACCGCCTCTGAAATAATCAGGTTTCTTTAATGCCAGTACCTGCGTAGTACCTTCATAATTAACCACCACATTGTCGTTATTGATCTCCTCAATACAGGCGTCACTCACTCCCACGAGGCTTTCGCCTTCGCGATAACTTTGCTGTCCCGCAGGCGTTTTAATAACGGCAAACGATAGCCATTTTTCATCGCTGCTGACGATGCCTTCAATCTCGGCAGAGAGCGGCGATTTAACCGCTGCTGGCGTATTTCGCTGCCAGACGGCAGGTTGAAAAAGCGCAAATGACTTTTCTTTTTCGTCATTTTTACGCACGTTAATTTTTCTGTTATTTAACTTGTTTGTAACCTTATTATAGTTTTTAAAAACGACATACCCTTGATGTCCGCTGAATATCAGTAAAACAAACATCATGCAGGGTGCAATCAATCGGGAGAAAAGCTGCATCCTCATTATTTAAATGCCTTTAATAAAGCTAAATTTTGCAGCACCAGCTGCGCCAATCGGTGCGGCAAATAGTAATGAGCGGCAAGAAAGTCGACCACTCGCTTTCCCGGCAACTTTATTGCAGAAAAACATTGACGATTTCACTTACTGGTGTTAGCGAAAATAATCAGAGTAATTTTCTCCTGTCCGGTATTTGCCCGAATAAACCCGCTCAATTATTTTTAGCGCAACGTTTCCAGAAGCCAGAAAGTACAGCGAGACACCATGTATCAGCATCATTTTAAATTTTCCGCTCAGCCGTTTGGCAAACTCACCCGGCGAACGGGGGAGTTTTTCGTTCATTATCATCAGGACATCTTTTCCCTGTTGCAGGAAAAAACCAACGTGCCCGGCATCATCGGTCTGTTTTCTGACGAACCTGAATTAGACAATGCCTTTGTGGAAAAACTGCGTAACGGCGGCACACCTGCGCTGGCCATTAACGCCTTCCCCAAACTGAGCGCCAGTATGCTGCTCTATAAACTGAACCCTGCCGTTAAAGAGGGTAAAAACAAAATTTATGCCATTGATGCCATTTTGCGCCAATGGCATGAGGAAACGCCTTCGCGTAATAAAAAAGGCAAACTGCTGATCCTCTCCACGGCACAGGCCATGAAAGATAATTGTTGGGATGTTCTGGGTATGTTGCTGACGCGGGCGCAAGAGCTGAACTTCCCGCTCACGATTCTTCTGACCGGCTCTCCCGATCAGAAATCCCGTCTTCTGGATCATTCTGGTTTACAGCCCCGCGTTCATACCTGCCTTGCGCTACGTTCGCTGACCTGCCGTGAATATATCGACTACGTCGGGGCACAGATGGACGAACAAAACGTCGATACCTCGCCACTGACGCCCGCGCGGGTGCGCAGAATGCATGCGCTGACCAAAGGCCGCGTAACCGGACTCAATAAACTGGCGCATCTGGCGCTGCTTGCCGCATGGACCGAGCGGGCGATACAGGTTTCCCCACGCCATTTACGCCTGGCTGCCGGTGAACTCCTGCCGCCCACATCGCGCGGTAAACGCCTGGCAACCGCAGGGCTGTTTGCCTCCGTCCTGTTCGCCTGCTGCGGCTGGTACTTTTCCGGCGCGATCGCGTCTCGCCTGCCGCAACAAGTGCCGGTTCCGGCCAGCTGGAAAAAGATGCTGCCTGAAGCGACTGCGCCTGTTATGCCCACCATTGAAAATGAGGTGGTGAATCAGTCAGACGCCATGCATCAGCTCTATCTTATGTGGGGTTATGATGCTTCCGCGAACGATGCGCTATGCCAGAACGCAGCGCGAGTGAACCTGATGTGTCGTCAGGGGAATACGTCTTTACAGGCGCTGGAACAGGAAGGTTATCCGTGGGCAGGAGAGATCAAAACGGGTAATCACCTGAATTACGCCGTCGTAGCCCACGTTGATAAACAGTCGCTCGATCTTCTGATCAATAACCGAACCTGGCAGGTAAGCAGACACTGGTTTAATCAACACGCCACCGGAAATTACACGCTTTTGCATCGTTTAACGCCGCAAGGGAAAGATGAGATTAGCGCGACCAGCGGCGATAAAGACCTGGCGTGGCTGGATCAAACGCTAAGCCAGACGTTGAATGAACCGCTGACCCACTCGCGAAGCTGGACGGCTGAACTGGCAAAACGCACCCGTGAATTTCAGGATAAGGCAGGACTGCATGTCGACGGCATCGCCGGCGAAGAGACGCTGATGCAGTTAATGCGCGCAACCAACAGCGTTCCGGGCGTACTGGCGCAAACACCAAGCCAGAAGCAGGAACATAAAACGCAAGGGAACACGAAATAATGTCCACCATTTGCCTTGCTGCACAGCGCAGTTTCACGACGGGAGAAGCGGTCTATTTTGCCTGGCGCCTTCCGGCGCCCCAAAAAGTGCTGTTCCTCGCCATGATGTGGCTGCTGACCCTCTGCACGTTTATTATTGCCGGACTGTATGCCCATATTTACTGGAACTGTCATCATCCGATGCCTGAGCCGAAACCGACAAAAATGGAAAACCCGGATACCCGGCTTTCTGAGATGCACTATGTTTATATTTCGAAGCCATTCCCGCAGCCAGCCCCCAAACCGGCCCCTGCTCCCCAGGCGTTACCCCCATTGCAGGATGAAGCGCCGGTAAGTCAAGACAACGACTGGCGGCAAGCGCCGGAAGGCGATCTCTCGGATCGGGCATTGCCCGGCGCGGAAGAACAGACGCCATCGTTGAAAGCGCGTTTCCTGCAAGCGTTACAGGAGCAAAAAGAGGACTATCAGCAGGGAAAAATACCGGAACCGCCCGATGATTGATGACGCAAGAAAACATCATTACGCCTTAATGCACCCCCCAACGGCCTCCGCTTCATTAGCTGAAGAGGAGACAATGGGAAATGTGATTAATATTTTTCTGGCAAGGTCGTCATCGACATTAATCGGCTTTTCTCAATGACGATATAGTTTCCTTTTTTAAGGTCAGAGAGAATTTTGATGATCGTACTGCGGGCAAAATTCGTATACTCCTGAATATAGTCGTATACATTGATGTCACGGTTATGGTGAATAATCAGCTCATTAATTTCGATTAAAAATTCACGAATAACAGAGTAAGCGCTACGGGCAACCAAAACATCATCACGTTTGCTAAGCAGGCAAATATACCATGACAGCACCCTGGTGAGATCTGGCCATAAACTGTGTTCAGTCAACAGGCGCATAAACTCATCTTTTTTGATTGAGCGCACGACGGTATTGGTACGAGCAAGCCCATACATATGCAGAGAACCATAAAAGATGGCAGACAGCCCAAAGATACACTGCCCTTGCAGGGTAAACATACATAACTCATCGGAGGTACGGCGAAATTCAACGTCACCACTCACGATAATATGAATATATTCCGAGTCACTGGTGGTGATTTTCTGCCATTTTTTTAAGGTTTTTTCTTTATAACCTGACGTTAAAGAAATAATACGTTCCATTTCATGATGCGGACGAATTTTCTTACCGTAAATGCTTAACATATTATGCCTTTCAAAGAATATTGATTTGAATTTAATGACAAGCGACGAGTGATAACCTCAGCTTAATGTCACTCACTGATTCAACCTGGTTAAAAATAAAATTAAGCAAAAAAAAAGATTGTGCGCGCTAAGTTTCACGACTTTTAGCGTATAAGAAATATCTTCCTGATAAAATCAATCATAGATGAGGGGAATTTAAAGTCAATTAACCATAGATTAATTTGATTTTTATCCAAAATGAATTTCGATGAAAATAAACAAGTTAACTGACTTTTATCACGACGTCAGCGCCATTAATTCTGGCCATATTTTTCCAGTAACGCATTAGCAATCGCTTGCGTTTGCGCATCCGCCACCCCGTTCCATAACGCCGGGCGGAAATGCATCTGGAACGCCATGATCACCCGCTGCTGTTCACGCGCGGTCATCTCCGGTTTGACCTCGTAACCATAACGCGAAAGCAAGTCGAGCAATGATGCGGGATCGACTGGCGTATTGGGCGCGCGTCCCGCCAGATAAAACGCCACGCGCTGTTCATCAGGCCAGGCGCCAATGCCCTGCGCCGCCAGATCGCGCCAGGGGAACAGAGGGCCGGGATCGTCTTTACGCTGCGGGGCAATATCCGCATGCGCCACCACGTTTTGCGGCTTAATGTCGTAGCGGGCAATGATCTCTTTCGCCAGTGGGATCAGGGCCTGAATTTGCGCAGGTTCAAACGGGGCGAAGTATTTCATTCCCGCCGACTTTTGCCAGCCGCGATTTTCCAGTTCGATACCAACAGACGTGTCGTTGATGCGCGTTGCGCCGCGCCAGAAGCTGATGCCCGCGTGCCACGCCAGATCGTGCTCTGGCACCAGTTGCCAGATACGCGGCTTGCCACGGTGAAGCGGCGGTACAGCAGGAATTAAATAGTGTGAGCTGACGTTTTTATCCGTTAACGTCGCCAGAGAGGTATCAAAGTCATCCGCCGTGTAGTGGATGACCAGGATTTTGATGCGCGGGTACGCCGCCTGTGCCTGATGACGGGTATCCAGCTGATACCCGTCTTTATCAATAATCCCTTTCTCGCCCGCGCACCCGGTTAACAGAAGCGCGAACGCGACCAGCCAGAGCAGGCGTCTCATCGGCGCGTTTTTACCGCCGTCCCGCTGACGCTCACCATCAGCATACTGCTGTCTTTGCCTACGGTCTCATAGTCAATGTCGATGCCCACAACCGCATCCGCCCCCAGCGCTTTCGCCTGTTCGCCCAGTTCCTGAAAAGCGATTTCACGCGCTTTACGCAACTCTTTTTCATAGGAACCCGAACGTCCGCCGACGATATCGCGAATACCCGCGAAGAAGTCACGGAAAATATTGGCGCCCAAAATGGCTTCACCCGTTACCACACCGCAATATTCCACGATGTTCTGCCCTTCCAGCGTCGGGGTTGTCGAAAACTGCATAGCCGATCTCCTTGTTTACCTAAGCACTCGATCTCAAACGCATTATCAGACCGATACGCTATCATTGAAAAGATATAATTGATTATCGTAGATCGCTTTTTGGCAGATCGCTTATAAGGAAATCACTATGCGCTACAGCAAACTCTCTCTGCTCGTCCCTTGCGCACTGCTGCTCAGTGCCTGCACAACCGTCACTCCTGCTTATAAAGACAATGGCCCGCGCAGCGGGTCGTGCATAGAAGGCGGGCCGGACAGCGTGGCTCAACAATTTTATGACTACCGCATTCAAAACCGTACTAACGACATTACCGCCCTTCGCCCTTACTTAAGCGACAACCTGGCAAAACTGCTCTCTGACGCCAGCCGTGATGGCGAACACCGCCAGTTGATGAGCAGCGACCCGTTCTCCAGCCGCACCACCTTCCCGGATAGCGCCAGCGTAGCCAGCGCGTCCACCATTCCTAATCGCGACGCCCGTAACATCCCACTGCGCGTGGAGCTGAAGCAAGGCGACCAGACCTGGCGCGACGAAGTGCTGATGATCCATGAGGGTCAGTGCTGGGTTATTGATGATGTACGTTATCTTGGCGGCAGCGTCCACGCGCCAGCCGGTACGCTGCGCCAGTCCGTCGAAAACCGCTGATCACCCGACAAAACGTCGATAAATCATAAGCCCCACAAATTGTCTGGCATTCTGCATAGAATGCCGACAATTATTCTTGCCGCCTACCGCCCCCGCTATTTTGTGCTATGTTTAGTGAAGAATGCGGTTTGCATTTAACTTTTAACGCATAAATATTGCATAACTATTCTGTCAAAGGTACTATCTGCGGCCTCAACATACACAAAATCATTCATGATGCGTCGAGGCGGCAAGTGACTGGAGTGACAAATCTGTCAGGAACAGATTTGAACGTCGCGAGCAACGGTTCGTAAGGGCGAGTCTCAGGGTGAGACGAGTCACTCAGCAGCCAACAAAGAGGCAGCATGAAGGATGACGTGTACAGTTATCAGACTGCCAGCATACGAGAATCAATGAGTATTCAATTAAACGGCATTAATTGCTTCTACGGCGCGCATCAGGCGCTGTTCGATATCACGCTGGATTGCCCTCAGGGCGAAACGCTGGTGTTACTTGGCCCAAGCGGAGCGGGTAAAAGCTCGCTGCTGCGTGTACTCAATCTGCTTGAGATGCCGCGCTCCGGCACGCTCACTATCGCAGGAAATCATTTCGACTTCACGAAAACGCCTTCCGACAAGGCGATTCGTGAATTGCGCCAGAACGTAGGCATGGTTTTTCAGCAATACAATCTCTGGCCGCATCTCACGGTACAACAAAACCTGATTGAAGCGCCCTGCCGCGTGCTGGGTCTGTCAAAAGACCAGGCGCTGGCGCGTGCCGAGAAACTGCTGGAACGTCTGCGTCTGAAACCTTACAGCGATCGCTATCCTCTGCATCTTTCCGGCGGTCAGCAACAGCGTGTGGCTATCGCTCGTGCGTTAATGATGGAGCCGCAGGTGCTGCTGTTTGACGAGCCAACCGCCGCGCTGGACCCGGAAATCACCGCGCAAATCGTCAGTATTATTCGTGAACTGGCGGAAACCAAAATTACCCAGGTGATCGTCACTCACGAAGTAGAAGTGGCGCGTAAAACCGCCAGCCGGGTGATCTATATGGAAAACGGTCACATCGTCGAGCAAGGGGATGCGAGCTGCTTTGCGAACCCGCAGACCGATGCATTTAAAAACTATTTATCTCACTAAGATTCGGGACAATGACAATGAAAAAAGTTCTGATTGCCGCGCTAATTGCAGGCTTTAGCCTTTCCGCTACAGCAGCTCAAACCATCCGTTTCGCCACGGAAGCATCCTACCCTCCGTTCGAATCTATGGATGCCAGTAACAAAATCGTCGGCTTTGACGTCGATCTGGCCAATGCGCTGTGTAAAGAGATTGACGCGACCTGCACCTTTACCAACCAGGCGTTTGACAGCCTGATCCCAAGCCTGAAGTTCCGTCGTTTCGACGCGGTGATGGCCGGTATGGACATCACGCCTGAGCGTGAAAAGCAGGTTCTGTTCACCACGCCTTACTATGACAACTCCGCGCTGTTCATCGGTCAGCAGGGTAAATACACCAGCATCGATCAGCTGAAAGGCAAAAAAGTGGGCGTACAGAATGGCACTACCCACCAGAAGTTCATCATGGATAAGCACCCGGAAATCACCACCGTGCCTTATGACAGCTACCAGAACGCGAAGCTGGATCTGCAAAATGGTCGTATTGACGGCGTGTTCGGCGATACCGCCGTGGTCACTGAATGGCTGAAAGATAATCCGAAGCTGGCGCCGGTTGGCGATAAAGTGACCGACAAAGATTACTTCGGCACCGGCCTCGGCATCGCGGTACGCCAGGGCAACACGGAACTACAGCAGAAATTCAACACTGCGCTGGAAAAAGTGAAGCAAGATGGCACGTACGAAACCATCTACAACAAATGGTTCCAGAAGTAAGACTTGATGAACGAATTTTTTCCTTTAGCAAGCGCCGCCGGGATGACCGTCGGCCTTGCCGTTTGTGCGCTGATCATCGGCCTCGTCCTCGCTATGATTTTTGCCGTCTGGGAGTCCGTAAAATGGCGCCCGATAGCCTGGACAGGTTCCGCACTGGTCACGATTCTGCGCGGCCTGCCGGAAATTCTGGTGGTGCTGTTTATCTATTTCGGTTCCTCTCAGCTTCTGCTGATGCTGTCTGATGGCTTCACCATCAACCTGGGGTTTGTGCAAATCCCGTTGCAGATGCAGATTGAAGACTTCGACGTCAGTCCGTTCCTGTGCGGCGTCATCGCGCTGTCGTTGCTGTATGCGGCATACGCGTCGCAAACGCTGCGCGGCGCGCTGAAAGCGGTTCCGTCTGGACAGTGGGAATCTGGTCAGGCGTTGGGCTTATCAAAAACCGCGATTTTCTTCCGCCTGGTGATGCCGCAAATGTGGCGTCATGCGCTGCCAGGGCTGGGCAACCAGTGGCTGGTATTGCTGAAAGATACCGCGCTGGTCAGCCTTATCAGCGTGAACGATCTGATGCTGCAAACAAAAAGCATCGCCACGCGCACTCAGGAACCGTTCACCTGGTACATTGTGGCTGCGGCTATCTATCTGGTGATTACGCTGGTGAGTCAGTATATTCTCAAACGCATTGACCTGCGCGCGACACGTTTTGAGCGGAGACCAGGCTGATGTTTGAGTATTTACCTGAACTGATGAAAGGGCTGCACACCAGCCTGACGCTGACGGTTGCGTCTATCATCGTCGCGCTGATCCTGGCGCTGATTTTCACCATCATTCTGACGCTGAAAACACCGGTGCTGGTATGGCTGGTTCGCGGCTACATTACGCTGTTTACCGGTACGCCGCTGCTGGTGCAAATCTTCCTGATCTACTACGGCCCGGGGCAATTCCCGTCGTTACAGGATTACCCGGTACTCTGGCATCTGCTGTCCGAGCCGTGGCTATGCGCCTTACTTGCCCTGTCGCTCAACAGCGCGGCCTATACCACGCAGTTGTTCTATGGCGCGATTCGCGCGATCCCGGAAGGCCAGTGGCAGTCCTGCGGCGCGCTGGGGATGAGCAAAAAAGATACCCTGGCGATCCTGCTGCCGTACGCGTTTAAACGCGCCCTCTCCTCTTACTCCAATGAGGTGGTGCTGGTCTTCAAGAGTACGTCTCTGGCGTACACCATTACGCTGATGGAAGTGATGGGCCACGGCCAGCTGCTGTACGGTCGTACCTACGATGTGATGGTATTTGGCGCGGCTGGCGTGATTTATCTGATCGTCAACGGTTTGCTAACCTTGCTGATGCGCCTCATCGAGCGTAAAGCGCTGGCGTTTGAGCGCAGGAATTAAGAACATCATATGTAGGCCTGATAAGATGCGTCAGCGTCGCCATCAGGCAATGGCGCAAGCGCCTTATCCAGCCTACAAAATCATCGACATAAATGCATAAAACGAAATCATAAAGACGGACAAGCCACTAAGCTGTCCGTCTTTTTTTATAACAACAAAAATACTTAATCATTTTTATTGCATATAAATTCATTAAATGGCATTGTAAACCCATGCCGCAGACACGGTGAATAATCATAAGATTGACAGACGGGAGTTCCACCATGAAAAAGTTAGTTCTGGCCGCATTACTCGCTACTTTCGCCGCTGGCGCCTCAGCTGCCGATAAAATCAATTTCGGCGTTTCCGCCACTTACCCGCCGTTCGAATCACTGGATGCGAGCAATAAAATCGTCGGTTTCGATATCGATCTGGCGACTGCGTTATGCAAACAAATGCAGGCCGACTGTACTTTTACCAACCATGCGTTTGACAGCCTGATCCCGGCGCTGAAATTCAAAAAATATGACGCGGTTATCTCTGGTATGGATATTACCCCTGAGCGTAGCAAACAGGTGACGTTCACCAGCCCTTACTATGCCAACTCCGCGCTGGTGATTGCGAAAAAAGACAGCTATAAAACCTTTGCCGACCTGAAAGGGAAACGTATCGGCATGGAAAACGGCACCACGCACCAGAAATACCTGCAAGATAAGCATCCTGAAGTGAAAACCGTGGCTTATGACAGCTACCAGAATGCGATTATCGACCTGAAAAATGGCCGTATTGATGGCGTATTCGGCGATACCGCCGTGGTGAATGAGTGGCTGAAAACCAATCCGCAACTGGGCGCGGCAACAGAAAAAGTGACCGATCCGCAATACTTCGGCACCGGCCTTGGCATCGCTGTGCGCCCGGATAATAAAGCGCTGCTGGAAAAACTGAACACCGCGCTGGCGGCAATCAAAGCTGATGGCACTTATCAGAAAATCAGCGATCAGTGGTTCCCGCAGTAATCTTCCTTGCCGGATGGCGCAGCGCCATCCGGCAATTCTATAAGGGCACAAAGAACCTAAACCGCGCGCCACTCACTGAATCCATCAGCCTGATCCCACCGCCGTGCAGTTCCAGCATCCGTCTTACAATCAGCAGCCCTAACCCTCCGCGATCTTCCCGCGACGCCTGATGCCCCAGCACCGATGGTCGCTGGAACAGTTGTTCACGCAACGCTTCGTCGATACCTGGCCCGCTGTCGCTGACCTCTACCTGTAGCTGCGCCTCCTCCTGCCACACCTTCAGCCGGATAGTGCTCCCCTGCGGCGAATGGCGCACGGCGTTATCCAGCAGATTCGTCACTACCCGCTCTATCATCGAGACGTCAGCATTGATAAGCGGCAGGGAATGCGGCATATCGACCTGCAAATGCAACTGCCGGGTCTCTATCGTCAGATCGAATTTTTGCGCCACATCCTGAATCAGCTCACCAATAGCAAAGCGCTCCAGTTGCGGTTTAATGCTGCCATGCTCAAGCCGCGCCAGCTCGAAAAGCTGCTGCGACAGGTGCCGCACCTTGTGCCCCTGACGCAGCGCAGTGGCGAGATATTGCTGCGTTTCCTGCGGCGTCAGCGTAGCGGATTTAAGCGATAACGTTTCCAGGTAGCCCAGCAATGACGTCAGCGGCGTGCGTAAGTCATGCGAGATATTGGCGATAAACTCCCGGCGCTGCCGGTCGCTGTCGGCCAGTTGATCCCACTGACCGGCGATTTTGCGCGCCAGCTCGATAAAAGTATTGCGCAGCACCGCAACTTCATCACTCACCGTGGTCTCCGGCTGCTGTGCCGCCAGCTGTTTGATGGCGGTAATGCTGTCCTGCTCCAGCCCGGCAACGTCCATCGTCAGGCGTTTTACCGGGCGCGTCACCCAGTACCAGATCAGTAACCCCGCCAGCAGGCCGAACAGCGCCACCCATAGCAGGGACCACAACACCGTACTCCAGAGTGCTTTATGCCAGGCCATTTCTGCCAGCGCATTTGACTCTTCACCTTGCAGGATGATGTACAAATAGCCTTTAAGCTCACCATCCTGACGTAAAGGGGTAACGCTGAAAACCTTCTGACTCTGACTACGCGGATCGTCGCCATAGACGGGCATCGCTGCGCCGCTGAGAAACGTTTGCAATGGACTAATATCGATCTTTTGCCGCTGGATATGGCCCGGCGGTGCGGCATCGGCCAGCAGTTCGCCGTCAGAGGAGACGACATACAGCTCAACGCTCGGGTTAAAGGTCATCAGGCGGTCAAACAGCGGCTTCAGCACGCTGCGATCAACTCTGCCCTGCGCATCCAGAATGGGTTCACGCTGCACAATTTGTTGCGCCAGCCCGCCGGACAGCCGCTGCACCATCGCGTTGCCGTACTGCATGCTGCTGTAGAGTTGCACCGCGCAGGCAACGGTGGCGCAGAGCATCAGCAGCAGAATGAACAGCAGCGTCAGCCGCTGGCTCAGGCTAAAGCGCCGCATCATGGTTCAGCTCCGCAAATTTGTAACCTTTGCCCCAGACGGTACGAATAATCTCCGGTTCAGCGGCATCTTTTTCAATCTTGATGCGCAGGCGATTAATGTGGGTGTTGACGGTGTGCTCATACCCTTCGTGCTGATAGCCCCAGACCTGTTCCAGCAGCGCCAGACGCGAAAAGACTTCGCCGGGATGACGGGCAAAGAAGTACAGCAGCTCAAATTCACGCGGCGTGAGGTCCACGTCCTGACCGTGCAAGCGCACCGTACGCGCCAGCGGATCAAGCGTCAGGCCATGAGCCTGAATATGCCCGGCAGTCTGTGCCTGCCCCATAGCCTGCTGACGGCGAAACAGCGCTTTGATGCGCGCGATCAGCTCCTGCACCGAGAAGGGTTTTGCCAGGTAATCATCTGCCCCGGTTTCCAGCCCGGTAATGCGGTCCGTTTCGCTGCTGCGGGCGCTGATAATAATCACCGGCAGGTAGCGGGTCATCTGACGGATGCGACGACAAATTTCCAGACCGTCAACGTTGGGGAGCATCAGGTCGAGGATCACGGCATCCCAGGGTTGGGTTTCAAGGCACTGTAACGCCTTGCCCCCATCCGGTTGGTGAGTAATGGCGTAGCCTTCGTCTTCTAAATTGAGGCGCAGGAGCGCCGCGATGTCGTGGTCATCTTCCACCAGCAGGATCTGCTTCATGGGTAAGCCTTCATTCTCTCAATGCCAATGACTTAAGCTTACCCGATTTCACAGGGGGGAAGAGTTCACATTTTGTTGAACTTTGTGCGGACGTTGCGCCAGGCGGCGGCTTCGCTTTACCCGGCCTACCGGTCAGCGTGCTTTGGTCAACAGCGTTAACACTTCATAATGCGCGGTATGCGGGAACATATCGAAAAGCTGAACACGCTCAATACGGTAGCCCGGCAAGTTGGCAATGTCCTTTGCCATCGTCTGCGCGTTGCAGCTGGAGTAGATGATGTATTCCGGCGCCATCTGGCTAAGATAGTCGCACAGGGCTTTTCCAATGCCGCGACGCGGCGGGTTCACCAGCACCAGTTCCGGCACCTCTCCTTGCGCGGTGGCGAATCGGGTGGAGTCCAGCGCCTGAAAATGAAGATTCGTCAGCCCCAGTTCCGCAGCGGATTGCTTCGCGCAGGCGATTGCCTCTGGTGCGATCTCAATACCCGTCAACGTCATTTCCGGGGTGGCGCAGTGCAAACCAAATCCCCCGACGCCGCAAAACAGATCCCACATGTGATGAACAGGTAGCTGACGCACCCAGTCACGCGCCGTCGCATACAGACGGCTCGCAACGACCGGGTTGGTCTGGAAAAAGCTCTGCGGACGGATCCACAGCGGCACATCGTTAAAACGTTCTGCCAGCGCCTGCTGCTCCGTCAGGAAGATCTCCGTCTCCCCTTCCATAATCGCCATGTGTACCGGTTGAATATTCGCGGTAATAACCTTCAGTTGCGGTAACTGCGCCTGTAGCCACGGCAGCGCCGCGCGCAGCTGCGCCAGTTTGGTTTCTGAGCGCAGCACGAACCGCAGCATCATGCCGCCATCGAACTGGCTTTCCGTCAGCAGGATGTATTTCAGCTCGCCGCGTTTGCGCGCCACGTTGTAAGGCGTTAACCCGGCACGGGCGATGAACGGCTTCAGCGCGGCGAAAACGGGAGCAAACGTGTCGGGATAGAGCGGACAGTCGCTCAAATCCTCCGGGGTGCCGTCGCGATGCAACATGCCTAACAGCGGCTTTTCCACGCTGCCGCTGACCACCATTTTGGCTTTATTACGAAAGGCCTGTTCCGGGCCGCTGACCGACGCGCACCACTGTTCAACCGAAAAATCGGCAAGCAGCCCCTTTAGATCGGCGGTTTTGGCGGAGAGTTGATCGCGGATCGGCTGGACTATCCACTGACAGGATCGACAGCGACCGGCGTCGTAGAGTGCGCACTGCATACAAAGACCTTCATATTACCAGGGGCGAGGATTATACACGTTATTGCAAACGGAAGAACCGCCTGCTGCCCGCAGGAATAAAGAGCAGCATCAGAACCAGCATGTCCGGCAATTTCTGCATCACCAGCGTGTGCAAAATTTCGCGTTTCGACTCCCCGGCAATACTGAACAGTTCCGGGTAGCCATAGCCCAGCGACGCCGCCCACAGATAGCCTGCGGCAATAACCTGCGTGAGCAGGTACACCCAGCGCGCCCAGTTGCGCCCTTTCACCAGCGAAAACGCGCAATATATTTCAGTAAAGACCAGCGCCAGGCTGCCTAAAAACACCAGCGTCAGATTCCAGGTTTGCACGCTGCGATGAATAAACTCCCCCATTCCCCGCATGCCGAGCGTGTTAAAAATCATCAGCAAATCGAGGCAGCGGATCAAAATAATCGCGAGCGCCGCCACCTGCACCAGCGTGGGTACATTTAAACGGGCATGTGATGAGGATGATTTCTTAAAAAATCCCAACGAATCGTCTTCCATGAAAACGTTACCGCGTTTGCCCACGGTAACGTGTTGCCAGGTTGGCAGATTTTAGTTTCTTCAGCCGCGTCTTGCACGTTGGATATCACGCATCCGCTGCTTTTCTGCGCGCGCCATCAGATACCAGGCGATAAAACCGACAATGCCTACCACGCCGAGGATAAGGGTCGCCAGCGCGTTAATCTCCGGGTTAACCCCCATACGCACGCTGGAGAAGACCAGCATCGGCAATGTCGTCGCCCCCGGGCCAGAGACAAAACTGGCGATCACCAGATCGTCCAGCGACAGCGTGAAAGCCAGCAGCCATCCAGAGATCACCGCAGGCATGATCATCGGCAGCGTAATCACAAAGAACACTTTTAACGGCGTCGCGCCAAGATCCATCGCCGCCTCTTCAATCGAGCGATCCAGTTCGCGCAGACGCGATGAAATAACCACCGCCACATAGGCCGTACAGAAGGTAACGTGCGCCAGCCAGATTGTCAGCATTCCGCGATCTGCGGGCCAGCCGATAGCATGGGCCAGGGCCACAAACAGCAGCAACAGCGACAGCCCGGTAATCACATCCGGCATAACCAGCGGCGCGGTGATCATAAACGCAAAGCCATTCGCTCCACGAAAACGGCCAAAACGCACCATTACCACGGCGGCAATCGTCCCCAGAATAGCCGCCATTGTCGCGGCGCAAGCGGCAATCGTGAGACTCAGGCCGACGGCGCTTATCATCGCGCTATCCCGGAACAGCTCGCCATACCAGCGCGTAGACCACCCCGCCCAGACAGTCACCAGCTTCGAGCTGTTAAACGAATAGATGACCAGCATCAGCATCGGCGCATACAGGAAGGTAAACCCGAGCACCAGAATAACAATTCGCCAGGGCGAACGAACCACCGGTAAAGTATTCATCCGAGTTCCCCCTCGCTTTTTTGCTGATGCTTATGGAACCAGATAATCGGTACAATCAGCAGTAATAACATGATGATAGCCACCGCAGAGGCCACCGGCCAGTCGCGGTTGTTGAAGAACTCCTGCCACAGTACGCGGCCGATCATAATGCTGTCTGGCCCGCCGAGCAGTTCCGGGATCACAAATTCCCCCACCGCCGGAATAAACACCAGCATCGATCCGGCAATTATTCCCCCTTTCGTTAACGGCACAATGACGCTAAAGAAGGTTTTCAGCGGACGCGCGCCCAGATCCAGCGAGGCCTCCACCAGCGAATAATCAATGCGCGTCAGCGCGATATAAATCGGCAGTACCATAAACGGCAGATAGGCGTAGACAATACCGATATACACCGCCAGATTGGTATGCAAAATCGTCAGGGGATGATCGATAACCCCCAGCCACATCAGGAAGTTGTTCAGCACGCCGTTATTTTTCAGAATCCCCATCCAGGCGTAAACGCGAATCAAAAACGAGGTCCAGGACGGCAGGATCACCAGCAACAGCAGAATATTACGCGTTGACGGCCTGCTGTGCGCCACCGCCCAGGCCAGCGGATACCCCAGCAGCAAACAGCAGAGAGTCGAAACGCCCGCCACCTGCAAAGACTGCAAATAGGCGTCAAAATAGAGCGGATCGTCCGTCAGTTGCAGGAAGTTTCCCAGATTGAGGGTCAGGGATAGCTGCCCGTCGGCCCACGCCACCAGATCGGTATAGGGCGGGATCGCCCGCGCCATCTCCGCCAGGCTGATTTTAAACACGATCAGAAACGGCAGCAGAAAAAGCAGGATCAGCCAAAGGTACGGCACCGCGATGACCAGCTTACGCCCATGCTTCATTTGCATCCGCGCCAGCCACAGCGTCAGGCCGCCGGGCTTTTTATCGCGAGCCGGAGGTTCAAGTGTACTCATTTTCGCTCCTTAAACCGTCAACACCACGCAGCTGTCCGCATCCCAACATAAACGCACTTCATCGCCCCAGGTCGGCAACCCTTTGCGATAGCGATGCGCGTTCTGTAACTGAGCGCTCAACATCTGGCCGCTTTTCAACCGCACATGATAAATCGACAAATCGCCGAGGTAGGCGATATGCACCACTTCACCCACGGCAAAGTTGTAGCCGTCTTCTGGCGGCGCGTCGCACAGCATGATTTTTTCCGGGCGCAGCGCCACATACACCGGAACGTTATCGACAACGGACGCATCCGCATCCACCTTCAGAGGATGCACCAGCCCCGGTGAATCAATGACCAGCCCATCATCCTGACGTTCCTTCAGCAAGCCTTCAAAGACATTCACAGAACCGATAAATTCCGCGCTGTAGCGGGTGGTCGGATGTTCATAAATCTCTTCCGGTTCGCCAATCTGCACGAATTTCCCACGGTTCATGATCGCAATTCGCCCGGCCATCGTCATCGCCTCTTCCTGATCGTGCGTCACCATTACGCAGGTCGCGCCAACGCGTTCAAGAATATCGACGACTTCCAGCTGCATCCGGTCGCGCAGCTTTTTATCCAGCGCGCCCATCGGTTCGTCGAGCAGCAACAGCTTCGGGCGTTTCGCCAGGCTACGCGCCAGCGCCACACGCTGACGCTGGCCGCCGGAAAGCTGATGAGGCTTACGTTTAGCGAACTCCTGCATATGCACCAGCCCCAGCATTTCGTTCACGCGCGCGGTGATTTCCGCCTTCGACAGCTTGTCCTGCTTTAGCCCAAACGCAATGTTCTGCTCCACCGTCATATGGGGGAACAGCGCATAGGACTGAAACATCATATTGATAGGGCGCAGATAAGGCGGGACATGCGCCAGATCGACGCCATCGAGCATGATTTGCCCGGCGGAGGGTTGTTCAAATCCGGCCAGCATACGCAGCAGCGTGGATTTCCCGCAGCCCGATGCGCCAAGCAGCGCAAATATTTCGCCTTTATAGATGGTGAGGCTGACATCATCCACGGCGTGTTGACCATCAAATGATTTTGTCAGGTTGCGGATTTCAAGAAGCGGCGTCAGCGCTTTACGGGTTTTCGCCTGTGGGCGGGGGGTCGCGTCGTTCACGGGGTGCTCTCCGGCATAAACAAAAATCAGTGCAAACGCACCATAAAAGTGCGCATTGCCCGGTAAACCTCACCGGGCAACGTTCTGATACAGCGGCTTATTTACCGCTTTTCACCTTCGTCCAGGCACGCGTACGCACACGGTCGATCTTCGGTTCCTGCACTTTCAGCGTGAACATTTTCGCTCGCACATCCGCAGGCGGATAAATGCCTGGGTTGTCACGCACTTCAGCGCTGACCAGCGCCGTCGCTTCTTTGTTGGCGTTGGCGTAGAACACATGGTCGGAAATGTGGGCGATCACGTCCGGGCGCAGCAGATAGTTGAGGAACTGATAAGCCTCTTCTTTGTTTTTCGCATCAGCAGGCATCGCGAACACATCAAAGAACGCCATCGCCCCCTCTTTCGGAATGGAGAAGGAGATATTCACGCCGTTTTTCGCTTCTTTCGCGCGGTTAGCCGCCTGCCATACGTCCCCTGCCCAGCCAATCGCCACGCAGGTATCGCCGTTCGCCAGATCGTTTATGTATTGAGACGAGTGGAAATAACGAATGTTCGGGCGCAGCTTCAGCAACAGATCGGTCGCAGGCCCCGTGTAGTCATCCGCTTTGGTGCTGTTGGGATCTTTCCCCAGGTAGTTCAGCACGGTCGCGAACACCTCTTCAGGCGCATCAAGGAAGGAGACGCCGCAGCTTTTAAGTTTTTCCAGATTTTCAGGTTTCAGCACCAGATCCCAGCTATCGACCGGCGCGTCAGCCCCCAGCACCGCTTTAACTTTATCGATGTTATAACCGATACCGGTAGTCGCCCACATATACGGCATCGCGTATTTGTTGTCGGGATCGTGCTTCGCTACCAGCTTCAGCAGCTCTGGATCGAGGTTTTTCCAGCCAGGTAGTTTGCTTTTATCCAGCGGCTGGAATACGCCCGCAGTGAGCTGGCGTTCCAGAAAACTGGCCGACGGGACAACCAGATCAAAACCGGTGCTCCCGGCCATGAGTTTCCCTTCCAGTACCTCGTTGGAGTCGAAGACGTCATAGACCACTTTGATACCGGTCTCTTTTTCAAAGTTCGCGACCGTATCCGGGGCGATATAATCAGACCAGTTATAGATATGCAGTGTTTTTTGTTCAGCGGCGAGCGTGCTGGCAGAGACGGCCATCAGAGCACCCGCAACCAGACCCGATAGCCATTTTTTATTTAAGGCGGTCATAATCTCTTTCCTTCTGAAAGTTCGTTAACAAACGAACCAAAAAAGTTGCATTCTAAGATATGCAAGAAACGTGCATATTTTGTCACTCGACACAGTTACAGAAGAGAGGGCTCTCTCCCTGCCGTCATTGCTCGCCATAAATACACAAAATCATTCAGGAGGTTGTCTGAAGGATGACGTGTAAAAGCTTCGCAAGAATAACTTTAGCCAGGGTTCGAGGCTATAGCTCAGATTAAAAAACGCCTTTTATCAATTTTTTATGCAGGTTTTGTCTATGTGATAAAGCGAAACAGGCGGAAAGGAGGTGAATTATTCTTTAAAGAAAGGTTAAAGGCAGAATAAAAAAATGCAAACAGCAGCCGCTCTGGCAGCGACTGCGTTAGACGCGTCATTCTTCAGGTTGCATGTGCGCAGATTTCAGTGAAGAAAATGATTTTCAGCGCTACTTTTTTGCGCGTCCTCTTCTGCGCTGAACAGCAGCTGATGCGCTCCGGCTTCCAGAATCACCATAGAAATCTGCTCTTCGCTCTGACGAACAAACCACTCGAACTGTTCATACGTCACACCCCGCATAACGGATAAAGACTGGCAAACCACCAGTTTTGGCAGATTATCATCCTGCATATCCAGGAACGCTTTCACCGTTAACGAGCTGGCGTTAATTGCCGACAGATCGGCAGCCAGCGGCAGCAGCGCAGAGGGCCTCACTTCCGCCATTGCGGAAAACAGCACCGTGTTATCCACCAGGTCGATTTTCGCATCGTAAATGCCGTCAAAATTTTGCATATGGGGCAAATGCAGCGCCTGACAGGTATCACATTCAAAAAAACTCATGCCCAGGTCGTCGAGCCATTGACGCAACGTATCCAGAGTAGGAACGACCAGTGATGTCATAATAATGTGCTACCTCTTACGATAAAAAATTACCGGCACAGCTTACGCAAAAAGACCGCGTCATACCACGATCGGGAACGATATTGCGATTAACCGCCCGTTTTAAGGCAAAATTCGGGGGTGGCGTGACGCTCGATCCACTGGATCATTCGCCCGGCGATATCCACTCCCGTCGTTTTTTCTACCCCTTCCAGACCCGGAGAGGCGTTCACTTCCATGACCAGCGGCCCACGCTCCGCGCGCAGAATATCGACGCCAGCAACATCCAGCCCCATCGTCTGCGCCGCTTTTATCGCGATCTCTCGTTCACGCGGCGTGATACTGGCGATACTCGCCATACCGCCGCGATGAAGGTTGGAGCGAAAATCGCCCTCTTTTGCCCGCCGCTCAATGGCCGCCACCACTTCGTCGCCCACGACCAGACAACGGATGTCACGCCCTCTGGCCTCTTTGATATACTCCTGCACCAGAATGTGCGCGTTGAGACCGCGAAACGCATCAATCACGCTCTCTGCGGCTTGCCGGGTTTCCGCCAGCACCACGCCAATGCCCTGCGTACCTTCCACCAGTTTTACCACCAGCGGCGCGCCGCCGACCATGTCGATCAGATCGCTGGTGTCATCCGGCGAATGCGCAATGCCGGTAACGGGCAAGTCAATTCCCTGCCGGGCCAGTAACTGTAGCGAACGCAGTTTATCGCGCGCGCGGGTAATCGCCACGGATTCGTTCAGCGGATAGCTACCCAGCATTTCGAACTGACGCAGCGCCGCTGTACCGTAAAACGTGATGGCGGAGCCAATACGGGGGATGACGGCATCAAAATGCGGCAACTGGCGGCCTTTATAGTGAATAGAAGAGGCCGCCGGGCTGATGTTCATATAGCAGGAAAGCGGATCGAGTATTTCGACCAGATGGCCGCGCTTCATCGCTGCTTCGCGCAGGCGTTTACAAGAATAGAGCGTTCCGTCCCGGGACAATATGGCAATTTTCACCCTGCACCTCTCTAAAAGACCTGGTAAAAGCCTGCGTATCATACACCGGGTGTTAGCGCGTCGCCCAACCCTGTTTATGCAAATAGTCCAGAATAAACGGGCGATTCTCTTTGATGATGGTACGACGAATATGGTCGCTCCAGGTATCGCGGCGCGTATTGCTGTCGCGGGTCAGGTAATACTCCGCGATCTGCTCATCATATTGCGCCAGCAGCGCGGCATCCACAGGCTGATAGTGATTTTCATGCACCACCAGTTCTGCGGGCAAACGCGGCTTAACGCCAGGGTTATCCGCAGGCCAGCCGAGGCACAGCCCAAACAGCGGCAGGACATATTTCGGTAATTTCAGCCGTTCCGTAACCGCTTCAATATGATTGCGGATACCGCCGATGTAGACGCCGCCCAGCCCCAGGGATTCGGCAGCGGTCAGCGCATTTTGCCCCATCATCGCCGTATCGACCGTGCCCAGCAGCAGCTGTTCCGCCAGCCCGAGCTGCGCGTCCGGGCAAATCTGTAAGTGACGATTAAAATCAGCGCAGAAAACCCAGAATTCCGCGGCCTGCGCAACGTGCTTTTGCCCGCCCGTCAGGGGCACCAGCGCTTCGCGCATGGCTTTATCGGTAATGCGGATAATGGAACTGCACTGTAAAAAACTGGAGCTTGAGGTTCCCCGCGCGGCGGCAATAATCGACTCACGCTGCGCATCGGAAATCGGCTCATCGGTGAAATGACGAATAGAACGGTGACCACGGATTAAATCAATGGTTGGAGTCATGCGGTTTTTCTCTTGCTGAACGGGAAGAAGAATCGGGTGAGCGCGTCATCAGTTGCGGCGCAATAAGCTGCGCGATCCGCCACATCAGCGCCACCGTAGCGGGAAGCATAAGCAGGATACCGAGAAATATCATCACCGTTACCGCCAGCGGGCTGTTCATCGGCGCGGGTAATGTGAGGTACTGATTGAGCGGCAGCAACGCCGCTGCCAGCAAAATCATACCGAGAATTTCCAGAATCAACACGCTTTTGGGTAAAGCGCCAATCGAGCGCATAAGGGCCTCCCGGATAACGGATGCTCAGTGTAACGCGTTCAGGTTTATCGTGTTTAACAGATATAGCCTATAGGTATCAAAGCAACAGGCGCAACCTGCTTTTCAGACGCGTCGTTTAACGGCATCATAGCCGCCATTCGTCACAAGGCTATGAGTTCGAGGAAAAAAACAATGTTTACCGTTATTTTTGGTCGCCCAGGGTGCCCGTATTGCGTGCGTGCGAAAGAGTTAGCAGAAAAACTGAGCACTGAGCGCGATGATTTTAACTATCGCTATATTGATATTCATGCTGAAGGCATTACCAAAGCGGATCTGGAAAAAACCGTGGGTAAACCGGTAGAGACCGTACCGCAGATTTTTGTCGATCAGAAACACATCGGCGGTTACACCGATTTTGAGGCTTGGGCAAAAGAGAATCTGAACCTGTTCGCCTGATCGCTGCTTTACGCCCTCTCCCGGAGGGCGTTATCGGTTCTTTTTACGCCGCTGACTAAACAGGCTGCTGATAAATAAAAAGCAAAGCGCGCCGAGCGCACACCAGAACACCGCACTGAACAACCACGCCAGTTCTTGCCATACGGAGCGCGTAGGCATAAAAACAAATCGCATCAGGACCAGACAACATGGCGCGGCCAGCATGGCGCCGATAAGAGGTTTAATGACTTCTCTGCGATGGGAAAAAAAACTGGCCACCGCGCCAGGTAACGTAAAAAACAACAGCCCAATCTCAGGATGCCCGGCAACCCGAAATGCCCCTTTCATATGCATCGTTAATGAAAGGCACACCACAATAAAGAGTACAAAGCAGCAGATTGCACCCGCCCAACCTTGTTTATGTTTCAATCGTTCCTCCTGACACTATCTCTATCGAACACTTTTTTCGCCCGAAGGCGTCCAGTCAGATAAAGTCGTTCGGCATTCCATGCCAAAAACACACCCACACGATTCTTATAGCCGTTGATACGTAATGAGATTAAACTAGCGAATTAAATTGTTGTGCTGCTTTTATTTGAGCGCCGATACGATGCCGACGCCTCATAATTTCTGGCAAAAACATTAGCGTAAATTGTCATTTCTTTCAACAGCTTACTGGTAAACAAGAAGTTAGTCTCCGTGAATATAAACGTCGCAGATTTGTTAAATGGGAATTACATCCTGTTATTATTTGTGGTCCTGGCTCTCGGGCTATGTCTGGGTAAGTTACGCCTGGGTTCAGTCCAACTCGGTAATTCCATTGGCGTTTTAGTGGTCTCCCTATTATTAGGGCAGCAGCACTTTAGTATTAACACCGATGCACTAAATCTGGGCTTTATGCTGTTTATTTTTTGTGTCGGCGTCGAAGCTGGCCCCAACTTTTTTTCTATTTTTTTTCGCGACGGCAAAAATTACCTGATGCTTGCTCTGGTCATGGTCGGTAGCGCGCTGCTGATCGCATTAGGGCTGGGTAAGCTCTTTGGCTGGGATATCGGCCTGACCGCCGGTATGCTGGCGGGCTCCATGACCTCGACCCCTGTGCTGGTCGGCGCAGGCGACACGTTACGCCATTCCGGTATGGAGAGTTCGCAGCTCTCGGTCGCGCTGGACAACCTGAGCCTGGGCTACGCGCTGACCTACCTCATCGGCCTGGTCAGCCTGATTGTCGGCGCACGTTACCTGCCGAAACTGCAACATCAGGATCTGCAAACCAGCGCCCAGCAGATTGCCCGCGAGCGCGGCCTGGATACCGACGCCAACCGCAAGGTCTATCTGCCGGTCATCCGCGCTTATCGCGTCGGCCCGGAACTGGTGGCCTGGGCCGACGGGAAAAATCTGCGCGAGCTGGGCATCTATCGTCAGACCGGTTGCTACATTGAGCGCATCCGCCGTAACGGTATTCTGGCGAACCCGGATGGTGACGCGGTATTGCAGATGGGCGATGAGATTGCCCTGGTTGGTTACCCGGATGCACACGCCCGACTGGACCCCAGCTTCCGTAACGGCAAAGAAGTCTTCGACCGCGACCTGCTCGACATGCGCATCGTGACCGAAGAGATCGTCGTGAAAAACCACAATGCCGTAGGCCGCCGTCTCGCCCAGTTGAAGCTGACCGACCACGGCTGCTTCCTTAACCGCGTGATCCGCAGCCAGATTGAAATGCCGATCGACGACAACGTGGTGCTGAATAAAGGCGACGTCTTGCAGGTGAGTGGCGATGCGCGTCGCGTGAAAACCGTCGCGGACCGTATCGGCTTTATCTCGATTCACAGTCAGGTAACCGATCTGCTGGCCTTCTGCGCCTTCTTTATCATCGGCCTGATGATCGGGATGATCACCTTCCAGTTCAGTAATTTCAGCTTTGGCATCGGCAACGCCGCCGGACTGCTGTTCGCCGGGATCATGCTCGGTTTCCTGCGAGCTAACCACCCCACCTTCGGGTACATCCCGCAGGGCGCGCTGAACATGGTGAAAGAGTTTGGTCTGATGGTCTTTATGGCCGGCGTCGGCCTGAGCGCGGGCAGCGGCATCGGGAACGGGCTTGGCGCGGTCGGCGGGCAAATGTTGATTGCCGGTCTTGTGGTGAGCCTGGTGCCGGTCATTATCTGCTTCCTGTTCGGCGCTTATGTATTACGTATGAACCGCGCCCTGCTCTTCGGCGCCATGATGGGCGCGCGCACCTGTGCTCCGGCAATGGAGATCATCAGCGACACGGCGCGCAGCAACATTCCGGCATTAGGCTATGCCGGAACCTACGCGATAGCCAACGTTCTGTTAACGCTGGCGGGGACACTTATTGTCATCATCTGGCCGGGCTTAGGATAAAACTGAAGTTTGCCTTTAAGTGAAAAATTTTTGCAGGTAAGCAGAACTTTTCTTCAAGGCGTCAGTCATAACTAGTGCCACTGCTTTTCTTTGATGTCCCCAATTTGTGGAGCCCATTAACCCCGCCATTTTGGTTCAAGGTTGATGGGTTTTTTGTTGCCTGAATTTCACGCCTGCCCGGCAATACGCTTCACCATGACCAGAATATCGTCCCGCGTTAAAGGCGCTCTGTCGGTGACGAAATGGAGGGTCATGCCTTCGATAAACGCGTCCAGCGCACGGGCGGTCACCGGTTCAAACCACTGCTCCAGCGTTTGCTGACTGCGCTGCATCCAGTTCTGCATCACCGTTTTCAGCGCCGGTTTTCGGCTGGCGAAGGCATACAGCTGGTACATCAGCTCCATATTATCTGGCGTAGTCACCAGCGAGCTGTAGATCATGTCGGTAATGGCGTGACAGGCGTCCTGAACGTTCGTGACATCGGCAAAGAATGACTGAAACTGGTGCGACATTGTTTCTGTAAACCGGCTTAACGCCTCGATCAGCAACTCATCGATTCCCGAAAAATAATAGGTCATCGACCCGAGCGGCACCTGCGCTATCGCCGCGATTTTGCGGTGCGTAACGCCGTGAATGCCATGCGTTATTATCGCTTCCTGCGTGGCCTGAACGATTTTGTCTCGCCGCAGGGGATCGTTAGCTCGTCGCACTGCTTTTCCTCTCATCACGTTTGTGTACAAATGTACACAAACTTGCTAGTGTTGTCCCCTGTATTCTCTTTTTTCAGTTTGAATCAATGACCGCCATCTCATCACGTAAAGCCTTAAGACGCCGGACCTGGGCGCTTTTTATGTTCTTCTTCTTGCCAGGGCTGTTGATGGCCTCATGGGCAACCCGCACCCCCGCCATTCGCGATATCCTTTCGGTATCAACGGCAGAAATGGGGGCGGTGCTGTTTGGGCTTTCCATCGGTTCGATGAGCGGTATTCTGTGTTCCGCCTGGCTGGTAAAACGATTTGGCACGCGCAACGTCATTCAGACCACCATGTCCTGCGCCGTTGCGGGGATGGTTATCCTCAGCATTGCGCTGTGGTTCGCTTCTCCGCTGGTTTTTGCGCTTGGCTTAGGCGTATTCGGCGCCAGCTTTGGCGCCGCCGAAGTCGCTATCAACGTCGAAGGGGCGGCGGTTGAACGTGAAATGAATAAAACCGTCCTGCCGATGATGCACGGTTTTTACAGCTTCGGTACGCTGGCTGGCGCTGGCGTCGGCATGGCGCTAACCGCCTTTAACGTCCCTGCCAACGCTCATATCCTGCTGGCGGCTCTCGTCGCGATCGCCCCCATTTTTATTGCTATTCGCGCCATTCCCGACGGCACGGGGAAAAACGCCGCCAACGGCGCCCACACAACGGAAAAAGGCGTACCTTTTTATCGCGATGTCCAGCTACTGTTGATCGGCGTGGTGGTACTGGCAATGGCCTTCGCTGAAGGGTCCGCCAACGACTGGCTGCCGCTTCTGATGGTGGATGGTCACGGCTTCAGCCCAACGTCCGGCTCGCTGATTTATGCGGGCTTTACGCTCGGTATGACCGTCGGGCGCTTTACCGGCGGCTGGTTTATCGACCGTTATAGCCGCGTGGCGGTAGTCCGCGCCAGCGCGCTAATGGGAGCGCTCGGTATTGGTCTGATTATCTTCGTCGACAGCGCCTGGGTCGCGGGCGTTTCCGTTATTCTCTGGGGGCTTGGGGCGTCGCTTGGCTTCCCGCTAACGATTTCAGCGGCCAGCGATACCGGCCCGGACGCGCCAACCCGCGTCAGCGTGGTGGCGACAACCGGTTATCTGGCCTTCCTGGTGGGGCCGCCGCTGCTGGGCTATCTTGGCGAACATTATGGTTTGCGCAGCGCAATGCTGGTTGTGCTGGCGCTGGTCATCCTGGCCGCTCTTGTCGCGAAGGCTGTCGCCAAACCAACATCGAACACTCAATCTGTTATGGAGAATAGTTAATGGGTATCAAGCTAATTGCGGTAGACATGGATGGCACCTTTTTGAGCGATCAAAAAACCTATAATCGCGACCGGTTTATGGCGCAGTATCGGCTAATGAAGCAGAAAGGCATCCGTTTTGTGGTCGCCAGCGGTAATCAGTATTACCAGTTAATCTCTTTCTTTCCAGAGATCGCCCACGAAATCGCCTTTGTCGCTGAAAACGGCGGCTGGGTGGTCAGCGAGGGCGAAGACGTGTTCAACGGCGAACTGGCGAAAGAGGATTTTGCTGCCGTTGTCGATCATCTGCTGACCCGCGCGGATATTGAAATCATCGCCTGCGGTAAAAACAGCGCCTATACCCTGAAACAGTACAACGATGAACTGAAACAGGTTGCGGCGATGTACTACCATCGCCTTGAGTTCGTGGACAGCTTCGACAACATCAATGACGTGTTCTTTAAATTCGGCCTCAACATTACTGATGACCGTATTCCCCAGGTTCAGACGGCGCTGCATGATGCGATTGGCGATATCATGGTGCCGGTTCACACCGGTTACGGCAGCATCGATTTGATCATTCCCGGCGTACACAAAGCGAACGGCTTGCGTCTGCTGCAACAACGCTGGGGGATTAACAATGATGAGGTCGTGACGTTTGGCGACGGCGGCAATGATATTGAGATGCTGCGTCAGGCCGGATTCAGTTTTGCGATGGAAAACGCCGGAGCGGCGGTGGCCTCTGCGGCGAAATATCGGGCGGGCTCGAATAACGCGGAAGGCGTGCTGGACGTTATCGACCGCGTGCTGAAAAACGAAGCCCCGTTCAGTGGGTAATGCCTCTTTGAGGCCTGATGGCGCTGCGCCGGACGGCCTCACCCTTCCTGTGAATCCCCTACCCGTTTGTCTTTCAGGAAGATAACCATCAGCAGCAGCCAGAGAATGCCGTTCGCCAGGTTGAAGAGGCTGAATAAGCCGTTGCCGCCGCTCAGATAAGCATGCTTGCTTACTTCAATACCCACGGTAAAGATCAGCATCTGCAACATCCCCATCGCCGCAGAAACCGTGCCTTTGCTCATATCGCTGGCAAACAGGGTCAGACGCACCAGCCCCGCGTTCGCCACGCCGATGCCAAAAGCGTAGACGCTCAGACCCGCCGTCATCCATAGATACGCATGGGAAGAGACCACCGTCGCGGCTGCGGCGATCAGCAATCCCGCCACAATCGGCCAGCCGCCCATGATAATCAATGCGCGCACCGTTCGCCGGGAGGTCAACCGCGCCAGCACCAGATTCCCGGCAATCAGCGCGCCAAAGACAGGAACCTGCAACAAGCCATATTCATAGCTGCTGAGCTGCTCACCGCTGATGATAATGATCGGCGACTGGGCAATCCACGCCAGCAGCGGCAGGCTGACGAACCCCAGCGCCAGCGCGCCGGCAACAAACCGCACGTTTTTCAGCACCAGCTTGTAATCCCGCCCCAGTTCTTTAAGCGACAGCTTCTCGCCGAGGCGGGTCGCGGTCTCCGGCATCGCGCGCTGTAAGCCGACAAAAGCAATCGCCGCCAGTACGGCAAACAGAACAAACATCCCTTCCCACGGCAGAACATGCACCCAGGCGGCGCCCACCAGCGGCCCCAGCAGCGGCGCAATCAGGGCAACGTTAGCCATTAGCGCCGTAATTTTGATACACACCGCTTCTTCAAAGGATTCCTGAATGGCGGCGTACCCCACGGCGCCAATAAAGCACAGGCTTACCCCCTGCAAAAAACGCAGCAGGGTGAACTGCTCAATGTTTTGCGCCAGCAGTGTGGCAAGGCAGGTGACGATAAACCAGATCACGCCCGCTAACATCACCGGGCGGCGTCCAATACGATCCGACAGCGGCCCTAACAGCCACTGCAAAAACATCCCGCCCGCCAGGTAGGCGGTCATCGAGGTCGGAACCCAGTCGATCCCGGCCTGATACTGTTCCACCACCGCCAGCATCCCCGGCTGGATCATATCGTTGCCGATATACGTAGAAAATTCGTAAAGCACCAGACAGAGAGGGAAAAGCAGTGCCTGACGTCCGAGCCGGACGCCTGTTTGTGAAAGGTTTTGCATGCAATCTCTTCGCAAATAAAAAATCGCGCAAAGTGTAATGAAAGTACGTTACCTGAGATAGCGAATTATGTGATTTAAAAACAAAATGCGCACATTTTTACATAATCATCCTTCGTGACCTTTTGCTTTAAGGTTAATTTAAGTTGCTGGCGCTATCATGGCGAATAAGCTCGCGCCATTGTCTTAAATTTCCTCATTTTACAGGTAAATAAGACAATACCGCTTTCCCCCCGTTGCGGCACTTTGTATTCTCGCCCTTACCCGGAGCACGTAGGGTCGTTTCGTTTAATCACTGTACTGAGTCTGGATGTTATGCTGGAAAACCTTAACAACTCGCTGTTTTACTTAATCAATGCCACCCCCGACTCCGCACAGTGGATGATCGCTCTGGCCATTTTTATTGCCAGAGATTTGATTAACATCGTGCCGCTGCTGGCCGTTGTGCTTTGGTTATGGGGGCCGCGCGATCGGGTCTGCGCTCAACGCCAGCTGGTGATTAAAATGGGTATCGCGCTGCTCATCAGCCTGACGATCTCCTGGATAATGGGACATCTTTTCCCGCACGATCGCCCTTTTGTCGATCGTATCGGCTATAACTTCCTGCATCACGCGCCCGATGACTCCTTCCCGAGCGACCACGGCACCGTTGTCTTTACCTTTGCGCTGGCGTTTTTATTCTGGCACCGCGTCTGGTCTGGCATACTGCTCATGGTACTGGCCGTGACGGTCGCCTGGTCACGCGTTTACCTCGGCGTTCACTGGCCGCTGGATATGCTCGGCGGTTTGCTGGTCGGGATGATCGGCTGCCTGAGCACGCAAATGCTGTGGCAAAAATATGGGGTTGCTCTCTACCACGGCCTACAAACGTGCTACCGCGTCTGCTTCGCGCTGCCCATTCGTAAAGGCTGGGTACGTGACTAACCTGGTGAAAAAAGAGTAGTATTAAGCGCTCTGTACTGTGCAGAGTGCTTATTCAACTGTCCAGGGGAATTATGGAAACACGACGCGACGAGCGTATTGGTCAATTGCTGCAAGCGCTAAAACGCAGCGATAAATTACACCTGAAAGAAGCCGCGACTCTGCTGGGCGTATCGGAGATGACCATTCGTCGCGACCTGAATAATAAAAGCGCGCCCGTCGTGTTACTGGGCGGGTATATTGTTCTGGAACCCCGCAGCGCCAGCCATTATTTATTGAGCGATCAAAAATCCCGCCTGGTTGAAGAGAAGCGCCGCGCCGCGCAGCTGGCCGCCGGTCTGGTACAGGCGCATCAGACGATTTTTTTTGACTGCGGCACCACCACGCCGTGGATCATTGAAGCCATTGATAACGAATTGCCTTTCACCGCCGTCTGTTATTCCCTGAATACGTTTCTGGCGCTCCAGGAAAAACCGCTATGCCGGGCGATTCTGTGCGGCGGGGAATTTCACGCCAGCAACGCCATTTTCAAACCGCTCGATTTTCAGGAAACCCTGAATAATATCTGCCCTGATATCGCCTTTTATTCCGCCGCAGGCGTTCATATCAGCAAAGGGGCAACCTGTTTTAACCTCGAAGAACTGCCGGTGAAACACTGGGCCATGTCGATGGCGCAATACCATGTTCTGGTGGTGGATCACAGTAAATTCGGCAAGGTGCGCCCCGCGCGGATGGGGGAATTAACGCGTTTTGATGCGGTAGTGAGCGACTGCCGCCCCGACGATGAGTTTGTCGATTATACCAAAGCGCAGCGCATTACGTTGATGTATTGATGTAAGGTTTGCCGAATGGCGGCGCTGCCGCGCCTTATCCGGCCTACAAATATGCACGTATCGTAGGCCGGATAAGCGTTAGCGCCATCCGGCACCGTCACCGCGATTAAGAGAACCAGCCGCCAAACCACTGGTGGAATTTCATCAGGACGAAGTCCCATATCCGCCCAAAGAAGCCGCCCTCTTCCACGTTTTCCATCACCATCAGCGGACGCTGTTCAATGGACTTTCCGTTGAGTTGGAAGTCGATGGTGCCGACAACCTGGCCTTTCTTCAACGGCGCGGTCAGCTGCGGTTCAGTCAGCGTAAAGCTGGCCTTCAGGTTTTTCAGCTGTCCGCGCGGAATCGTCACGGAACCCGCCTCTCCCGCGCCCAGATTCACCTCGCTCTTATCCCCAAACCAGACGCGCTGAGTCACGAAAGTCGCGTCTGGTTTAATGGGTGTCACCGTTTCAAAGAAGCGGAAGCCCCAGGTCAACAATTTCTCTGACTCATTAAAACGGATGCGATCGGTTTTCGTCCCCAGCACGACGGAGATCAAACGCATATCTCCCTGAGTCGCAGAGGCCACCAGATTGTATCCGGCGCCTGCCGTTGTCCCGGTTTTCATGCCATCAACGTTCAAATTAGAACTCCACAGCAGGCGATTACGGTTCGGCTGGCGAATCTTGTTGAAAGTGAACTCTTTTTCTTTGTGAATGGCGTACTCTTCCGGCACATCATGGATCAGCGCTTTGCCCAGCAGCGCCATATCACGCGCGGTACTAAACTGCCCCGGCGCATCCAGCCCGTGAACCGTCTGGAACGTTGTGTTGGTCAGCCCCAGTTTTTTCGCGTAACCATTCATCAAACCAATGAACGACTCCTGGCTTCCGGCAACATAATCCGCAAGCGCAATACAGGCGTCGTTACCCGACTGGATAATCACACCCTTGTTGAGATCGGATACCGAGACCTGATCTCCGGGTTTAAGGAACATGACCGACGAACCGCGCAGAGCCGGGTTGCCCGTGGCCCAGGCGTCTTTTCCTACCGTCACCATATCCGTGAGCTGAATTTTTCCGGCCTTCAGCGCCTGCCCGACGACGTAACTGGTCATAATTTTGGTCAGGCTGGCGGGGTCCAGTTTCTCGTCGGCGTTGCCTTCCGCCAGCACCTTGCCGCTGGAATAGTCCATTAAAATCCACGCGCGCGCATCAACGCTCGGCGGCGCCGTTGTCTGCTCAGCCGCCTGTAACGTCGGCGCAAAAAGGAATAAGAGTGCTGAACCCGCAGCAAGACTACGAAGGGAAGAAGAGTATTGCGTCATAAATGCCACCCGAGTATCCATTCCAAAAAAACACGCCATACCACCGTGTTATAAGTGCGGTGAGTAATAACGCACTAACGAACTTAAAGAAACCGTAAGTTGGTAAAGTTTTTAAAGTTTATGCAATAACGCCACGCTGCGCTGCCTCCGTGAGGATTTTTTTGCAAGCTGTTGCGTAAATGTTAGCTTTATCCCACCATGGGACGAGTCGGATACCGATTGCAGAACAATTTGAGGGGTAACTATGATTACGCTGTGGGGACGGAATAACTCAACCAACGTCAAAAAAGTGCGATGGACGCTCGACGAACTGGAGCTGCCTTATACGCAAATTCTGGCAGGCGGGCAGTTCGGGCTGAATCATGACGCTGACTATCTGGCGATGAACCCGAATGGCCTGGTGCCGCTGCTGCGCGATGATGAAACGGACGTTTTGCTCTGGGAGTCCAATACCATCGTCCGCTATCTGGCGGCGCAGTATGGGCAAAAGCGTCTGTGGGTAGACTCTCCGGCGCGACGGGCAGAAGGGGAAAAGTGGATGGACTGGGCAAACCAGACGTTAAGCCCGGCGCATCGTGTGATCCTGATGGGTTTAGTCCGCACCCCGCCGGAGCAGCGCGACCAGGCGGCGATCGACGCCGGCGCCAACGTCTGCGACGGCCTGTTTGGCATTCTTGATGAGGCGCTGGCCAGCCAGACCTGGTTCTCCGGCGCGGAGTTCGGCACGGCGGATATCGCGATCGCCCCCTTCGTCTACAACCTGTTTAACGTTGGCCTGAGCTGGACGCCGCGCCCTCACCTTGAGCGCTGGTATCAGCAACTTACCGAACGTCCGGCATTTCGTAAAACGGTGATGATCCCGGTCAGCTAAGCGCGTGGGCTGACTTTCAGCAGTTCTCCGTCGGACTCGTCGGTTAAGACATATAAATAACCGTCGGGTCCTGCGCGCACATCGCGAATACGTTTCCCTCTGTCGCCCAGAATCCGTCCGTCCTCCGTCACCTTATCGCCGTTAACGCTCAGGACAATCACATCCTGCTCTTTCAGCGCGCCGATAAACAGTTTCTGCTTCCATTGAGGGAACGTGTCGCTGTTATAAAACGCCATGCCGCTGACCGCTGGCGATTTTTTCCAGTAGAAGATCGGCTGCTCCGTTCCCTCGACAATTTCACCTTTCGCTTCCGGGATTTTAAAGCCGCTGTAGTTGATGCCCCAGGTTGCCAGCGGCCAGCCATAATTTTTACCTTTTTCGGGGATATTGATTTCATCGCCGCCGCGCGGGCCATGCTCATTCAACCACAACGCATCGCTCCACGGGTTTATCGCCATACCCTGCGGGTTACGTATGCCGTACGACCAGATCTCAGGGCGCGCGCCGGTCTGATTCACAAAGGGATTATCCGGCGGCACGCTCCCCTGGTCGGTCAGGCGCACCACTTTTCCCTGCAACTTGTCCAGATCCTGTGCGGTAGGGCGCTGATTATTTTCGCCAAGCCCGATAAACAGATGGCCTTTGCCATCAAAAACCAGTCGTCCGCCGAAATGATTACCGGTTGAGAGTTTCGGCATCTGACGAAAAACGGTCTGGAATTCCTCCAGATGCTTCAGGTCATCGCTGAGTCGCCCGAAGCCTACCGCCGTTCCGGCTTTCCCCTCGCGATCGGCCTCAGAAAAACTGAGCCAGACGCGGCGAGACTGCTCAAAATCAGGAGCGAGCGCCACGTCCAGTAATCCCCCCTGCCCGTTCGCCCAGACCTTCGGCACACCCGTTATCGGATCGGAAAGCCCTTTACCCGCCTGCCAGTGACGAAGCTGGCCGCCTCTGAGAGTTATCAACATACCGCGGTTATCCGGCAGAAAAGCCAGCGCCCAAGGATGATCAAGTTTGGTCTGCAAAACCTCCACCTTCACCGCCGGGGTTTCTGCATTCACGAAGGGAGAAAACAGTGCCAATAAGGCAACAGAGAAAAGTGTCCGACGCATACCGCCTCCTGTATGACCCTGCGTTAAAGCGTAGTCAGCAAGGGACAGCGCGGATTGATTTTTACAAAAACTTAACGAAAAGGGGGAGTCGCCTCCCCCTGACTTAGACCTGTTCAAGCGGTGATTGCGCTTTCAGGCTCTGGATACTCAGCGTCAATGTTGTCAGACAGTTTTCAAGTTTCTCTGCGTTGACGGCGATAAACGTCGGACAGTCATGGTGTCCGCTCATGAGACATACTGCGGCAGCTGCCAGTGCGCCTTCAGCACGATGTAAAGCATTCCATTCTTCCTGATCCAGATGCAGACCTTGCAGCAGTGATTTATCGTGAAGCCCACGATTCAGTTCAAAAAAGTTGTCACGCAGATGATCACTTTCGCTGACTGACATATAGCCTTTCGCCTTTCTTAACTGCAAATAAGCGGCGAGATCGATTCGGGCGTTTATCAGCTTGTTAAGTAGCTCGGTTCTTAGTCTGTCAACGACCATACCTTGTTCCTCCTCTTTCCAACCATACTGCAACTTAATAGTATGGTCATTTTTTGAACAAAGTGCTGCCTGAGATCAATAATTCACTCGGTATTAACATACTTTACATATTTGCTATAAACCCCGTGGCGCGCTTACCCGCACAGGCGATGAGATAGCGATACATTTTTTGCCCGGATCTCTGTAGAATCCCTGCCCTGACCATTCCAATAACTGAACAATTTTTAAGCTATGAGCAATGTAACCCGCCAGCCGAAAATCGGCTTCGTTTCCCTGGGCTGCCCGAAAAACCTGGTTGATTCGGAGCGAATCCTGACTGAACTGCGTACCGAAGGCTATGACGTCGTACCGAGCTACGACGACGCCGACATGGTGATCGTCAATACCTGTGGCTTTATCGACAGCGCCGTACAGGAGTCTCTGGAAGCGATTGGTGAAGCGCTGACTGAAAATGGCAAGGTGATCGTCACCGGCTGCCTGGGCGCGAAAGTCGATCAGATCCGTGAAGTGCACCCTAAAGTGCTGGAAATCACCGGGCCGCATAGCTATGAGCAGGTTCTGGAACACGTTCACCATTACGTACCAAAACCGAAGCACAACCCGTTCCTGAGCCTGGTGCCGGAACAGGGCGTTAAGCTGACCCCGCGTCACTACGCCTACCTGAAGATTTCTGAAGGCTGCAACCATCGCTGCACCTTCTGCATTATTCCGTCCATGCGCGGCGATCTGGTCAGCCGTCCGATTGGCGAAGTGTTAAGCGAGGCCAAACGTCTGGTCGATGCGGGCGTGAAAGAGATCCTCGTCATTTCCCAGGATACCTCCGCTTACGGCGTGGATGTGAAGCACCGCACCGGTTTCCACAACGGCGAGCCGGTAAAAACGAGCATGGTCGACCTTTGCGAGCAGTTGTCAAAACTGGGCATCTGGACGCGCCTGCACTACGTCTACCCTTATCCGCACGTTGATGACGTGATCCCGCTGATGGCGGAGGGCAAAATCCTGCCGTATCTGGATATCCCTCTGCAACATGCCAGCCCGCGCATTCTCAAACTGATGAAGCGTCCGGGCGCTGTCGATCGCCAACTGGCGCGCATCAAACAGTGGCGTGAGATTTGCCCGGAACTGACCCTGCGTTCGACCTTTATCGTCGGTTTCCCTGGCGAGACGGAAGACGATTTCCAGATGCTGCTCGACTTCCTCAAAGAGGCGCGCCTGGATCGCGTCGGCTGCTTCAAGTACAGCCCGGTCGAAGGCGCTGGCGCGAACGCGCTGCCGGATCAGGTGCCGGAAGAGGTGAAAGAAGAGCGCTGGAACCGCTTTATGCAGCTGCAACAGCAGATCTCCGCAGAACGTCTGCAAGAGAAAGTGGGGCGCGAAATCCTGGTCATTATCGACGAGGTTGACAAAGAAGGCGCGATTGGCCGCAGCATGGCTGACGCACCGGAAATCGACGGCGCGGTCTACCTCAACGGTGAAACCAACGTTAAACCCGGCGACGTTATCCGCGTGAAAGTTGATAACGCCGACGAATATGACCTGTGGGGCAGCCGCGTTTAATTCGCCCAAATTATCGTAAAACCCGTAGGCCGGATAAGGCATTTATGCCGCCATCGGGCGCAATGCCTGATGGCGACGCTGAGGCGTCTTATCAGGCCTACATGCTTATCAGGCCTACGGTTCTACATTCACCCCTTAATCTTCGGGTCCAGCGCGTCGCGTAGCCCGTCGCCCAGCAGGTTAAACGCCAGCACCGTCAGGAAAATCGCCACCGCCGGAAAAATCGCCACATGCGGCGCGATGACCATATCCGCCCGCGCTTCATTGAGCATCGCCCCCCACTCCGGCGTTGGCGGCTGCGCGCCTAACCCCAGAAACGACAGGCTTGCCGCAGAAATAATCGACGTCCCGATGCGCATAGTGAAAAAGACCACGATCGACGAGACCGTGCCGGGCAAAATATGGTTGAACAAAATCGTCGCGTCACTGGCGCCAATACTGCGCGCCGACTCAATAAACGTCTGCTGTTTCAGCACTAATGTGTTTCCGCGCACCAGACGGGCAAACGCGGGGATAGAAAAGATAGCGACGGCGATAATCACATTCGCAATACCGCTACCGAGCACCGCCACGACCGCAATCGCTAACAGAATGCCCGGAAACGCGAACAGCACATCGCAAATACGCATAATCAGCCGGTCCCACCAGCCTTCGTAATAGCCCGCAACTAGCCCAAGCACCGTGCCAAGCGCCGCGCCGATAAAGACGGCGAAAACACCGGCCGCCAGCGAAATTTGCGCCCCGACCAGGACGCGGCTGAAAATATCCCGCCCCAGCGAGTCCACGCCAAACCAGTGCGCCGCCGAAGGACCGTCATTCAGGCGATCGTAATCAAAGTAATTTTCCGCATCGAAAGGCGTTAGCCAGCGGGCGAATATCGCCACCAGGATCAGCAACAGCACAAATATCCCTGCGATCATCGCCACATGCTGACGGCGAAAACGCCGCCAGAATTCATGCCACGGCGTACGCACCCGGTCGGGTTTGACCAGCGGCATGGCATCTAAAACCGCCTGACGGCGCCAGTTAAATAATCGCATCCTTACTTGTACCTGATAGCCGGGTTAATGGCGGCATAGAGCACATCCACCACTAAATTGATAAGAATAAACTCCAGGGAAAACAGCAGCACTTCAGCCTGAATCACCGGGTAGTCGCGCATTTCCACTGAATCAACCAGCAATCGCCCCAGTCCGGGCCAGTTAAAGACCTTCTCGACGACAATCGAACCGCCGAGCAGAAAGCCAAACTGCAACCCCATCATGGTCACAACCGGGATCATGGCGTTACGCAGACCGTGTTTCAGCACCACCCAGGTTTCGCTGACCCCTTTCGCGCGCGCGGTGCGCATATAGTCTTCACTGAGGACATCCACAAACGACGCTCGGGTAAAGCGCGCCATCACGGCCGCAACGGCGGCGCCAAGCGTGATGGAGGGAAGAATATAGTGCTGCCAGCTATCTGCGCCCACGGTCGGCAACCACCCCAGCTCAACGGAGAATATCTGCATCAGCAGCATCCCCAGTGCGAACGCCGGGAACGAAATCCCGGTTACCGCCAGCGTCATGCTGAGTCTGTCCGGCCAGCGATTACGCCAGACGGCGGCGATAATCCCGGCGGTCATCCCGAACAGTACCGCCCATACCATACTGGTGATGGTCAACCACAGCGTCGGCATAAAGCGGCTGGCAATCTCTGCCGATACCGGACGACGAGACACCATCGACGTGCCGAAATCTCCCTGCAACACGTTAGTCATGTAATGCCAGAACTGGATATGCAACGGCCGATCGAGACCAAGCTGCTGGCGCACCAGTTCAATCACCTGCGCGTCAGCCTCCGGCCCGGCAATCAGCCGCGCCGGATCGCCAGGCAACAGATGAACAAATAAAAACACCAGCACCGCCACAATAAACAGGGTCGGAATCAACCCCAGCAGGCGCTTAAGCACATAATTAAGCATCAGGCTCCCTTTACAAACCTTTTGCCGGATGGCGACGTAAATCCCTTATCCGACCTGCAACGAACTGCGTCTGCAAGCCGGATAAAACCATCGGGCGCGCGTTGCTTACTGCAAATCCGCGTCATCAAAACTGAAGCCAGTGTCCGGCATGATCCAGAAACCCGTCAAATTTTTACTGTGGGCTGAGACCAGTTTTTCCACCACCAGCGGAATCCAGGGGGACTCTTTCCAGAGGGTGTCCTGCGCCTCTTTATACAGGCGCGCTTTCTCCTGCGGATCGTTGGTTTTCAGCGCTGCCGCTAAGTCGTCATCAACCTGCTTGTTGCTGTAGAACGCAGTATTGAACAGCGTTGGCGGCCAGTTTTGCGAGGCAAACAGCGGTGACAACGCCCAGTCCGCCTCCCCCGTGGAAGCCGACCAGCCGGTGTAGAACATCCTCACACCGCTCTCTTTCTGCCCCTTGCCTTCCACTTCTGCCGCACGCTGCCCGGCGTCCATCGCCGTTACCTGCGCCTTAATACCGACCTGCGCCAGCTGCTGTTGCGTAAATTGCAGCACTTTCTGCGCGGTGCTGTGGTTA
Source organism: Citrobacter sp. CK188 (assembly GCF_030333525.1). Lineage (NCBI taxonomy): Bacteria > Pseudomonadati > Pseudomonadota > Gammaproteobacteria > Enterobacterales > Enterobacteriaceae > Citrobacter > Citrobacter sp. CK188. The sequence goes on from NZ_JAOWFU010000032.1 coordinate 102,731, forward strand.
TGAGACGACCACAGCGTGGTGCTAAACCCATTCGGATAGCCCGCCTCTTTCAGCAGTTCGCGCGCTTTCGCCGGATCGTAAGGCCACGGCGCGTAGCTCTGCGCATACGCAATGGCTGGCGGCACTACGCCCGTGGCAGGCGTCGCATAACCGGCAAAGGCCACTTTGACCAGCGCCTGACGGTTGATGGCGTAGTTCAGCGCTTCCCGCACCTTCGGATTATCGAACGGTTTTTGCGTCACATTCATGCTGATGTAACGCTGCATGATCGACGGGCTGGCAACCAACTGTAGATTTTTGTTTTTCTCCAGAATTGTCGCCTGCTCGTAAGGGATCGGGAATGCAAATTGCGCTTCCCCGGTTTGCAGCATTGCCGCGCGGGTGTTGTTGTCCGTTACCGGACGCCAGGTGATCGTATCCAGTTTAGGTAAGCCTTTCTGCCAGTAATCCGCAAATTTCTTCACTTTCACGAAATCAGTCTGGTTCCAGGTATCCAGCTGATACGGCCCGGTGCCGACCGGATGGAAGCCAATGTCCTTACCGTATTTTTCCAACGCGGCCGGAGAGATCATCGCCGTCGCCGGGTGCGCCAGAATATTGATAAACGCCGAGAACGGTTGTTTCAGCGTAATTTTTACCGTCGTCGGATCGACCGCTTCGGTTTTATCGATGTTTTTATACAGGTTGTAGCGTTTGAGATGGTTTTCTGGATCGCTCGCGCGATCGAGGTTGGCCTTCACCGCCGCTGCGTTAAAGTCGGTGCCGTCCTGGAATTTTACCCCCTCGCGCAGCTTCAGGGTGTAGATCAGGCCATCGTCGGAAACGGTGTAGCTTTCAGCCAGCACATTTTTTAGCTTCATGTCTTTATCAAGACCAAACAGCCCCTGATAAAACGACTTCGCCACCGCCTGCGATAAGGTGTCGTTCGCATCGTACGGATCGAGCGTGGTGAAATTAGAGCCTACCGCTACCACCACATCTTTAGCAGCAAACGCCGGAGATGCCGCCAGTGCAGAAGCGACGCTCAGCGCAACCAGCCAATTACGGGTTACAAATGTTGTCATATTATTCTCCTGAACCCTGCCTGTTTTATGAGATGTTATAAACGCGATAACGCATTTTCTGCCTGCGGGCGCGCGACATAATGCCCCGGCCCGACTAACTGCAATGGAGCGGGCGCGATCTCCTCCCCACGTTTACGGATGTTGCTGGGGATATCGTCCGACAGCAGCACACGCTGCGGCCTGTGCCGGGAAGGATCGGCCACCGGTACTGCCGCCATTAATTTACGGGTATAGGGATGCTGCGGATTTTCAAACACCGCCCGGCGGGGGCCGATTTCCACAATCTGCCCCAGATACATCACCGCCACGCGATGACTGATGCGCTCCACCACCGCCATATCGTGTGAAATAAACAGATACGCGATGCCCATTTCCCGCTGCAAATCGAGCAACAGATTAATGATCTGCCCGCGAATCGAGACATCCAGCGCGGAGACTGACTCATCGGCGATAATCACTTTTGGATTCAGCGCCAGCGCGCGGGCGATGCAGATACGCTGACGCTGGCCGCCAGAAAACTCATGCGGATAACGCCACGCATGTTCCGGGCGCAATCCTACGCGCTCAAGCAACCACGCCACCCGCGACGCGGCCGCCTCGCCTTCCAGCAAACCATGCACCCGCAATGGTTCCATTATGGAGTAACCCACCGTCTGGCGCGGGTCGAGCGAAGCGTAAGGGTCCTGAAAAATAAACTGAATATCTCGCCGTAGCGGCTGTAACTTACCGGCAGGAAGCGTGTCGATCCGCCGCCCGTTGAAGGTAATTTCGCCAGCCTGCGACTCCACCAGCCGCAGCAACGCCCGCCCGGTGGTCGATTTACCACAGCCGGATTCCCCCACCAGCGAGAGCGTTTCGCCAGGCCAGAGATCAAAGCTGACGTTTTCCACCGCATGCACTTCACGGGTCACGCGGTTAAGAATGCCGCTACGCAGCGGAAAACGCGTCACCAGGTTGCGCACTTGCAGGATCGGATCGCCTGCCACCACCGTGTCCTGCTCGGTTTGCGGTTCCACACGATCGGGATCGTTCAGTGAAATCAGCGGAAAGCGGCGCGGCAGATCGTGTCCGCTCATCTCGCCTAACTGCGGCACGGCGGCCAGCAGCGCTTTGGTATAAGGGTGCTGCGGCGCGTGGAAAATTTGCTCAACGCTGCCGGTCTCCACCGCTTCGCCCTGATACATCACCAGGACGCGATCGGCAATATCGGCCACCACGCCCATATCATGGGTGATAAAAATCACCCCCATCGACATATCCTGTTGCAGCACTTTGATCAGTTGCAGGATCTGCGCCTGAATCGTGACGTCCAGCGCGGTGGTCGGTTCATCGGCAATCAGCACCGCCGGGCGGCACGACAACGCCATCGCGATCATCACCCGCTGGCGCATCCCGCCAGAAAGCTGATGCGGGTAACGCGATAAGATGGCCTGCGACTCAGGAATACGCACCTGGTCAAGCATCCGTTTCGCTTCCGCCATTGCCTCTTCGCGACTCGCCCCCTGATGCAGACGAATGGACTCGGCAATCTGCTCACCCACGGTAAATACCGGGTTAAGCGAGGTCATCGGCTCCTGAAAGATCATGGCGATATCCGCGCCGCGCACGCGCTGCATCTGCGCATCGCTTTGCTCTCCCAGTTCAATGACCTGGCGATTACGCCGCCGAAGCAGCATCTGATCGCAGTGAACGTCGCCGCCCGCCTGCTCGATCAGGCGCATCAACGATAACGCCGTAACGGATTTCCCCGATCCCGATTCACCGACAATCGCCAGCGTTTCGCCTCGCTGAAGCCGAAACGATACATTGCGCACCGCGCTGACGCGTTGCTGCTCCTGCTCGAACGCAATGTTCAAATTTTTGACCGCCAGTACGTCGCTGGCGTCTAATTCGTGACTGTGTGGCACCTGTTGCTCCTCACTCCCGGTAGATCCCCGTCGTTGGCGTATCTCCGGCATATCCCCAGGCGCGATACATGCCTTCGCTGTTAAAAGGTAGGGCGACGTTGCCTTCGTGATCGACGGCAATCAGCCCACCGCTGCCGCCCAGCGCAGGCAATTTCTCCATGACCACACGCTCGCAGGCTTCCGCCAGGCTGAGTCCGCCGTAGTCCATCAGCGCGGCGATATCGTAGGCCGCCAATGCGCGGATGAACACCTCGCCCGTTCCGGTACAGGAAACCGCCGCGCTGGCATTGTTGGCGTAACACCCAGCCCCGACCAGCGGGCTGTCGCCTACGCGACCAGGCAGTTTATTCGTCATGCCGCCCGTCGACGTGGCCGCCGCCAGATTACCAAACCGATCCCGCGCCACCGCGCCCACGGTGCCCATTTTAGTGGTTTCATCCAACGGCGCGCCGCTATGGTCGAGCACCATTTCTCCGGCGTCACGCGCCGCCAGCAGTTGCGCATAGCGCTCAGGCGTGGAGAAAAGATCGGCAGAAACGCGCTCCATCCCCCGGGAAGCCGCAAACGCTTCCGCCCCGTCCCCCATCATCAGCACATGCGGGCTTTGCTCCATCACCAGCCTGGCGGCCAGCACCGGGTTGCGTAAATGGCGAACGCCAGCGACAGCGCCTGCGTTAAGCGTATTGCCGTCCATGACGCAGGCATCCAGCTCGTGGGTGGCGTCGCGCGTGTAAACCGCGCCGATCCCGGCATTGAATAATGGGCACTCTTCCAGCAAACGCACCGCTTCCGTCACCACATCCAGCGCGCTTTCGCCCGCCTCCAGCATTTTCTGTCCTGTTTCGACGATGTCCGACAGCGCCTGAATATAGCGCTGTTCCTGCTCCTGGCTCATCTGTGCGCGCGTAATTGCGCCTGCGCCGCCGTGAATAGCAATGACTGCTTTGCCCATTATTTGTCGTCCGTTAGCGGTGGCACACAACTTTCCCTATAAATATCAGAATTGTTGTGAGTTATTGATTCGATTTTTGAATATAGAAAGATGCAGGCGGCATGTAAAGGTAAAGGGCCAGCCCCTAAGTCTGAGGTGGCATACAGCCTGCCCGCATTTTCTGACATAATAGACGGATTCGATTTTGCCTCGCAGGAGTGTTTTCATGGAATTTACCGCCGGACTGATGCCGCTTGAAACGGCGCTCACCCAGATGTTGTCGCGCATTACGCCACTCACGGCATTCGAAACCCTGCCGCTGGTTCACTGTTTTGGCCGTATCCTGGCAAACGATGTGGTCTCTCCGCTGGACGTTCCGGGATTCGATAACGCCGCAATGGACGGTTACGCGGTGCGTTTGGCGGATCTGACCGCTGGTAAACCGCTGCCGGTGGCGGGGAAAGCCTTTGCCGGGCAACCGTTCCAGGGGGAATGGCCTGCTGGCGCCTGTATCCGCATTATGACCGGCGCGCCGGTGCCTGCGGGGTGTGAGGCGGTGATCATGCAGGAACAGACGGAGCAAACCGACGAGGGCATCCGCTTTACCGCTGACGTTCGTAGCGGGCAAAACATCCGCCGCCGTGGGGAAGACATCACCCATGACGCCGTGGTTTTCCCGGCGGGGACTCGCCTGACCACCGCAGAACTGCCGGTACTGGCTTCGCTGGGCATCGCCGAAGCGCAGGTCGTGCGCAAAGTGCGCGTGGCGCTGTTCTCCACCGGCGATGAACTGCAATTGCCGGGTCAGCCGCTGGGCGACGGGCAAATTTATGATACCAACCGCTTAACCGTACACTTGATGCTTGAGCAGTTAGGCTGCGAGGTGATCAATCTCGGGATCATTCGCGATAACCCGCAGCAGCTACGCGCCGCCTTTATCGAAGCTGACAGCCAGGCCGATGTGGTTATCAGCTCTGGCGGCGTTTCAGTGGGCGAGGCGGATTACACCAAAACGATCCTCGAAGAGCTGGGGGAAATCGCGTTCTGGAAACTGGCGATTAAACCGGGCAAACCGTTCGCCTTCGGTAAACTGAGCAACAGCTGGTTCTGCGGTCTGCCGGGCAACCCGGTCTCTGCGGCGCTGACGTTCTATCAGCTCGTGCAGCCGTTGCTGGCGAAACTTAGCGGCAATATCGCCAGCGGTCTGCCAGCGCGTCAGCGCGTGCGTACCGCTTCACGGCTGAAGAAAACGCCGGGTCGTCTTGATTTTCAGCGCGGCATTCTGCAACGCACGGCCGACGGCGAACTGGAAGTCACCACCACGGGACACCAAGGTTCGCATATTTTCAGCTCCTTTAGCATGGGTAACTGTTTTATCGTGCTGGAACGCGATCGCGGCAACGTTGACGCGGGCGAATGGGTGGAAGTCGAGCCGTTTAACGCGCTGTTTGGAGGCCTGTAATGGCGGAACTCAGCGACCAGGAGATGATGCGCTACAACCGGCAAATCATTCTGCGAGGGTTCGATTTTGAAGGACAGGAAGCACTAAAGGATGCACGGGTGCTGGTCGTTGGCCTGGGCGGACTCGGGTGTGCGGCAACGCAGTACCTCGCGGGCGCGGGCGTTGGGCAGCTCACGCTGCTCGACTTTGACACCGTTTCAGTGTCGAACCTGCAACGCCAGACGCTGCACAGCGATGCCACCGTCGGGCAGCCGAAGGTGGATTCGGCGCGCGAGGCGCTGGCGCGCATCAACCCTTATATCACCCTTACACCGATCAACGCCCTGCTGGACGAACCGGCGCTGAATGCGCTTATCGCCGGGCACGATCTGGTGCTGGACTGTACTGACAATGTTGCCATCCGTAATCAGCTTAATGCCGGATGTTTCGCCGCCAAAGTGCCGCTGGTTTCCGGCGCCGCCATCCGTATGGAAGGACAGATCACCGTCTTTACCTGGCAGGAAGGCGAACCCTGCTACCGCTGTCTGAGCCGTCTGTTTGGCGAGAACGCCCTCACCTGCGTGGAAGCGGGCGTCATGGCGCCGCTGATAGGGGTGATCGGTTCATTGCAGGCGATGGAAGCCATCAAATTGCTGGCGCATTACGGTCAACCCGCATCCGGCAAAATTGTGATGTACGACGCGATGACCTGTCAGTTCCGCGAAATGAAATTAATGCGCAATCCGGGTTGCGAGGTATGCGGAGCACAGGTGCCGGATGGCGGCTGACGCCTTATCCGGCCTACGATGGTTTGTAGGCCCGGCAAGCGCAGCGCCCCAGGCATGTTGCCGGATGGCGGCTAACGCCTTATCCGGCCTGACGATGGTTTGTAGGCCCGGCAAGCGCAGCGCCCCGGGCATGTTGCCGGATGGCGGCGTACGCGTCGCTCAAAGTGACGTTCGTCCGAACGCGCCCTGCCAGTCGTGCTCAAACTTCGCTACTGCGGCATCGACAGCCGGGTAACTGATAAGCTGCTGCGCGACATCCAGCGGCAGGGTGATGGATTCACACCCGGCCAACAGGCAGTCCAGCGCCTGACGCGGCGTTTTAAAACTGGCCGCCAGCACTTTGGCGTGCGGGGCGTGCATTTTCAGTAGCTGCTGCAAATCATTAACCGTCTGAATACCGTTCCCGCCCTGTGCGTCCACACGGTTAACGTAAGGCGCAACGTAGTCGGCACCCGCCAGCGCGGATAACAACCCCTGCGCCGCGCCGTAAACCGCCGTCCCCAGCGTCGGAATACCTTCCGATTTCAACAACTTAATCGCTGCCAGTCCTTCGGCTGTAACCGGCACTTTTACCACGATATCAGGAATAATCGCCCGCAGCTTACGCGCATCGCTGACCATTCCTTGCGCCGTGCTCGCCATCACCTGAGCGAATAAACGCCCCTGTCCGCCCATCGCGTCGTGCAATTCCGGGAGTAACACCTCCAACGGTTTTTTACCTGCCGCCACGATACTGGGATTCGTCGTCACCCCTGCCAGCGGGAATATACGCGCCAGCGATTTCACGGCCTCAACGTCAGACGTATCCAGATAGAGTTCCATAACCATTCCTCAAACTGTGAGATTTTGCATAGTTTAAGACTATCACGACAAAACCTCTCTGAGAGTTGACCTGCGTCAACATAACTTTCATTCGAAAGTTATTTAATCTTTATACGAAAGAAAGAGAGGCCGTTTATGATTTTCAATATTCAGCGCTATTCTACCCATGATGGCCCCGGCATTCGCACCGTTGTCTTCCTGAAAGGCTGCTCGCTGGGCTGCCGCTGGTGCCAGAACCCGGAAAGCCGCGCACGCGCCAGAGATCTCTTATACGATGCGCGCCTGTGCCTTGACGGGTGCACGCTGTGCGCACAAGCCGCGCCAGAGGTGATCGAACGCGCGCTGAACGGCCTGCTTATTCATCGCGAAAAACTGACCGATGCGCATATGGACGCCCTCACCCACTGCTGCCCTACTCAGGCGTTAACCGTCTGCGGCGAAACAAAGCGCGTGGAAGAGATCATGGACACCGTACTGCGCGACAAGCCGTTTTACGATCGCAGCGGCGGCGGTATAACGCTCTCCGGCGGCGAGCCCTTTATGCAGCCGGAACTGGCCGCCGCGTTGTTCAAAGCCAGCCATGATGCGGGTATCCATACCGCGGTCGAAACCTGTCTGCACGTACCGTGGAAATATATCGAACCTTCCCTGCCGAATGTCGATCTGTTCCTCGCCGATTTAAAACACGTTGCCGAGGCGCCGTTTAAGCAGTGGACCGATGGCAGCGCTTCTCGCGTACTGGAAAACCTGAAAAAGCTCGCTGCCGCCGGTAAAAAAATGATCATCCGCGTGCCGCTCATTCAGGGTTTTAACGCCGATGAAGAGGCGATCAAAGCCATTACCGATTTTGCCGCCGACGAACTGCACGTCGGTGAGATCCATTTTCTGCCCTATCACACGCTGGGCATCAATAAATACCACTTACTCAGTCAGCCCTACTATGCCCCGGACAAACCACTTGATGCGCCCGCGTTGCTTGATTTTGCGCAGCAGTACGCCAGCAGCAAAGGTTTAACCGCGACTTTACGAGGATAATCCCATGACCACACTGAAACTGGATACGCTCAGCGACCGCATCAAAGCGCATAAAACCGCGCTGGTGCACATTGTGAAGCCGCCCGTATGTACGGAGCGCGCGCAGCACTACACCGAGATGTATCAGCAACATCTGGATAAGCCGATTCCGGTTCGTCGCGCGCTGGCGCTGGCGCACCATTTGGCAGAACGCACTATCTGGATCAAACATGACGAACTGATTATCGGCAACCAGGCAAGCGAAGTGCGCGCCGCGCCGATCTTCCCGGAATACACCGTCTCGTGGATTGAAAAAGAGATCGACGATCTGGCCGATCGCCCTGGCGCCGGTTTTGCGGTCAGCGAAGAGAACAAACGCGTTTTACACGCCGTGTGTCCGTGGTGGCGTGGTCAGACGGTACAGGACCGCTGCTACGGCATGTTTACCGATGAGCAAAAAGGTCTGCTGGAAACCGGCATCATTAAAGCCGAGGGCAACATGACCTCCGGCGACGCGCACCTGGCGGTAAACTTCCCGCTGCTGCTGGAAAAAGGTCTTGATGGTCTGCGTGACAAGGTGGCGGAACGCCGTTCGCGCATTAACCTGACCGAACTGGAAGACCTGCACGGCGAGCAGTTCCTGAAAGCGATTGATATCGCGCTGGAGGCGGTCAGCCTGCACATCAAACGTTTTGCCGACCTGGCGCGTCAGATGGCGGCGACAGAAAGCCGTGAAAGCCGCCGTGACGAACTGCTGGCGATGGCGGAGAACTGCGATCTCATCGCCCATCAGCCGCCGCAGACGTTCTGGCAGGCGCTGCAACTGTGCTATTTCATCCAGCTGATTTTGCAAATCGAGTCTAACGGCCACTCCGTCTCGTTTGGACGTATGGACCAGTATCTCTGGCCGTATTACCGTCGTGATGTAGAGCAAAACCAGACGCTGGATCGCGAACACGCGATTGAACTGCTGCACAGCTGCTGGCTGAAGCTGCTGGAAGTGAACAAGATCCGCTCCGGCTCTCACTCCAAAGCCTCTGCGGGCAGCCCGCTGTATCAGAACGTCACCATTGGCGGTCAGAGTCTGGTCAACGGTCAGCCGGTGGATGCGGTCAATCCGCTCTCTTACGCTATTCTGGAGTCCTGCGGCCGCCTGCGTTCCACCCAGCCGAACCTCAGCGTGCGCTATCACGCCGGAATGAGCAACGACTTCCTCGATGCCTGCGTGCAGGTTATTCGCTGCGGCTTTGGGATGCCCGCGTTCAACAACGACGAAATCGTTATCCCGGAATTTATTAAACTCGGTATCGACCCACAAGACGCTTACGACTACGCGGCCATCGGCTGTATCGAAACCGCCGTGGGCGGCAAATGGGGCTACCGCTGCACCGGCATGAGCTTCATTAACTTTGCCCGCGTGATGCTGGCAGCGCTGGAAGGCGGTCGCGACGCCACCAGCGGTAAAGTCTTCCTGCCGCAGGAAAAGGCGCTCTCCGCCGGTAACTTCACCAGCTTCGATGAAGTGATGGACGCCTGGGATACGCAGATTCGCTACTACACGCGCAAGTCGATCGAAATCGAGTACGTGGTTGACACCATGCTGGAAGAGAACGTCCATGACATTCTCTGCTCGGCGCTGGTGGATGATTGCATCGAACGCGCGAAGAGCATCAAGCAAGGCGGCGCGAAATATGACTGGGTTTCCGGTTTGCAGGTCGGTATCGCTAACCTCGGCAACAGCCTGGCGGCGGTGAAAAAACTGGTCTTTGAACAGGGGGCTATCGGCCAACAGCAGCTTGCCGCCGCACTGGCCGATGACTTTGAAGGCCTCACTCATGAACAGTTACGCCAGCGGCTGATCAACGGCGCGCCAAAATACGGTAACGACGATGACACCGTCGATACCCTGCTGGCCCGCGCTTATCAGACCTATATCGACGAGCTGAAGCAGTATCACAACCCGCGTTACGGTCGCGGCCCGACCGGCGGCAACTATTACGCCGGAACCTCGTCCATCTCTGCAAACGTACCGTTTGGCGCGGCAACGATGGCGACGCCGGATGGCCGTAAAGCGCATACCCCGCTGGCGGAAGGGGCAAGCCCGGCTTCCGGTACTGACCATCTCGGTCCAACGGCGGTTATTGGCTCCGTCGGCAAACTGCCTACCGGCTCAATTCTCGGCGGCGTGTTGCTCAACCAGAAGCTGAACCCGGCGACGCTGGAGAACGAATCCGACAAGCAGAAGCTGATGATACTGCTGCGCACTTTCTTCGAAGTGCATAAAGGCTGGCATATTCAGTACAACATCGTGTCGCGCGAAACGCTGCTGGACGCGAAGAAGCACCCGGATCAGTATCGCGATCTGGTGGTCAGGGTGGCCGGTTATTCCGCCTTCTTTACCGCACTGTCGCCGGATGCGCAGGACGATATCATCGCCCGTACTGAACATACACTTTAATTTGTAGACACAAATCCCCGGCATACATTGCTGGGGATTTTTTGCATATGACTACGCTGATAATAAGATACTTCTTTCCGTACCCACTATAATTTAACATGTTAGTTATTCCTTTTACGTTTAAATAATGGCCACTTTTTCCGTTTAATTTGATTAATAACAGGTTAACACCTCAGTTTTATCATTAGGCTTATTCCTGATTAAACACCCCACTCAGGAAAGCAAATGAGTAACATTATTTATTTAACGCTGGAGGGTGATATTCAGGGAAAGATTTCTGCAGGTTGTGGTTCACTGGCCTCTGTTGGTAACCGCTATCAGTTGGGACACGAAAATGAAATCTTTGTTTTCAGCCTGACGCAGGCAGTGGACGGCGTTAACGGACGTATCCATCACCACGTTCTGCAATTTTGCAAACTCCTGGATAAAAGCTCTCCATTACTCAATAACGCCATTAATAATAATGAACGTCTAAAACTGACGTTTGATATTTACCGTACTAATAAACACGGACACATGGAAAAGTTTTATCTTATCGAACTTCGCGGTGCAACAATACGATCTGTTAATCAGTTAGCTAAAATGAACGATATGCACTATGAATATATATCGGTGGATTACGATTATATTCTGAGTCGTCATCTCATCGCCGGTACCGAATTCGATTACCTGCTGACGCCGGATAATTATGGTCGTCTTTTCCCGGTGATGCAGAAGGTCACGCTTCTCAAAGAGCCGCCGGAGCGTAAGGTAACGCTGGTGCTGGGGGTATTCTTTGATGGCACGGGTAATAACGCGGTGAATACCCGGAACATGCTTGAGGCGCTAACGGCGCAGCACTTTGATATCAACAGCCCGGATGCGGCAACCATTCTCTCCAAGAATGCATCGGAGAAGATGGGGATTAGCGGGATTGGGGCGGGTAGTTATCTGGGGTATTATACGAACATTCATTGGTTGAATGAGTTATATAAACAAACCTTTCCACCTGACGGCAACTATATGCAAGGTGCTGTCTATGTTGAGGGCATTGGCACACGCGCTGGCGAGCCTGATAACCCGATAGGCCTGGGGCTGGGCACCGCAGAAACCGGGATTATCGCCAAAACTGACGATGCGGTGGCGCAACTTGAAGCCGGAATAAAGAAAACACGATCTCGTTTAAACGGTAAGTATGTTGTCGATACCCTGCTGTTTGATATCTTCGGTTTCAGTCGCGGTGCAGCCGCTGCCCGCCACTTTGCCAACCGCGTCCAGTCAGCAGATCCCGCTATTGCCAATGCAATTTCGGCAGGCATGGGCAAAGTGAGCTATAGCGGTGCATCATCGGGCAAAACCCGCTTTCTCGGCATTATGGACACCGTGGCGGCAGTGGGTACGGTGGCTAACGGCCTTAACCCGCACAACGCAGATACCGGAAACGTCAACATCCGCCTGCGCCCCGGCGTGGCGCAAAAGGTGTTTCACATTATCGCCCAACACGAGTGCCGCTATAACTTCGCCCTCAACAGCGTTGCCCCGGTCTGGCCGGAGCTGTCGCTTCCCGGCGCCCATTCCGATATCGGCGGCGGGTATCTGCCGCAGCTGTGGGAAGACCTCTTTCTCACCCGCCCGCTGGTGGAAACCCTGCCTCATAATCAACCAAGCGCGCAATCTCACGTTTACCGGCAGACGATGGCGCAGCTGCGCGTGCTGGAGCATTCGCCGGCCATCATGCCCGTCATTCGTACCAACGCTATTACCCCGGAAGTATGGGAGGACGATTTAGCGCCAGCGGATCGCTACAGCCAGCCGCAAAAACGCACCTTTGCCGCGCTGACGTTGCGCCATCGCACGGTCAGCTATGACTGGTCGAAGGTTGCGCTACGGGTAATGGTCGATGCCGCAGTCGAAGCTGGGGCGTTGTTTGCTGACGTAGACAAAACCAGAGGACATGCGCTGCCTGATGAACTGAAACCGTTATGCGAACATGCCCGTGAGATGGGAAAAGCAGCTCGCCGGCATGCAGCCGTCAACGGTTTTTCGCCTGAAGACGTGGATTTGATTGCCCAAAACTATATCCACTGCTCGGCCCACTGGAACGCCGTAGATCTCAGACAGAACGGGGAATTACAGGGTGGCGCTTCAGCCTGCGAAACCATCAGCTTTGTGAACCGGCCGGACGAGGACTGGCTAAGAACGATTTACAACAGGGACGGAAAAAAACGATGAAAAGGCATTACGTACTGACACTTACACTATTACTGTCAATCACTGGCTGCAGCCCACAGAAACCTCACCCTTTGCAGTCAAAACAGGCCGCCAGTGGTGACTGGACGCTGCCTTATGGCGAGTGGAGTTTTTCCTTTATCACGCCCTATGAGCTACCAGCGGAAACGCTTCATGCCCGGGTGATAGACACGGATGGTTATCTGTATACCTTTAATACGCTTGACCCGACGTCCCGCGACTCAGAATCCGTGGACAAATGGACTGATGTGGCCTTTGGCGGTAGCGTCGTTTTCAACAAAGTCAAAAAACCGCCTCAGTACATTGTCTTCTGCTGGGAATCCTATATCGACAAACAAACTTACGAGACC
>NZ_JAOWFU010000033.1:0-432979 GCF_030333525.1 Citrobacter sp. CK188
CTCGTTCAGGTTGAGAAGGTATAAGGAGTAACCGATGACAACCCAATATGGATTTTTTATTGACTCCAGTCGTTGCACCGGTTGCAAAACCTGCGAACTGGCCTGCAAAGACTACAAAGATTTAACCCCGGACGTCAGCTTCCGCCGCATCTATGAATATGCGGGCGGCGACTGGCAGGAGGATAACGGCGTCTGGCACCAGAATGTCTTTGCCTACTATCTTTCCATCTCCTGCAACCACTGCGAAGACCCGGCCTGCACGAAAGTGTGCCCGAGCGGCGCGATGCACAAACGCGAGGACGGTTTTGTGGTGGTGGATGAGGATGTCTGCATCGGCTGTCGCTACTGCCATATGGCCTGCCCGTACGGTGCGCCGCAGTACAACGCCGCCAAAGGCCACATGACCAAATGCGACGGCTGTCATGACCGCGTTGCCGACGGCAAAAAGCCGATCTGCGTCGAGTCCTGCCCGCTGCGCGCGCTGGACTTTGGCCCGATAGAAGAGCTGCGGAAGAAACATGGCACGCTGGCGGCCGTTGCGCCGCTGCCGGGCGCGCACTTCACCAGACCGAACATTGTGATTAAACCCAACGCCAACAGCCGCCCGACCGGGGATACCACGGGTTATCTGGCAAATCCGAAGGAGGTGTAAGATGGGAAGTGGATGGCATGAATGGCCGCTGATGATCTTCACGGTTTTTGGTCAGTGCGTGGTCGGCGGTTTTATCGTTCTGGCTCTGGCGCTGATGAAAGGCGAGTTGCGTACCGAATCTCAACAGCGAGTGCTGACCGGCATGTTTGCTCTGTGGGTGCTAATGGGAATTGGCTTCATCGCGTCTATGCTGCATCTGGGGTCGCCAATGCGCGCCTTCAATTCGCTGAACCGCGTGGGCTCGTCGGCATTGAGTAATGAAATTGCCAGCGGCTCGCTCTTTTTTGCCGTCGGCGGGATCGGCTGGTTACTGGCGGTGCTGAAAAAGCTCTCTCCGGCGCTGCGTAATCTCTGGCTGGTTGTGACGATCGTGCTGGGCGTTATCTTTGTCTGGATGATGGTGCGCGTGTATAACAGCATTGATACCGTACCGACCTGGTACAGCATCTGGACGCCGCTGGGCTTCTTCCTGACGCTGTTTATGGGGGGGCCGCTGCTGGGTTATCTGCTGCTGCGTATTGCGGGCGTCGATGGCTGGGCGATGCGTCTGCTGCCCGTAATTTCGGTTCTCGCACTGGTGGTCAGCGCCATTATGTCAGTGATGCAGGGAGCGGAGCTGGCGACGATTCATAGCTCCATCCAGCAGGCTTCTGCGCTCGTACCGGATTATGGTTCGCTGATGGCCTGGCGTATTGTGGTGCTGGTCGTGGCACTGTGCTGCTGGATTGTGCCGCAGTTGAAAGGTTATCAACCTGCGGTTCCGCTGCTGTCGGTGGCGTTTATCCTGCTGCTGGTGGGGGAACTGATTGGTCGCGGCGTATTCTACGGGCTCCATATGACCGTGGGAATGGCGGTGGCGAGTTAATCCATAATATGCCGGATGGCGGCTCGCGCCTTATCAGGCCTACGGATCGTGTAGGCCTGATAAGCGAAGCGCCATCAGACAATATGTCCCTGGTCTTTTACTTCTGCTTAGTTAACGTGTCGTAGCTGGTCATCAGATTGCGATAATCAGGAATGTGATTAGAGAACAGCGTCGCCAGACCTTCGATATCATTACGCCAGTCGCGGTGTAACTCACACGCCACGCCAAACCATGTCATTAATTGCGCGCCAGCCTGCGACATGCGATCCCAGGCGGAGTGACGGGTAATTTCATTAAAGGTGCCTGATGCATCGGTCACGACAAACACATCGAACCCTTCTTCAATCGCAGAGAGGGCGGGGAAGGCCACGCACACTTCCGTGACAACCCCCGCAATGATGAGCTGCTTCTTACCTGTCGCCTTAACGGCTTTCACGAAATCTTCATTGTCCCACGCGTTGATGTTTCCGGGGCGTGCAATGTAGGGGGCATCGGGGAACTGTGCTTTCAATTCCGGCACCAACGGCCCGTTTGGTCCCGTTTCGAAACTGGTGGTAAGGATGGTGGGGAGGTTGAAGTATTTGGCTAAATCGCCAAGTGCGAGAACGTTATTTTTGAATTTGTCAGGATCGATGTCTCGTACAAGAGACAGCAGCCCCGCCTGGTGATCAACTAAAAGAACCGCAGCATCATTTTTATCGAGACGAACGTAAGGCTTAGTCATTATCTTCTCCTGATGAGAGTTAGCGTTACATCAAAAGCCATTCCGGTGTGTTGTCTTCCCCAAAAGCATAGACCGGAAAAATGATGTTGCAGGAACCATGAAATTTTTCGACTGAACGAAACGCGGCAGTTTTGTTTTAGGTCAATTAAAACAATAACATGATGTTTATCGGACGCTGCTCTTTCATGCCATGAATCAGTATTTCAAATCGAAGGGCGGGAAAGCGCGTGATGCCGCGATTCGGGTAGATTGACAATGTTTTTGTTGGTGGCATGATGCGCATGAAATTTGAACTTCCTCACGGTTTTTATCCATGTCCATCTATACCCGGCCCGTCATGCTTTTGCTGTGCGGCCTGCTTTTGTTGACTCTGGCGATCGCAGTATTAAACACGCTCGTCCCCTTGTGGCTTGCCCAGGAAAGCCTGGCAACCTGGCAGGTCGGTATGGTCAGTTCGTCCTACTTTACCGGGAATCTGGTTGGGACGTTGCTTACCGGGTATTTAATCAAGCGCCTGGGCTTTAACCGCAGTTACTATATTGCCTCGCTCATTTTTGCGGCGGGTTGCGTAGGGCTGGGCATGATGATTGGTTTCTGGAGCTGGCTGGCCTGGCGCTTTGTTGCCGGCGTGGGCTGCGCCATGATTTGGGTCGTGGTGGAAAGCGCTTTGATGTGCAGCGGAACATCCCGTAATCGTGGGCGGTTGCTGGCTGCGTACATGATGGTCTATTACGTGGGAACGTTTTTGGGGCAACTGCTGGTCAGTAAAGTTTCGACAGAATTAATGAGCGTTCTGCCGTGGGTAACCGGCATGATTCTGGCGGGCATTCTGCCGCTGCTCTTTACCCGTATCCTGAACCAGCAGTCGGAAGAACACGATACGACGCCGATTACGTCAATGCTGAGACTGCGTCAGGCGCGGTTAGGTGTAAACGGGTGCATTATTTCCGGGATTGTACTGGGATCGCTGTATGGCCTGATGCCGCTGTACCTTAATCATCAGGGGATTAGCAATGCGAGCATCGGTTTCTGGATGGCCGTGCTGGTGAGCGCCGGTATTTTAGGCCAATGGCCGATTGGTCGTCTGGCCGATAAGTTTGGTCGTCTTCTGGTGCTGCGTGTACAGGTCTTTGTGGTGATCCTCGGCAGTATTGCCATGCTGACTCAGGCTGCGATGGCGCCCGCCTTATTCATTCTGGGGGCGGCAGGTTTTACGCTCTATCCCGTCGCGATGGCCTGGGCTTGTGAAAAGGTAGAACGTCATCAGCTTGTGGCGATGAACCAGGCGTTGCTGCTCAGCTATACCGTAGGCAGCCTGCTGGGGCCGTCATTTACCGCGATGCTGATGCAGAATTACTCTGATAATCTGTTGTTTATTATGATTGCCAGCGTCTCGTTTGTTTATTTGCTCATGCTGCTGCGCAACGCAGGACATACACCGACCCCTGTGGCGCACGTTTAATTTATATGATCAGGTATGAAGTCTGTAGGCCGGATAAGACGCTTTCGCGTCGCCATCCGGCGATACCGATAAAATAACTCAGTACATCACTTTATGACCGTACTGCTCAAGAATACCTTTTACGCGCTCCATGGTTTCTTTCTTCGGCGGTTTAACGCCATCAAGCTTGTATTCTTCGCCCATTGCGACCCATTTGTGTTTGCCTAACTCGTGATAGGGCAGCAGTTCGATTTTTTCAACGTTGCCCATATCGCGGGTGAATTCGCCCAGACGGTGTGCTGAGTCGTCATCGTCAGACCAGCCCGGCACCACAACGTAGCGAATCCAGGTCTTAATGCCCTTTGCGGAGATGTATTTGGCGAACTCCAGCGTGCGATGGTTGGATACGCCAACCAGATTCTGATGAATCTCGTCATTCATCTGCTTCAGGTCAAGCATCACCAGGTCGGTGACTTCCAGCAGTTCATCGATGACCGGATCGTAGCGGCGAACAAAGCCGTTGGTATCAAGACAGGTATGGATGCTTTCTTTCTTACAGGCGCGGAACCAGTCGCGAACAAACTCAGCCTGTAAGATCGCTTCGCCGCCGGAAGCCGTTACGCCGCCGCCGGATGCGTTCATAAAGTGGCGGTAGGTGACGACCTCTTTCATCAGATCTTCAACGGTAACTTCTTTGCCGCCATGCGTATCCCAGGTGTCGCGGTTATGGCAATACAGGCAGCGCATCAGACAGCCCTGGAAGAACGTAATAAAGCGGATGCCCGGGCCGTCAACGGTGCCACAGGATTCAAAGGAGTGAATGCGACCAATAACTGACATTGCGGTGTTTCTCCAGATGTGGCCCATCCGGGGCCGTGTTAGTGCACAGTTATTAACTGTGTCGAGTCTGTTTTGGCAGTCATCCATTGAGTATAGATAGCTGGCGAAAGAGACTTAGTTGTTAAAAAGGCCCCACTTACGTGGAGCCTTTATTGTACGCTTTTTACAGTACGATTTCAGTCAAAACCCAATTACATGGTCTGAGTGAAGGTACGAGTAATAACGTCCTGCTGTTGTTCTTTAGTCAGGGAGTTAAAACGTACTGCGTAACCTGATACACGGATGGTCAGCTGCGGATATTTTTCCGGGTGTTCCATCGCGTCCAGCAGCATTTCACGGTTCATCACGTTCACGTTCAGGTGCTGACCACCTTCGATGGACGCTTCGTGGTGGAAGTAACCATCCATCAGACCCGCCAGGTTGGTTTTACGTACTTCGTCGTCTTTACCCAGAGCGTTCGGAACGATAGAGAAGGTGTAAGAGATACCATCTTTAGCGTAAGCAAACGGCAGTTTTGCAACGGAGGTCAGAGAGGCAACAGCACCTTTCTGGTCACGGCCGTGCATTGGGTTAGCACCTGGTCCGAACGGCGCGCCAGCACGACGACCGTCTGGGGTGTTACCGGTTTTCTTACCATACACAACGTTAGAAGTGATGGTCAGAACAGACTGAGTCGGGATAGCGCCACGGTAAGTGGTCAGTTTCTGAATTTTCTTCATGAAACGTTCTACCAGGTCAACCGCCATGTCATCAACGCGAGAGTCGTTGTTACCAAACTGCGGGTATTCGCCTTCGATTTCGAAGTCTACAGCCAGGCCGTCTTCGTCACGAATCGGTTTAACTTTCGCATATTTGATTGCAGACAGGGAGTCAGCAGCAACGGACAGACCTGCGATACCACACGCCATGGTGCGGATAACGTCACGGTCGTGCAGCGCCATCAGAGAGGCTTCGTAGCTGTACTTGTCGTGCATGTAGTGGATCACGTTCAGCGCGGTGACATACTGTTTAGCCAGCCAGTCCATGAAGTGATCCATGCGGTCCATCACTTCGTCGAAGTTCAGAACGTCGCCTTTGATCGGTTCAGATTTAGGACCAACCTGCATTTTCAGTTTTTCATCAACGCCGCCGTTGATTGCGTACAGCATGGTTTTCGCCAGGTTTGCACGCGCACCGAAGAACTGCATTTGTTTACCAACAACCATCGGGCTTACGCAGCAAGCGATAGCGTAGTCATCGTTGTTGAAGTCTGGGCGCATCAGGTCATCGTTCTCGTATTGCAGAGAAGAGGTGTCGATGGACACTTTAGCGGCGAATTTCTTGAAGTTCAGCGGCAGTTTTTCAGACCACAGAACGGTGATGTTCGGCTCAGGAGACGGACCCATGGTGTACAGGGTGTTCAGGAAGCGGAAGCTGTTTTTGGTGACCAGAGTACGGCCGTCAACGCCCATACCGCCGATAGATTCAGTTGCCCAAATCGGGTCGCCAGAGAACAGTTCATCGTATTCCGGCGTACGCAGGAAGCGAACCATACGCAGTTTCATGACCAGGTGGTCAATCATTTCCTGTGCGTCTTGTTCGGTGATTTTGCCTGCTTTGATATCACGTTCGATGTACGCATCCAGGAAGGTGGATACGCGACCGAAGGACATTGCTGCGCCGTTCTGAGACTTAACAGCGGCCAGGTAGCCGAAGTAGGTCCACTGGATAGCTTCCTGAGCGTTGGTAGCCGGACCAGAGATATCGCAGCCATATTTAGCCGCCATCTCTTTGATCTGACCCAGCGCGCGGTGCTGTTCAGCAATTTCTTCACGCAGACGGATAGTCGCTTCCAGGTTTACGCCGTTTTCCAGGTCAGACTGCAAAGAGACGAACTGGGCGTATTTGTCTTTCAGCAGGAAGTCGATACCGTACAGCGCAACGCGACGGTAGTCACCGATGATACGGCCACGGCCATACGCATCCGGCAGACCAGTCAGAACACCGGATTTACGGCAGTTCAGAATGTCTTTGGTATAAACATCGAATACGCCCTGGTTGTGGGTTTTGCGGTATTCGGTGAAGATTTTTTTCAGCATTGGGTCCAGCTCGCGATTGTACGCTTTGCAGGAACCTTCAACCATTTTGATACCACCGAACGGGATGATCGCACGTTTCAGCGGAGCTTCAGTTTGCAGACCAACGATTTTCTCAAGCGCTTTATTGATGTAGCCAGCGTCGTGAGAAGTGATGGTAGAAGCAACGGAGGTGTCAAAGTCAACAGGCGCGTGAGTGCGGTTTTCCTGTTTAACGCCTTCCATTACGCTGTCCCACAGTGCAGTGGTCGCATTCGTCGCGCCAGCCAGGAAGGACTCATCACCCTCGTACGGAGTGTAGTTTTTCTGAATGAAGTCACGGACGTTTACTTCATTCTGCCAGTCACCTTTGGTAAAACCTTCCCAGGCTGTGGCTAACTTTTCATTAAGCTCGGACATGTAACACCTACCTTCTTAAGTGGATTTTTTATTTACTGCGTATAACGCTCATCAGCAATGATGATCGTCGCCACGCAGGTAAATGACCCAGTATGTCAACCCGACCAATAAACCGCCGCCGATAATGTTACCGATTGTGACCGGAATCAGGTTATCGGTGATGAAATTCATCACGGTCAGGTGAGAAAAACTTTCCGGACTGGAGCCCACTGCGGCCCAGAATTCCGGTGTGGCGAAGTCACGGATTACAATCCCCATCGGAATCATAAACATGTTTGCGATGCTGTGCTCAAAACCGCTGGCAACAAACATGGCGACGGGCAATACCATGATAAACGCTTTGTCCATCAGGCTACGACCCGAGTAGCTCATCCACACGGCCAGGCAAACCATCAGGTTAGCCAGGATACCCAGGCAGACAGCTTCAATAAAAGTATGATGCATCTTGTGGTCGGCGGTTTGCAGGACGTTAAGCCCCCATCCGCCGTTGGCGGTCATATACTCGCCGGAAAGCCACATCAACAACACAAAGAGCAGACAACCGATCAGGTTACCAAAATAAACGTTGAGCCAGTTTTTTGCCAGTTGGCCCCATGTGATTCGGCCGCTCGCTTTCGCGACAACAATCAGCACTGTTGATGTGAAAAGATCTGCGCCGCAGATAACACAGAGAATCAGCCCCAGCGAGAAGCAGATGCCTCCAACCAGTTTCGCCATACCAAAAGGCATTGTGCCTGTACCGGTTGTGGCGGTGATATAGAAAACAAAGGCAATGGAAATGAACACACCCGCGGTAATCGCCAGATAGAAAGTCTTCAGCGGATGTTTCGTTGCTTTATAGACACCTGCCTCTTCGGCCACTTTGGCCATTGCAGCAGGGAGTAATAGATCAAAAGGGTTGTCAGCTTTCACACTAACTCTCTCTTTATTAAGTCGGCGACGAGATACTAACAAAGCATTATAGATGAGAATTTGATATAGATCATATCTCGCCTGGCTTATAGGCCCGCAAGATGCGTGGTTTTTACGCGATTGCGGTGTAAATATTTGATTATCCAAATAAAAATAAATTTTAAAAATTATAAAGTGAGTTGAATTTTTCGCTGAGCCTCCCCGGTGGCAGTTAATTAAAATGGAGTAATTGGCAAATAAAGTAACACCAGCACATTAATATCTGTAATATCAACTACCAATATTTAACCTTGTTATTACATTTATTTTCGTTTGCCAAAAAAATAAAAAAACAGGGCGCATAAAGCGCCCCGTAATATAGCTCAGTCGATTGTTTAAACCTACCTACAGTAGGTTATTCGCTTCTATTTTGACCAGTGAGCGGCCTTGGCGCGCTGCAATTTCTCATAGGCTTTCAGCAGAGACTGATGTGATGCGAAAGCATGCAGATCGCTATCAACCGCTTGCAGCCCATAAAATGCCGCTTCGCCGCTCAGTGCCGCGCTGGCCGCTTCAACAGCTTCGGCGCCATACATCCGAACGAAAGCATTCAGGTATTGCAGCGGTTCGCGGTCTTCTTCCTGCGCCAGAAGCAGCAGCGTTTGCAGACAGCGGTAGTAGTTCGCACGTTCAGCGCTAAAGATGGAGGCGTTGAATTCCATCGTCCACTCTGTCCAGATCAGCGCCTGCTCCAGATCGCCGCCAGCCAGCGCCAGCATGGCTTTAAGCTCACCGATGCGCAGGGTATACCAGCCATTATCCGGGCCTGTCGCCAGGCCAAGTAACTCGCGCACGCGGGTAAAGTCATCAAAGCCTTCTTCATCTAATTGTTCAATCAGATTGAGGTAAGCCTCTTTCTCCCATGCGCTGCCCGGCAGGGCAAGGAGGGTTTCGCGCAGATGGCTTCCCATGCTGTTGTTGGCGAGCCACAGATCTTCTGCCGGATAAATATCAGACATGCCCGGTACAATAATGCGGCAGGCATAAACGCCGAGGTGCTCATAGTCGGCAATATAGACCTCTTTATCTTCCGCATTGAAGATTGCCATCAGCGTGGCGAACTCTTCTTCCGTGGTGCCGGAGAAACTCCAGTCAGCAAACGGATAGTCGGCATCCTGCTTGAACAGATCCCAGGAGATCAAACCGCTGGAGTCAATGAAGTGCGTCTCAAGGTTAGTATGTTCAGCCACTTCTTCGTCGTCGAACGTTGGCGGGGTAAAGACATCAAGATCTTTCAGTCCACGGCCCTGCAACAGCTCGGTGACGGTACGCTCCAGCGCAACGCCGAAATCAGGATGCGCGCCGAAGGAGGCGAAGCAGGTGCCGTTGGCCGGGTTGAACAGGACGACGCAGATAACCGGATACTGACCGCCCAGCGAGCCGTCATAAGCGAAGATTGGGAAACCTTCCGCCTCCAGCTTAGCGATGGCCTCTACCACTGCCGGGTAGCGTGCCAGCACATCGGCTGGAATTTCCGGCAGGCTAATGCTTTCGGCGATGATGTGGTTTTTAACATGACGTTCGAACACTTCAGACAAACCCTGCACGCGCGCTTCGTTGCGGGTGTTACCGGCCGACATCCCGTTGGAAACGTACAGGTTGCCGATAATGTTCATCGGAATATACACGGTGTGATTATCAGACTGGCGGGTAAACGGCAGGCCGCAGATACCGCGATCTTCGTTACCGGATTGCAGATCGATAAGCATGCTTCCGGCCAGCTCGTTTTCCGGGTCGTAGAACGCGCGCAGACGGTCATCCAGTAACCCTTCCGGCAGGGCGTCGTCATCGGTTAGCGGGAACCATTTTTCATTCGGATAATGCACGAACGGGCCATTGGCGATGGTTTCACCCAGCCAGAAATCGGCGAAGAAATAGTTGGTGGACAGACGCTCAAAATATTCACCCAGCGCGGAAGCCAGCGCGGCTTTTTTGGTTGCGCCTTTGCCGTTGGTAAAGCACAACGCGCACTCTTTGTCGCGAATATGCACAGACCAGACGTTAGGCACCGGATTCAGCCAGGAGGCCTCTTCAATATGAAAACCGAGGTCGAGCAGTTTTTGCTGGAAGCGAGCGATGGAATCTTCCAGGGCGGCGTCTTTGCCGGGGATAAATGTTTGCGTCATGAAAATCACTTTTGTCGTACGGAAAGCGCGCAATGATACGGGTTTTATGTTGACGGCGCTATCGCCGCCGCCCCGGCAGCGTAAATAAAAGTGCGTAGTAGCGTCGTTCCTGTGAATGCCGGGGATCGTCAATGACGCCCGCGCGGCGCAAATCCAGAATGGTCGAAGGCCAGCCGGGTAAAACGGGCTACCTGACAGCGAATCTATCGGTTTTATGTCGTCAATCCGATAGATTCTGTTGTGTGACGTAGCGCGCATTTTTGGCCTGATGAGTTTTACCCATTGCGGCGCGTGTCACTGAATGATAAAACCGATATCCACAGGAATAACTTATACCCAATATCCGTCGTCCTGCCTTGCGCAGACGTCCGGGTATTGAGGGGATAATAACGCAACGTGGTGAGGGGAAATGGCTCAGGTCTTCAATTTTAGTTCAGGTCCGGCAATGCTACCGGCGGAAGTGCTTAAACTGGCTCAACAGGATCTGCGTGACTGGCACGGTCTTGGTACGTCAGTAATGGAAATTAGCCACCGCGGCAAAGAATTTATCCAGGTCGCAGAGGAAGCGGAACAGGATTTTCGCGATCTCCTCAGCATCCCCTCCAACTACAAAGTATTGTTCTGCCACGGCGGCGGCCGTGGGCAGTTTGCGGCAATTCCGTTAAATATTCTGGGCGATAAAACGTCGGCGGATTACGTTGATGCCGGTTACTGGGCGGCCAGCGCCATCAAAGAAGCGAAAAAATACTGTTCGCCAAACGTGATTGACGCCAAAGTCACGGTTGACGGTCTGCGTGCGGTCAAACCGATGAGCGAGTGGCAGCTTTCTGATAACGCCGCTTACGTTCATTATTGCCCGAACGAGACTATCGACGGCATCGCAATTGATGAAACGCCGAATTTTGGTTCGGATGTCGTTGTGGCTGCGGATTTCTCATCCACAATTCTTTCCGCGCCGCTGGATGTGTCGCGTTATGGCGTGATCTACGCCGGGGCGCAGAAAAACATCGGCCCGGCGGGGCTGACAATTGTGATCGTGCGTGAAGATCTGTTAGGTAAAGCGAACATCGCTTGCCCGTCTATCCTTGATTACACCGTGCTGAACGACAACGACTCGATGTTCAATACCCCGCCGACCTTTGCCTGGTATCTTTCTGGCCTGGTGTTCAAATGGCTGAAAGCGCAGGGCGGCGTTGCGGCGATGAACAAAATCAATCAGCAAAAAGCGGAACTGCTGTATGGCGTGATTGATAACAGTGATTTCTACCGTAACGATGTGGCGAAATCGAATCGTTCACGTATGAACGTGCCTTTCCAGCTAGCGGACAGCGCGCTTGATAAAGTCTTCCTGGAGGAATCTTTCGCTGCGGGTCTGCATGCGCTGAAAGGTCATCGCGTGGTGGGCGGAATGCGCGCCTCTATCTATAACGCAATGCCGCTTGAAGGCGTGAAGGCGTTGACGGATTTCATGGTCGATTTCGAGCGTCGCCACGGCTAATTCGTTTTCTTTTTTCATCCCCACAGCCAGCCTGTGGGGTTTTTATTTCTGTTTTTGAGAGTTGAGTTTCATGGAATCCCTGACGTTACAACCCATCGCGCGGGTCGATGGCACCATCAATCTGCCTGGCTCCAAGAGTGTTTCGAATCGCGCTTTGTTACTGGCGGCATTAGCAAGCGGCACCACTGTTCTGACAAACCTGCTGGACAGCGATGATGTTCGCCATATGCTGAACGCGCTGAGTGCGTTGGGGGTCAGTTATACCCTTTCCGCCGACCGTACCCGCTGTGAAATTACCGGGCAGGGCGGCGTATTACATGCCGAAGGCGCGCTGGAACTGTTCCTGGGCAATGCGGGAACGGCGATGCGTCCGCTTGCCGCCGCGCTGTGCCTGGGGGCAAATGATATCGTGCTGACCGGTGAGCCTCGCATGAAAGAGCGCCCGATCGGTCATCTGGTCGATGCGCTGCGTCAGGGCGGTGCGAAGATTGATTATCTGGAGCAGGAAAACTATCCGCCTCTGCGTCTGCGCGGCGGTTTTAGCGGCGGTCACGTTGAGGTTGATGGCAGCGTCTCCAGTCAGTTCCTCACCGCGCTGCTGATGACCGCGCCGCTTGCGCCGCAGGATACGACGATCGCAATTAAAGGCGATCTGGTGTCCAAACCGTATATCGACATCACGCTGAACCTGATGAAAACATTCGGCGTTGAGGTTGAGAACCAGAATTACCAGCGTTTTGTGGTGAAAGGGGTGCAGCAGTATCGTTCACCGGGTCAATATCTGGTGGAAGGCGACGCGTCATCCGCTTCTTATTTCCTTGCCGCTGGCGCCATTAAAGGCGGAACGGTAAAAGTGACGGGGATTGGCCGCAACAGTATGCAGGGCGATATCCGCTTTGCCGACGTACTGGAGAAGATGGGCGCCACCATCACCTGGGGCGATGACTTCATTGCCTGTACGCGCGGTGAACTGAACGCTGTGGATATGGACATGAACCATATCCCGGATGCGGCGATGACCATCGCCACGGCGGCGTTGTTTGCTAAAGGCACCACCACGCTGCGTAATATCTATAACTGGCGTGTGAAAGAGACTGACCGCCTGTTTGCGATGGCGACGGAACTGCGTAAAGTCGGCGCTGAAGTGGAAGAGGGGCATGATTTCATTCGTATCACGCCACCGGCTCAGTTGCAGTTCGCCGAAATCGGCACCTATAACGATCACCGTATGGCGATGTGTTTCTCGCTGGTCGCGTTGTCGGATACGCCAGTGACGATTCTCGATCCGAAATGTACCGCTAAAACCTTCCCGGATTACTTCGAACAACTGGCGCGTATTAGTACGCCTGCCTGATAAAAGTAAAACATTGTCATCTTTTGGGCTGGCTCTTCGCCAGCCCGCTATAATTGCGCAAATCTTCCTCATCTGATGACAGACAAAATGGGTTTTTGCATACAAAGATAACGATTGTGAGCGTTGGCGCGTATAATGCGCGGCGTTCACGTTAACGGTATGCCTGTTTAAGGAGAAAAAGATGACGGCAATTGCCCCGGTAATTACCATTGATGGCCCAAGCGGTGCAGGTAAAGGCACCTTGTGCAAGGCAATGGCGGAAGCATTGCAATGGCATCTGCTGGACTCGGGCGCGATTTATCGTGTACTGGCGCTGGCGGCCTTACATCATCATGTTGATGTCACCTCTGAAGACGCTCTTGTACCGCTTGCGTCTCATCTGGATGTTCGTTTTGTCTCAACCAATGGCAATCTGGAAGTCATTCTGGAAGGGGAAGATGTGAGCGGGGAAATCCGCACGCAAGAAGTCGCGAACGCGGCATCTCAGGTCGCTGCGTTCCCGCGCGTGCGCGAAGCGCTTTTGCGCCGCCAGCGTGCGTTTCGCGATGCGCCAGGGTTGATTGCCGATGGCCGCGACATGGGAACGGTGGTATTCCCTGATGCGCCAGTAAAAATTTTCCTGGATGCGTCTTCTGAAGAACGTGCTCACCGCCGTATGCTACAGTTGCAGGAGAAGGGCTTTAGTGTTAACTTTGAACGCCTTTTGGCCGAGATAAAGGAACGTGACGACCGCGATCGTAATCGCGCTGTCGCGCCGCTGGTTCCTGCTGCCGATGCTTTAGTTCTGGATTCTACCCGATTAAGCATTGAGCAAGTGATTGAAAAAGCGTTACAATACGCGCGCCAAAAACTGGCACTCGCTTAAGTGCGACCGAATTTGTAGTACCCCCGCTGCAATGGATTGACAGTGGGTATGTGAAACAACCCCATCCGGCATGGAGCCAGGTGGACGTTAAATATGAAACCTGAAGATTAAACATGACTGAATCTTTTGCTCAACTCTTTGAAGAGTCCTTAAAAGAAATCGAAACCCGCCCGGGTTCCATCGTTCGCGGCGTTGTTGTTGCTATTGATAAAGATATCGTACTGGTTGACGCTGGTCTGAAATCTGAATCCGCCATTCCGGCTGAGCAGTTCAAAAACGCCCAGGGCGAACTGGAAATCCAGGTTGGCGACGAAGTTGACGTTGCTCTGGATGCAGTAGAAGACGGCTTCGGCGAAACCCTGCTGTCCCGTGAAAAAGCGAAACGTCACGAAGCCTGGATCACGCTGGAAAAAGCTTACGAAGATGCTGAAACTGTTACCGGTGTTATCAACGGCAAAGTTAAGGGCGGCTTCACTGTTGAGCTGAACGGTATTCGTGCGTTCCTGCCAGGTTCCCTGGTAGACGTTCGTCCGGTGCGCGACACGCTGCACCTGGAAGGCAAAGAGCTTGAATTCAAAGTCATCAAGCTGGATCAGAAGCGCAACAACGTTGTGGTTTCCCGTCGTGCCGTTATCGAATCCGAAAACAGCGCAGAACGCGATCAGCTGCTGGAAAACCTGCAAGAAGGCATGGAAGTTAAAGGTATCGTCAAGAACCTCACTGACTACGGTGCATTCGTTGATCTGGGTGGCGTTGACGGCCTGCTGCACATCACCGACATGGCATGGAAACGCGTTAAGCATCCGAGCGAAATCGTAAACGTTGGCGACGAAATCACTGTTAAAGTGCTGAAGTTCGACCGCGAGCGTACTCGTGTATCTCTGGGCCTGAAACAGCTGGGCGAAGATCCGTGGGTAGCTATCGCTAAGCGTTATCCAGAAGGTACCAAACTGACTGGTCGCGTGACCAACCTGACCGACTACGGCTGCTTCGTTGAAATCGAAGAAGGCGTTGAAGGCCTGGTTCACGTTTCCGAAATGGATTGGACCAACAAAAACATCCACCCGTCCAAAGTTGTTAACGTTGGCGATGTAGTGGAAGTTATGGTTCTGGATATCGACGAAGAACGTCGTCGTATCTCCCTGGGTCTGAAACAGTGCAAATCCAACCCGTGGCAGCAGTTTGCGGAAACCCACAACAAGGGCGACCGTGTTGAAGGTAAAATCAAGTCTATCACTGACTTCGGTATCTTCATCGGCCTGGACGGCGGCATCGACGGCCTGGTTCACCTGTCTGACATCTCCTGGAACGTTGCAGGCGAAGAAGCAGTTCGTGAATACAAAAAAGGCGACGAAATCGCAGCAGTTGTTCTGCAAGTTGACGCAGAGCGTGAGCGTATCTCCCTGGGCGTTAAACAGCTCGCAGAAGATCCGTTCAACAACTGGGTTGCTCTGAACAAGAAAGGCGCTATCGTAACCGGTAAAGTTACTGCTGTTGACGCTAAAGGCGCAACCGTAGAACTGGCTGACGGCGTTGAAGGTTACCTGCGTGCTTCTGAAGCATCCCGTGACCGCGTTGAAGATGCGACTCTGGTTCTGAGCGTTGGCGACGAAGTTGAAGCTAAATTCACCGGCGTTGATCGTAAAAACCGCGCAATCAGCCTGTCTGTTCGTGCGAAAGACGAAGCTGACGAGAAAGATGCAATCGCAACTGTTAACAAACAGGAAGATGCAAACTTCTCCAACAACGCAATGGCTGAAGCTTTCAAAGCAGCTAAAGGCGAGTAATTCTCTGAAACTTCGGGTGTTTTATCCCGAAGTTTGATGAGTTTACTTGACAGATTACAAGATTCGTCCTGTAATCAAGCACTAAGGGCGGCTGCGGCCGCCCTTAATCAATGCAATAACAGCAGCAGCCAATTTGCTTACAGGAACCGGAGGAATCATGACCAAGTCAGAATTGATTGAAAGACTTGCAACCCAGCAATCTCACATTCCCGCGAAAGCGGTTGAAGATGCAGTAAAAGAGATGCTGGAACATATGGCCTCGACTCTTGCGCAGGGCGAGCGTATTGAAATCCGCGGTTTCGGCAGCTTTTCTTTGCACTACCGCGCACCTCGTACCGGACGTAACCCGAAGACTGGCGATAAAGTAGAACTGGAAGGAAAGTATGTTCCGCACTTTAAGCCGGGTAAAGAACTGCGCGATCGCGCCAATATTTACGGTTAAGTTTTAACGAAAAACTTGATCCAGAAAAAAGCACCTGAAAGGTGCTTTTTTCATTTCTGTATTCCGACAGGAAAAGAGACTTTAACGCCACCATCTGGCATAAACCTACGCCTGATGGCGCTACGCTTATCAGGCCTACAGATATGTACCTGTGACTCCGTAGGCCGGATAAGACGCTTTGCGTCGCCATCCGGCATAAAGCAGCGCCTGATGGCGCTACGCTTATCAGGCCTACAGGTATGCTCCCGTGACTCCGTAGGCCGGATAAGACGCTTTGCGTCGCCATCTGGCACAAAGCAGCGCCTGATGGCGCTACACTCATCAGATCTACAGATGCTTTCTCGTAGGCGTAACTGGAAAGCCTCTCGCATTTTTATGTGCATCTTGCATTCCCAACGCGAAAACCACGGAATTTACGCCGAATAACCACAAATTGTCGCCAGACAAACGTTAGCTAAATCTGCACACTTCCTGTAACAGGGAGGCGTCTATGAAAATAACAACGGTCAGCGTGTGTGCATTATGCGGAATTCTTCCGCTAATACTCTTACCTGTACTTCCCGGTTCGTTGTGTCTCATTGGCATATTTTGTTTTGCCTGCGCGCTGTCCTTTGTTCCATATAAATATACGCAGTACGCCAGCTTGACCCTGCTGTTTTTTCTCTGGGGAATACTTGCTGCAAAGCAAGCTGTCTGGCCGGGTAATACCTTGCCTGGCGCAACACAAGAAACCGTGGTGCAAATTACGGCGACCGATCATGCCACCACACATTACGGGCAAATTACCCATGTACAGGGGAAACGCCTGTTTCCCTCGGTGGGCGTTGTTCTTTATGGACAATATTTGCCCGGCGAGGTGTGTGCAGGTCAACGTTGGGCGATGAAACTAAAAGTCCGTGCCGTGCATGGTCAGCTTAATGAGGGGGGATTTGATAGCCAGCGTTATGCGCTCACGCAACATCAGCCTCTGAGCGGCCGGTTTCTGCATGCGACGGTCATCGAATCGTCATGTAGTTTACGCGCGCGTTATCTTGCTTCCCTCAATACCACGCTGGCGCACTACTCCTGGCAGCAGGTTATCCTGGCATTAGGCATGGGCGAGCGTTTATCAGTATCGCAAGAGGTCAAAAATATTATGCGCGATACTGGTACGGCGCACCTGATGGCCATTTCAGGGTTGCATATCGCCTTTGCCGCACTGCTGGCCGGAGGATTGATTCGTGGCGCGCAATTTTTACTTCCCGCCCGGTGGATTCACTGGCAAACGCCGTTAGTGGGAGGGATTGTGTGCGCGACGTTTTACGCCTGGCTCACGGGGTTACAACCCCCCGGGTTGCGTACGGTTGTGGCGCTGGCAGCGTGGGGATTACTGAAGCTGAGCGGTCGGCAATGGAGCGGTTGGGAAGTCTGGTTCTGCTGTCTGGCGGCAATAGTGATTGCCGATCCGATTGCCGTTCTGTCGCAAAGTCTGTGGCTTTCGGCCTTTGCCGTCGCTGCGCTTATTTTCTGGTATCAGTGGTTTCCTGTACCAGCCTGGGCGTTGCCTCGGGCAGGGAAAGTCGTGTTGGACCTCGTTCACTTACAGTTGGGCATTACGCTTCTGCTCTTACCTGTGCAAATAGCGCTTTTTCATGGCGTAAGTGTGACCTCTTTGCTGGCGAATCTGTTTGCTGTTCCTTTGGTTACATTTATCTCTGTACCACTGATACTGGCGGGAATGATCGGCCATTTGACCGGGCCGCTGATGGCTGAAGAAGGCCTCTGGGCGCTGGCTGACGCCTCTCTGGACGTGTTGTTCCGGGCGCTGAAAAGTCTGCCGGAAGGGTGGATTAATATTGATTATCGCTGGCAATACTTGTCTTTGGCTCCCTGGTTAACGCTTATGGCGTGGCGATTGAATGCCTGGCGAACTTACCCGGTGATCTGTTTGTCTGGCGTGTTGCTGTTGAGCTGGCCGTTATGGCGTACGCCGCGCACGGAGGCGTGGCAGGTTCATATGCTGGATGTCGGACAGGGGCTGGCGATGGTTATTGCGCATAACGGGAAAGCGATACTTTATGATACGGGACGCGCCTGGCCGGATGGCGATAGCGCACAGCAGCTCATCATTCCCTGGCTACGCTGGCACAATCTGGAACCTGAGGGGATTATCCTGAGCCATGAACATCTGGATCATCGGGGTGGCCTGTCATCATTACAGAAGGCGTGGCCTTCGCTCTGGATACGAAGTCCATTAGGCTGGAAGGGCCATCTGCCGTGCTTTCGTGCGGAGCAGTGGACGTGGCAGGGGCTATCCTTCAGCGCACACTGGCCGATTAAAGGAAACAGGGAAAAGGGCAACAACCATTCCTGCGTGGTTAAAGTGGATGACGGAAAGCAGAGTATTTTGCTGACGGGCGATATTGAATCTCCGGCTGAACAAAAAATGCTAAGTCGTTATTGGCGGCATTTGCAGGCGACAATCATTCAGGTTCCGCATCATGGCAGTAATACATCGTCGTCATTAGCGTTAATTCAACGGGTTGAGGGCCTGGCCGCGCTGGCGTCGGCATCGCGCTACAACGCCTGGCATCTGCCTTCCTGGAAGGTACAACAGCGCTATCAACAACAAGGTTATCAGTGGCTGGATACCCCGCATCAGGGGCAAATTTCGGTGGATTTTTCCCCGCAAGGCTGGCGCATACGAGGTTTACGGGAGCAAATTTTACCTCGTTGGTATCATCAGTGGTTTGGCGTGTCAGAGGATAACGGGTAGAATATGCGGCTATTTCAACAAATGCTGGTTTTTTGAATGCATAACGATAAAGATCTCTCTACGTGGCAGACGTTCCGCCGACTGTGGCCTACCATTGCGCCTTTCAAAACTGGGCTGATCGTGGCGGGTGTCGCGTTGATCCTCAATGCGGCCAGCGATGCTTTTATGTTATCGCTCCTCAAACCATTGCTGGACGATGGTTTTGGTAAAACAGATCGATCGGTGCTGCTTTGGATGCCGCTGGTGGTTATTGGCCTGATGATATTACGTGGTATCACCAGCTATATTTCCAGCTATTGTATTTCATGGGTATCGGGCAAAGTGGTGATGACCATGCGCCGTCGTCTGTTTGGTCATATGATGGGGATGCCTGTTGCATTCTTTGATAAACAATCAACGGGGACACTGCTTTCTCGTATTACCTATGACTCAGAACAGGTTGCGTCATCGTCTTCCGGGGCGTTGATTACGGTCGTGCGTGAAGGTGCATCGATCATCGCTTTGTTTATCATGATGTTCTATAACAGCTGGCAACTGTCGATCATTCTGGTCATTTTGGCGCCTGTTGTGTCTATTGCGATTCGCGTGGTATCGAAGCGTTTCCGTAGCATCAGTAAAAACATGCAAAACACGATGGGGCAGGTGACCACCAGTGCAGAGCAGATGCTGAAAGGCCACAAAGAAGTGCTTATCTTTGGCGGTCAGGAAGTTGAAACGAAGCGTTTTGACAAAGTCAGCAATAAAATGCGTCTGCAAGGGATGAAAATGGTGTCTGCATCATCCATCTCTGATCCGATCATTCAGCTGATCGCGTCTCTGGCGCTGGCCTTTGTTCTCTATGCGGCTAGCTTCCCGAGCGTAATGGACAGCCTGACTGCGGGTACGATTACCGTCGTATTCTCATCAATGATTGCCCTGATGCGTCCTCTGAAATCGCTGACCAACGTCAATGCGCAGTTCCAGCGTGGTATGGCGGCATGCCAGACGCTGTTTGCTATTCTGGATAGCGAGCAAGAGAAAGACGAAGGCAAACGCGTAATTGAACGTTCGACGGGCGATCTGGAATTCCGCAATGTGACCTTTACCTATCCGGGGCGTGAAACGCCTGCGCTGCGCAATATCAATCTGCATATTCCGGCGGGTAAGACGGTTGCACTGGTCGGGCGTTCCGGTTCAGGTAAATCAACCATTGCCAGTCTGATCACGCGCTTCTACGACATCAATGAAGGGAATATCCTGATGGATGGACACGATCTGCGTGAATATACCCTGTCTTCATTGCGTAATCAGGTCGCGCTGGTTTCGCAGAATGTGCACCTGTTTAACGATACGGTTGCGAACAACATCGCCTATGCGCGTACTGAAGAGTACAGCCGCGAGCAAATTGAAGAAGCGGCGCGTATGGCGTATGCCATGGACTTTATCAGCAAGATGGATGACGGTCTGGATACGGTTATCGGCGAGAACGGCGTACTGCTTTCTGGTGGCCAGCGTCAGCGTATCGCGATTGCCCGTGCGTTGCTGCGTGACAGCCCAATCCTGATTCTGGATGAAGCCACCTCTGCGCTGGACACCGAATCCGAACGCGCGATTCAGTCCGCACTGGATGAGTTGCAGAAAAACCGTACTTCGCTGGTTATCGCGCACCGCCTCTCAACGATTGAACAAGCTGATGAAATTGTCGTGGTGGAAGACGGGATTATTGTTGAGCGTGGAACCCATCGCGAATTGCTGGAGCAGCGCGGTGTGTATTCGCAACTGCATAAAATGCAATTTGGCCAATGATCGCCCGCATCTGGTCTGGTGAATCGCCCCTGTGGCGTCTTTTGCTCCCACTCTCCTGGCTGTATGGCCTGGTGAGTGGGGGGATTCGCTTGTGCTACCGGCTGGGAATTAAACGCGCCTGGCGTGCGCCGGTGCCGGTCGTTGTCGTCGGGAACCTTACGGCGGGGGGCAACGGAAAAACGCCGGTCGTTATCTGGCTGGTCGAGCAACTGCAACAGCGCGGCATTCGCGTTGGGGTTGTTTCGCGGGGGTATGGCGGTAAAGCGGCGTCTTATCCGCTGTTGCTTACTCCACAAACGTCCTCTGCGGAAGCGGGCGATGAGCCGGTACTGATCTATCAACGAACCGGCGCACCTGTTGCTGTCTCGCCGGTTCGCTCAGACGCAGTAAAAGCGATTCTCGCGCGTCACGATGTACAAATTATCGTGACGGATGACGGGCTACAGCATTATCGTCTGGCGCGAGATATTGAAATCGTTGTCATCGACGGCGTGCGTCGGTTTGGCAATGGCTGGTGGTTGCCCGCAGGGCCGATGCGTGAGCGCGCCAGCCGGCTTAAATCGGTAGATGCGGTGATCGTCAACGGCGGCGTTGCCAGACCAGGAGAAATTCCGATGCAGCTGGCGCCAGGGCTGGCGGTCAATTTATGCACCGGTGAGCGCCGTCATGTCGCGGAGTTAAGCAACATTGTCGCGATGGCGGGGATTGGCCATCCTCCACGTTTCTTTGCTACGCTCGAAGCGTGTGGGGCGTCGCTACAGAAATGCGTTCCGTTGGCCGATCATCAGTCTCTCGCCTTTAACGATGTGAAGGCGTTAGTAACCGACGGGCAAACGCTGGTCATGACGGAAAAAGATGCCGTTAAATGCCGGGGATTTGCCGAGGACAACTGGTGGTATTTACCTGTAGACGCGCGTTTGTCGGGTGAACAACCTGACGCACTGCTTGAACAACTCATCTCGCTGGCTCGCTAGCACAAATTGATGTGGCGGCAGCGAACGATTCCCGGAGTTATACATGTCGTTGCCGCATCTCTCTCTTACGGATGTTCGTCATCTCCATCTTGCTGCGCAAGGTTTGCTGAAAAAGCCCCGCCGTCAGGCATTGCCTGCGGATATTCTCGCAACGATTTCGCGCATGTCTTTATTGCAAATCGATACGATCAACGTTGTGGCGCGCAGCCCCTATCTGGTGCTGTTTAGCCGTCTGGGCCACTACCCGCAACAGTGGCTGGACGACTCGTTGTCGCGTGGCGAACTCATGGAATACTGGGCGCATGAGGCCTGTTTCTTACCGCGTAGCGACTTTACGCTAATTCGTCACCGTATGCTGGCGCCTGAGAAGATGGGCTGGAAGTACAAAGCATCGTGGATGCAGGAACATGCCGATGAGATCGCGCAGTTGATCCAGCATATTCACCATAACGGCCCTGTGCGCTCAGCGGATTTTGCGCATCCGCGCAAAGGCGCCAGTGGATGGTGGGAATGGAAGCCGCATAAGCGCCATCTTGAAGGATTGTTCACTGCCGGGAAAGTCATGGTTGTAGAACGGCGCAACTTTCAGCGCGTGTATGACCTGACGCAACGCGTGATGCCGCACTGGGACGATAAACGCGATTTACTGTCGCAGGCAGAAGCAGAAATCGCCATGCTGGATAATAGCGCGCGCAGTCTGGGGATTTTTCGCGAGCAGTGGCTGGCGGATTACTATCGCCTGCGGCGACCTGAAGTGAAAACGTGGCGTGATATCCGCGTTGAACAGGGGCAACTGGTTCCCGTTCAGGCCGACAGGCTGGGGGCAATGTGGCTACACGCCGATCTGTTGCCGCTACTGGAGCAGGCGCTGAACAATAAGCTCACCGCTACGCATAGCGCGGTTTTATCCCCTTTTGATCCCGTCGTCTGGGACCGGAAACGGGCAGAGCAGTTGTTCGATTTTAGCTACCGCCTGGAGTGCTATACCCCGGCGCCTAAACGCCAGTACGGCTATTTTGTTTTGCCGCTGCTGCATCGGGGGCAGTTGGTTGGGCGTATGGATGCCAAAATGCATCGCAAAACGGGCGTGCTGGAAGTCATCTCGCTCTGGTTGCAGGAGGGGGTTAAACCGGGCCCGACGCTGCAAAAAGGGTTGTTACAGGCGATTAATGCGTTTGCTCGCTGGCAACAGGCCAGCCGCGTCACGCTAGGGAACTGCCCATCCGGCTTGTTTGCAGAAAATCGTCATGGCTGGGAAATAGACGCGGTCTCATAAACGATTATGTTAATATTGATGGATTCACAATCCGGTCCATCTGGAGGAACTATGGATCATCGTCTACTTGAAATCATTGCCTGCCCGGTATGCAACGGCAAACTCTGGTATAACCAGGAAAAACAAGAACTGATTTGCAAACTGGATAACCTGGCTTTCCCATTGCGCGATGGCATTCCGGTATTGCTGGAAACGGAAGCGCGTTCCATTACTGCTGATGAGAGTAAATCATGAGTTTTGTGGTCATTATTCCCGCTCGTTTTTCGTCCACGCGTCTGCCCGGTAAGCCTTTACTGGATATCAACGGCAAACCGATGATCGTGCATGTTCTGGAACGCGCGCGCGAATCTGGCGCTGAACGCATTATTGTCGCGACGGATCATGAAGATGTCGCTCGCGCGGTAGAAGCGGCGGGTGGGGAAGTCTGCATGACGCGCGCTGACCATCAGTCCGGGACGGAGCGTCTGGCGGAAGTCGTTGAAAAATGCGGTTTTAGCGACGATACCGTTATTGTGAACGTGCAGGGCGATGAACCGATGATCCCGGCGGTGATTATTCGTCAGGTGGCGGAAAACCTGGCGCAGCGCCAGGTTGGTATGGCGACGCTGGCGGCGCCGATTCACGGTGCTGAAGAAGCCTTTAATCCTAATGCAGTGAAAGTTGTGCTGGACGCTGAAGGCTATGCGCTTTATTTCTCGCGTGCGACGATCCCCTGGGATCGCGATCGTTTTGCGAAAAGCCTTGAGACCGTGGGCGACACGTTCCTGCGCCATCTGGGAATTTACGGCTATCGCGCCGGGTTTATTCGCCGCTACGTGAACTGGCAGCCCAGCCCGCTTGAGCATATTGAGATGCTGGAGCAGCTTCGTGTGCTGTGGTATGGCGAAAAAATCCATGTTGCCGTCGCCAAAGAAGTCCCGGGAACGGGCGTTGATACAGCCGAAGATCTTGAGCGCGTTCGCGCCGAAATGCGCTGATATCCGCTATCGCACTCCTCTCACAAATGGGAGGAGTGTCGTATCGTTACGATTTTCCCTTCATTTTTCTTTTCATCAATTGATCTCATCCGGGTGACATCTGTCCATACGGCGCTCATTATAAAAGCAGTGGCGTTTATGAGGGCAATCTGAAATGGAACAGCTGCGAGCCGAACTGAGTCATCTGCTGGGCGAAAAACTCAGCCGTATAGAGTGCGTGAGTGAAAAGGCGGATACGGCCTTGTGGTCGCTGTACGACAGTCAGGGAAACCCGATGCCGCTAATGGCGAGAAGTTTTACGACCCCTGGCGTGGCGCAGCAACTGGCATGGAAAACGACCATGCTGGCGCGTAGCGGCACGGTACGCATGCCGGTTGTCTATGGCGTGATGACGCATGAGGAACACCCCGGGCCTGATGTCCTGCTGCTGGAGCGTCTGCGTGGCGTCTCTGTGGAAGCGCCCGCCCGCACGCCTGAGCGCTGGGAGCAGTTGAAGGATCAGATTGTAGAAGGGTTGTTAGCCTGGCATCGACAGGACAGCCGGGGTTGCGTGGGCGCGGTGGATCATACGCAGGAAAATATCTGGCCGTCCTGGTATCGCCAGCGTGTTGAAGTGCTATGGACGACGTTAAACCAGTTCAACAACACCGGGTTAACCATGCAGGATAAACGCATTCTGTTTCGTACCCGGGAGTGCCTGCCTGCGCTGTTTGAAGGATTTAATGATAATTGCGTGCTCATCCACGGCAATTTTAGCCTGCGCAGTATGCTGAAAGATGCC
Source organism: Citrobacter sp. CK188 (assembly GCF_030333525.1). Classification (NCBI taxonomy): domain Bacteria; kingdom Pseudomonadati; phylum Pseudomonadota; class Gammaproteobacteria; order Enterobacterales; family Enterobacteriaceae; genus Citrobacter; species Citrobacter sp. CK188. The sequence continues at coordinate 24,568 of NZ_JAOWFU010000033.1, forward strand.
CGCAGCGATCAGCTTCTGGCGATGGTGGGGCCTGGCGTTATGCTGTGGGCGCCACGAGAGTATGAACTGTTCCGGCTGATGGACAATGCGCTGGCGGAAGGGCTGCTCTGGCATTATCTGCAACACGCGCCAGTGGCGGAATCGTTCATCTGGCGGCGCTGGCTTTATGTGTTATGGGACGAAGTCGCGCAGCTGGTCAATACCGGGCGTTTTAGCCGCTCCAACTTTGACCTCGCAACAAAATCACTGCTGCCCTGGCTCGCCTGACGCGCCTTTCAGCCACTGCCAGATGCGCCCCAGCGTTTCATAACCGGCGCGATCGCTATGCATCAACCATACCGGGGAGGGAATTGCTCGCTCCCACGGATTTAACGGTGAATCTATCGCCAGTTGATTGGCGGGTGCAGGCAGCGGATGTAACCCAACATGCTGGAAGAAGATCATGGCGCGCGGTAAGTGGGAGGCGGAAGTGACCAGCAGGAAAGGGGCATCGCCGATGGCCTGTTTCACCGCTTCCGCCTCTTCTTCGGTATCTTTTGGCTGATCCAGCGTAATGATGTCGCTGCGTGGCACACCCAGCGATTGTGCCACTCTTGCGCCCGCTTCTGCCGTACTCACGCGATTGGTTTTTGCCGCCGCGCCCGTAAAGATCAGTTTCGATCCCGGATTGGCCAGCCAGAGGCGTACGCCTTCGTTCAGACGTGGGAGGCTGTTATTGATCAGATTTGAACTGGGCGCCCACTGGGGGTTCCAGGTGTAGCCGCCGCCCAGCACCACGATATAGTCTACTTTTTGCGTTCCCTGCCAGGTGGGGTAACTGTTTTCAATCGGTTTGAGTAAACGGTCAGCAACAGGTTGCAGGCTTAACAGAAATATTGCCAGCCATCCCAGGCTGATAAACGCCTTCCCGGTTTTCTGAAAGCGGCTAAACCATACCAGCGCCAGCCCCACGCCCATGATGAGCAGCATAAAGGGAAGCGGCAGCAACAGACCGCCAGTCACTTTCTTCAGAGTAAAAAGCATCCTTTTTGGTTCCTTTTTTGACCATACAGCAGGGGATCAGCAGGGATATTACACCAGACAGGTTAAATATCGCCGCGACTATGACAAAATAGCTTCTTTTTAAAAGCACACCTGAGCCAGCTTGTGGAGAGTCCGATGCGGGACCGCAATTTTGATGACATTGCTGAAAAGTTTTCCCGTAACATCTACGGAACCACTAAAGGACAGCTGCGACAGGCGATTCTGTGGCAGGATCTTGATCAGTTGCTGGCGGAATTCGGCGAGCGAAAACTGCACATCCTGGATGCTGGCGGCGGAGAGGGGCAAACGGCCATCAAAATGGCGGAGCGTGGGCATCAGGTTACATTGTGCGATCTGTCCGGCGAGATGATCGCGCGTGCGCAGCAGGCGGCAGAAGCAAAAGGTGTGAGCGGAAACATGCATTTTATACAATGCGCCGTTCAGGATGTCGCTTCGCATTTGGAAACCTCCGCTGATCTGATATTGTTTCATGCTGTGCTGGAGTGGGTGGCGGAACCGGTCGGCGTGTTAGAGACGCTTTGGTCAGTTTTGCGCCCCGGCGGAGCACTGTCGTTAATGTTCTACAATGCTAACGGCCTGTTGATGCATAACATGGTGGCAGGGAACTTTGACTATGTGCAGGTGGGGATGCCAAAACGCAAAAAGCGTACGCTTTCGCCAGACTATCCACGTAAACCCGAGCAGGTTTATCAGTGGCTGGAAGATATTGGCTGGCAGATTACCGGTAAGACCGGCGTACGCGTATTTCATGATTATCTGCGTGAGAAGCATCAACAGCGTGACTGCTATGAGATGTTAGTTGAATTAGAAACGCGTTATTGCCGCCAGGAGCCGTATATTAGCCTTGGCCGCTACATTCATGTCACCGCGCGCAAACCGCAGATGCAAGGATAACTTATGAGTGAATTTTCCCAGACAGTCCCCGAACTGGTTGCCTGGGCCAGAAAAAATGACTTTTCCATCTCTCTGCCGGTAGACCGACTTTCGTTCCTGCTGGCGGTAGCCACGCTGAACGGCGAGCGCCTGGACGGGGAGATGAGTGAAGGCGAACTGGTGGATGCGTTCCGCCATGTCAGTGATGCGTTTGAGCAAACCAGCGAAACCATCGGCGTGCGCGCCAACAACGCGATCAACGATATGGTACGTCAACGTCTGCTGAACCGCTTTACCAGCGAGCAAGCGGAAGGCAACGCCATTTATCGCCTGACGCCGCTCGGGATTGGCATTACCGATTACTACATCCGCCAGCGTGAGTTTTCCACGTTGCGCCTTTCCATGCAGCTATCCATTGTCGCGGGTGAACTGAAGCGGGCGGCGGATGCGGCAGATGAGGGCGGCGACGAGTTTCACTGGCATCGCAACGTTTATGCGCCGCTGAAATATTCGGTCGCGGAAATTTTCGACAGCATCGACCTGACCCAGCGCATCATGGATGAGCAGCAGCAGCAGGTAAAAGACGACATTGCGCAGTTGCTGAACAAAGACTGGCGCGCGGCGATTTCGAGTTGCGAACTGCTGCTTTCTGAAACATCCGGCACGCTGCGTGAGTTACAGGATACGCTCGAAGCGGCTGGCGATAAATTGCAGGCCAATCTGTTACGCATCCAGGACGCCACGATGGCGCATGACGACCTGCATTTTGTGGATCGTCTGGTGTTCGATCTGCAAAGCAAACTCGACCGCATTATTAGCTGGGGTCAGCAATCCATCGACCTGTGGATTGGCTATGACCGACACGTACACAAATTTATCCGTACTGCGATTGATATGGATAAAAACCGCGTCTTTGCCCAGCGACTGCGCCAGTCCATCCAGGGCTATTTTGATGAGCCGTGGGCGCTGACCTATGCCAACGCCGATCGTCTGCTGGATATGCGCGATGAAGAGATGGCGCTGCGCGATGAAGAGGTGACCGGCGAACTGCCGCCGGACCTGGAATATGAAGAATTTAACGAGATCCGCGAACAACTGGCGGCGATCATCGAAGAACAGTTGGCTATCTATAAATCCAGACAAGCCCCACTGGATCTCGGCCTGGTAGTGCGCGAATATCTGGCGCAATACCCACGAGCGCGTCACTTCGACGTGGCGCGTATTGTTATCGATCAGGCGGTACGTCTTGGCGTAGCGCAAGCAGACTTCACCGGACTGCCAGCCAAATGGCAGCCGATTAATGATTACGGAGCCAAGGTACAGGCGCATGTCATTGACAAATATTGAACAAGTGATGCCGGTTAAGCTGGCGCAGGCGCTGGCAAACCCGTTATTTCCGGCGCTGGATAGCGCATTACGCTCCGGCAGACATATCGGTCTGGATGAGCTGGATAATCATGCCTTCCTGATGGATTTCCAGGAGTATCTGGAAGAGTTTTACAGTCGCTATAACGTCGAACTGATTCGCGCGCCGGAGGGTTTTTTCTACCTGCGCCCGCGTTCCACGACGATTATCCCGCGCTCCGTCTTGTCTGAACTGGACATGATGGTGGGTAAAATCCTCTGTTACCTCTATCTCAGCCCGGAGCGGTTGGCAAATGAGGGGATTTTTACCCAGCAGGAACTGTACGATGAGCTGCTCGCCCTGACAGAGGAAGCCAAATTGCTGAAACTGGTCAACAACCGCTCAACGGGGTCTGACGTGGATCGTCAGAAACTACAGGAGAAGGTGCGCTCGTCGTTAAACCGTCTGCGTCGCTTAGGGATGGTGTGGTTTATGGGCCATGACAGCAGCAAATTCCGTATCACGGAATCGGTGTTCCGCTTTGGCGCGGATGTGCGTACCGGTGACGATCCGCGTGAAGCGCAGCGTCGCTTAATCCGCGATGGGGAAGCCATGCCGGTTGAAAATCACCTGCAACTCAACGATGAGACCGAAGAGAATCAGCCGGACAGTGGAGAGGAAGAATAATGATTGAACGCGGTAAATTTCGCTCACTAACGCTGATTAACTGGAACGGCTTTTTTGCCCGCACCTTTGACCTCGATGAGCTGGTCACCACGCTGTCCGGCGGGAACGGCGCCGGTAAATCCACCACGATGGCGGCGTTCGTCACGGCGCTGATCCCGGACTTAACCTTACTGCATTTCCGTAACACCACGGAAGCCGGGGCCACCAGCGGATCGCGCGATAAAGGCCTGCACGGTAAGCTGAAAGCGGGCGTCTGTTATTCCATGCTCGACGTCCTCAATTCCCGCCATCAGCGTGTTGTGGTGGGCGTACGTTTGCAGCAGGTCGCCGGACGCGATCGCAAAGTTGATATCAAACCGTTTGCCATTCAGGGCTTGCCGATGTCGGTGCAGCCGACGCAGCTGGTGACGGAAACGCTGAACGAGCGCCAGGCGCGCGTGTTGACCCTCGCGGAGCTGAAAGAGAAGCTCGATGCGATGGAAGGCGTGCAGTTTAAGCAGTTTAACTCGATCACCGATTATCACTCACTGATGTTCGATCTGGGCATCATTGCCCGCCGTCTGCGTTCTGCGTCCGATCGCAGCAAGTTCTATCGTCTGATTGAAGCCTCGCTGTACGGCGGGATCTCCAGCGCGATTACCCGTTCCCTGCGTGACTACCTGCTGCCGGAAAATAGCGGCGTGCGTAAAGCGTTCCAGGATATGGAAGCCGCGCTGCGTGAAAACCGTATGACGCTGGAAGCGATCCGCGTAACCCAGTCGGATCGTGACCTGTTCAAGCATTTGATTAGCGAAGCCACTAACTACGTGGCGGCGGACTACATGCGCCACGCCAACGAACGCCGGGTTCATCTGGATAAAGCGCTGGAGTTTCGTCGCGAGCTGTACACATCGCGTAAGCAACTGGCGGCGGAACAGTACAAACACGTCGACATGGCGCGTGAACTGGGCGAGCACAACGGTGCGGAAGGGGATCTGGAAGCGGATTACCAGGCCGCCAGCGACCACCTGAACCTGGTGCAGACCGCGCTGCGCCAGCAGGAGAAGATCGAGCGCTATGAAGCGGATCTCGATGAGCTGCAAATTCGTCTCGAAGAGCAAAATGAAGTGGTGGCTGAAGCCGCCGACATGCAGGAAGAGAACGAAGCCCGTGCGGAAGCCGCCGAGCTGGAAGTGGATGAACTGAAAAGCCAACTGGCGGACTATCAGCAGGCGCTGGATGTGCAGCAGACGCGCGCGATTCAGTACAACCAGGCGATCCAGGCGCTCGACCGCGCCAAAGCGCTTTGTCATCTGCCTGACCTGACGGCGGACAGCGCCGCAGAATGGCTGGAAACGTTCCAGGCGAAAGAGCAGGAAGCAACGGAAAAACTGCTTTCGCTGGAACAGAAAATGAGCGTGGCGCAAACCGCGCACAGTCAGTTTGAACAGGCATATCAGCTGGTGGCCGCCATTAATGGCCCGCTGGCGCGTAATGAAGCCTGGAGCGTGGCGCGCGACCTGCTGCGCGAAGGCGTGGAACAGCGTCACCTGGCGGAGCAGGTTCAGCCGCTGCGTATGCGTCTGAGTGAACTGGAACAGCGCTTGCGCGAACAGCAGGAAGCTGAACGCCTGCTGGCGGAATTCTGTAAACGTCAGGGCAAACATTTCGACATTGATGAGCTGGAAGCGCTGCACCAGGAGCTGGAAGCCCGCATCGCCGCCCTGTCGGATAGCGTTTCTAACGCCCATGAACAGCGTATGACGCTGCGTCAGGAGCAGGAGCAACTCCAGTCCCGCATTCAGCACTTAATGCAGCGCGCCCCGATCTGGCTGGCGGCGCAAAACAGTCTGAATCAGCTGTGCGAACAGAGCGGCGAAGAGTTTACCTCCAGCCAGGATGTAACCGAGTATCTGCAACAGTTGCTGGAGCGCGAGCGTGAAGCGATTGTAGAGCGTGACGAAGTTGGCGCGCGTAAGAACGCGGTTGACGAAGAGATTGAACGTTTAAGCCAGCCGGGTGGCTCGGAAGACTCGCGTCTGAACGCGCTGGCGGAGCGTTTTGGCGGCGTGTTGCTGTCGGAAATCTATGATGACGTCAGCTTCGAAGACGCGCCGTACTTCTCCGCGCTGTACGGCCCGTCCCGTCATGCTATCGTGGTGCCGGATCTGTCGCTGATCGCCGAACAGCTTGAAGGGCTGACGGATTGCCCGGAAGATCTCTATTTCATCGAAGGGGACCCGCAGTCGTTCGATGACAGCGTCTTCAGCGTTGATGAGCTGGAAAACGCGGTGGTGGTGAAAACCGCCGAGCGTCAGTGGCGTTATTCCCGTTTCCCGACGGTGCCGATCTTTGGTCGCGCCGCGCGTGAAAACCGTATTGAAAGTCTGCATGCTGAGCGCGAAGGGCTGTCTGAACGCTTTGCGACGTTGTCCTTCGACGTGCAGAAAACTCAGCGTCTGCATCAGGCGTTCAGTCGTTTTATCGGCAGCCATCTGGCGGTCGCGTTTGAGGCCGACCCGGAAGCGGAAATTCGCCAATTGAATGGCCGTCGCGTTGAACTGGAACGCGCGCTGGCTACGCATGAAAACGACAACCAGCAGCAGCGTATTCAGTTTGAACAGGCGAAAGAGGGCGTCTCCGCTCTGAACCGCTTACTGCCGCGCCTGAACCTGCTGACGGACGACACGCTGGCTGACCGCGTGGATGAAATTCAGGAACGTCTGGATGATGCGCAGGAAGCGGCGCGTTTTATACAGCAACACGGTAATCAGTTAGCCAAACTGGAGCCGATCGTCTCGGTTCTGCAAAACGATCCCGAACAGTTTGAGCAACTGAAAGAAGATTACGCATACTCCCAGCAAACGCAGCGGGATGCGCGTCAGCAGGCTTTTGCGCTGACGGAGGTCGTACAGCGTCGGGCGCACTTCAGCTATTCCGACTCGGCCGAAATGCTGAGCGGCAACAGCGATCTGAACGAAAAACTGCGCCAGCGTCTGGAACAGGCGGAAGCCGAGCGTACCCGTGCCCGTGAAGCGTTACGCGGTCATGCCGCGCAACTCAGCCAGTACAATCAGGTTCTGGCCTCACTGAAAAGCTCGTATGACACCAAGAAAGAGCTGCTGGGCGACCTGCAACGTGAATTACAGGATATCGGCGTGCGCGCCGACAGCGGTTCGGAAGAGCGCGCGCGTATCCGCCGTGACGAACTGCATACGCAACTGAGCAATAACCGCTCACGTCGTAACCAGCTGGAAAAAGCGCTGACCTTCTGTGAAGCGGAGATGGATAACCTGACCCGCAGACTGCGCAAACTGGAACGCGATTATCATGAAATGCGCGAGCAGGTAGTCACCGCGAAAGCCGGGTGGTGCGCGGTGATGCGGATGGTGAAAGATAACGGGGTAGAGCGCCGTCTGCATCGTCGTGAGTTGGCTTATCTGTCGGCAGATGAACTTCGCTCCATGTCGGATAAGGCGTTGGGTGCGTTGCGTCTGGCGGTGGCGGATAACGAACACCTGCGTGATGTATTACGTATGTCGGAAGATCCAAAACGACCGGAACGTAAGATCCAGTTCTTCGTGGCGGTTTACCAGCATCTGCGGGAGCGTATTCGCCAGGATATCATCCGTACCGATGACCCGGTTGAGGCCATCGAACAGATGGAAATTGAGTTGAGTCGCCTGACGGAAGAGTTGACCTCCCGCGAACAGAAGCTGGCGATCAGCTCGCGCAGCGTGGCGAACATTATTCGTAAGACGATTCAGCGCGAACAAAACCGTATTCGTATGCTGAACCAGGGGCTGCAAAACGTCTCGTTCGGTCAGGTGAACAGCGTGCGTCTCAACGTTAACGTGCGGGAAACACATGCGACCTTGCTGGATGTTCTTTCCGAACAGCATGAGCAGCATCAGGATCTGTTTAACAGCAACCGCCTGACCTTCTCTGAAGCGCTGGCGAAGCTGTATCAGCGCCTGAATCCGCAGATTGATATGGGGCAGCGTACGCCGCAGACCATTGGCGAGGAGCTGCTGGATTACCGTAACTATCTGGAGATGGAAGTCGAGGTCAACCGTGGTTCAGACGGCTGGCTGCGTGCGGAGTCCGGCGCGCTGTCTACCGGTGAAGCGATTGGTACCGGGATGTCCATTCTGGTGATGGTAGTACAAAGCTGGGAAGACGAAGGCCGCCGTTTGCGCGGAAAAGATATCTCCCCATGCCGCCTGCTGTTCCTTGATGAGGCTGCGCGTCTGGATGCGCGTTCCATCGCGACGCTGTTCGAACTGTGCGAACGTCTGCAAATGCAGCTTATCATCGCAGCGCCGGAAAACATCAGCCCTGAGAAAGGCACCACCTATAAGCTGGTGCGTAAGGTTTTCCACAATACCGAACACGTTCATGTGGTCGGACTGCGTGGCTTCGCCCCACAACTGCCGGAGACGCTACCTGGCACCGGCACCGAAGATGCTTCGTCGCAGGCCGCCGGGTAAGTAAGATGAAGACGGCCTTCGCGCCGTCTTTTTTCATCATAAAATCGATAAACAGAAGTCTGAAAAGCACCTTACACCAGGTGCTTTTTCTTTAAACTTCTTTACATTAGGTTAGGCAAAACCTTTTTGATGTTTATATACTGAAGGTAAGCCTGACGAGTAAGCAGGCTTGCTCGTCATACTTCAGAAGGTATTGGCGTTTTCAGGTTTTTACCCAATGTGAGCGGGCAACCTGGCTATTCAAAGTATGATAAAGAAACAGGGGGCAAGGGATGTTGCTTAACAAAATTTGTAGTCGTCGGCTGTCGGCAATCAGTTTATGCCTGGCCGTAACATTTGCTCCACTGTTCAGTGTGCAGGCCGATGAGCCTGAAATGATTCCTGGCGACAGCTCAGCGACCGTCAGCGAACAGCCACCGCGTTGTCACAGCCGCAAGCGCAATCGCCTGCGACAGCGGTAATGGCGGGGATTCAGCCGCTGCCGGAGGGGATCTCTGCGGAGAAAGCCCGGGCTGAATTACAATCGCAACTTCCTTCTGGTTATACGCCGGTTTATCTGAATCAACTGGAACTGCTGTATGCCGCCCGCGATATGCAACCAATGTGGGAAAATCGCGATGCGGTGAAAGCGTTTCAGCAGCAGTTGGCGGAAGTGGCCATCGCCGGGTTCCAGCCGCAATTCACCACCTGGGTCGCGCTGCTGACCGACCCGTCAGTCACCGGTCTGGCGCGAGATGCTGTTTTATCCGACGCCATGATGGGCTATCTCCATTTCATCGCCAATATTCCCGTAAAAGGGACGCGCTGGCTGTACAGCGACAAACCTTATGCGCTGGCAACACCGCCGCTTTCGGTGATCAACCAGTGGCAGGTTGCGCTGGACAACGGTCAACTGACGACGTTTGTCGCCAGCCTTGCGCCACAGCATCCGCAATACGCTGCGCTGCATGATTCACTGAAAAAGCTGGTTAGCGACGCTCGCCCCTGGCCGCAGTTGACCAGTACCGCGACGTTGCGTCCTGGTCAGTGGAGCAATGATGTGCCTGCGCTGCGTGAGATTTTACAGCGTACCGGTATGCTGGAAGGCGGGCCTAAGATAGCGCTCCCGGGGGATGACGTGGCGGCTGATGTGGTTGTCAGCCCTTCCGCCGTCGCGGTGGAGCCTGCTGCCGTGAAACCTGTTGTCCGGCAATCCACTCAGCGCAGCCAACCCGCTCCGGCAGTCCGTGCGGCTTATGATCGTGAGCTTGTTGATGCGGTGAAACGTTTTCAGACCTGGCAAGGGCTGGGGGCGGATGGCGCTGTTGGCCCGGCGACGCGCGAATGGCTGAATGTGACGCCTGCGCAACGTGCAGGGGTGCTGGCGCTGAATATTCAGCGTTTGCGTTTACTGCCAGGAGAATTATCAACGGGCATTATGGTCAATATTCCGGCCTATTCGCTGGTTTATTACCAGAACGGCAACCAGGTGTTGGCTTCCCGGGTGATTGTTGGCCGCCCCGATCGGAAAACGCCAATGATGAGCAGCGCGCTTAATAACGTGGTGGTGAATCCGCCCTGGAATGTGCCGCCAACGCTGGCCCGAAAAGATATTCTGCCCAAAGTCTGGAATGATCCGGGGTATCTGGAACGCCACGGTTATACCGTTATGCGCGGCTGGAACAGCAAAGAGACGATTAACCCGTGGCAGGTGGACTGGTCGACCATTACGCCATCGAACTTGCCGTTCCGCTTCCAGCAGGCGCCGGGCGCGCACAACTCGCTGGGGCGTTACAAATTTAATATGCCAAGTTCAGACGCGATTTATCTGCACGATACGCCGAATCACAATCTGTTCCAGAAAGATACGCGAGCGCTCAGCTCCGGCTGCGTGCGTGTGAATAAGGCCTCTGAGCTGGCAAATATGCTGCTTCAGGATGCAGGCTGGAACGATACGCGGATTTCGGATGCGCTGAAGCAAGGTGATACCCGGTACGTCAACATCCGCCAGAATATTCCGGTGAATCTGTATTACCTGACGGCGTTTGTGGGAGCAGACGGACGCACTCAGTATCGTACAGATATTTACAATTATGATCTGACTGCGCGATCCAGCGCACAAATTGTGTCAAAAGCAGAACAATTAATCAGGTAAATGAAGAAGTTCTGATAAATCTGTTGTCGTAATATTGGTCATCGGCAGGGCTGATTCGCTGCAAGCCCCGCCGTTGCTGGGGATGGGCCACCTTGACGTCGGCTTTTTTGCCAGTTAAGGTGCCCCTCGTGCGCCAGAAGTGCATATTAACGAAAACATTTACCTGTAGACCTGATTATCATGGACAAATTTGACGCTAATCGCCGCAAGTTGCTGGCGTTTGGTGGCGTTGCTCTCGGCGCCGCCATCTTGCCTACGCCAGCATTTGCCACACTCTCCACCCCACGTCCGCGTATTTTGACACTGAACAACCTCCATACCGGAGAGTCAATTAAAGCGGAGTTTTTCGACGGAAGAGCCTATATTCAGGATGAATTAGCAAAACTAAACCATTTTTTCCGTGATTTTCGCGCGAATAAAGTGAAAGCCATCGACCCAGGATTGTTCGACCAGCTCTTCCGCCTGCAAGGCCTTTTAGGCACCCGTAAGCCCGTACAGCTCATCTCGGGTTACCGCTCACTGGATACCAATAACGAACTGCGTGCGCACAGTCGTGGAGTGGCGAAAAAAAGCTACCACACGAAAGGGCAGGCGATGGATTTCCATATTGAAGGCGTTTCGTTAAGTAATATTCGCAAAGCTGCGTTATCTATGCGCGCAGGTGGTGTAGGATACTACCCACGCAGTAACTTTGTGCATATTGACACCGGGCCGGCACGGCACTGGTGATCCGCAGACTTAACGAAACAGGAGCAGTATGAACTATCGTATTATTCCGGTCACCGCATTCTCCCAGAACTGTTCATTGATCTGGTGTGAGCAAACCCGTCTGGCCGCGCTGGTCGATCCCGGCGGCGACGCACAGACCATCAAACAGGAAGTGGACGCCAGCGGCGTGACGTTGATGCAGATCCTGCTTACGCACGGTCATCTCGATCATGTTGGCGCGGCGGCGGAACTGGCGAAGCATTATGGCGTGCCAGTGATCGGCCCGGAAAAAGAAGATGAGTTCTGGCTACAGGGTTTACCGGCGCAAAGTCGCATGTTTGGTCTGGAAGAGTGTCAGCCGCTGACGCCTGACCGTTGGCTGAATGAGGGAGATCGTATTAGCGTAGGGAATGTGACTTTACAGGTGTTGCATTGTCCTGGGCATACGCCGGGCCATATCGTCTTCTTTGATGAGTCTTCACGGCTACTGATTTCCGGTGACGTGATCTTCAAAGGCGGCGTTGGGCGCAGCGATTTCCCGCGTGGCGATCACGCTCAGCTGATTGATTCGATCAAGCGTAAATTATTGCCGTTGGGCGATGATGTGACGTTTATTTCGGGTCATGGGCCGATGTCGACGCTTGGCCATGAGCGGCTGCATAACCCGTTCCTGCAAGATGAAATGCCGGTCTGGTAAATTCTGTCCGGTCTGCAATGGGAAACCACTGTAGGCCGGGTAAGCGCCAGGCACTACCTGGCGCTATGATACTTACAGTACGGCGACAATGGCTTCGCACAGCGGAGCCATGTTATCCGGCGTCATTCCAGCCACGTTGACGCGACCAGAAGCCACCGCATATACGCCAAACTCTTCACGCAGACGCAGTACCTGCTCTTTCGTCAGGCCGCTGAATGAGAACATGCCATTCTGTTTGGTGATAAAGCTGAAATCGCGATCTGCGCCTTTTTCCTGCAACGTATTGACGAACAACAGACGCATGCGCTGAATACGCTGGCGCATATCGGTCAGTTCCTGTTCCCAGATAGCACGCAGGGCATCGTTGCTCAGGATAGTCGCTACAACGGATGCGCCGTGTGCCGGCGGGTTAGAGTAGTTGGCGCGAATGGCGGATTTCATCTGGCTGAATGCGCGGTCAACGGTTTCTGCATCTGCGGCAACCAGCGTACAGGCACCGACACGCTCGTTATACAGGCCAAAGTTTTTAGAGTAGGAACTGGCGACGATCAGCTCTTTATGCAACGCTGCGAACGCACGCAGACCTTCCGCGTCCTCTTCCAGACCGCGAGCAAAACCCTGATAGGCGAAGTCAAACAGCGGCAGCCAGCCTTTTTCGACAGAAAGCTGAGCCAGCGTTTGCCACTGTTCCAGCGTCGGATCGATACCGGTTGGGTTATGGCAGCAGCCATGGAACAGAACGACGTCACCAGCCTGCGCGTTATTGAGGCTTGCCAGCAAGGCATCGAAATCAAGCGCGTGGTTTTCTGCATCGTAATAAGCGTATTCGCACACTTCCAGACCGGCGGAATTAAACACGCCCTTATGGTTTGGCCAGCTTGGATTACTTACCCACACGCGTTTTACCGCCGTATTTTTTGCCAGAAAGTCCGCGGCAACACGGAGCGCGCCAGTACCGCCTGGCGTTTGCGCGGTGCGAGCGCGTTTGTCATTGATCAGCGCGCTACCTTTGCCAAACAGTAATTCCTGCGTGCAACGGCCGAATTCTGGAATACCATCAATACCGAGATAGTTTTTGGTGGTTTCATTTTCCAGTAAATACTGCTCGGCTTTTTTAACGCTGGTTAACACCGGCGTTTTGCCTGTCTCATCTTTATAAACGCCGATACCAAGGTTAATTTTTCCGGGACGGTCATCGACACGAAACAGATCGGCCAGGCCCAGAATAGGGTCGGCAGGGGCGGCGGTAATGTTCTCAAACATGACGAGGTTCCATTGTGGTTACAGAAGGGAAATCCGTAATCAGGTTAACGGCAGATTTACAAAATGCCAACTGTTAGTGACAAAAAGCCTGAGTGTTTTTTTAAGACGCCAGATTTTGCTGGCAGACATAAAAAAACAGGACCGAAGTCCTGTTTTTTAGGCATTTAACAAAGAGGTCTGCTGATTAGAACTGGTAAACGATACCTACAGCAACCGTGTCGTCAGAGCCTACGCCCAGTTTGTTGTCAGAATCAATCTGGTTGATGATGTAGTCAACATAGGTGGACATGTTTTTGTTGAAGTAGTAAGTCGCGCCAACTTCTACGTAGTTGACCAGATCTTCGCTACCCACGCCTTCAACGTTTTTGGCTTTGGACTTGGTGTAAGCGATGGACGGACGCAGACCGAAGTCGAACTGATACTGAGCAACTAACAGGATGTCCTGAGTTTTGTTGGCGAAGCCGCTATTGTTAGTAAGGCCGTTGGTGAAACGGGTAGCGTTACGGGTTTCGCCATAGTTTGCTGCCAGATAGATATTGTTGGCGTCATATTTCAGGCCAGTAGCCCACTGCTCAGCTTTTTCGCCGTTGCCATAGAATGCAGCTTCCTGAGCGTTAGTACGGTCAGCGGCACCGTAAGCACCAACGATACCAAAGCCTTCGAATTCATAGCTCAGAGATGCACCCCAGCCGTCGCCGTTGGAGCGGTTGGCGCTGTCACGCTCGTTTTTGCCCAGGTACTGAACGCCGAAGTTCAGGCCGTCAACCAGACCGAAGAAGTTGGAGTTACGGTAGGTTGCCACACCGCCAACACGGCCAACGAAGAAGTTGTCGCTGTATGCGGTGTCACCACCAAACTCTGGCAGCATATCGGTGTAGCCCAGTGCATCGTAAACGATACCGTAGTTACGACCGTAGTCCAGAGAACCCGCATCGCCGAATTTCAGACCAGCAAATGCCAGACGGGTTTTGTTGCCAGACTGAGCGTCAGAGCCTTCAGAGTTGTTACCCTGGAACTGGTATTCCCACTGGCCATAACCGGTCAGTTGATCGTTGATCTGGGTTTCACCTTTAAAGCCCAGACGCGCATAGGTCTTGTCGCCATCACCTTCGTAGCTGTTTTTGCCGTTGTCTTTAGAGAAGTAGTGCAGCCCTACCGCTTTACCGTAGATGTCCAGCTTGTTGCTGTCTTTGTTGTACACTTCGGCTGCGTTTGCGGCGCCAGCTGCCAGCAGGGCAGGGATTACCACTGCCAGGATATTACGCTTCATCATTATTTATTACCCTCATTGGTTTTTATATGACACCTGCCACTGCCGCCAATAAATTCTGTCAATAAAAATTTACGGAACTATTGATGAGAGTTTGGTGTCTTTATGTGTCTGACAAGCATCTTTCCATTCAAACCACCGTTTCGCTACCGTGAAAGTGCTACAAAGATAAAGAATTAGTTTCAAAAAGAAAAAATGTGTAACTAAATATTTTATTTTTGGCGCTTTGTGAACGACTTCAAATTTCAGGCCAATTTCAGCCACCATTTCCCATTTTTATTTCTATTTATATGATTTCCTTATGTTTAATTTTTCTAAACATAGCACTTACTGCAAATGTGATTGAACGAGGGTGTGATTGATAACTTTTTTCAGACGTCTGGAATGCCGTGCGATTGATTAAAAATTATGCTATCAGGTGAGGAAAAACTAATCCGCAATGATCGGAGGGATTATTTTTTGTACTGAGATGTTGCAATGAAATATCAGGTAACAGGAAGGGAGAACTGAGGGGCTTGTTTTTAGATTTGTTTACTTCTTATCCATAAAACTTGACATTCTGAGAGAGAAAAAGGCCAGCAATGCTGGCCTTTTAAAATCAGAAACTGGCGTTACGTGGAGTACGCGGGAACGGAATCACATCACGAACGTTTTGCACGCCGGTGACATAAGCGATCAGACGTTCGAAGCCGAGACCGAAACCTGAATGCGGAACAGTACCGTAGCGGCGCAGATCGCGATACCACCAGTAATCTTCTTTATTCAGGCCCATTTCCGCCATACGGGCATCCAGTACGTCCAGACGCTCTTCACGCTGGGAACCACCAATGATTTCACCAATGCCCGGCGCCAGAACATCCATTGCCGCCACGGTTTTACCGTCTTCGTTAAGGCGCATATAAAACGCTTTAATGTCTTTCGGGTAGTTTTTCACTACCACTGGCGCTTTAAAGTGCTCTTCTGCCAGATAGCGTTCGTGCTCAGAGGAGAGATCCACACCCCAGTAAACCGGGTTTTCGAATTTCCTACCGCAGTTTTCCAGAATTGTGACCGCATCGGTGTAATCAACCTGGGCAAAGTCTGCATCAATAAAACGTTCCAGACGAGAAATTGCATCTTTATCGACACGCTCGGCGAAGAATTTCATATCATCCGCGCGTTCATCCAGTACGGCTTTGAAGACATATTTCAGCATCGCTTCGGCAAGGCCAGCTACGTCATTCAGGTTGGCAAAGGCGACTTCCGGCTCCAGCATCCAGAACTCAGCCAGGTGGCGGCTGGTGTTGGAGTTTTCTGCACGGAATGTAGGGCCAAAGGTATAGATTTTGGACAGGGCGCACGCATAGGTTTCGCCGTTCAACTGGCCGGATACGGTCAGGAAGGACTCTTTACCAAAGAAGTCTTTATCAAAATCGACTTTGCCCTGGTCGTTACGCGGCAGGTTTTCCAGATCCAATGTTGATACACGGAACATTTCACCCGCGCCTTCGGTATCGGAGGCGGTAATCAGCGGCGTCGAAACCCAGAAGAAACCCTGCTCGTCAAAGAAACGGTGCAGCGCTTGCGCCAGCGTATGGCGCACGCGCGCGACTGCGCCAATCATATTGGTGCGCGGACGCAGGTGCGCGACTTCACGCAGATATTCGATACTGTGGCGTTTCGCCGCCATCGGATAGGTATCAGGATCTTCAACCCAACCGGTTACTTCAACCGTGGTGGCCTGAATTTCAAAACTTTGCCCTTGTCCTGGAGACGCAACGACTTTACCCGTGACGATAACCGAGCAGCCGGTTGTCAGACGCAATACGTCTTCATTGTAATTGGGCAGAGAATTATTAATGACAGCCTGTACAGGATCAAAGCAGGAACCGTCATAAACGGCGAGGAAGGAGATGCCAGCTTTTGAATCTCGGCGGGTACGCACCCATCCGCGCACGGTGACTTCGCTGTCAACGGCTACGCGGCCCTGGAGTACGTCGGCTACAGGCACAACGCTCATAATATTCTCTCTGTTAATAGTCGGAAAAAATAAACACTTGTCCACCCTGCTTGGGGGGATACCTATGTTACCTGGCATCTGCAATCAGACAAGCAGAATTCGCAGCTGGAGCGAAAGATTTCGGAAATAAACATGAAAAGGGAAGCAAAGTCGCGATAAGACGCGCTTTCTGTCGACCGGATAGCGGCGCAAGCGCGTTATCCGGCCAACAATGATTAACTGGCTTTCTTTATATGAGGAAGGTCAAAAGCTTTACGTAATGCACGCACAAAAGCTTTGTCATGACAGATTGTTTTCCCCGGGCTGTCTGACAATTTGGCGACCGGTTTGCCGTTACATTCCACCAGCTTGATGACAATATTGAGCGGCTTCACCTGCGGGATATCGCAGGTCAGACGGGTGCCAATACCAAAGCTCAACTGCACGCGTGAAGAGAAGTGACGATAGAGATCGACTGCTTTCTTCAGATCGAGGTTATCTGAGAAGACTAGCGTCTTACTCAGCGGGTCAATGCCCAGCTTCTGGTAATGGGCGATGGCTTTTTCACCCCATTCAACCGGATCGCCAGAATCGTGGCGTAAACCCTGATAACGCGTGGCAAATTCGGTGCCGAAGTCGCGTAAGAAAGCATCCATCGTGATGCAGTCCGTCAGCGCGATACCGAGCTGGTTAGGGTATTCATTCAGCCAGGCGGCGAGAGCTGCGCGCTGACTGGTTGCCAGATCCGGGCTGATTTGCTGATGCGCCTGGAACCATTCATGCGCCTGAGTGCCCATAGGCGTAAGCGATAGCCGACGGGCGAGATCGTAGTTACTGGTGCCGACAAACCACGGTTCTTGCTGAAGGCGTTTGACGATGGCCTGCTGCACTTCGCGAGAGAAACGGCGACGGGTGCCGAAATCCATCAGATGGAAGCGGGACATATCGAGATCGGCGGTTAATGCAGAGAAATCGACGAGTTTACTCTCCAGCGCATCAAGCGCCTGCGCCACACCCATTTCCGGCGAGCGGTAACGGTGCACCAGTTCGCTGATCACCGCCAACAGCGGGACTTCCCACATGATGACTTCGCGCCACGGACCGGTTAAGCGGATGTTTAGCTTCCCGTTATCGTTGGTCACGCAGACCTGTTCCGGGTTATAGCGGAAGTCACGTAACCAGTTGAGATAATCAGCTTTAAAGAAGGGCAGGCCGGAGAGCCACTGGAACTCGTCCTCCTGAAGTTGCAGGTGTTGCATTGCATTCACCTGCTCGCGAATAGCGTCGGCGTAAATACCGAGCAGGTCGTCACCACGGCAACGAAATTCAGCCGCTACATGCACATCATAGTAGTGGTGAAAAACGGCTTGCTGCATATGCAACTTATAAGCGTCTGTATCCAGCAACGAGTGCAGAACAGGAGAAGCGAATTGTGTCATAGGTGCGCAGTAGCATCCTCTCACGGGAGCGTTTAGTACAATAAACAACTAAGAAAACCGCTGGAGTATACCTTGTTTAGCGATTTATTGAACCCCGATCACAACATAAGCTGTCTTTGCGGTCGAGTGCATTTCGTGCCGCGTGTTATAAAAATGTAGAATGTATGCTATTAACTCTTTGAATTTAATCACTGTTAGCCCCCGATGCCGCGCCCCGAGGGGCTGGTGGAGACAATGTTCATCCCGCCCCCAATAATCAAATTGATCAGATCGTGAAATATCGACGTGTAAGAATCATCTCATCGTTTATTTTTTCTTCAAAAATCATTCTGCATTACCGGATAACAGGGCGATTCTATGACTTCTGTCCTTGATTTCATCTGAATCCGTCATGTATCATTTTCGCGATAAAGTATCGCAGAGCCTGTTCGAACCCAGGAAAACCCTCTATTACCTGGGCTTATCAATATTGAATCTTTATTCTCAAAGGCTTAAAGGGTATGAAAACGTGCCCGGCTGATGCTTTTATTACCTGATTATTTATGCGCGACTCACCGCTCCGGCGGGTTCATCGTCAGGCAATTTAACCGTGCTCATCTTGTTTGCCTTTGCCTTGATGGGGTTAAAAATAGCCTTTCGGACTTGTTATATTTTATGAGCGCAATGATTATTTGAGATAAAAACGATGAGTGATATTGATTTTGTTGTTTTATGGGTTGATTCAACCGATGTAGCCTGGCAAGAAAAGTTTACTGAGTTCAAAGGAAAAGGTAGCCACGGTGAGAGAGCCGTCCACCCTGCGCGGTTCAGGGATATGGGTATCTTTAAATATTGGTTCAGATGTGTCGAAAAATATGCGCCATGGGTAAGAAAAGTACATTTGGTTACCTGTGGACAAATTCCGTCATGGATCAATGTAGAACATGAAAAATTAAATATTGTCTTTCATGATGAGTTTATTCCGTCTGAATATTTACCAACGTTCAACTCTAATACGATAGAGCTAAATCTTCATCGGATAAAAGATCTCAGTAATAAATTTGTTTTATTTAATGACGATACGTTCATTACCTCTCCTTTGCGGGAAGATTTTTATTTTGATAATGGCTATCCTAATGACTTCCTCATCATAAAAAAACAATCACCTAAAAATAAAGACGAGATCATAATGAGGTCGTCAGAATTTCTTAATGTCAGTGTTTTAAATACGCATATTAATAAAAAAACAATAATCAAAGAAAACCGACGTAAATACTATAGCTTACGTTATAAAAAAGGTCTGTTGAAAAATTTTATGAACCGCCGTGCAAGTTATTTTGAAGGCTTCTACGGTAAGCATCTTCCCCAGCCATTCCTGAAAAGTACATTCACTGAGATATGGCAGGCCGAAGAGGAGTTGTTGAAAAAATCATCAAGTAAAAGGTTCAGAGAGCCATTATGTTTAACGCAGTATTTATTCAGGTACTGGCAACTGGCCCACGGTAACTTTAATCCTAAGAACCCGGAAGGGCGTGGAGTATATTTCAATTTGTCGTCCAGTAACATAAACGAGGCCATCAAGACGCTGTCAAATGGCACCGCGCAGGCCTGTTTTAATGACACTGAAAAGTTACACGATTTTGAAAAGGTAACGACTACGCTAAGAAATGCCTTTGAAATGAGGCTTGGTCATAAATCAAGTTTTGAGATTTAAGCCTGTGGTTCTCATTGTACTGGCGATGTGACGTTTTCATTTGGCTGGTGGGCGCCTGAACGGCCTCCGTGATTTTAAACGTGACGCCTTTATGTTATAAAAATGTAGCAAAAAGAGTGTTTGTGTCTGAAAAGATGAACATTCTGCATAGCGCGATTTCGACAACAGGAATAGACTGGAGTCGGGACTCTACAAAAGATGCTAAAGGTTTTTTATGACACAACAGCCACAAGCCAAATACCGTCACGACTACCGTGCCCCGGATTACCAGATTACTGACATTGATTTGACCTTTGACCTGGATGCTGAGAAAACCGTCGTTACAGCACTGAGTCAGGCTGTCCGTCATGGCGCATCTGATGCGCCCCTTCGCCTGAGCGGTGAAGATCTGCGACTGGTATCCCTCCATGTAAACGATGCGCCGTGGACTGACTACAAAGAAGAAGAGGGCGAGCTGGTGATCGGCAGCCTGCCCGAGCGCTTTACTCTGCGCATTGTGAATGAGATCAGCCCGGCGGCGAACACGGCGCTGGAAGGCCTGTACCAGTCAGGCGACGCGCTGTGTACGCAGTGTGAAGCGGAAGGTTTCCGCCACATAACCTGGTATCTTGACCGCCCGGATGTGCTGGCGCGGTTTACCACCAAAATCATCGCCGATAAATCCAGATATCCGTTCCTGCTTTCCAACGGCAACCGTATTGCGCAGGGTGAACTGGATAATGGCCGTCACTGGGTGCAGTGGCAGGACCCGTTCCCGAAACCCTGCTACCTGTTTGCGCTGGTGGCGGGCGATTTCGATGTACTGCGCGATACCTTCATCACGCGTTCTGGCCGGGAGGTGGCGCTGGAACTGTACGTTGATCGCGGCAATCTGGACCGTGCGCCGTGGGCGATGACTTCGCTGAAAAATTCCATGAAATGGGATGAAGAGCGTTTCGGCCTGGAGTATGACCTCGACATCTACATGATCGTGGCGGTGGACTTCTTCAATATGGGCGCGATGGAGAATAAAGGTTTGAACGTCTTTAACTCCAAATATGTGCTGGCTCGCACCGATACGGCGACCGACAAAGATTATCTCGACATTGAGCGTGTTATTGGTCACGAATATTTCCACAACTGGACGGGTAACCGCGTTACCTGTCGCGACTGGTTCCAGTTGAGTCTGAAAGAAGGCCTGACCGTTTTCCGCGACCAGGAATTTAGTTCCGATCTCGGCTCCCGCGCGGTGAACCGCATCAGCAACGTGCGCACCATGCGTGGTCTGCAATTTGCTGAGGACGCGAGCCCAATGGCGCATCCTATCCGCCCGGATAAGGTCATTGAGATGAACAACTTCTACACCCTGACCGTCTACGAGAAGGGCGCGGAAGTGATTCGCATGATCCACACGCTGCTGGGCGAAACGAATTTCCAGAAAGGGATGCAGCTTTATTTTGAGCGTCATGACGGCAGCGCCGCTACCTGTGATGACTTTGTGCAGGCGATGGAGGATGCGTCGAATGTCGATTTGTCTCACTTCCGCCGCTGGTACAGCCAGTCCGGCACGCCGGTTGTCAGCGTACGGGACGACTATAACCCGGAAACGGAACAGTACACGTTGACCATTAGTCAGCGTACGCCTGCGACGGCGGATCAGGCAGAAAAGCAAGCGCTGCATATTCCGTTCGCGATTGAGCTGTACGACAACGAAGGCAACGTTATTCCGTTGCAGAAGGGCGGTCATCCGGTCAATTCCGTGTTGAATGTAACCCAGGCGGAGCAAACCTTTGTCTTTGACAATGTGTATTTCCAGCCGGTGCCAGCACTACTGTGCGAATTCTCCGCGCCGGTGAAACTGGAGTACAAATGGAGCGATCAACAACTGACGTTCCTGATGCGTCATTCGCGCAATGACTTCTCACGTTGGGACGCGGCGCAAAGCCTGTTGGCGACGTATATTAAGCTGAACGTTGCGCGCCACCAGCAGGGGCAGCCGCTGTCGCTGCCGGTACATGTGGCGGATGCCTTCCGGGCGGTTCTGCTGGATGAGAAAATCGATCCGGCGCTGGCGGCGGAAATTCTGACGTTGCCTTCGGTGAATGAGATCGCGGAACTGTTCGAGATCATCGATCCGCTGGCGATTGCCGAAGTCCGCGAAGCGTTGACCCGCACGCTGGCGGCGGAACTGGCAGACGAATTCCTGGCAATCTATAACGCGAATCATCTTGATGAGTACCGCGTTGAACACGCCGACATTGGCAAGCGTACGCTACGCAATGCCTGCCTGCGCTTCCTGGCCTTTGGTGAAACCCACCTGGCGGATACGCTGGTGAGCAAGCAGTACCATGAAGCCAATAATATGACCGATGCGCTGGCGGCGCTGTCGGCGGCGGTCGCGGCGCAATTGCCGTGCCGTGACGCGTTGATGCAGGAGTATGATGATAAGTGGCATCAGGACGGACTGGTCATGGATAAATGGTTTATCCTGCAATCCACCAGCCCGGCGGATAACGTGCTGGAAACGGTGCGTGGCCTCCTGAAGCATCGTTCTTTCAGTATGAGCAACCCGAACCGTATTCGTTCGTTGATTGGCGCATTTGCCGGGAGCAATCCGGCGGCGTTTCATGCTGAAGACGGCAGCGGCTATCAGTTCCTGGTCGAAATGCTGACGGACCTCAACAGCCGTAACCCACAGGTGGCATCACGCCTGATTGAACCGCTGATTCGTCTGAAACGTTACGATGCGAAGCGCCAGGAAAAAATGCGCGCCGCGCTGGAGCAACTGAAAGGGCTGGAAAACCTCTCTGGCGATCTGTTCGAGAAGATTACCAAAGCGTTAGCCTGATAATATTGCCGGATGCGTCCGGCCTACCATTTACGTGTAGGCCGGATAAGCAACAGCGCCATCCGGCATTTTTTAACCGTGCTTGCGTAGCGGAGCCTCATTTTCACCACGTTGCATCACCCGACCCAACACTTCCGCTTCCAGTTCCGCTAAACGTACCGTCCCCAGACGGCGCGGCCTCGCGATATCCACCGTCAAGTCCAGACCAATTTTCCCGTCCTCGATCAACAGAACCCGATCGGCCATCGCCACGGCCTCGCTGACGTCATGCGTGACCAGCAGCACTGTAAAACCGTGCTCTTGCCATAACGAGACGATCAAATCCTGCATTTCCAGCCGGGTCAGGGCATCCAGCGCGCCGAGAGGTTCATCCAGCAGCAGTAATCCCGGCCGGTGGATCAGCGCGCGGGCCAGCGCGACACGTTGTTTCTGCCCGCCGGACAGCGCCGCAGGCCACTCCGTCGCCCGGTTTTCGAGACCGACCGCCGCCAGCGCCTGACGCGCCGCATCCCGCCAGCCGCTTTTCAGACCCAATCCAACATTATCGATCACCGACTTCCACGGCAGCAGACGCGCATCCTGGAACATCATACGCGTGTCGTCCTGGATCTCGGCCAGCGGCGTTGTTCCGGCAAGCAATTCGCCAGCCGTAGGGGATTCCAGACCGGCCAGCAGACGCAGCAGCGTACTTTTCCCGCCACCGCTGCGTCCAACCACCGCCACAAATTGCCCGGCGGGAATATGCAGATCCAACTGGTTCAGCACCGTGTTGTCAGCATATTGTTTGGTTACCGCGTTGAGCAGTAGCGGCGTTCCCTGATTAAGACGAGCGGTATTCATACGGTTGCCTCTTTCGTGTAATAAGCAGGATTCCAGCGCAGCCAGACGCGCTCTAACAGCTGCGCGCTGACGTCGGCGAGTTTACCGAGCAGGGCATACAAAATAATCGCGACCACGACGATGTCCGTTTGCAGGAATTCCCTGGCGTTCATCGCCAGATAGCCGATCCCGGCGTTCGCCGAAATGGTTTCCGCCACAATCAGCGTCAGCCACATCAACCCGAGCGCAAAACGGACGCCAACCATAATAGAGGGCAGGGCGCCGGGGAGGATCACATGCACAAACAGCGGGAAGCCGGATAAGCCATAGCTGCGAGCCATCTCCACCAGACCCCGATCGATATTACGAATCCCATGCCAGGTATTGATATAAATCGGAAACAGCGTTCCCAGCGCCACGAGAAAAATCTTCGCGCTTTCATCAATCCCGAACCATAAAATCACCAGCGGGATCAGCGCCAGGTGCGGCACGTTACGCAGCATTTGTACTGAAGTGTCCAGCAGACGTTCTCCCCACCGCGACAAACCGCTGATCAGCCCCAGCGTCAGCCCGATAGAACCGCCAATTGAAAAGCCGATGAAAGCGCGCCACGAACTAATGGCCAGATGCTGCCAGAGTTCGCCGCTTGCGGAGAGTGTCCAGAATGCCGCGATCACCCCTTCAGGAGAGGGGAGTATGCGGGTTGACAACCAGCCCATCGAAGAGGCTATTTGCCAGACCGCCACGATGCCCACCGGTAAAAACCAGGGGGCAACGCGCAATAACCATTTGTTTGTGGGCGTTGCCATTGGCGTACTCCTTAACTCTGCGCGGCTTTACGGGGGATAAATTCATTGGCAACCGCTTCGCCTTGCTGATGCAGAGGCTGCGGCTGCGGAATTTCCGGGATGGCGACGTCCAGATGCGGGAACAGCAGTTCGCCCACATTGTAGGCCTCTTCCAGATGCGGATAACCGGAGAGCACAAAACTGTCGATACCCAGCGCCGCGTACTCATTAATACGTGCGGCGACGGTCGGGCCATCACCCACCAGGGCGGTTCCCGCGCCGCCGCGCACCAGCCCGACGCCAGCCCACAAGTTAGGGCTGATCTCCAGTTGATCACGCTTACCGTTATGCAGCGCGGCCATCCGGTGCTGACCGACAGAATCCGTTCTGGCGAATGCGGCTTGCGCTTTGGCGATCGTATCGTCATCCAGGTGAGCAATCAGGCGATCGGCCGCACGCCAGGCCTCTTCATTGGTTTCACGCACAATAACGTGCAGGCGGATGCCGAAACGGATTTTACGCCCGCGAGCCGCTGCTTTGGCGCGTACCTGTTCAATTTTCTCTTTTACCTGCGCAGGCGGTTCGCCCCAGGTGAGATAGAGATCGACCTGCTCAGCGGCGAGATCCTGCGCGACATCCGATGAACCGCCAAAATAGAGCGGTGGATACGGTTGCTGAATGGCAGGGAAGAACAGTTTTGCGCCACGAACGTGAATATGTTTACCGTTGAAGTCCACCGTCTCGCCTTGCAGCAGGCGTCGCCATACCTGTGTAAACTCGGATGAGGCTTCATAGCGTTCGGTGTGGTCAAGGAAGACGCCGTCACCGGCCAGCTCCTGCGGATCGCTACCGGTAACCAGATTAAACAGCGCGCGGCCATTGGAGAGTCTGTCCAGCGTTGCGGCCTGACGGGCGGCAACCGTTGGCGACGTGACGCTTGGGCGCAGGGCGACCAGGAATTTCAGTCGCTGTGTGACCGGAATCATTGAGGCGGCAACCAGCCAGGCGTCTTCGCAGGAACGCCCGGTTGGGATCAATACGCCCGTAAAGCCCAGGCGGTCCGCCGTTTGCGCGATTTGTTGCAGGTAACCGTGATCGACCGGGCGCGAGCCTGCTTCGGTTCCCAGATAATGCCCGTCACCGTGAGTAGGTAAAAACCAGAACATATTCAGGCTCATAATTTTGCTCCTTCTTGTTGAGTGGGCTGCCAGATACGCTGGCGAATATCAATTTTTTTCGGCACCAGACGGTTGTCGTAAAACAGATCGGCGGTTTGCTGCTGCAAGGTAGCGACAGAGGCGCTCACCGGCGTAATGGTGGTTGGCGGGCGATGATCCAGATAGGTGGCAATCACCGGTTCAGGCAATCCCATCGTTTTCGCCAGCAGAGCGATACTTTGTTCACGCTGGCTTATCGTTAACGCATCGGCCTGGCTGAAGGTGTCCAGAACGCCCTGAATGAAGCTGCCGTTCTTTTCGGCATAAGGGCGCGCCGCCAGATAGAACGAACCGGTTTGTTTCAGGTCGGTCCCGTCTTTCAGAACGCGAACGCCACCCTGTAACAGCGCAGCGGAATAGTAAGGGTCCCAGATTGCCCACGCATCGACATTCCCTTGCTGGAACGCGGCGCGGGCGTCTGCTGGCGTCAGGTATGTGGCCTGGATATCGGTAAATTTAAGTCCGGCCTGTTGCAGTGCGCGCAACAGCAGATTGTGCGAACTGGAACCTTTCTGGAAGGCGACTTTGTGTCCTTTCAGATCCGCGACGGTTTTAATCGGACTGTTTTCAGGGACGAGAATGACCTCGGCTTTTGGTTTGGGAGGCTCAACGCCAACATAAACCAGGTCCGCCCCGGCAGCCTGCGCAAAAATAGGGGGAATATCGCCGGTACTGCCGAGATCGATACTGCCGACATTCAATGCCTCCAGCATTTGCGGGCCCGCCGGGAACTCAACCCAGGAGATTTTGGTTTGCGGGTAACGCTTCTCCAGCAGTTGGTGGCTTTTCGCCAGCACCATACTGATGCTGCCTTTCTGATAGCCGATGCGCAGTGCGTCAGGCGCTGACTCTGCCGCGTGTGACCAGGCCGAAAGCGAGAGCAATCCGGCCAGCGCCAGCCATTGAGGACGATGTCTGAAAAATTTAAACATGGGCAACGCCTCGTGGTGAATGAATGACGGGAACCGGCACATCGCGGCGGTGCAACGCTTGCCAGAATGTTTCAAGCGCGCTGTCAAGGCGATGTTGTAAATTAGGGGTGAACTGCGGTTTATGCTGGTAATCAATCACCTGGGAATCGTCGGCAAACACGCCGTGCAGGATCTCTTGTGCTTTCAGCGCGCTCAGCACCGGCTTGAGCGCGTAGTCAA
Source organism: Citrobacter sp. CK188 (assembly GCF_030333525.1). Taxonomy (NCBI): domain Bacteria; kingdom Pseudomonadati; phylum Pseudomonadota; class Gammaproteobacteria; order Enterobacterales; family Enterobacteriaceae; genus Citrobacter; species Citrobacter sp. CK188. The sequence continues at coordinate 50,970 of NZ_JAOWFU010000033.1, forward strand.
CGGCCAGTAAATGGGCGACAGTACCGCCGGTTGCCAGCGGTAATACGGCTTTGCCTTCCAGCGCTCGTTCAGGAAGCAGGTCGAGCAACGTTTTTAACGCCCCGGAATAGGCGGCTTTATAAACCGGCGTTGCGACGATCAGTCCGTCTGCATCCTGTAATTGTTCAATAAATGTTTTTAACGCCGGGCTGTCGAAACGCGCATATAGCAAGTCTTCGGGGTCAAAGTTATGCAAATTCCAGTGGCTGACTTCGACGTCCAGACTGTTCAGTTTTTCCCGGGAATATTCCAGTAACGCACTGGAACGAGAGGGAAAGCGTGGGCTTCCCGCCAGAGTGATGACGCGCATAATCTCAATCTCCCCTTATAACTAATTATTCGATTTTCATTAACATTGATAACAATTTGTGCAGTCTGACAGAGAGATTTTGTTTACCGAAATGATTTATGCGGGATAGAAAAGTTGGAAATTGAATAAAAAGAGGACAACAAGGAAAACGATTGCTATTTATTGCCGCAAGTCAATTCCCTTTTCGCTGGATATCGCACATAATACGCCCCCGGTCTGCACACCGGGAATCCAGGAGAGTTCATGTACTACCCCTTCGTTCGTAAAGCCCTTTTTCAGCTCGATCCAGAGCGCGCTCATGAATTTACGTTTCAGCAATTACGCCGTGTAACAGGCACGCCGCTGGAAGCGCTTGTCCGACAGAAAGTCCCTGCGAAGCCAGTAAGCTGCATGGGGCTGACATTTAAGAATCCGCTCGGCCTTGCTGCGGGTCTGGATAAGGACGGAGAGTGCATCGACGCTCTGGGCGCAATGGGATTCGGATCGATTGAGATCGGAACCGTGACGCCGCGCCCTCAGCCAGGTAACGATAAGCCGCGCCTTTTCCGCCTGGTTGATGCCGAAGGGTTGATCAACCGGATGGGCTTTAATAATTTGGGCGTTGATAACCTGGTAGAGAATGTCAAAAAAGCGCATTTCGACGGTATCCTCGGAATTAATATCGGCAAAAATAAAGATACGCCGGTAGAGAATGGCAAAGATGACTATCTGATTTGTATGGAAAAAATCTATGCATATGCCGGTTATATCGCCATTAATATCTCTTCGCCAAATACCCCAGGGTTACGTACGCTACAATATGGCGAGGCGCTGGATGATTTGCTGACGGCAATTAAAAATAAGCAAAATGATCTCCAGACGATCCACCATAAATATGTTCCGATCGCGGTAAAGATCGCCCCGGATCTTTCTGAGGACGAATTGATCCAGGTGGCCGACAGTTTAGTTCGCCATAATATTGATGGTGTGATTGCGACAAATACGACGCTCGATCGTTCTCTGGTTCAGGGAATGAAAAATTGCGATGAAACGGGTGGTTTAAGCGGTCGACCATTACAGTTAAAAAGTACAGAAATTATTCGCCGACTGTCCCAGGAATTGAAAGGACAGTTACCGATTATTGGCGTCGGCGGGATAGATTCTGTCATCGCGGCGCGTGAGAAGATGGCTGCTGGCGCTACGCTGGTACAAATTTATTCCGGCTTTATTTTTAAAGGCCCGCAACTGATTAAAGAAATCGTTACCCATATTTGATTCTTTTCTCTCATTATCAGACAACCAGGGCTTTATTTCCGGCCCTGGTTGTTTTATATTCCTTCATTGTTGCTTATTTAAACATTTTAGGCTTTGCTTATTAAGGTAATAAACGAAGCGGTGAAAAAGGACATTTTTGCAACAGGGTGATGGAAACGGGAGAGAGTACAATGCGAATTAAACCTGACGATAACTGGCGCTGGTATTATGATGAAGAGCATGACCGAATGATGCTCGATTTAGCCAATGGCATGTTATTTCGCTCGCGCTTTGCTCGCAAAATGCTCACGCCGGATGCATTTTCGCCGTCTGGTTTTTGTGTCGATGACGCCGCGCTCTATTTCTCTTTTGAAGAAAAATGTCGCGACCTCGAATTATCGAAAGAACAAAAAGCGGAACTGGTGCTCAATGCGCTGGTGGCGATCCGTTATCTGAAACCACAGATGCCAAAAAGCTGGCATTTTGTCGCACACGGCGAGATCTGGACGCCAACGGTGGGTGATGCCGCCTGCGTGTGGCTTAGCGACACCGAAGAACAGGTGAATTTACTGGTGGTTGAGCCGGGTGAAAACGCGGCGCTGTGCCTGCTGGCCCAGCCCGGTGTCGTCGTGGCTGGACGCACTATGCAGCTCGGCGATGCGATTAAGATCATGAACGACAGACTGAAGCCGCAACAGCGACTCGCCAGCTTCAGCCTTGAACAAGCGGTTTAATTTCCCAGCCTGAGCGCGGTTTTTGGCACGCAGCTACAGCTAAGAATCGTTCCGTCATCGTTAATCGCTGATTTTTTCAGCGGACTCACTTCGCCTTCCAGCAGCGTTATCCGGCAACTGCCGCAGATTCCGGCCCGACATGAATAAGGGATGCGGATACCCTGATTCTCCAGTTGTTCAAGCAGCACCTGTTGGTTATTCCCACGAAAGGTTTGCCCCTGCCAGTCGATAGTGACTGCCGTATCAGGCTGTTTTTCCGGCGCCACCGCATCATCAGAATTTGCGGCGCCATAAGGTTTGGCGGGGGCGGTTGCGAGAATGTCAACCTCATCGCCTACGCGAATGACGCCGCTGTTACGCGCAATCAGGTTCTGCCCGAAATCAACATCGCCGTTGTCCTGCGCCGTGCGAAAGGTTTGCAAGGTTGCCAGCGGCTCACCCGTTGGGTGCTTTTGTCCTTTCTCAGGGCTGACGGTGGTGAAAATACAACGGCTGCACGGTTTTGCGACATCAAAGACGACGTCGCCGATACGAATGACCTTCCAGGTGTCTTCTTCCCAGGGCGCCGCGCCGGAAACGACCAGATTGGGACGAAACTGTTCTATTTTCACGCCAGCCGGGCAACGTTGCTGTAAGTCGCGCAGTGAGGCTTCGTTGGCCAGCAGAAAGGGATAACCATCAGCAAATGACAACGGCACGTCGTCGCGGCGTTTGACTCTGCGCGTAAGTTGGGGGCCGACCCAGCGTAATTGCACGTCACGGGAAAAGAATCCGCTTAACCACTGATTTATCGCGTCCGGGGCGATACGGGCAGTAAAATGGTTTCCCCAGACTTCGGTTGGCGCATCCTGCGCGGCGAAATCAGCAAAGCGCACCACCACGCTGCTGCCATCCGGGGCGCTAAGATGTAATCCGTCGTGTAGCGGAGAAGGCGTAAAGCGCACCATTTGCGGAAACTGGCGGGCGGTAATAAAGGTGCCATCAGGTTCGGTAACCATAAAGATACGATCGAAAGCCAGGCCACTGATGTCTGCCAGCGCATGCGTCAGGCCGATGCCGCGCATCGATTTGACCGGATGAATAAAAAGCCGGGTTAACGTCACCACTGTACAGCCCTCGAACGGAAATAAGCCTTCAATCTTATGACATGAGCGCCAGATTAGCTATATAAGCCCCATCCTTCACGCTTGTCGCTGCGAGGCAACGCGAAAGATTTTGTGTATAATGCGCAGCAATTTTCTTAGAGTAAAAGTGACAATATGAATTCTCTGTTTGCCAGTACGGCCCGCGGGCTGGAAGAGCTGTTAAAAACTGAACTTGAAAACCTGGGCGCTGCGGATTGCCAGGTGGTTCAGGGTGGTGTCCATTTTCAGGGCGACACGCGGCTTGTGTACCAGAGTTTAATGTGGAGCCGCCTGGCCTCGCGCATTATGCTGCCGATGGGAGAGTGCAAGGTCTACAGCGATTTAGACCTGTACCTCGGCGTGCAGGCAATCAACTGGACAGAGATTTTTAATCCAGATGCCACCTTTGCCGTGCATTTTAGTGGGCTGAACGACACCATTCGCAACAGCCAGTATGGTGCGATGAAAGTAAAGGATGCGATTGTTGATGCGTTCACGCGTAAAAACCTGCCGCGTCCTAATGTCGATCGTGAATCTCCAGATATTCGCGTTAACGTCTGGCTGAACAAAGACACTGCCAGCATTGCCCTCGATCTGAGCGGCGATGGCCTGCACCTGCGCGGCTATCGCGATCGTACCGGTCTGGCGCCAATTAAAGAGACGCTGGCGGCGGCCATCGTGATGCGTTCCGGCTGGCAGCCGGGAACGCCGCTGCTCGACCCGATGTGTGGTTCCGGTACGCTGCTGATCGAGGCCGCAATGTGGGCGACCGATCGCGCGCCGGGTCTGCATCGTGGTCACTGGGGCTTTAGCGGCTGGGCGCAGCATGATGAGGCTATCTGGCAGGAAGTCAAAGCAGAAGCGCAAACCCGCGCCCGTAAAGGGCTTGCGGAATATAGCTCGCATTTTTATGGTTCTGACAGCGATGCCCGCGTGATTGAACGTGCGCGCAGCAACGCCCGTCGCGCAGGCATCGGTGAGTTGATTACCTTCGAGGTAAGAGATGTCGCCCAACTGAGCAATCCGCTGCCGAAAGGGCCGTACGGTACGGTAATCAGCAACCCGCCGTATGGTGAGCGTCTGGACAGCGAACCGGCGCTGATTGCGCTGCACAGCCTGCTGGGGCGCACCATGAAAAATCAGTTCGGCGGCTGGAGCCTGTCGCTGTTCAGCGCCTCGCCGGATCTGCTGAACTGCCTGCAACTGCGCGCGGATAAGCAATTCAAAGCCAAAAACGGCCCGCTGGACTGCGTGCAGAAAAACTATCATCTGGCGGAAAAAACGCCAGACAGCAAGCCTGCGACGGTGGCGGAAGATTACGCCAACCGCCTGCGCAAAAATATTAAGAAGCTGGAGAAATGGGCGCGCCAGGAAGGGATCGAATGCTATCGCCTGTATGATGCCGATCTGCCGGAATACAATGTGGCGGTCGATCGCTACGGCGAGTGGGTGGTGATTCAGGAATATGCGCCGCCGAAAACGGTTGATGCGCAGAAAGCGCGTCAGCGTCTGTTCGACATCATCGCCGCCACGCTGTTGGTACTGGAGATTGCGCCGAATAAACTGGTGTTAAAAACCCGTGAGCGGCAGAAAGGCAAAAGCCAGTATCAAAAGATGAACGAGAAAGGTGAGTTCATTGAAGTCAGCGAATATAACGCGCGTTTATGGGTTAACCTGACCGACTATCTTGATACCGGTCTGTTCCTCGATCACCGTATTGCGCGCCGGATGCTGGGTCAGATGAGCAAAGGCAAAGATTTCCTTAACCTGTTCTCCTATACCGGCAGCGCCAGCGTACATGCGGGGCTGGGCGGCGCACGCAGCACCACTACGGTGGACATGTCGCGTACCTATCTGGAGTGGGCTGAACGCAACCTGCGTCTGAACGGGCTGAGCGGCCGTGCGCACCGCCTGATTCAGGCCGATTGCCTGGGCTGGCTGCGTGAGGCGAATGAACAGTTCGATCTGATTTTTATCGATCCGCCGACGTTCTCCAACTCAAAACGGATGGACGAGTCGTTTGATGTGCAGCGCGATCACCTGGTGTTAATGAAAGATCTGAAACGTCTGCTGCGCAAAGGCGGCACGATCATGTTCTCCAACAACAAACGCGGATTCCGTATGGATCTGGACGGCCTGGCGGCGCTGGGACTGAAAGCACAAGAAATTACGCAAAAAACGCTTTCTCAGGACTTTGCCCGTAATCGTCAGATCCACAACTGCTGGCTGATTACCGCAGCCTGAAAGGAAAAGTAAATGTCATTAATCAGTATGCATGGCGCATGGCTGTCGTTTAGCGACGCGCCGCTTCTCGATAACGCAGAGCTGCATATCGAGGATAACGAACGCGTGTGCCTGGTGGGCCGTAATGGCGCCGGGAAGTCAACGCTGATGAAGATCCTCAACCGCGAACAGGGACTGGATGACGGACGCATCATTTATGAGCAGGATCTGATCGTCGCGCGTCTGCAACAGGATCCGCCGCGTAATGTCGAAGGCAGCGTTTATGATTTCGTTGCGGAAGGGATCGAGGAGCAGGCTGAATACCTGAAACGTTACCACGATATTTCCCGCCTGGTGATGACCGACCCCAGCGATAAAAATCTCAATGAGATGGCGCGAGTGCAGGAACAGCTCGACCACCACAACCTGTGGCAACTGGAAAACCGTATTAATGAAGTGCTGGCGCAGCTTGGGCTCGATCCTAACGCGGCGCTCTCTTCGCTTTCCGGCGGCTGGCTGCGTAAAGCGGCGCTGGGCAGGGCGTTGGTCAGCAACCCTCGCGTATTGCTGCTGGATGAGCCGACCAACCACCTGGATATTGAAACGATCGACTGGCTGGAAACGTTCCTGAAATCTTTCAACGGGACGATTATTTTCATTTCCCACGACCGTTCGTTTATCCGCAATATGGCTACCCGCATCGTCGATCTCGATCGCGGCAAACTGGTTTCTTATCCGGGAGATTACGATCAGTATCTGCTGGAGAAAGAAGAAGCCCTGCGCGTGGAAGAGTTACAGAATGCCGAGTTTGATCGCAAACTGGCGCAGGAAGAAGTCTGGATCCGCCAGGGTATTAAAGCGCGCCGTACCCGCAATGAAGGTCGCGTACGTGCCCTGAAAGCGATGCGCCGCGAGCGCAGCGAACGTCGTGAAGTGATGGGGACGGCGAAGATGCAGGTCGAAGAAGCGGCCCGCTCCGGCAAGATTGTTTTCGAGATGGAAAACGTCAGCTATCAGGTTGACGGCAAGCAGCTGGTAAACGATTTCTCCGCGCAGGTGCAGCGTGCCGACAAGATTGCTTTAATTGGCCCTAACGGCTGCGGGAAAACCACGTTGCTGAAACTGATGCTGGGCCAGCTTCAGGCGGACAGCGGACGTATTCATATCGGCACGAAGCTGGAAGTGGCTTATTTCGATCAGCATCGCGCGGAACTGGATCCCGATAAAACCGTGATGGATAACCTTGCTGAAGGTAAGCAAGAGGTGCTGGTTAACGGTAAGCCGCGTCATGTGCTGGGCTATCTTCAGGACTTCCTGTTCCATCCTAAGCGCGCCATGACGCCGGTTCGCGCCCTGTCTGGCGGAGAACGTAACCGCCTCTTACTGGCACGTTTGTTCCTGAAACCCAGCAATTTGCTGATTCTCGATGAACCGACCAACGATCTGGACGTTGAAACGCTGGAGTTGCTGGAAGAGTTGATTGACGGCTATCAGGGAACTGTCCTGCTGGTGAGCCATGACCGTCAGTTTGTGGATAACACCGTGACCGAGTGCTGGATCTTCGAGGGCGGCGGTAAGATTGGTCGCTATGTCGGCGGATACCATGATGCGCGTGGTCAGCAGGAACAGCATCTGGCGTTTAAACAACCCGTCGTCAAGAAAACTGAGGAAGTGGTTGCCCCGAAAGCAGAAATTGTAAAGCGCGGCAGTAACAAACTAAGCTATAAACTGCAACGCGAACTGGAACAGCTCCCCCAGTTACTGGAAGAGCTGGAGGCCAAACTGGAAGCGTTGCAGGCGCAGGTGGCGGATGCCGCCTTTTTCAGCCAACCGCATGATCATACGCAAAAAGTTCTGGCCGATTTGAGTCACGCAGAGCAGGAACTTGAACAAGCCTTTGAGCGCTGGGAGTATCTTGAAGCCTTGAAGAATGGCGCATAATTAAAGGAGCGCATATGTGCGAACATCATCATGCTGCGAAGCACATTTTATGCTCGCAATGTGACATGCTGGTGGCGTTGCCCCACCTTGAGCATGGGCAGAAAGCGGCATGTCCAAGATGTGGCACAACGCTGACGACCGAGTGGGACGCGCCAAGGCAGCGTCCTACCGCCTATTCGTTAGTGGCGTTGTTTATGCTGCTGCTTTCCAATCTTTTCCCTTTCGTGAATATGAACGTCGCGGGTGTGAGGAGCGAAGTCACGCTGCTTGAGATCCCCGGCGTCATGTTTTCGGAAAATTACGCCAGCCTTGGCACCTTCTTTTTGCTGTTTGTCCAGCTGGTTCCGGCTTTTTGTCTGGTAACGATATTATTGCTTGTGAATCGCGTCGAATTGCCGCTACGTGTGAAAAAGGTTCTGGCGCGCGTGCTGTTCCAGCTAAAAACCTGGGGAATGGCGGAGATCTTCCTCGCAGGCGTGCTGGTCAGTTTTGTTAAGCTGATGGCTTACGGGGATATCGGGGTTGGAAGCAGTTTTATTCCGTGGTGTTTTTTCTGCATCCTGCAATTGCGCGCGTTTCAGTGCGTCGATCGCCGTTGGTTATGGGACGATATTACGCCGATGCCTGTGCTGGCGCAGCCGCTGAAACCTGGCGTTACCGGCATTCGCCAGGGACTGCGTTCCTGCTCCTGTTGTACGGCCATTCTCCCGGAGAATGAATTAGTGTGTCCGCGCTGTCATGCAAAGGGTCATGTGCGACGCAAAAACAGCCTGCAATGGACGCTGGCCCTGTTATTTACGTCGATCATGCTTTATCTGCCCGCGAATATCATGCCGATCATGATCACCGATTTATTGGGATCAAAGATGCCTTCTACGATCCTCGCCGGGGTCGTTTTGCTCTGGAGTGAAGGGTCTTATCCGGTGGCGGCGGTTATTTTTATTGCCAGTATTATGGTGCCAACGCTAAAAATGATTGCGATTGCCTGGCTGTGCTGGGATGCGAAAGGGCATGGCAAACGCGACAGTGAAAGAATGCACCTGATTTATGAGGTGGTGGAATTTGTTGGACGTTGGTCAATGATTGATGTGTTTGTAATTGCCGTACTCTCTGCGCTGGTGCGCATGGGGGGGTTAATGAATATTTATCCAGCGATGGGTGCATTGATGTTTGCTTTAGTCGTCATTATGACAATGTTTTCTGCGATGACCTTTGATCCGCGTCTGTCGTGGGATCGTGAACCTGAACCAGGCCATGAGGAGTCCTGACAGTATGGAATCTAAAAATGGGGAAGCCAAAGTGCAGAAGGTAAAAAACTGGTCTCCCGTGTGGATATTCCCTATCGTCACTGCGCTGATTGGGGCATGGGTGCTGTTTTATCACTACAGCCATCAGGGGCCTGAAGTCACCTTGATCACCACGAATGCCGAAGGTATTGAAGGCGGTAAGACCACCATCAAGAGCCGTAGCGTGGATGTGGGGGTGGTGGAAAGCGCGACGCTGACCGACGATCTTACGCATGTAGAGATCAAAGCCAGACTGCATTCCGGCATGGAAAAACTGCTGCACAAAGATTCGGTCTTTTGGGTGGTGAAACCGCAGGTCGGGCGTGAAGGGATCAGCGGCTTAGGCACGTTGCTGTCCGGGGCTTATATTGAGTTGCAGCCGGGGACGAAAGGTAACAGGCTGGAGGATTACCAGTTGCTGGATTCCCCACCTCTGGCGCCGCCAGATGCGAAAGGCATCCGCGTTATTCTAGACAGCAAAAAAGCCGGGCAGCTCAGTCCGGGCGATCCGGTGCTTTTCCGTGGTTACCGCGTTGGCTCGGTTGAAACCAGCACCTTCGATCCGCAAAAACGCTCCATCAGCTATCAACTCTTCATTAATGCGCCAAACGATCGCCTGGTGACCAGCAACGTCCGTTTCTGGAAGGACAGCGGTATTGCGGTGGATCTGACTTCTGCCGGTATGCGGGTTGAAATGGGATCGCTAAGCACGCTGTTTGGCGGTGGCGTGAGCTTTGACGTGCCGGAAGGGCTTGAACTGGGGCAGCCGGTTGCGGAAAAAACCGCTTTCAGCCTGTATGACGATCAGCGAAGCATTCAGGATTCGCTGTATACCGACCACATCGACTATCTGATGTTCTTCAAAGATTCGATTCGCGGCCTGCAACCGGGCGCACCGCTGGAGTTTCGCGGAATTCGTCTGGGGACGGTCAGCAAAGTGCCTTTCTTTGCGCCGAATATGCGTCAGGTGTTTAACACTGACTACCGTATTCCGGTGCTGGTACGCATTGAGCCGGAACGCCTGAAAGCACAATTGGGCGAAGAGACGGATGTCGGCGCGCATCTGGCCGAACTGCTCAAACGCGGCCTGCGCGGTTCACTGAAAACGGGCAACCTGGTGACTGGCGCGCTGTATGTTGATCTGGACTTCTATCCGAAAGAGCCGCCAATTACGGGCATTCATGAGTTTAACGGTTATCAGATCATCCCGACGGTAAGCGGCGGTCTGGCGCAAATCCAGCAGCGTCTGATGGAAGCGCTGGATAAAATTAATAACCTGCCGCTGAACCCGATGATTCAACAGGCGACCAATACGCTGTCGGAAAGCCAGCGGACGATGAAGCATCTGCAAACCACGCTGGATAATATGAACAAGATTACCTCCAGCCAGTCGATGCAGCAGCTTCCGGCGGATATGCAGAACACCTTGCGCGAACTGAACCGCAGCATGCAGGGCTTCCAGCCAGGCTCCGCGGCGTATAACAAGATGGTGGCGGATATGCAGCGTCTTGATCAGGTTCTCCGTGAACTGCAACCGGTATTGAAAACGCTGAACGAAAAGAGCAACGCGCTGGTATTTGAAGCGAAGGACAAGAAAGATCCAGAGCCGAAGAGGGCGAAACAATGAAAAAGTGGCTAGTGGTGATGATGGCGTTCTGGTTAACGTCATGTAGCAGTAGCGGAGAAAACAAGAGCTACTACCAGCTACCCGTCGCGCAAGGGGGCGTACAGAGTACGGCAAGCCAGGGAAACCGCTTATTGTGGGTGGAACAGGTTTCGGTGCCGGACTACCTGGCGGGCAACGGCGTGGTGTATCAAACCAGTGATGTGCAGTACGTGATTGCGAGTAACAATCTTTGGGCCAGCCCGCTGGACCAGCAGTTGCGCAATACGCTGGTGGCGAATCTGAGCGCCCAGCTTCCGGGCTGGGTGGTTGCCTCACAGCCGCTGGGCAGCGTGCAGGATACGCTTAACGTGACGGTGACGGGATTTCATGGCCGTTATGATGGCAAAGTTATCGTAAGTGGGGAGTGGCTACTGAACCATCAGGGGCAGTTGATTAAGCGCCCATTCCACATCGAAACCGCGCAGCAGCAGGACGGGTATGACGAAATGGTCAAGGTGCTGGCAGCCGCCTGGAATCAGGAAGCCGCCGCTATCGCTCAGGCGCTGAAGCAAATACCATAAGTTAAAAATATTGTAAATTTAACCGCTTTCGGCACGTCGCCGGGGGCGGTTTTTTTGTTTTTCTGCCCGGTGAAAATAGCTGTTCTGGCTCACAATTTTTGTACAAATGATTTATTGAGTAGCTCACAAATATGACAATGGCGTGAATTTTGCGCATTGACGGGACAACTTTTTCGCGGTATTCGTTTACTGTGATTGCACATTTCGTAATCACTGTTTTCTTTTCCACCAGACATGAAGATGAGGGAAACGAGGCATGAAGAGACAAAAACGAGATCGCCTGGAACGGGCACATCAACGTGGATATCAGGCCGGCATTGCCGGACGCTCAAAAGAAATGTGTCCCTATCAGACGCTGAATCAGAGGTCGCACTGGCTGGGAGGTTGGCGAGAAGCCATGGCGGACAGGGTAGTAATGGCCTGATTCTGTCTCTTTAGAAAAAAGAAACCTCCGCAGTGCGGAGGTTTCGCCTTTTTACAGGCAGGTCAGATAACGTGGTTACGCTGCCATCCGGCACGCCGTGCTTGTGGCAACGCTTATCAGACCTGGAAATGTCCGCGATCAGAACGCTGACGTGTCCTGGAACAGACCTACTTTCAGGTCGTTGGCGGTGTAGATCAGACGGCCATCAACCAGAACTTCGCCATCCGCCAGACCCATGATCAGACGACGGTTAACGATACGTTTGAAGTGAATACGGTAGGTCACTTTCTTCGCGCTTGGCAGAACCTGACCGGTAAATTTCACTTCACCTACGCCCAGCGCACGGCCTTTACCTTCGCCGCCAAGCCAGCCGAGATAGAATCCAACCAACTGCCACATTGCGTCCAGACCCAGGCAGCCCGGCATAACCGGATCGCCGATAAAGTGGCATCCGAAGAACCAGAGATCTGGATTGATATCCAGCTCAGCTTCAACATAACCTTTGTCGAAGTTACCGCCAGTCTCTGTCATTTTGATGACACGGTCCATCATCAGCATGTTTGGTGCCGGCAGTTGTGGGCCTTTAGCGCCAAACAGTTCACCGCGACCAGAGGCAAGAAGGTCTTCTTTTGTATAGGATTCGCGTTTATCTACCATGTTCTCTGTAAGCCTTATTTTATTGAAGCACGCAGGATAGCTAACACGTGTACGCTGAACAAGTCCGATCAGTTCGGTATAAACCAGTTTAGCCAACGTAGCGGCCAGGGAAAACGATGACGTCCTTCCTGTTGTGTAGCCTGGGCAATACGTTCCTGGATGGTCTGCATCAATGTTGTCTGACCTTCGCCATCCCACACCAGATTAAGCAGAAGCGGCAGTGCGTCTGTTACGTCGTCTACCGCCCAGATGCTGAATTTCTCTTCTTCCACGGCCTGCAACAGCGCAGGCTGGAGGCTGAGGTGTCTCACGTTAGCCGCCGGAATAATAACGCCTTGTTTACCCGTCAGTTCACGCTGCTGACAAATTGTGAAAAAGCCTTCAATTTTTTCATTCAGGCCGCCAACAGGCTGGGCGCGTCCAAACTGATCGACGGAACCGGTAATCGCGATATTTTGATTAACCGGCACGTTGGACAGAGCGCTGATCAATGCGCACAGTTCTGCCATTGAGGCGCTGTCGCCATCCACTTCACTATAGGACTGTTCAAAGGTTAGCGAGGCGGAGAACGGGATTTGCTGTTCAAGCTGTAGTTCCGACATCAGGAAAGCCTGCATGATCATCATCCCCTTGGCATGAATGTTACCGCCAAGCTCGGCTTTTCGCTCGATGTCCGTGAATTCACCGTCGCCAATATGAACGACGCAGCTGATGCGTGAAGGCTCGCCAAACGCGCGCGGATGGCCGGGAAATTCAATGACGGAAAGAGCGTTAATCTGACCAATGCGCTCGCCTTCCGTTTCAATCAGGATCTGCTCTTGCAGGATTTCGTCCTGCATGCGCTCCGCAAGATAGCCTTCACGCCATTCGCGTTGGGCAAGCATCAGAGCGAGCTGTTCGGCGCTGCATGTCCCGTCCTGGCACAACGGCGCGGCTTCTCTGAACTGGCGGGAAATCCATAGCGGACACAGTGGAAGCGTGTCCTGTTCTCCCGTGTAGCGAACGGCTTCGCGTACCAGCACTTGCCAGGCATCAGGCGTTGGCGCTGGCAGATTATTGCGTTTAAGCGTGTGCTGAACCCACTGACACCACTGGGTCATGGTTTCGGCATCCACTATTTGCAGATTATCTTCAAATTCGCTGTAAATCGCCTGTTCAGCCAGTTCCGGCTCCATTTCCTGGAAGTCGGCTAACGATTCACGTTCGCCGACCAACACGACTTTCAGCTTGAGCGGCATAGACGGCACAGAGACCGGCAACGGACGCGACTCGTCAAACGCGACCCAGTCGAATCGGTTATGGCTGACAATCGCCTTCAGACGCATCCACAGCAACGGCTGCGCCAGAAGGGTGCGTAAGGAGATCACCAGAACGCCGCCGTTAGCCTGATGCACCAGACCCGGTTGCAGCGTAATTTCGCCGTTAAACTGGCGCAGACAGCCAAACAGCTGTTCGGCTTCAACCCAGTCAGCGCTGACAACCTGCGCCGACGTGGCAAAATTGTCTTCTGCTTTTTCTGCTGCGCGATAACGGATGGTGTGGCCCGAAATTTCGTAATGGCCCCCGGTCAGCTGACCGGCATCGGCTTGCAACGTTCTGGCCGCATCAGAAAGGAGAGTGAGATACTCGGGCTCTTCCGGCGCTTTCGCCAGCATAAAAGAGGACGACGCCCAGGGCTGGAGAAGTTGTTCCAGCGCAAATTGCAGTCGCGGTTGAGTATCGCTGAGTAGGGTGGCGCTTTCGTCAGTAAAGTGTGGCTGTGCAAATATTTCCTGATAACTGTCGGTATCAGGAACCAGATCACGCCATGCAAGTTTCGTAATGGTCAAAGTTGAGGTTTTTTAGTCTGTTGTAAAAAACGCGATTATACCGTAACAGGCAACGCTGCACACGCGGAAAGCGAATGTAAACGTGCAGGATGACGCGTGAGAGTTCACAGGCTGGATATTCTTTTCTTCAGATACCCAAAAAACTGATATTCTGATAGGAGTTACACGGTAACGTTGAGAGCGCAATGAAATATCAACAACTTGAAAACCTTGAAAGCGGCTGGAAATGGAAGTATCTGGTGAAGAAGCACCGCGAAGGGGAGTTGATTACCCGGTACGTGGAAGCCAGTGCTGCCAAAGAAGCCGTTGATTTGTTGCTAACCCTCGAAAATGAACCGGTTCGGGTAAATGCCTGGATTGAAGAGCATATGAATCCTGCGCTGTTAAACCGTATGAAGCAGACCATACGAGCACGGCGTAAACGACACTTTAATGCCGAGCATCAACATACGCGCAAGAAGTCTATCGATCTGGAGTTTATTGTCTGGCAGCGTCTGGCGGGACTCGCGCAGCGACGTGGCAAAACGCTTTCAGAAACGATTGTGCAGTTGATTGAAGATGCGGAACATAAAGAGAAATACGCCAGCAAGATGTCGACCCTGAAGCAGGATTTGCAGGCATTACTGGGGAAAGAGTAGCGGTTCGTTTCTTCTTTCTTCTGGTTTCAGACGAAAAAAACCCCGCACTGCGGGGTTTTTTATTAGACGGAAACTTAAGCCTGCGGCTGAGTTACAACGTCTTTAACGCCTTTAACTTCGATCTCAACGCGACGATCCGGGGCCAGGCAGTCGATCAGTGCAGCGCGAGCTTTCACGTTGTCACAGGTGTTGCCAGTAACCGGGTTGGATTCGCCCATACCGCGTGCGGAGATTTTGTCAGCCGGGATACCTTTGGAGATCAGGTAATCAACAACAGACTGAGCACGTTTTTCGGACAGACCCTGGTTGTAAGCGTCGGAACCGATACGGTCAGTGAAGCCCAGAACCACGACGGAACCGTCTTTCGGGTCCAGGTTGCTCAGCTGGCTGTACATCTGATCCAGAGCCTGCTGGCCTTCTGGTTTCAGCGTTGCTTTGTTGAAGTTGAACAGAACGTCAGACTTCAGAGTGAAGTGCTTGGTCTGTACTTCTGGAGCCGGTGCCGGAGCTGGAGCAACCGGAGCTGCTTCTTCCTGCTGGCCGAAACGGTAGGAAACACCAACGCTCAGCAGGCCGTTATCTGGACGACCGCCAACGGTGTTTGCGTCGCCGATGTTGTTAGTCCACTGGTATTCCAGACGGGTAGCGATGTCACGCGTTACAGCGTACTCTACGCCACCAGCGAATACTGGGGAAACACCGGTATCGTGATCTTTGAAGCCAGTGTTGTTCTGAGCGTCTGCGCGCCAAACCATACCACCCAGACGGGTGTAGACATCCAGATCGTCAGTGATCGGATAACCCAGTTTAGCAGTCAGCTGAACGCCCTGAGCTTTGAATGCACCGTTTTGAGTGTTGCCTTTGTATGGCATACGACCTAACCAGTCGTAACCCATTTCAAAACCAACGTACGGGTTTACCTGATAACCACCGAACGCACCGGCACCCAGTTGGCTTTCATGGGTCGGGCCGTTGTTGTCGATCTGGTTGTTGCCAACATCATGGAACTGAGACCAGCCCAGTTTGGCACCAGTGTACCAGGTGTTATCTTTCGGAGCGGCCTGCGCTACGGTAGCGAAACCAGCCAGTGCCACTGCAATCGCGATAGCTGTCTTTTTCATTTTTTGCGCCTCGTTATCATCCAAAATACGCCATGAATATCTCCAACGAGATAACACGGTTAAATCCTTCACCGGGGGATCAGCTCAATAGTTACTCTACCGATATCTGCGGCTTATGCCGAGCACCCCTGGCGATGTAAAGTCTACAACGTAGTTGAAAACTTACAAGTGTGAACTCCGTCAGGCATATGAAAAAAAAAGGCTTGTATACATAATATTTAACATTTCCTGCTGAGAAATCGCTCAGCAAAAATCGCGGAAACCGCTTCTGACAAGCATTCACACACAAAAAGTATTAAGCTTCAGAGCAGATGAAAGAGCAGAAAAAAAATTCCAGGATAAATCCTAATTTCACTCAATGATATAAATTTGAGTGAATTTTTAGCCCGGAATGGTGTCTCGTGGCATGAGCGTGTGCGCTCACAGGACGCATGATAAATCCCATCGCATTTCCCTCATCTGCCGCTTGCACAAGCCGGGTGTGTTCTTCTTCGCTAAGCTCATCCGCCAGCCAGCCGATAACGACGCTGTAGTTGCCCGTCCGCAATGCGCGAATCATCGACTCCAGCGTATGGCATGGAGAAAGTTGGCTAATCTGCATCACTTTTGTTAAAGGCAGCCCCGCAGATTGAACCCATTCCCGGCTCAGCTTTTGTTGCGGCGTCAGCCAGAGTTGCCAGCGTGATTGCTGACCTAATTGTTGCAGCAGCGGTAAAAGCAGTAATTGCGTCATCATGGGCTGGTCCTCGCGATAGACCACTTCGCTAATAAGCCCGGCGGTGGTGTTCTCTGAAGAGACGCGCGCAATGCTGCCCGCAGTGGAAGAGAACAACGAAGAACGATTTGCATAGCCTGAAGTGTACATAATCAATCCAGCCCTGTGAGTTACTGTATGGATATACAGTAACCCTGCCGCCAATAAAGATCAACCCTATTTTCGGAAACAGACTCGCAATTTTTATCTGTTGTCGCCGTAAAAATGAAATTCATCTTGCTCACTGAGAATAAGTTGCCTATTTTCGTCATTAACGGATCTGTTACTGCAAATCATTCTTTTACTTTATGATTTAAAAGGGATTTTATGAAATTACGTTCCTATGACAAGATCTATAAATCACAAGAATATTTAGCCTCTCTGGGCACGGTTCACTATCGTTCGCTGTTTGGTAGCTACAGCCTGACAATCGAGGATACGGTGTTTGCGATGGTGGCTGAGGGAGAGCTATACCTGCGCGCCTGTGAGCAAAGCGTCGCGTACTGCGTGAAGCATTCCCCCGTCTGGTTAACATTTATGAAACGTGGCCGTCCCGTTATGTTGAATTATTACCGGGTGGATGAAAGCTTATGGCGCGATCAACAACAGCTGGTGCTTTTATCGCAGTATTCGCTGGATGCAGCCATAAAAGAAAAACGTACCCGTTTTTCACAACGTCGATTGAAGAATCTGCCAAACGTGACGTTTCATCTGGAGAACCTTCTGCATGAGGCCGGAATTAATGATGAAAACACATTGCGGATACTCGGCGCAAAAATGTGTTGGCTGCGGCTAAGAGAGAGCAATAAGCTGCTGACGGTGAAAACTCTCTATGCGTTAGAAGGGGCAATCGCTGGCGTACATGAAGCGGCGCTCCCGGCGGTACGCCGCCAGGAGCTTGCTGAGTGGGCGCAGTCGCTTACGCCGGAGCACCAGAAGGCGACGGCGTGATTTGCCGCTGTAAACGACCGATCTCAGGCAGTAATGCAATGAGCAGGCCGACTTGTTGCACCACCAGGGGTTCTTTACTGTCTGGTTTTGGCTCCAGGTGCTGAATCCGCTCTTTCAGGCTTGCCAGCTCCTGGTGAACGCGCTGTTCATCGGCGGGTTGATGGTGAAGCGCATCATCGACATAACACACAGCATCATCCAGCAGCGCCAGAACATCCGGGTTGGTGAGCTGTTCGCGATGCGCGCCCAGAGCAGAGATATAGCTGGTAAAGGTATGATTGAGGCAGAGTAACCGAAACGCCGCCTCACGAGTTTCGGCAGTGACATCGGGTTCGCTGGACATATTCGACACCACCGAGGCCAGCTCGGCATCACGGTTGTGGGCGTCACGGCGGGCAATGCGGTAGGCCAGCCGGTTATCACGCCCCTGATGATACTGCTCAAGGATCGCGTCCAGGTAGCGGCAGTTCGCATCCGTGGCCCGTTGCAGGACACACGGCAGGTTACGAAAGCGCCAGTCGGGCCAGATAAAGCTGACGGCGGCCCACGCGATCGCACAGCCGATCAGCGTATCGATCACGCGCGGCAAGGCAACTTCGAAGCCTTCACCCAGCAGGTTAAAACAGAGTAGCACCAGCAGGGTGATGAACATCGTCGCATGGGCATACTGTACGTTTCGAAAAGCAAAAAACAGGACGCCGGTGATGACCAGCAGTATCAACTGGCCTTCAAGCGAGGGGACAAACCACAAGATTGGTATACCAATGGCGACGCCGACCAGCGTCCCGATGACCCTCAGCGCCAGCCGGTGCCGCGTGGCGTTATAGTTAGGCTGGCAGACGAACAGGCTGGTGAGCAGGATCCAGTAACCGTGAGTCATGCCGGTAATCTGGATCAGCGCGTAACCGACGCAGAGCACCAGCGACATACGCACCGCGTGGCGAAATAGCGCTGAATCGGGAGTGAAGTTACGGCTCAGACGTAGCCAGATATCACTGAATCCGTGAGGACTGTCGTCGGCAAGCAGGTTTTCTGATTCGCTGCGCGGCATTGCCTGCGCCTGCTCGGATTCAATCGTCGCCAGTTGCGCATCAATCGCCCGCAGATTGGACAATAAAAAGCCCAGTGTTTTGAGTAAGTCAGCAGATGCTCCAGCGGCGCGCATACGTTCGAGCGCCGCATCAATATGGGTAAACGCGCGTTCAAAGTGTGGATCATGCTGATAAGGCGTACGCAGTAATATACAGCGTGAGAGCTGCATACAGGCTTGCCCCTGCATCGACATCAGGCGCTGGAAACGGAACATCACGTCGCTGTGGCGGAAATGATCGCGCAACGTCTGATACTGAATATGCGATGAGCTTGCACGCTCGTGAATATCCTGCGCGACAAAATAGTAGTGCAGCGTGCGACGGGTTCCCCGTTGCCCCCGGTCGCCGCGTAAGCGAGTAAGAAGAGAGACTTTCGTCTGATTCAGCGTCGCCATCAGTTGTCCGTTGGCCAGCGCTAAATCATACAGCGGCGCCTGGCTTTCATCCTCGATATCCGGGTCAAACAAGCGCGACTTCAACTCCAGGTAGCGTGCAAGCTGTTCGTAGCTGCGCGCCAGATTATCCTGTAGGGGGCGAATCGGGAAGAGCAGATGCCCGGTCAGCGTCAGCAGGTTGTACCATACGGCGCCAGCAAGGAGCAGAATGGGCTGTTGATACCACTGGTCGTAAAGCGAGGTGCCCAGCATCGTGTAAATAGCGATAAGCAGCGCCCCGAAAGCAATGGTGGCGTAACGCTGCCCTAAACCGCCGAGCAGAATAAATCCGCTGGTAGAGAGCGTTAATCCAATCGCGAACAGCCACGGCCAGGGAAAGAGCAGTTCCACGGAAGCGGAGGCGATAAAAAAACAGATTAATGTGATGATTAAATTGCGCAGACGCCCGGTGAGACGATCATCCAGATCGGTCAGGGCGGCGGCGACCATACCGAGCGTTAACGGTATGGTGAGTTTGACATCGCCCAGCCACCAGGGCAGGGCCGTTGTGCCGCATAGCGCGATAAAAATGCGAACGTAATACAGCCAGGTGCTGTTCCAGGTATAGCGTTTGAGCAAGGGACTTAACATAAAGGCCATCAGTCCTGATTACTCAAAGCGGCGACGCGCACTGGCTTCACGCGCCGCGCGAGCTGTCTCTACGGAAACCACGCGACGTCCTACCGGCCAGAGCGCAATGGCGGCGATTTTAAAATTCGCGATGCCGACGGGAATGCCGATGATCGTAATGCATTGCGCAATGCCGGAGGCGATGTGCATCAGGCAGAGCCACCAGCCAAAGACGATCAGCCAGAAAACATTGAGTACCGTACCGCCGGTATTCAACAGCGTGCTTTTCCCTGCCGGGTTCAGCTCGTCGACATGAACGGCCTCATTGCCGTAGGGAAGCAGCGAAAGTTTTGTAATCTCCCAACATGAGCGGGTTAACGGTAATGTGAAAATGAGCACGATGCTGACGAGCGTGGCCAGCAGCCAGGCCAGAGTGGTGGCAAAACCACCCAATACAAAATTTAAAATATTCAGAACAGTACGCATAAACCCTCGGCTAACTCTGGTTTTCTGTGATTGCAGGCAATTGTAACGTTTTTTTGGGCTGGAGCACGTTTTCTCTGGCGGTTACACTGACAAGAAATACTCTTCGTCTGGATTCGCTGAGTCATGGAACTGAAAGCAACTTCTCTTGGAAAACGTCTGGCGCAACACCCGTACGATCGGGCCGTTATTCTCAATGCCGGTATTAAAGTCTCGGGCGATCGCCACGAGTATCTTATTCCATTCAATCAGTTACTGGCTATTCATTGTAAACGGGGACTGGTGTGGGGGGAGCTTGAGTTTGTCCTCCCGGATGACAAAGTGGTGCGTCTGCACGGTACTGAATGGGTAGAGACGCAGCGTTTTCATCACTACCTGGATGCGCACTGGCAGCGCTGGAGCCAGGAGATGAGCGAGGTGGCGGCCCGGGTTTTACAGGAACAACGGGATCTTATTGCCGAGCGAACCGGAGAAAAACGGTGGTTAACGCGCGAGCAAACGTCAGGATTACAGCAACACATTCGCCGCGCTTTTGCTGCGTTACCGCTGCCGGTTAATCGCCTGGAGGAGTTTGAGAACTGCCGCGATGTCTGGCGTAGCTGTCTGGCATGGTTGAACGATATCGAGGGATGCCGCCAGCAGCACAATCAGGCCTATACCGAGGTGATGCTGACGGAATATGCCGACTTCTTCCAGAACATTGAGTCCTCGCCGCTGAATCCGGCGCAGGCCAGAGCAGTGGTCAATGGTGAACATTCTTTGCTGGTGCTTGCGGGAGCCGGGAGCGGTAAGACGTCTGTGCTGGTCGCGCGCGCAGGCTGGCTGTTAGCCAGGGGGGAAGCGGCGGCTGAGCAAATTCTGCTGCTGGCCTTTGGCCGCAAGGCCGCAGAGGAGATGGACGAACGCATTCGTGAAAGATTGCATACGGACGCGATCGCCGCCCGTACGTTCCACGCCCTGGCGCTGCATATCATTCAGCAGGGGAGTAAGAAAGTCCCGACCATCAGCAAACTGGAAAATGACGCTGCCGCGCGACATAAACTGTTTATCAAAACCTGGCGTCAGCAGTGCAGCGAGAAAAAAGCGCAGGCGAAAGGGTGGCGGCAGTGGCTGGAAGAGGAAATGCAATGGCCGCTGCCTGAGGGCAATTTCTGGGATGATGAAAAGCTACAGCGCCGTCTGGCCTCCCGGCTGGACCGTTGGGTGAGCCTGATGCGAATGCATGGCGGCGCTCAGGCTGAGATGATCGCCAGTGCGCCTGAGGAGATTCGCGATCTGTTCAGTAAGCGCATCAAATTGATGGCGCCGTTGCTGAAAGCGTGGAAAGGCGCGCTGAAAGAGGAAAACGCCGTCGATTTCTCCGGGCTTATCCACCAGGCGATCGTTATCCTGGAAAAGGGGCGTTTTATCAGTCCCTGGAAACATATTCTGGTGGACGAATTTCAGGATATCTCCCCGCAGCGTGCGGCATTGCTGGCGGCGCTGCGCAAACAAAATTCGCATACCACGCTGTTTGCCGTTGGCGATGACTGGCAGGCGATTTACCGTTTCAGCGGGGCGCAGCTCTCTTTAACGACCGCGTTTCATCACACTTTTGGCGAGGGCGATCGCTGTGACCTCGATACAACCTACCGTTTTAACGGGCGCATTGGCGAAATCGCCAATCGTTTTATCCAACAAAATCCGCATCAGCTCAAAAAGCCGCTTAACAGTCTGACGGCGGGCGATAAGAAAGCGGTAACGTTACTGGATGAAAACCAGCTGGATGCCTTGCTGGATAAGCTTTCAGGATATGCGAAAGAGGATGAGCGCATTCTGGTGCTGGCGCGCTACCACCATCTGAAACCAGCCAGTCTTGAAAAAGCGGCGACCCGCTGGCCTAAGCTGCAACTGGATTTTATGACCATCCATGCCAGTAAGGGTCAGCAGGCTGACTATGTGATTATTGTCGGGTTACAGGAAGGCAGTGATGGTTTCCCGGCGCCTGCGCGCGAGTCGATTATGGAAGAAGCATTACTGCCGCAGGTGGAGGATTTCCCGGATGCGGAAGAGCGGCGACTGCTGTATGTGGCGCTGACGCGCGCCCGGCATCGGGTCTGGTTGTTATTTAACAAAGAGAATCCGTCGCGCTTTGTGGACGATCTTAAGCATCTGGACGTGCCGGTGGCGAGGAAGCCTTAAGAGCAGGCGGCTTGTGCCGCCTGTGGGAGCGTTATTTCAGGCGTTCAGCCAGGTAACGTTGATAATCCGGGATCAGGATATCCACGGCATCGTTAAAATGGGGAGACTGGACAATAAAGTCAGCCGTAGACGCGTTGGTGGCGACCGGAATGTTCCACACCGTAGCCAGACGCAGGAGCGCCTTCACATCTGGATCGTGCGGAACGGCATTGAGCGGGTCCCAGAAGAAAATCAGCACATCAATCTTCCCTTCAGAGATCAGGGCGCCGACCTGCTGATCGCCGCCCATCGGGCCGCTCAGCATCGCGTTAACGTTCATACCCGTGGCGCGTTGAATTAAGTTTCCGGTTGTGCCTGTGGCATAAAGCTCGTGCTTTTCCAGCAGCGGCTGGTGGCGTTCCACCCAGCTCATTAACATCTGTTTGCAGTGGTCGTGCGCCACCAGAGCAATGTGTTTGCGCGCAGGCAAGGTGCGAGTCGTCAGTTCCATAGTTCAATTCCGTAGTTAACCTTGCTACAGAGTACTGGAAGCGCTTGACGCTGCAAGAGAAAGACGAAAAAAATGCGCGCCGACTCGTCATACTCGCCAGCGTCGACATAAAATGTCAGGAGGGCGGTTGTTTTTCCGCCCATTGCAGGAAGTTATTACGCGTTTGCGGATCGGCTTGTTTGAACCAGTATTTGAGTCGCTGCTCCGTGAGTGCCTGAGACTGCGGCGGAACGGCGTCCAGCTCAGAGATCCCGGAAAGCAGCGTGCTGTCATCGGCCATCATCGTGGCGAACTGCGGCAAGGAGGCGCGTTTATCGGCTTTGTTGTAGCGCTCGGTTTCGGTTTCGTAATCAATGATTTTGGCGGTCGAGGTGATTGCCAGAATATCCAGTTTGACCGGAATCGGCATTGCGTCGCCGTCCAGCAGTTCCAGACGCGGCGTGGTGGAAAAATGCGCGGCTTCTCGTTCGGTTTCCAGATGCGGAAGATGAAAATTGACCTGGCTGATGAGTTGCGTGTTAAAGCTGATCACCAGCGGGGGAGAAATGTAGAGTCGTTCCTCGTGGCTGGACAGGCGAATGGTCTTCTCAACGCGAAACACAAGCTGATGAGGGCCGTTGTCCAGTTCGATGCTGTCCGCGCCGCGCAGCAATGAACTGGAGACTTTTTTGCCGTCTAACACTAAAAGGTCAATGTCATTTGAAAGACGAAGGGTCGTGGCAAAGGCGGTTACCGGCAAATACAGAACGAATAACATGGTTATAATGCCGGTTTTCATAGGGTTCTCCTGTCCAAAAACCGCCCGGTTAATAATGTATCAAAATTTTTCGCTAATCATGTTTACTAACATATAGACATATTTTTAGCTTTTGCTCTCATACGTCCGTATGGGATGAATGGTTGCAATGTCAGGTTTGTCGTACACTTTGCAAAACAGCCTGGAGAAAGATGATGAAAGAGACCGATATCGCTGGCATTTTGACGTCCACGCGTACCATCGCGCTGGTGGGGGCAAGTGATAAGCCCGAGCGCCCAAGTTACCGTGTGATGAAATATTTACTCGACCAGGGCTACCACGTTATTCCTGTCTCGCCGAAGGTGGCCGGAACCACGTTGTTGGGGCAGAAAGGCTATGCGAAGCTGACGGACATACCGGAAAGGGTCGATATGGTTGATGTCTTCCGTAATTCAGAAGCCGCATGGGGCGTCGCGCAGGAAGCTATCGCCATTGGCGCGAGGACCTTATGGATGCAACTGGGCGTAATTAATGAGCAGGCCGCCGTGCTGGCGCGAAATGCGGGATTGAAAGTCGTGATGGATCGCTGTCCGGCAATAGAGATTCCGCGTTTAGGGCTGGCGAAATAAGGGCTCAGACATAGCGTGTAAGCCCGATAAGCGTCGCGCTATCGGGCATTTTACGTTGAATCAGTTGCGCAGACGCGGCGCTTGCAGCTGTTTGCGAATAGTGCGCGCCAGTTCATCCATCGAGGGTTGCTCGGGATGCTCATCTTGCGTTTCACTGCTTAACTGGGCTTCAGCCAGATAGGTATGTACAGGCTGGCCTTCATCATCTTCCATCACCACGTGATACCAGGGAGCGGCGCGAAGTTCGTCGTTAACCGCCAGCTCATCAGGTGACGGTTCATCAAGCGAATATTCCGGGTCGATATCCACGACCACTCCGAGGTAACCTAACAGGGAATGGCGGACCTGCTGGCCGATACCGAATTTGCTGGCAATCATAGTCACCTCCCGGGAAATAGATACTCTCAATATGAGGGTAACATTCCACTTTTCAAGTTACATGACGCGACAGGCAAACCCTTTCAGATACAGCCCTTCCGGGTAGGTAGCGATCACCGGATGATCGGCAGCCTGACGGAACTGCTCTATAAATTGTACATCACGACCGGCATCTATTGCGGCATCTGCAATGATTTTCTGAAATAAATCTGTGGTCATCAGGCCGGAACAGGAGAACGTCAACAGCACGCCGCCCGGATTCAACAACTGGATAGCCAGCATGTTGATATCTTTATAGCCGCGACAGGCCCCCATAAGTTGGCTTTTATTTTCGACGAACTTCGGTGGGTCCATCACGATGACGTCGAATTTCTCTCCACGATCGCGATAGGTGCGCAGCAGTTTGAACACATCGTCACGCACAAACTCGGCTTTGCTCAGATCCAGTTTGTTCAGCTCAACGTTTTGCTTCGCGATATCCAGCGCTTCCTGCGATGTATCAACGCTCACCACCTGACGGCAACCGCCCATCAGTGCCGACACGGCAAAACCGCCGGTATAGGAGAAGCAGTTCAGCACGCGCTGGTTTTCCACATAGCGACGTGTCGCCAGGCGGCTGTCACGCTGATCGAGGTAATAGCCTGTCTTATGACCCCCCTGAATATCCACCAGCAGCTTCATGCCATGCTCTTCAATGGGCAGCAGGGCCGGCGGCAGTTCGCCAGTGACAGGCCCCTGGGTGAGTTCCATCCCTTCTTTTTTACGCACGGCGACGTCGCTGCGGTCGTAGATCGCACATTCGGGATACTGCGTTTGCAATGCGCTGATCAGCGCGGCGCGTTGATATTCCGCACCTGCGCTCAATAGTTGCAGAACCAGGAAGTTACCGAAGCGGTCGATAGTGATGCCCGGCAAGCCATCGGATTCACCGGCGATCAGACGGTAGCTGTCCAGCCCGTCTTTTTTCGCCAGCCAGTCGCGCCACTGTTGCGCCTGGTGCAGACGACGAGTGAAGAACGCAATGTCGATGGATTCCGCCTGATCGAATGTCCAGACGCGTGCACGAATTTGCGAGGCGGGAGAATAGGCGCCGCGCGCTAACCATTTACCCTGATGGTCAACAATATCGATGGTTTCACCGAGGCTGGCTTTACCTTCCATTCGGGCTACGGCACCGGAAAAGACCCACGGATGGCGACGAAGTAAAGATTTTTCGCGCCCTTTGGCTAACACTAAACGTACACTCATAATTTGCTATTCTGTCGAATCAAAGAAATGGGCGCCATTGTCCTGAGTTTTGCGAGGATTTGCAACGCGCCCCGCGATGATAAGGAGCACAACAATGTCGAAAGTTTGCATAATCGCCTGGGTACACGGTCGGGTTCAGGGCGTTGGTTTTCGCTATACCACGCAGCATGAAGCGCAGCGTCTGGGGCTGACGGGCTATGCGCGCAATCTGGATGATGGAAGCGTGGAGGTGGTGGCCTGTGGCGAAAGTGAACAGGTGGACAAACTGATGAAGTGGCTGAAGGATGGCGGGCCGCGTAGCGCCAGGGTAGACAGGGTTCTGAGTGAGCCACATCGCCCTGGCGAGGAGTTAACAGGTTTCCGTATCCGCTATTAAATACATTTCACCGGTTTAGGCAGGCCAGCAATCTTCGTTGCCTGCTTTGCCGGGCCTTTCGGAAACAGGCGATACAGGTAGCGGCTGTTGCCTTTTTCTTCGCCAAACTTATTCGCCATTGCTTTCACCAGCATACGGATGGCCGGAGACGTATTAAACTCCAGGTAGAAATCACGCACAAAACGCACCACTTCCCAGTGTTCAGGAGAGAGGGTAATACCTTCCTTTTCAGCAATCGCGACTGCCAGAGGCTCGCTCCATTCCGCCGTCTCTTTTAAATAGCCTTCGCTATCCGTACTGATTTCTTTGCCTTCAAAGATCAACATAAATTCTTCACAGCGTTAGTCAAACTGGCGCCAGTTTACCAAAAAACAAAGCCCCGCATAAGCGGGGCCTGGTTAATGCGTTCTTATATCTTAATCGCGGCTGGCGAAGCCCAGAATGCTCAGCAGGCTGACGAAGATATTGTACAGAGAGACATACAGGCTGACCGTTGCGCGAATGTAGTTCGTCTCACCGCCACGGATGATGTTGCTGGTCTCGAACAGGATTGCCCCGGAAGAGATCAGGATAAACACCGCGCTGATGGCCAGATGCAGCGCAGGCAGTTGCAGGAAGATATTCGCAACCATGCCAATCAACACCACAACGATACCCGCCATCAGCATACCGCCCAGGAAGGACATGTCTTTACGCGTTGTCAGGACATAAGCGGAGCAGCAGAAGAAGACCAGTGCCGTACCGCCCAGCGCCATGCCGATAACATCGCCCATACCCGCTGAGAGGTAGGCATTGAGAATCGGGCCAAGAATGTAGCCCAGGAAGCCGGTAAAGGCGAACGCCGACAGGATACCGGTGGGTTTATTCGCCGTTTTATAGGTCAGGAACATCAGACCGTACATGCCTACCAGAGTCAGAATGAGACCTGGAGACGGCAGCATCAGCACCGTACTGGCGGTGGCGGTGATCGCAGAGAACGCCAGCGTCAGGCTCAGCAGGAAATAGGTATTGCGCAGCACTTTATGGGTGCTGAGTAGCGATGTGCGGTCGCGTGAAGAAGTAATAATACGATCCATGAGTCACTCTCTTATGACAGATGTAGTTAGCGAAAGAGGATAATAAAACCGCTGATAATCACACAGCGGTTTTACCCATCTTTACGCATTTGATCTCTAACAGGTTAAGCATGTTATTTCAGGCGTTGTCGCGAAACCCACCCGACATAAAACGTGACGGGGGAGAAGAGGCGGCAGTAAAGGTTGATGATGAGCGCATAATAAAAGAGGCGCAACGGAACATTTGCCGCCGGGCCTCTTTTTTATGCTGAATAAATGGTCAATTTGTTGTTATTTCAGGCTATTAACAGCTTTTTGCCTGTTTTTCAGGCAAACGAACACATTCGGGCTTTACACGGCGCATCGGGATGTTTATAGTGCGCCTCATTCAGGAAGTGTGGCCGAGCGGTTGAAGGCACCGGTCTTGAAAACCGGCGACCCGAAAGGGTTCCAGAGTTCGAATCTCTGCGCTTCCGCCAGATTAAACAAGGGGTTACCGAAAGGTAGCCCCTTTGTTTTTGTGTCAAAGAATATCGTATCCCGCTTCTTTCAGATCATGCCGAACCCCGGATAACAAAAGCTATCCGGGGTTTTCTTTTCCCTGGTGTAGGTGATTATTGTGCGTCGGCCAGTGTTAAAGAGGCGTCTTCCTGCTGAGTGTTCTTACGCTGTTGCTCAAGTTCCAGCGCGCCGCGATGAGAGAGATAGCAGAACAGAATGCAGCAGACGATCCCGCCCATCAGCAGATAGAAACCGCCGTGCCAGCCCATTTTATCCACCATCACGCCAAACAGGCTGGTGCCTAACGAGGCGCCAAAGATGTAGCTCATAAATCCGCGTAAGCCAACGGCTGAACCTACGGCAAAGCTGGGAACAATTTCCATCGTCTGGACGGAGGCCAGAAACTGCGGGACGTAAATCAGGCAGCCAACAATCGCCGCGAAAACCGTCACCATCAGCAGAGATTCACTTTTCCAGTAACCGATCAGGCAGACGAAGATCAGCGCCATACAGATCATGGCTAACGGCATCCGACGCCCTTTGAACAGTTTGTCGGAGAGCCAGCCGGCCAGCAGGGTAGAAGGAATGGCCGCCCATTCAAAAAACAGGAAGGCGACGCTCATCTGTTCCTTGGAAAAATGTTTCACCGTCAGCAGGTAGATAGGCAACCAGCTGATCATGCCGAAGCGCACCATATAGACGAACACGTCCACAAGGGAGACATACCAGGCGTTTTTGTTACGCAGCACGTACGTGCAGAAGATCTGGAATGCGCTCATGTTCTCCGGCGCTTTTACGGCGTGTCTGGTCTTCAGCACCACTTTCTCTTCCGGCATCATCTCTTCCAGCGCAGGCAGGCCCTCCTCACGCGGCGAGCCTTTACCAAGCAGCAGTACAATCAGGGCGAAAACCACCGCCACGCAGGCCGGAACAATGTAGCTGGCGCTCTGCCAGTGTTCACTGCCGAGGATTGCAAACGCGGCACCTACGATCGGGGCGACAATCCCGCCGCCAACGTTATGCGAAATGTTCCAGAACGCCCCCACACGTCCACGCTCCCGACGCGGGAACCAGTTAGCGATAGTGATAAAAGAGGGGCCGACGCCCATCCCCTGAAACAGGCCGTTCAGGACAACCAGCGCAGCGAAGATCCAGAATGCGGTACTGAACCCCAATCCGACGTTTACGATAGCGCACAGCACCAGGCCGCAGGCCATAAAGACTTTCGGGCTGGCTTTATCTGCGAGGCTGCTCATGACGCCTTTGCTGATTCCGTACGCAATGAGCATACAGCTGCTGAGCAAACCGATCTGCGTGGCGCTCAGGTCTAACTGTTCTTTCAGGTAAGGCGTGGATAATGTGAAGTTATTGCGCACAATATAGTACGCCAGATAGCCCAGAAATACGCTAAGCAGCGCCTGCATACGGTATCGACCATAAGTTGCCTGAATTTTCTCAGCAGGAACTTTATTCGCCGATGGCCCTGTTTTAAATATTGATAACATGTCGTCACCTGTATTTTATATTGGTATGAACATCAGGAGTATTCGGCATGAAGAGTGAAATAAGCGGCGATGAAACTCAAGTCGATGAAATGTGTCAAAATTGACTCAAAATGATGAATTGAAAGGTTATTTTCGACACGTTTTGAATGAGTGAAATGCGGCGTAATTAATCAGGCGCTGATTTTATGTCTGGCTTGTGCGGATATTAACAAATTCCACATTCATTATCTGGTAATCTTTGCTGGTATTTTCGGATGCCAGCACGAATATTTTTACGATAGTGGTTATTCATCCGCTAATCGTCACAAACGGGTAAGTTTTGTCTCAACGCTATTTTTTCGATATCTCAATATTTATGAACGGGATCACAAACATGTTTCTTCGTCGGGGCGGGATGGTTAGCAAAACGTTCGCGTTGCTGCTGCTGACCGCGTTGTTCAGACCCTGTGCGGCGCAAAGCAATGAACTGGTGATGGCGACAACATTTTCCCCCAGCGCCACCGCGTGGATTATCCAGCGCTGGCAGACGGAGCCGGGGTCGGTGATGATTCGCACGCTCAATCGCACCAGCGCCTCGCTGGAACAGTTGCTTGATACGGCAAATGCGGAAAACGTTGATCTGATTCTGACCTCGTCGCCGATGTTGCTTCAGCATCTTCAGGAACATCAAAAACTGGCGCCGTTCAACGGTGCGCCGTCAGTCAGTCAACATCTGGTGCCGGAATCGATCCGTTCAACCTCCGTTGCCGTGGCTATCTCGGGATTCGGTTTGCTGATTAATCGCTCGGCGCTGACTGCACGGCATCTGCCTTCGCCAACGGGCTGGGACGACCTGACCGACCCCAGATATCAGGGGGCGCTGTTGATGAGCAGCCCATCGCGCTCGGATACCAACCACCTGATGGTGGAGGCGCTGTTGCAACAAAAAGGCTGGGCGCAGGGATGGGAAACGTTGTTGGCGAGTGCAGGAAACCTCGTGACGATTTCATCACGCAGCTTTGGCGTGGCAGATAAAATAAAAAGCGGGCTGGGCGTGGCCGGCCCGGTGATTGATAACTATGCCAATCTGCTGCTGAGCGATCCTCATCTGGCCTTTACCTACTTTCCGCAGTCGGCCGTTTCGCCCACCTATGTCGCGGTACTCAAAAACAGCCAGCATGCCAGCGAAGCGCGGCGTTTTATTCGCTATCTGCTAAGCCCGGAAGGGCAGCGGATCCTCGCTGACGCCAATACGGGGAAATATCCGGTTACGCCGCTGGCGGCAGGAAACCCACGGGCAGCGCAACAGGCGGTGCTGATGAATCAACCGCCGTTAAATTATCGGCTGATCCTGAAACGTCAGCGTCTGGTTCAGCGTATGTTTGATACGGCAATCAGCTTTCGTCTCGCCCAGTTGAAAGATGCCTGGCGAGCGCTGCACAGCGCGGAAGCCCGTCTTAAGCGTCCGTTGCCTGAAATACGCGCGCTGTTAACCCGTGTGCCGGTCGATCCGGCAAGCAGCGAAGATGAAGCCTGGCTGGCACAGTTCGACAATAAGAGCTTTGCTGAGCAGCAAATGATGGAGTGGCAGATCTGGTTTCTCAACAACCAGCGTCAGGCGATCAATAAACTGGAAGAACTGAAATGAAGGGCGGGTCAATGCTGCAACGTCTGCGGCAAATCAGCATCAGCAGCAGTTTACGGGGCGCTTTCCTGATGGGCGCGTTGCTGACGCTGATAGTCAGCAGCGTCAGCCTCTATTCATGGCATGAGCAAAGCTCGCAAATACGCTATTCGCTGGATGAATATTTTCCCCGCATCCATTCTGCTTTTCTGATTGAAGGGAATCTCAATCTGGTGGTGGATCAGTTGAATGAGTTTTTGCTGGCGCCGAACACTACGGTGCGCCTGCAACTGCGCAACCAGATTATTCAACATCTGGATAGAATCGAGCGGCTGAGCCAGGGGCTGTCACCCGCAGAACGCCAGCAGCTGGCGGTGATTTTGCAGGACAGCCGCGCGCTGCTGGCGGAACTGGATCGCGTGCTCTACAACATGTTTCTGGTACGTGAAAAGGTGGGGGAGCTGTCTGCGCGTATTGACTGGCTGCACGACGATTTCACCACCGAACTGAATTCTCTGGTGCAGGATTTCACCTGGCAGCAGGGAACGCTGCTGGATCAGATTGAAGCCCGGCAAGGCGATGCGGCGCAGTACCTGAAACGCTCCCGTGAAGTACAGAACGAGCAGCAGCAGGTCTATACGCTGGCGCGCATCGAGAATCAAATTGTTGACGACCTGCGCGACAGGCTCAATGAACTGAAGTCTGGAAATGATGATGGCATGCTGGTTGAGACGCATATCCGCTATCTCGAAAACCTGAAAAAAACGGCGGATGAAAATATTCGTGCGCTGAATGACTGGCCGAGCACGATCACCCTGCGACAAACCATTGATGAGCTGCTGGAAATTGGCATGGTGAAAAATAAAATGCCGGACACCATGCGCGACTATGTCGCCGCGCAAAAAGCGTTAGTGGATGCCAGCCGTGCCAGAGAAGCGACGCTGGGGCGCTTCAGGACGCTGCTTGAGGCCCAGCTTGGCAGCAGTCACCAGCAAATGCAGATGTTTAATCAGCGTATGGAGCAGATTGTCCGCGTTAGCGGCGGGTTGATTCTGGTGGCGACGCTGCTGGCGCTGCTGCTGGCGTGGGTGTTGAACCATTATTTTATCCGTTCGCGGCTGGTGAAACGCTTTATCGCGCTGAATCAGGCGGTGGTGCAGATTGGTTTAGGGCGGACGGATGCCACGATTCCGGTGTATGGGCGGGATGAGCTGGGGCGCATTGCGGGTTTGCTTCGCCACACGCTGGGTCAGCTTAACGCGCAAAAACAGCAACTTGAGCAGGAGATCGCCGAGCGAAAAGCGATTGAGGCCGATTTGCGCGCCACCCAGGACGAGCTGATCCAGACGGCAAAACTGGCGGTGGTCGGGCAGACGATGACCACGCTGGCGCATGAGATCAACCAGCCGCTGAATGCGCTGTCGATGTATCTGTTTACGGCGGGGCGGGCGATTGAACAGGGGCAGACGGAACAGGCGCGAACGACGTTAAGCAAAGCGGAAGGGCTGATTAACCGCATTGACGCGATTATCCGCTCGCTGCGCCAGTTTACCCGTCGTGCTGAACTGGAAACGCCGCTGCATCCGGTTGATTTACGCCAGACGTTTACGGCGGCGTGGGAACTGCTGGCTATGCGCCATAAGCCTCAGCAGGGGGCGCTCGCGATACCGGATGAAACCGTTTGGGTCAGCGGTGATGAAGTACGCATCCAGCAGGTGCTGGTGAACGTGCTGGCGAATGCGCTCGACGCCTGCCCGAACGCGGCGGCAATTACGGTGAGCTGGCAAATTCAGGGCGACACGCTGTGCGTGTTGATTGCCGACAATGGCCCCGGCTGGCCTGCGGCCTTGCTACCCTCATTACTGAAGCCGTTTACGACCAGTAAAGATGTGGGGCTGGGCATTGGGCTTTCGATTTGTGTTTCGCTGATGACGCAAATGGAAGGCGCGTTGCGCCTGGCGTCCACGTTGACGCGAAATGCCTGCGTGGTGCTGCAATTCAATGTGACGGATGTAAAAGATGTTGAGTAATGAATGTTCGATTCTGCTGATTGATGATGATGCTGATGTGCTTGATGCCTATACACAGCTGCTTGAGCAGGCGGGCTATCGCGTCTGTGTCTGCAATAATCCCTTTGATGCGCGGGAGTGGGTGCAGAAGGACTGGCCCGGTATCGTGTTGAGCGATGTCTGCATGCCTGGCTGCTCCGGCATCGATTTGATGACGCTGTTTCATCAGGATGACGAGCAACTGCCGATTCTGCTTATCACCGGGCATGGCGATGTGCCTATGGCGGTGGATGCGGTGAAAAAAGGGGCCTGGGACTTCCTGCAAAAGCCGGTAGACCCGGGCAAGTTACTCTCGCTGGTTGAGGCGGCGTTACGCCATAGGCAATCGGTGATAGCGCGTCGCCAGTACTGCCAGCAGAAGTTGCAGGTTGAGCTAATTGGGCGCAGCCAATGGACGCATCAGTATCGTCAGCGCTTACAGCAACTGGCAGAAACGGATATTGCGGTCTGGCTTTACGGCGAACCGGGAACCGGCCGCATGACCGGCGCGCGCTATTTGCACCAGCTGGGGCGTAACGCCGGGGGCCCTTTTATTTACTGCGAACTGACCCCTGCCAGTGCCCAAAAACTTAATGAGCTTATCGCGCAGGTTCAGGGCGGGACGCTGGTATTAAGTCACCCGGAGAATCTGACCCGCGAACAGCAGCATCAACTGGTGCAGTTGCAGAGTCTGGAGCGGCGGCCTTTTCGCCTGATCGGTATCGGCAACGCTTCGCTGGTGGAACTGGCGGCCAGCAACCAGATTGTAGCGGAGCTTTATTACTGTTTTGCCATGACGCAAATCGCCTGTCAGCCCCTGTCACAGCGACCTGATGATATCGGGCCGTTGTTCCATCACTATTTGCAGAAAGCCTGTCAGCGGCTGAATCATCCGGTGCCGGAGGTGGATAACGACCTGCTGAAGGGAATGATGCGCCGGGTGTGGCCGAACAACGTCCGTGAACTGGCGAACGCCGCCGAACTGTTTGCCGTGGGGGTATTGCCGCTCGCGGAAACGGCGAATCCACAGATGCACGTCGGTGAGCCGACGCCGCTTGACCAGCGGGTTGAAGACGTTGAACGGCAGATCATCACCGAAGCGCTGAATATCCATCAGGGGCGCATTAACGAAGTGGCAGAGTACCTGCAAATTCCCCGTAAAAAGCTCTATCTCAGAATGAAGAAATATGGCCTGAGTAAAGAACACTATAAGTTTTAGCGAGGTCAGGGGAGCGAGATGTGATGTGTGGGGCTATGAATCACCTGTTCCCCTGTAATTAGTTGTGATATTGCGAATGTAAATCAGTTACAATCTGACAAACACCTCAACTCCGGGTAACGTTTTGCACGGGCGAACGCGAATCAACCGAATAACAGCATGGCTGGCATTATTTGCCGTCGCCATGTTGTTTATTGCGCCCGTTATTTCAAAATCAATTGCCCGCCAGGCCGACTGTGAGCACTCGTCGCACTCAATGGTGATGATGTCGTCAGACTCGCACCATGACATGGCGGCTTCTGCGCCGTGTGAGCCTTCTCTTTCGGTCGCTCACCAGATGATGTCTGGCAAAGCGATGTCGCCCGTGGAAGAGATCGTCTGCGGGTACTGCCAGTTGCTGGTACATCTGCCGTTTGTCCAGTTTGCGCTGGTGTTCTTGCTCTGGCTGTTGCTGCTGTTTGTTATCTGTTGTTCGGTACGGCCATTACACCTTTCCGTTATCTTCCGCCCGTGGGCGCCTCAGCGCGCTCGCGCGCCGCCTGCTGTATTTCCGTTTTCGTTTTAAACAATAAAAAAACAGACATTGCGTAGCGTTTTGCCCTTTTGACGGGCAATGCGTCGTTGCGCCTGAAAAACAGTAAGGAATGTTATGAAACGGCAATACTTCGGGCTTACTCCTCTGGCCTCTCTGGTTCTGATCGCGCTGACCGCAAAGGCGGCGTGGGCAAGCGAACAGCACGATCATGCAAAAATGGCGGATGATTCGGTAATGATTGTGACCGCGCCGGTCGCTTCTCCGCTGGAAATCGTCACGTCGCCAAAAACGCCTCGTCAGCCCGTTCCCGCCAGCGATGGCTCTGATTATCTGAAAACGATCCCTGGGTTCTCGCAAATTCGCAATGGTGGGACAAACGGCGATCCGGTCTTTCGCGGGATGTTTGGCTCTCGTCTGCGAATTTTGACCGATAACGGCGAAATGCCGGGAGCCTGCCCGGCACGTATGGATGCGCCGAGTTCTTATATCTCCCCGGAAAGTTTTGATGTGCTGACCCTGATAAAGGGGCCGGAAACCGTGCTCTGGGGGCCGGGCAACTCTGCGGGAACCCTCCGCTTTGACCGGGAACAGCCGCGTTTTGATAAACCCGGTATTCAGGGGACGGCCAGCGTCCTTGCCGCCTCGAATAACCGCTGGGATGAAAATGCGGACATCAGTCTGGGAAGTGAGGACGGTTATTTACGGCTTATCGGCAACAAATCCCGGGCGGGTGACTACAAAGATGGCAATGGCGACCGCGTGCCGTCGAAATGGGATAAATGGAACGGCGATATGGCGCTGGGCTGGACGCCAGACAAAGACACGCTGCTGGAAATGACGGCGGGTAAAGGCGACGGTGAAGCCCGCTATGCCGGGCGCAGTATGGACGGTTCCCGGTTCAGGCGTGAAAGCCTGGGGATGCGGTTTGAAAAATCCGGCATCGGCGAGGTATTTGATAAGTTAGAAGCAAATATCTACTACAACTATGCGAATCACGTTATGGATAACTACTCGCTGCGCGCTCCCGGCATGAATATGTCAGGAAGCATGGGTTCGGCAATGGAACACGGTTCTGCCATGCATTCGATGAGTATGCCAATGGCAATGCAGCTGGATCGCCGTACCGTTGGCGGACGGATGATGGGAACGTGGTTGTGGTCAGACTATGAGTTACGCAGCGGCGTTGATACGCAACTGAGCACGCATCGCAGTAAAGACGATGATCGCTGGGACAAAGACGCCCGTTTTCACGACTATGGTTTATTCAGTGAATTGACCTGGCTTGCGACGGAGCAAAGCAAAGTGACAGGCGGCGCGCGTCTTGATCGCGTGCTGGTGGACAATTTCACTGACACCGGCTCCTCGCAGCGCACGGATCTACTACCGGCCGGGTTTGTGCGCGTTGAGCATAATCTGGCGGAGATGCCCGTGATGTTTTACGCGGGGATCGGCTATACCGAGCGTTTCCCCGACTACTGGGAGCTTTTTTCTCCCACCTATGGCCCTGGCGGGTCGGCAGATGTTTTCGATAACGTCAAAACGGAAAAGACGACTCAGCTTGATATTGGCGCGCAGTATACCGGTAAGCGTCTTAACGGCTGGGTTTCTGCCTATATTGGCCGGGTTAATGATTTTATTCTGTTCCGTTACGACCCTCATCATCCCCGTATAAGTCAGGTTGATAACGTCAATGCGACCATCATGGGGGGAGAAGCGGGCATCGGCTATCAATTGACCGAAACATGGAAAACCGATGCCAGCCTTGCTTATTCCTGGGGGCGAAATACCGATGACCATCAGCCATTGCCGCAGATACCGCCGCTTGAAGCGCGCCTGGGTCTGACATGGGAACGCGGCGACTGGAGCAGTACCGGTCTGCTGCGTCTGGTCAGCAGCCAGCATCGCGTCGCGATTAACGAAGGGAACGTCGTGGGTAAAGATTTTGATAGCAGCGCGGGGTTCGCCATCTTCTCCGCGAATGCGGCCTACCGGCTGAACAAGTCTGTGAAACTCAGCGCGGGCGTTGATAACCTGTTTGATAAAGCCTACAGCGAACATCTGAACCTTGCCGGTAACAGCAGCTTTGGTTACTCCGCGAATACGTCAGTGAATGAACCGGGAAGAACATTCTGGGGCAAAGTGAACGTGACGTTTTGATAGCCTTCCGGCGGACGTGAACCGTCCGCCGACTTCATGACTCATTGACCTGCCGTTTAGGTTATTAACATTAAACTGTCTCGGCTGTAACCAGGACATGACGTAACGCCATCTCTTCGTTTGCATGGGCCAGTCTGTTTTTTTCTTTTATGAGTCAACACTGTATGAAAAAGCTTACCTTGACCGAAAATGATTTACTGGCCAGAGGGAACGATCGTTACGTCTTTCAGCATCCGCACAATCATCAACTACTGATCAAAGTCGTCATCCCGAGCATTCCCAAATATAAAAGTAAGCTTCGTGAAGTCTATCGGGACGTCAAAGAGTGCAAGCCGCGCGACGAAACCGACTCGCTCTTCATCCAGAAAATTGAAGGGCTAGTGGAGACGGATAAAGGGATTG
This sequence comes from Citrobacter sp. CK188, assembly GCF_030333525.1. Lineage (NCBI taxonomy): Bacteria > Pseudomonadati > Pseudomonadota > Gammaproteobacteria > Enterobacterales > Enterobacteriaceae > Citrobacter > Citrobacter sp. CK188. The sequence continues at coordinate 88,062 of NZ_JAOWFU010000033.1, forward strand.
GGCAGGTTATCGTCAAAGAGCATGACCAACAGGGCAACATTGCCAGAACATTGTATGACCTTGCAAAGCACAACGAACTGGACGCAGAGAAATTCAGTAAGCTCAACGCTTTTTTAGCGTGGTTTATTCATACAGACGTCATTATCAACTCGCTGCATTGCAAAAATATTGTTTATGCCTGGGACGATGCTCGTCAGGAGTACCGCTTCAAAGTTATTGACGGCTTTGGGGATAAGACGCTCTTTCAGTTGAGCAAGTTCTGGAGCGTTATACGGGATAAAAACAAACTTAAGTGCCTCAGAAGGATGCTGAGGGATCTGCAAAGTATCACGCAAGCGTAATCTACACGTTATCCTTGAACAGGCCTGGTCATTTTCCCAGTATGCAACCGGACCTTTGTCATGTTGTCTGCTGGCTTGTTAACAAGAAAGAGTATGCAAACAACACGTAATTATTTTTTTGATATTCTCCGCATTCTGGCTGTACTGCTGGTTGTCACCTCGCATTACAGCTACATGTTCGATACCAGTACCGTGTTGACGTTCCCGCGCGAATACCTGACCGGAGGAATAGGGCGGCTGGGCGTCTCTTTCTTCTTCATGATATCCGGCGCGCTGGCTTACCTGTCGCTGCGTAAATACTCTGTGCAGGAGTATTACCTGAAACGCGTCTATTCGATCCTGCTTCCCTACAACATCGCTTATTTCTCAATGGCGATCCTGTTCCTCATCCTGAGCGTGTTTTTCCTCTATCCAGGCAATCCGCTGGCTGACGTGCTCGCCGGGAAGCGTGCATTTCACTCGCTGCTGCCTTCCGTTCTCGGGTTTGACCATTATCTGCACGGTGTCTACGACATTAATACCGCGTACTTCACCGGAGAGTGGTTTATTGGCTGTATTATCCTGCTGTACGCCGTTTCTCCGGTGACCTACTGGGCCATTGTCCGTTTTCCTGTCTGTACGATGCTGGCGGCGGTCGTCGTTACGCTACTGGCATATGATAAAAGCATCGTGAACCCTTACTGGTCAGCACAGGTTCGGGTGAGTGATTTTACCTTCGGGATGCTGTTCATACACTTTCAGCCGTGGTTCACGCGCTACCGTCTTCAGGCGGCGTCAGTCAGCCTGCTGCTGGTGGTGACCGGGGTGATTGTGGCGCATATCGATCAGCTACCGGTTCGGGAAGTGCTGTTTCCTCTGAAACCCTCAAGCCTGCTGTTTGCTGCGGCATTCCTCTTCATTCTGCTGGCGGGATACCCGCTGATTCATCCCCTGTTTAATCTGGATCGCTTCCGGCAGGGGTTATCCAGCCTGGCGTCGCGGGCCTACATTATTATGCTGTTGCAGCATGTGGTGGTGATATTTGTCAGCGCCAATATCGATATGTCGGTACTGAATGCGACCCAGGCGGTGATGCTGTATTTTGGGATTCTGATTTGCATCGAAAGGCTGTCGTCTTTCATGAAACCGCTATCGGTAAAGTGTGAGCAGGTCTTGATCGCCAGAACGCCGTGGCTACGTGAAAAGCAAAAAGGGAACTAAGACCATTTCGCGCTAAGCCGGACAACGTCCGGCTGCAAAGAACGCGGGGAGGGGTTAACGCTGCATCCCCCAGCGTTTCACCGTGATCTTTTCCAGACTGGCGAATACCACGCCTTCCACCAGCAGGCCAATCGCAATTACCGTTAACAGTCCTGCAAATACCCGGTCGGTGAACAGCTCATTGCGATTCTGGAAGATATACCAGCCCAGGCCTCCTTCGCCGCTGGATGCGCCAAATACCAGTTCGGCGGCAATCAGCGTGCGCCAGGCGAACGCCCAGCCGATCTTGAGCCCGGACAGGATAGCGGGCAACGATGCCGGAATAAGAATCGTGATCACATAGCGTGGCCCGCTGAGGCCGTAGTTGCGCCCCGCCATGCGTAGCGTTTCCGGTACGCTGCTAAAGCCGGACCAGGTATTCAGCGCGATTGGCCACATCACTGAATGTATCAGCACAAATATCAGGCTGGCATTCCCCAGACCAAACCACAGCAAAGCCAGCGGCAGCAGCGCAATTGCCGGCAGCGGATTTAGCATCGCGGTTAATGTGCTGAGCAGATCGCGGCCAAACTGGGTGGTCACGGCCAGCGCGCTGGCAATCAGCGCCAGCGCACTGCCTGCCAGATACCCTTTCAGCAGGGTACTGAGTGAGTTGACGATTTTTTCCGGCAGTTCGCCATTGCGCATGTCTTCGCTAAACGCCTGCAACGTCTGAAGTACCCCGGGCAACATCAGATCGTTTTGCTGGATTCGTGCGGCGATCTCCCATAGTGCCAGCACCAGGGCGACAATCAGACACTTGCGCAGCCACGTCTGATTCCACAGGCGCTGGCTTAAAGGCAGCGGCGTTTCCACCGGCAGATTGCGCAGCGGCGGTAATTCGCGTTCGAATTCAGGACGAATGTACGGTGGCTGGGACATACTCTGGCTCCTCGCCGGATGAGTGAGACGGACTGTTCCCGATTGTCGGGAATAACAGATGGTGAATATGACGCGCGGCGTGCTGAAACGCCTCGCTGCCGAAATCATTAAGCGTGAACTGATGACAGTTAAGCTCCGCCCTGACGCGCCCTGGATGCGGCGAAAGCACCAGGATACGGCTGCCCACCACCAGCGCCTCTTCAATCGAATGGGTGACGAACAGCAGGGTAAAGCGCTCTTCTTCCCAGAGCGCAAGCAGTTCTTCCTGCATTGTGCGTCGGGTCAGCGCATCCAGCGCAGCAAAGGGCTCGTCCATCAGCAGGATGCGTGGTTTCATCGCCAGCGCCCGCGCAATGGCGACGCGCTGCTTCATCCCGCCGGAGAGCATATGGGGCATAGCGTCGGCAAATTCTGCCAGCCCGACTTTGTGGAGAAAATGCAGCGCCGTCTCTTTTGCTTGTGAACGACTGGCTTTCCGGCTGGCCAGCAGAGGAAACATGACGTTTTCCAGCACGGTTTTCCACGGCGGCAGTTGGTCGAACTCCTGGAATACCATCATGCGTTCCGGGCCGGGAGCGCTAACCGGCGTTCCCGCAAGTGAAATGTGGCCGCTGCGCGGGGCGAGAAAACCGCCTGTAGCTTTCAACAGGCTTGATTTCCCGCAGCCTGACGGCCCAAGCAAAATAAAGCGGTCGCCAGGCCAGACATCAAAACTGACATCATGCGTCGCGCGCACTTGCCGTTCACGGGTACGGTATTCAATATCAACATTGCTGACCTGTAGCAGCGGGCCGTCGATTTGCTGAGTGACCATCAGAGCCTCCGGTGTCGCGGTTTAACTGCCTGGGTTTTCCCATGCTTCGTTAAAGAAATAGTCTTTCCAGGAATCGGCCTTATTTTTCAGTACGCCAAGCTCATGGAGTTTTTCGGCATATACGCCAGTACGCTCAGGGAAAACCGTAAAGCTGATTTCTGGATCGTTAACAATTTTTTGTACCAGCGGTAAGGGCAGCCGTGATTTCTCGACGCGAATATACGTTTCGGCAGCCGCATTTTTGTCACGGTTAATGATATTTGCGGCTTCACTGAGGGCGCGATAAAACGCTTTATAGGTTTTTGGATTTTCATCATGGAATTTCTGGGTGGTATAGAGAACATTAAATGTCGCCTGCCCACCCAGCACATCATAGGAACTGAGCACTTTATGCACGTTGCTGTGCTCCAGCGCCTGATACTGAAACGGCGGGCTGGAAAAATGCGTGGTAATTTCCGAGCCACCAGCAATTAAGGCTGCGCTGGCGTCCGGGTGCGGTAAACTGACGCTAATCTTATCGAAGCGTTTGAAGTCCTGGTCGCCATATAATTTCGCCGTCTCGATTTGTAATGTACGAGACTGAAAACCGACCCCAGCCGCCGGAACGGCAATACGGTCTTTTTCGGTCAGATCTTTAATGCTTTTTACCGCCGGGTTATTACTCAATAAATAATTGGGCATCGATCCCAGCGAGGCTATCGCTTTCACATTTTGCTTACCTTTGGTGCGATCCCATAGGGTGAGTACCGGGGGAACGCCTGCTGACGCAACGTCCAGAGCGCCAGAGAGCAACGCTTCATTCATCCCGGTTGCGCCTGAAATCGTGCGCCACTCTACCTTGATATCCAGCCCCTCTTTTTGCCCCTCTTTTTCGATAAGCTGCTGGTCTCGCACCACATCAAGAATTAAATAACCGATGCCAAATTGCTGCGCGATACTAATGTTCCCTTCCGCAAATGCCGACTGGCTGACTCCGCCAAGGGTGGAAAACGCCAGCGTCCAGGCAAATACCCTGTTTCTTTTATTCATATCTGTTCCCCAGAAAGGTGTTTCTCAGCAAAAAATCATGGGCAGAGGCGAGAGGGAAAGGAAATGATTTAAATGGCAATGAATATCAGGAAAATGAATAACGATATTCATGGTGTGTTAGTTAATAAGCGGAAAAGCTTAGTCATTATTCATGGTTATGTAACAAATACATCCTCGCTATAGTCGGACTCACCTCTTTAATAGCCCTTGCCATTGCAGGGGCAATGTCCGTGAGTAGAATCATGCCATTATTTTCACATTATCACTTACGTTCGCTTTTACAACGCTATCTGGTACGGGCGGGTACGGGATCTGATATCGCGCAAAAAGTAGCGGATAACCTGGTCGAATCCTCACTAAAAGGCCACGACTCGCATGGCGTGACTCTGTTGCCTCGCTATATACGGGCCATTCTGGCGGGAGATTTGAACCCTGGCGCCACGCTGACCACCTTGTCTGATGCCGGGCCGATTGTCTCTTTTGATGGGGGACATGGCTTCGGCCAGGCGTTGGGCGAACAGGCCATGAGCGTGGGTATTGAGCGTGTGCGCCAGTTTGGGGTGGCAATAATTGGCTTGTCTAATACCCACCATCTTGGGCGGATCGGCGCATGGGCAGAGCAGGTGGCGAGCGCCGGGCTGGTCTCGATCCATTTTGCTAACGTGGCGGCGCCGTCGGCCGTGTTGCCGTTCGATGGGCTGCGCGCCAGGCTTGGTACAAACCCCTTTTGCGTGGGCGTACCGCTACAGAACCGCCCTCCGGTTATCCTTGATTTCGCGACCAGCGCCATTGCGGGCAATAAAGCGCGCATCGCCTGGAATGAAGGGCGCGCCATCCCGGCAGGATGCGCGGTAGATGCGAACGGGCAACCCACGACCGACCCTGCCGCATTAATGACTGAGCCGCTCGGCGCTTTGCTGCCTTTTGGCGGCCATAAAGGCGCGGGATTGTCGCTAATATGTAGCTTACTCGGCGCTGCGCTGACCGGCGGCGAGACCGAAAGCCAGCAGATTCCGCCGCGTGCCGGAATCATCAACAATATGCTGTCGATTCTATTTGACCCCGCGCGGTTAGGCGAGGAGGAACATTACTCACAGGCGCTGTTAGCGCAGGTTGACTGGGTTCGTAGCGGGCAGGAAGGGCGCGATGTGCAGATCCCCGGAGAACCGGAATTGCGCGCGTATGCCCGGCGCCAGGAAGAGGGCATCTGGATTGATGACGTCAGCTGGCAGGCGTTTGTCGCCCTGGAAGCATTAAATACCTGAGCGTGCCTGCGCACCAAAAGACATATTTGGTTATTTGTTTAAACGGATCGGCATGATGGTCAGTTAATGAATGCTGGCGAATAAATAAAGCGATCGTTTTTTGTTTTATCTTTTTTCCTCATATCCATAGCTGAAAAACTTGGTAAGCCGTGAGTGAGAAAATCAATATAGTCATTCTTATATTCCACGAACCTTTCTTACTCTCGCTGCCGAATTTTAATGTGCGGCGTCGTTATTCTTTACAGGAGTTATTATGCATCTGGCGCGTTTTCCCCGGCTTCATTTTGGCTATTTCCCGACTCCACTGGAGCCTCTCACTCAACTTTCACGCTTGCTGGGGGGGCCAAATATCTGGATAAAACGAGACGATTGCACCGGCCTTGCCACTGGCGGCAATAAAACCCGCAAACTTGAGTTTTTGCTCGGCGACGCCCAGGCGAAACAGGCGGATATTATCATTACCCAGGGCGCCACGCAGTCTAACCATGTGCGTCAGACCGTCGCGGCGGCGGCCAGACTGGGTCTGGAAGCGCATATTTTTCTCGAACAACGCGTCACGACGCTGGGTGATGAGTATCAGCAATCTGGCAATGTGCTGCTGGACGGTTTGCTTGGCGGCAAAATTATTGCCCATTTGCCCGGCGGTACGGATATGCAGCAGGCAATGGAGCACCATGCGGAAAGCCTGCGTGCGCAGGGCCATACCCCTTATGTCATCCCCGGTGGCGGTTCGAACGCAATCGGGGCGCTGGGTTACGTATCCTGCGCGGAAGAGTTGCTTTGGCAGTCCAGCCAGTTACGGCTGCGTATCGATCATATCGTCCATGCCACCGGCAGCGCAGGCACGCAGGCTGGCCTGATTGCGGGTTTAACCGCCACGCACAGCGGCATTCCTCTCCTCGGGATTAGCGTACGCGCCCCGCGTGATAAACAGGAACACAACGTCTGGCGTCTGGCGCAGCAGACCCGGGAACTGCTCGGCGTGCCGGGTGAATTGCCGCGTGAGGCGGTGGTCGCCAACAGTGATTATGTGGGCGAAGGCTATGGTCTGCCCACCGAGGGGATGCTTGAAGCGCTGCAACTGCTGGCGCAGCACGAGGGGATTCTGCTCGACCCTGTCTATTCCGGTAAAGGTATGGCCGGATTGATTGATCTGATCCGTCAAGGCCATTTCCGCAAGGATGAGAATGTGGTGTTTATCCATACGGGAGGAAGCGCAGGTCTGTTTGGCTATCGTCAGGTCATCGCAGATTCTTTGTCATCATGAGCACACCTTTTCTGCTGGGGATTCTTGGCGGCATGGGGCCGCTGGCGACGCTTGATTTGATGCATAAATTGCTGCGCGCAACGCCCGCCAGCAGCGATCAACAGCAAATTCCCCATGTGGTGTGGAATGTGCCGCAAATTGCGGATCGCCAACAGGCGCTGGCGGGAACAGGGCCTTCGCCGTTGCCGCAGCTCTTGCTCGGTGTGGAACAACTGAACCGCGCGGGCGCCAGCCACATTGTGATCGCCTGTAATACGGCGCACCACTGGTATGAGGCGCTGGCGCAGCACAGCGACGCGCCGTTGCTGCATATTGTGGACGCCACGCTGGCGGTATTTGAAGGGAAAGAGAAGCCCCGCCGGGTCGGGCTTATCGCCACGCAGGGCACGCTGGATGCCGGTTGGTTCCAGCACGGTTTCGCCTCTATGGGGATTGAAAGCGTGCAGCCGACGCCAGAGGAGCTACGGCAGTGGTTTGTGCCGGGGTGCTATGCGGTAAAACGCGGCGAACTGCGTACCGGCGGTGAGCTGCTGAGTTTACAGGCTCAGGCATTGCGCGATCGCGGCGCAGAGAGGCTGGTGCTGGCCTGTACGGAAGTGCCGGTTGCGCTGGCGGAGGTGACATCCCCGCATTTAGCCGTGTCGATTGATCCCGCAGAAGCGCTAGCGCAACAGTGTGCCCGGTTATGGTTAACGCAGCGCGAAGCATGGCATTAATAACGTTATTATTTAAAGGATAAATTAAATGAAAAAAAGTCTCTGCGTATTACTTGCAGCGGGTGGCCTGTGGGTCAATACCAGCTTTGCCGAAACACCCGCAGAAGTCCGCGTGGCATACAGCGGCGGTTCTCAGGTGCTGATGCTGGCAAAAGCCGATGGTTCTCTGGATAACGCTTTACACAGCAAGGTCAAATGGGTGCAATTTGCGTCCGGTGCGGACGCGTTAAATTATTTTGCCAGCAACGCGATTGATATTGCCAATTTCGGCTCCAGCCCGGCAACGGCAGGCATTGTCAGAAAACTGCCGGTGGAGATTGTCGGCGTCTCCGGGGTGATTGCCAGCTACGAGCGTTTAATTGGTAAAGACGGCATTACCCGTATTAACGATATCGAAGGCAAACGCGTAGCCTATCCGCCAAACTCGACGGCGCAATATGCGCTTGAAGCCGCCATCAGCGTTAACCATCTCGATCGCAGCAAAATAACCTTATTGCCGCTGCGTCCGGCGGAAATGGTCGCGGCCTGGAAACGCGGTGATATCGACGCGGGCTATGTCTGGGCGCCGTTTGCTCAGGAACTTGAAGCCTCCGGCGGGCATCAGGTATTCGCGACCAAAGATCTGCAAAAGGACGGCTACCTGATTTACAACAACTACGTCGTGCGTAAAGCCTTTGCCGAGCAGTATCCGCAAACCGTCAGCGCGTTCCTGCGCGTTCACCAGGAAAAAGTTGATGAGTTTAAGAAAGACCCGGAACGCGCGGCGGCGATTGTGGCGAAAGAGGTGGGCGCGCCGGTGACGACTGCCGTGAATACGTTGGGTGGGCTGGAATACCCAACCCTGACGCAGCAGGGTACGGCGGACTGGCTTGGCAATGGAACCCAGACGACTGACAGCGGTATTGGTAAAGCGCTGACCAAAACCTCTGACTTCCTGGCGGGGATTGGCGAGATCCGCAAACGTGATATCCCGGCGAACTGGGACAGCGCCATTAACTCCCGCTACATCCGTGACGCGGCGGTAGCAGCGCAATGAGATTGAGTTATCACATCGCCATCAGCGTCGTTTCGGTGGCTATTTTCTTTATCGTCTGGCAAGTGGCGACGATGCGGCAATGGGTGGACCCGCTGCTGCTGCCGTCGCTACAGGATATCGGTCTGACAACCGAAGAGCTGTTGGCTGATGGTTATCGTCAGGTGCCGTTGTGGGAGCATGTCGCAGTCAGCCTGGCCCGGGCCTTAAGCGCTTTTTCTGTGGCAATTATCATCGGCATCCCTCTGGGGTTGCTGATGGGGTTGTCGGAAGGTCTGGCGGCGGTACTGAATCCGTTCGTGCAGTTTTTGCGCCCGCTACCCAAGATTGCGCTTATTCCGCTGGCGGTCGTCTGGCTGGGGATCGGTGAGGCGTCGAAGTTCTTTCTGATCTTCATCGCCACCTTCCTGAGCGTGGTCGTGGGGGCATCTGCTGCGGTCGATCGTATTGGCCGCTCACGCATTCGTGTGGCGCAAACGCTCGGCGCGTCGCGCAAACAGATTTTTCTGCGCGTGGTGTTGCCGGATGCGCTGCCGGAACTGTTTACCACCGTCAGGCTGTCGATAGGGATCGGCTGGACATCGCTCATCGCGGCGGAAATGGTGGCGGCCAGTTCGGGTCTCGGCTGGATGGTGATTAACGCCAGCTCGTATCTGCGAACCGATATCGTGATGCTGGGGATCCTGCTGCTCGGCGGTATCGGCTATTTACTGGATTTATTGCTGCTGGGGCTGCAACGCTTTTTTGTGCCCTGGGCGGGGAAAGAGTAATGAGTGCTATTACACTGGAAAACGTATCGCTCTCTTTTGCGGCAAAACCGCAGCCGTTCACGGTGCTGGACGATATCAGCCTGTCTCTGGAGAAAGGGGAATTTGTTGTTCTGCTGGGGCCGTCCGGCTGCGGGAAGTCCACGATCCTGAATCTGGTCGCCGGATTCAACAAGCCGGATCGCGGGCGCGTGGCGGCAGGCGGAAAGACAGTGAAGCTGCCAGGGCCAGACCGGGGAATGATCTTCCAGCAGCCAAACTTGTTTCCCTGGCTGTCGGTACTGGAAAACGTCACCTTTGGCCCACGGCTGGGGAAATACCACAAAAATGAGGTCAACGCCCAGGCGCTGGACTGGCTGACGCGGGTAGGGCTGAAAGGCTTTGAACATCATGCGCCCTGGCAACTCTCCGGCGGGATGAAACAACGCGTGGCGCTGGCCCGCGCATGGCTGCCGGAGCCGGAAGTGTTGCTACTCGATGAACCGTTCGGCGCGCTGGATGCGCAAACGCGTCTGATGATGCAGGAACTCCTGCGCGATGCCTGGCTTGCCACCGGCACCACGCTGCTGTTTGTGACTCACGACGTAGAAGAGGCGCTGTTTCTGGCCGATCGTATTCTGATTATGTCGGCGAAGCCTGGAAAAATCGTTGAGGAGGTTATCCTGCCTTTTGGCCGCGAACGCGATATCGAAACCCTGGCTGAACACCCGGCTTACAGTGGGATCAAACATCACGTACTGCACCGGGTGCGCCAGGAGGCGAAGCGCCATTTAGGATGAAAACACCACCAGCGTGGGCGCGTTATTTCTTAACTAATGCCCAATCATCCTCGCCTGGGGAATTAAGCGGAAGTAAAGATGCTCCGGCACTGGGCTATCCCAGGCGCCGGCATACATCGCAATCGCGATAGCGGCAAAAAGTATCCCGAGTATCAATATTGTCATGGCGACGCCCGAGAGCGCGGCCTGTCGCCATAACGGTTTTATCGCCTCGCGTTTTCCTTCCGGCGCGCCAGAAGGCGTGCGTAGTGAAAAGTTGAGCGTTGAGGCAACCGGGCAGGACTCCACGCAGGTCATGCAGCCTGTGCATTCAACGGTTCTGACCTGAATCAGCTTGTCTACCGGGATACGGGAGGGACAATTTTGAGCGCACTTTCCACAATCAATACAGCTGTCGGCATTGCGGCGGATTTTAAAGGGAGAAAAAAACGAAAACAGACCAAGCAGAGCGCCGTAAGGGCACAGATAACGACACCAGAAATGACGAATAAATAAGCTGGCGACGGCGAAAAATATGACGCAGATAAGCGTGGTTGTTCCAATATTGCGGAAAAAATCGAGCATTTTAACGTCGATAATAATGCCATAAGCTGACATCAGGAACATCTGAATACCCTGTGCAGGCATGGATAACGCGATATAAAGAAAAAAGCTCAATAACAGATATTTCAGACCGCGCAGGGGAATATCCAGCCAGCGGGGCAGGGTAATCGACGGCCCAAAGAGCGTTTCTCCGAGTTTGCCGATCAGCTCTGACAACGCGCCAACAGGGCACAGCCATGAGCAAAAAGATTTTTTTAGCAGCAGGCTGATGACGATAAATGCAACCAGAAGCAGCATGGAGGCGGCGTGAACAGGAGGGAGCAGACCGGTTTCCCAGGTGTATCGGATGTTCATCAAACCGGCGACAGGAAGCCAGCCTTCAATACCACCGGGTCTGGGGACGTAAACGCTGGCGGCGGCAGTTTCGTAATACCGGACCCAAAAATAGAATGTGATGCCAATATAAATATTGATCAGCAGGAGCAGAAATTGTGTCGCCCTGCGCCAGGTTGATGCATTTCGCCAGTCATTCCACGGCAATTTACCGCCGATGGTGCCTGGTCGACGCTGCCAGCGCGTTCTTTTCATCCCACCCATGATCTTTATTTCCCTGTGAACATGTATTCAGAATGCCACTATGCTACGGCGGTTCCCGGGGGCAGGATTTGATTTATATCGGATTAACGGCTTTTGCCACGGAATAATAATGACGATGGATGTCGAAGTACCTATAAAGGATTATATTAAGGAGCGTGAAGGTGAAATGTTTTTTACCGTATAGCGGTGATAAAAATAAGGGGGTGGGCAGTGTGCCAACCCCCGTTTATTATTTTATGGGTGTTTGATAAAGCGGGAAAGACGCTGTATCAGCAAGCGGTTTTCCTGGCGTAGCCGGTCATTTTCTTCCAGCAAGGTCAGCGTCATTGCGATGCCCGGCCAGTCCAGCGCCAGCTCCTGGCGCAAACGTAAAGCACGCTGCACGACGATCGCCGCATGATCGTCAAATAACCAGGATGCGGTTTCGTTCTCGCAGGGCTCGATCACCCCAAGCCCGACAATTTCGTTAAGCTCTTCCTCCGAAACCCCGGTATGCAGGCAAAATTCGGTAATTGTAAAGGTGACGGTTACGTTAGCCATTATGCTTTCCCCCACTCTTTGCGTGGATCAAAGGAGGACTGCGCGTCCGCCAGTTGCTGCCACAGGGCTGTGGCACTGTCGTCGGGTTTCGGCGGCATCACGATTTTGATCACAGCATACAGATCGCCCGTGTGTTTTTTACTGACCAGGCCTTTGCCTCTGATGCGCAGGCGCTGCCCGGCCTGACTGCCTGGCGGGATGGTCAGCAGAATCTTCTCTTTTAGCGTTGGTACGGCGACCTTCGCGCCCAGCGCGGCCTCCCACGGGGCGAGAGGAACCACAATCTCCAGATCCTGATTGACGATATCAAACAGAGGATGCGGCGCGATATGAATCACTAACCACAGATCGCCATTCGGCCCGCCGTTTTCCCCCGGCGTTCCCTGGCCTTTCAGCCGAATGCGCTGGCCGTTGCCAACGCCTGCGGGAATTTTCACATTCAGCGTTTTAGGGATCTCACGCTCCACAAGACCGAACGCGTTATACACCGGCAAGTTATAGCTGATTGTACGGCTGTGTTCGGCAAGGGTTTCCTCCAGGAACACCGCCACTTCAATCTCAATATCGTGGCCGCGCGTCTCCTGACGCTGGCGGGATTGTCGGCCGTGTTGCCCAAAGATGGACGAGAAAATGTCGTCAAAATCTTCGGCGTTATAACTCTGGCCTTCGCCCTGCTGGAACTGTTGGTTGAACTGCGGATCGTTGCGATGTTGCCACAACTGGTCGTATTCGGCGCGGCGCTGTTCATCACTCAGCACTTCCCATGCTTCCGCCACCTCTTTAAAGCGGGCTTCGGCATCAGGCTCTTTGCTGACATCAGGATGGTATTTGCGGGCCAGTCGGCGGTAGGCGGTCTTGATAGTCTTGAGATCGTCCGTCGGTTTCACGCCCATAATGGCGTAATAATCCTTTAATTCCATAGCGTTATCTCGCGTAAATCAATACATACGGCAGGGAATCCCCGGAAAAGTCATCGTTGTTAAGTGTAGGGTAAACCCGAAAGATGCGTATGAAAACAGCAAAATCATTATTAAAACTAATGCGTTTCGCCTGTAATGAGCGGGGCGACGCCGACATAACTTTACAGCGCAAAGGTTGCTAAAACCTTGTCAGTGGCTAAGATAACTCGCGTCAATCAGTGAGGATGTCATGGCGAAACGTCAACAACTGGGATGGTGGTTCCTCTGCCTGGCATGTGTTGTGGTGATAGTGTGCACCGCGCAGCGCATGGCGGGTCTGCACGCCTTGCAGATGGCGCCAGCCGCGACGGCGGTCGTCACTCAGGCGGATAGCTCGTCTGCTGATGATGCCTCGCCCGTGACGCCATGCGAACTCAGCGCGAAATCATTGCTTGCCGCGCCGCCCGTGCTGTTTGAAGGGGCGATTCTCGCGCTGTGTCTGTTGTTGTCCCTGCTGGCGCCCGTACGCGCCGTACGCCTGCCATTCTTTCCACCGCGAGCAATCTCGCCTCCCACACTCAGAGTCCATCTACGCTTCTGCGTATTCCGTGAATGACAGTCTGGCCGTTGCTGACTGTTAATTACCTGTTCACGGAGAAAAAATATGATCACTGTTTTCAGGCAGACTTTGTGCTGTCTGTTATTGCTATGGCTGCCCGTCTCGTGGGCGGCAGAAAGCGGCTGGCTGCGCTCGCCGGATAACGACCATGCCAGCGTCCGCCTGCGCGCGGACACGTCCCCGGAAGGCGAAACCCGGCTACTGTTGGATGTAAAACTGGAAAACGGCTGGAAAACCTACTGGCGTTCGCCGGGGGAAGGGGGCGTGGCGCCCGCCATTGCCTGGAAAGAAAATATACCTGCGGTTGACTGGTTCTGGCCGACGCCGTCGCGCTTTGACGTCGCCGGTATGACCACTCAGGGTTATCACCACCGCGTGACCTTCCCGATGGCGGTTCGCGGTCCGTCACCCGCGATGCTCAGCGGCGTGCTGACCTTGTCTACTTGCAGCAATGTCTGCCTGTTGACCGATTACCCCTTTACCCTCAAACCTTCGGCGCATGACCCGGCGTTCGCGCATGACTATGCCCAGGCGATGGGGCAGATCCCGCTCTCCCGGGGGCTGACGCAGACGCTCAGCGTGGGCGCTCGTCCAGGAGAGCTGGTGGTTGAAGCCACGCGTGCCGGAGGCTGGTCATCGCCAGCATTGTTTCTCGACGCCGTTGATAACGCTGATTTTGGCAAGCCGCAACTGCGTGTTGAGGGCGAAAAACTGCTGGTGACGGTTCCTGTCAGCGATGGCTGGGGAGAAGGGGCGCCCGATTTGCGTGGTCAAACGGTCACGCTGGTACTGGCGAATGACGGCGTGGCTCAGGAAAGTACCCTGGCGATCGGCAGTACGACGGCAAAAATGGCCGATAGCGCCGAACTGCCGCTCTGGCAGGTGATGTTGATGGCGCTGGCGGGTGGGTTAATTCTCAACCTGATGCCCTGCGTGCTGCCCGTGCTGGGGATGAAGCTCGGCTCGATTCTGCTCGTCGAAGAGAAAAGTCGTCAGCGGATACGGCGGCAGTTTCTGGCGTCGGTTGCCGGGATTATTGCCTCTTTTATGGCGCTGGCGATGCTAATGACCGTTCTGCGGCTGACCCATCAGGCGCTCGGGTGGGGCATTCAGTTCCAGAACCCGTGGTTTATCGGGTTTATGGTGCTGGTGATGTTGATCTTCAGCGCCAGCCTGTTCGGGCTGTTTGAATTCCGTCTGCCTTCCGCGATGACGACCCGACTTGCCACCCACGGCGGCAACGGGATGGCCGGTCATTTCTGGCAGGGCGCGTTTGCCACGCTGCTGGCGACGCCGTGCAGCGCGCCGTTTCTCGGGACGGCCGTTGCGGTGGCGTTGACGGCCTCCTTCCCGGTGTTATGGGGGCTGTTTCTGGCGCTCGGGGTGGGGATGAGCCTGCCGTGGCTGTTTGTCGCGCTACGCCCTGGTCTGGCGCTGCGCCTGCCGCGTCCCGGACGCTGGATGAACGGATTGCGGCGCGTACTGGGCGTTATGATGCTCGGTTCGGCAATCTGGCTGGCGACGCTCCTGCTGCCGCATCTGGGATACGCGACAAGCAGCCCGGCGAAAGAGCGCGTCGTCTGGCAGCCGTTGAGCGAACAGGCGATCCAGGACGCGCTTGCGCAGCACAAACGCGTATTCATTGACGTTACCGCTGAGTGGTGCATTACCTGCAAGGTCAATAAGTACAACGTGTTACAGCGAGAAGAGATACAGGATGCGCTGCAACAGCCGGATGTTGTCGCATTGCGCGGCGACTGGACGCTGCCTGCGGATGACATCACCAACTTTTTGAAAAAACGCGGCCAGGTGGCTGTGCCGTTTAACCAGATTTATGGCCCCGGTTTACCGCAGGGTCAGTCATTGCCCACGCTGCTGACGCGCGATGCGGTGCTGCAAACGTTGCGCGATGCGAAAGGAGTTACGCCATGAAATATCTGATGATTATGCTGTTAGCGCTGTTTACCGGTCTGAGCGCGGCGAAAGAACCCGCGCCGTTTACGCCGGAGCAGGAAAGGCAAATTGAAGCGCTGATCCAGGAAGCGCTGTTTAACGATCCTGCCAGCCCACGGATAGGCGCGGAGAAGGCGACGCTGACGCTCGTCAACTTTACGGACTACAACTGTCCGTACTGCAAGCAGCTTGATCCGTTGCTGGAGAAGATCGTGCAAAAGTATCCGCAGGTCGCGGTAGTGATTAAGCCGCTGCCGTTTAAGGGCGAAAGCTCGGTACTGTCGGCGCGTACCGCGTTAACCACCTGGCGTGAGCATCCGCAGCAGTTTTTAGCGCTGCATGAGAAACTGATGCAGAAAAAGGGCTACCACACCGCCGCCAGTATTAAACAGGCGCAGGAAAAGTCCGCCGCCACGCCGGTTACGCTGGATGAGAAAAGCATGGAGACGTTGAGCACCAATCTGCAACTTGCCCGGCTGGTTGGCGTTCAGGGGACGCCGGCAACCATCATTGGCGACGAGATGATCCCCGGTGCGGTATCGTGGGAGACCCTTGAGGCAGTGGTGAAAGAAAAACTGGCGGTGGCCCATGCTCAGTAAACTGCGCCGCTGGCTGCGTGAAGGCGCGATCTTACTGGTTCTGCTGGCTGGCGTGATAATCCTGCTGGATGTCTGGCGTTCTCCGCAGATGCCGGCCATGTTTGACAGCACGCCGCTGCATACGCTGGACGGGGAAACCGTAACGCTGGCGTCGATCAGTGAAGAACGCCCGGTGCTGCTCTACTTCTGGGCGAGCTGGTGCGGTATCTGCCGTTTCACTACGCCGGATGTCGCCCGTTTGCAGTCGGAAGGGGAGAACGTCATGACCATCGCGCTGCGTTCCGGTAATGACGGGGAGGTTTCCCGCTGGTTATCGCGTAAAGGGGTGACGTTCCCCGTCGTGAATGATAGCGGCGGTGAGATATCACGAAACTGGGAAATCAGCGTCACGCCAACGCTGGTGGTGGTGTCGAAGGGGCAGGTGGTAACCACGACCAGCGGCTGGACCAGCTACTGGGGCATGAAGTTACGTCTGTGGCGGGCAGCCATGTTTTGATAGTGTGCCGGGGAAACCCGGCATTTTTTAACCCATTGTCAGGATGTGTAAAACGAGCGGAGAGCGTGTTTTTTGTTATTTTTACTGTTTTTTTGCTGATGCCAATTATTATTTTTTACCGCTGCCTGACGTTGCAAACCTGAATTGATAATGGCATATCTGTTTTAATTGAATGAAAGTCTGTGATACGTTCAGGCGATTTTTTCGATTTCCATTTTGACAGGGATAACAATTCAATGCGCAAGGGTAAAATTATTGTTGCATCAATGATGGTGCTTTGTGTCCTTATTTTTGTTGCGGCAGCAGCATGGTTTATGCTGTTCCAGGGAGAAATGACGGAGCCGACAGGGGAGGAAAAACAGGCGGCGATTTTACACGCTGCGGGCCTGATGAAATCAGAGACCCAGGATAAAAAATCAGTCGAAACGCTCTATCATCGTTATATTATTCAACGCCATGTCAATTTAGATTCCGGCGAACTGGTGGCTGACAGCAGCGCGGACGCCGCGCGCCAGAAGTGTGAAAAACTTGCCCCTGAACGCGACCCAGCGCAGGTTCGTCAGCGCTGTACGGTGGCGGATGTGTTCTTTGTGAAAGATAAAAATAATGAAATTCAGCAGGTTATCATTCCGGTTACCGGTAAGGGCGCGAAATCCATGATGCATGCGTTTCTTGCTCTGGGGCTGGACGGTCGTACGGTGAGAAATCTGTATTATTATCAGCAACGGGAAACGCCGTTTCTGGGGGCTAGGGTGGAAGACGCCAGCTGGCGCAAACAGTGGCCAGGGAAACGATTATTAGATAACAGCGGACATCCTGCATTGAAAATAGTACAGGATAAACCTGAACATGCCGATGAATATACCGTTGACGGTATTTCCGGTGCGACGTTGACATCAACCGGCGTTGAGAAAAGTATTAACTACTGGATGGGGCCGCAGGGATATGGTCAATTCTTACAGCGTCTTGCCAGCGATCGAAATAACCTTAATCTTTGAATATTGCTGTACGCAATAACGCGTTTTATTTCTGCCTGCCGACAATGAATAACATCACTGTCGGCAGGGGAATTTATTCCTCTGTTACCGCGCCTGCCTTGCCGTTAATTCCATGAGAAAAACAGGGAGATAACGTCCCTTTTATCAACGCATAATGTGTGTGTTCATCACGATTTGATGAAATAAGTTTACATAACTTGTCGTCTGCTGACATTTTTATGATCCAGGTCATGTACAACGCGACAAAAAGATATAATGATAATAATTATCATTTGTATTCTTTGGCGGTGTGCACGTGCGTAACTTCCGTAACTCTTTGTTGGTTACTCTCTTTGGCTTGTTTATAAGCATGAGTGTCTGGGCGTCGACGAATTATGCGCCTTTGATTGAAGATATCGAGCAACGTCTTGATAAAACAGCGGAACTTTATCAGCAACAGCATACCGACGAGGCGCGCCGCACGGTACAAATGGCCTATTTTGAGGTGTTCGAGAACCTGGAAGGGCCGATCCGCATCAACATTTCCGCGCGCAAAAGTTACGAGATGGAGAGCGCATTCGGCGAGATCCGTCGAATGATTGGCGAGAAAAAACCGCTCGCTGACGTCCAGGCGCGCATTGACTGGCTGAAAGCCGCACTGCGCGAAGTGGAACCGGTGCTGGATGGCGGACATCGTCTGGTGGCCGAAGAGCAGCACAACGCGCTGTCCAGAGACGACATTGCCGTTCACTGGCAGGAGAGTTTCAGGACGATCGACGATCTGCTGGCGCAGGCGGTCACTGAATATCAGGCCGGGAATTACAGCGTTGCCAGTCAGCACGTTCAACAGGCGCACTATCAGGGCTTTAAAAACTCTGAGATGGAGATGTCCCTCAGACAAAACCGTTCTGCAAAAGATGCCGCCTCCATTAACCAACAATTCTCATCCCTGATTGCGCTGACCGCGCAACCTGACCATCTCAACGATGTCTCCTATCAGGTCACTATGCTGCTACAGGATATCGAGGATATCTTACCCGGCTTGCCAACCACCCGTGACGATCAGCAGGTTGCCGCAGCGCAAAGCGCAGACAACATTCCGGCGGCGGACGAGGGAAATAACCGCACCGACTGGGCTGAGGTGACGACGGGAATTAACCAGAGCATTCAGGACGCGATAGCGCGCTATCAGGGCGGCGATGCGAAGAATGCGATTCTGGATATCCAGGATACCTACTTCGACCGCTTCGAAGCCAGCGGCATGGAAAACAAAATCGGCTCTCGCGATTCGGCATTTAAAACCACGCTGGAGGCGTATTTTACCCGCCTGGTCAGTCTGATGAAGGCCGGTCAGCCGGTTGAGCGCCTGAATGCAGAGGCCAGCGCGCTGGCGCAGGATCTGCAAAAAGCCGTGACGATGCTGGGCGAAGGCGAAGAAACCCAGTGGAGTCTGCTGCTCTATAGTCTGATGATCATCGTGCGCGAGGGGCTGGAAGCGCTGCTGATTGTGGCGGCAATCGTGGCCTACATGGTGAAAAACAATCATCAGGATAAGCTGCCGCTTATTCGTCAGTCGGTAATTGTGGCGCTGATCGCCAGCGTCATCACCGCCGCTATCTTCCAGATGCTGTTTACTAACTCCGGCGCCAGCCGTGAACTGCTGGAAGGCATAACGATGCTGATTGCCGTCGTGATGCTGTTCTTTATGAGTTACTGGCTGCTGTCCAAAGTGGAAGCGCGCCACTGGAAAGCCTGGCTGGAAGGCAAACTGTCTCATTCCCTGTCGCGAGGCTCCCTGGTCGGACTATGGCTGACCAGCTTCCTGGCGGTGTACCGCGAAGGGGCGGAAACGGTGCTGTTCTATTACGCTCTGATTGGCGATGCAAACACCGTGTCCGGCCATATGGCGATTGGCGCCGGTTTTGTGATTGGCTGCGTGGTGCTGCTGCTCGCCTGGCTGGTAATGCGTTACTCAGTGGTGCGCCTGCCGCTGAAACCCTTCTTTATGTTTACCGGCAGTTTCATGTATCTGATGGCCTTCGTCTTTGCGGGCAAAGGCGTTCTGGAACTGGTGGAAGGCAAACTGTTCCAGCCTACGTTGATTAACGGCTTCCCTGAAATCAGCTGGCTGGGGATTTATCCCTACGTGGAAACGTTGTTACCGCAGGTCGTATTGCTGCTCGCGGCGCTGGTGGCGCTGTGGGTGATGCGGCGCAAAAGCGCGGTTCCCGGGGAGACGATAAAAAATAACCCATAATCGTTGTATAGCCGTTGTTTTAGACGAGAGGATACGTTTGATGACCATGAAGAAAACCCTGATCGCCAGCGCAGTGATGGCCAGTATTTTCACTGCGCCAGCCGCGTTTGCTTTTAAAGAGTACCCGGCAGGCGAGCCTGTCACCATGAATGAAATGGAGCTGGCGGCCGTTTACCTGCAACCGATTGATATGGAACCGCGCGGCATGGGCTTACCGGCAGCAAAAGCCGATGTTCACCTTGAAGCGGATATCCACGCTGTAGAAGGCAATAAAAACGGCTTTGGCGCAGGGGAATGGATCCCGTACCTGACCATCAGCTACACCCTGGTCAACAATGACACGGGCGAAAAACAGGAAGGCACCTTCATGCCGATGGTTGCCAGCGATGGCCCGCACTATGGCGCGAACATCAAAATGATGGGCGTGGGCAACTATAAAGTGACCTACCACATTGAACCGCCGTCAAAAGCCGGGATGCATCGCCATACTGACAGCGAAACAGGCGTAGGCCGCTGGTGGAAACCGTTTGATGTGAGCTACGAGTTTAAATATGTCGGTCTGAACTAAAACCGACTAACCAACGCGCCTGGAGGATTCCCCCTTCTGGCGCGTTGGTCAGACCGATCATATGCCCGTCGCCTAATTCAACCCGCCGTACAGAGTCGAAGTTATGAGTTACTTTTTCGTCACGACGCTACAGGTCTTTTTCTGCATTGCGCTTCTTTCCGGTGTTCTCTGGAGTCGAAACGATCCTCCCTCTTTACGTCCACTGACCTGGACGCTGCTGACCGGGCTGATTGCCGGCGTGCTGGCGGGACTGTTTATTCACGGCAGCCAACCGGTACAACTGCTGCTGGTTGGGGCGGAGGTCATGGTATCGCTGCTGTTTGTCCTCAGTTTCTGGTGGGCTTCAACGCGTATCCGCTATCTGTGGCAGGGGATTCTGATTTTCGGCGCTGCCCGCCATTGGGCGCTGGACCCTAATCTGGGCGGGCTGACCAGTACGCATGTGCTGAATACTGACCTGTTGTTAAACCTGACGGCCGTCGTTCTCGCTTTTGCGATCCTCTGTCTGGCGGGCGTACTCTGCGCGATGCTGCTGCGGCGTATTCGTGGCCTGTACTGGCCGTTAACGCTGATTTTACTGGTGATGATCTGGCTGCCGTTGAGCGGCAACCTGCTGTTGTTGCTGATGAAATTACAGGTTGTTCCGCTGGGAAAATCACTGCTGAGTTTCGTGGCGAAAGTCACAAATAACACGGCGCTGTATAACTGGGCGGGAGCCGCGCTGCTGCTGGCCCTGGCGCTGTGCTGGCTTCCGGCGCTGTTGCGGGCTTTTCGACAGACGCGGGAAACCGAAGAACCGATCGCTCACCGTCTGGCGCTGGCGCAGCGTCGCAACGCTTTGCGGCTGTGGCTGGTCACAATCGGTTGCGCGGTGGTCGTTATCGCAGGCCAGCTGTGGTGGGATAAAGTGGCCTCGCAGCCGCCGCAACTCTCTGAAGCCGTGCCCGTAACGCTGGGGAGCGATGGCATGGTGCGCCTGCCGGTTGAACAGCTTCGTGACGGTAAACTGCATCGTTTCGTCTGGGTGGCGGACGATGGCAAAGCGGTGCGCTTCTTCGTGATTAACCGCTATCCCGACAAGCTGCGTTTTGGCGTGGTGTTCGACGCCTGCCTGCTGTGCGGCGATCAGGGTTATGTCATGGAGGGCAATCAGGTCATCTGCGTCGCCTGCGGAGTGCATATTTTTATTCCGTCTATCGGCAAGGCCGGTGGCTGTAACCCGGTGCCGATTGAAAACTGGCACAATGATGAAAAAGAGCTGGTGATCCCCGGTAAAGAACTGGCGACAGGGGTGAACTACTTCTCAACGGTCATGACCATTAAAGTGACCGATCCGGTCGATGGTTCAACGTTGACCAATACCTCAGCCGATTACAAATACAGCTATGGCGGCAAGACCTGGTTCTTCTCGTCAGAGGCTAACTATGAACGCTTCCGTGAAACGCCGGAGCAGTTTGTTCCTGCCGACATGAGGGAGGAATAATCATGCTGTGGCGGATGTTACGACAATCCTGGGGGCGCAATTTACGCCGCAAAGTGTTGGCGATAATCACCGTTTTTCTGGCCTCCAGCCTGATTTCGGCGCTGCTGGCGGTGTCCATTGATATCGGCGATAAAATGTCCAGAGAGCTGAAGTCTTATGGCGCGAACATTTTGATTGAACCCGCCGGACAGGCTGCGCTGCCCGCGCTGTTTAGTGAGAGCAGTAATCCGCTTTCCGGTCAGGATTTTCTTGATGAATCCGAACTGCCGAACATCAAAGATATCTTCTGGCGAAACAACATTGTCGGGTTTGCGCCGATGCTCGGCGGCGAAGCCAGCGTGGAGGGAGAACCGGTGCGGATTCTGGGCACTTTCTTCAGTCAGCCAGTGGATATTCCTGATGAAGAGGGATATGAGACGGGGCAGAAAACGGTCAGCCCATACTGGCAGGTGACCGGCGACTGGCCGCAGGAACCCGCAGGCGCAGAGCCGCAGACCTTAGTCGGGCACGCGCTGGCGCGGCAAATGGGCTGGAAACCTGGTGATAAGCTGACATTACGTACCGAAGGCGAAGCAGTGCAGGTCACCGTCAGCGGTATCCTCTCCAGCGGTGGCGATGAAGATAACCAACTGGTGATGCCGCTAAGCACGGTACAGCACCTGCTGGGGCTCCCCGGAAAAGTGCAGGCGATTCGCGTCTCGGCGCTGACTGTGCCGGAAAACGAACTGTCCCGCCGCGCGCGAGAAAACCTGGATGCGCTCAATGCCGAAGAGTACGACCTCTGGTATTGCACGGCCTATGTGTCGTCGATCGCGCATCAGCTGGAAGAGGCGATTTCCGGCGCGGAAGTGCGCCCGGTATGGCAGGTCGCGGCGTCTGAAGGGGTGGTGATTGATAAAATTCAGCTGCTGATGGCGGTCGTTACCGTCGCGGCGCTGGCGGCTTCCGCAATGGGGATCGCCTCGCTGATGACCAGCACCATTATGGAACGCGCCAAAGAGATCGGTTTGATGAAAGCGCTGGGTGCGCGACAGTGGCAAATCATGCTGCTGTTCTACCTGGAAGCGGCGTCCAGCGGGCTGGCTGGCGGTGCGCTGGGATGTATTGCCGGGTGGGGGCTGGCGAAAGCGATTGGCGTCATGCTCTTCGACGCGCCGCTTAATTTTGCCTGGATTGTGGTGCCGTGCGTACTGGTGATTGCGGTACTGATTGCGTTGATCGGCACCTGGTTCCCGGCCCGGCGGATCGCCCGACTGTATCCTGTGGAGGTGCTGTATGGCCGCTAAACGTACCATGCTCTGGCTGCTGGTGTGGCGGGCGCTGCGTCTGCGTTTTCAGCGGGTCAGCGTGGTGTTTGCCGCGCTGGTGGTGGGGGCGACCATTGTGACGGCACTTTCTGCCGTCTGGTTCGACATTAACACCAAAATGAGCGAAGAACTGCGCACCTTCGGCGCGAATTTTTACATCGGGCCGGGGCACGGTTCCAGTATGCCGCAGCAGGAGTTGCAGAGCATTCTCGATCAGGCGCCGCAGGGGCTGGTGCATGGCGCCAGTCCGTGGTTGTACGGCATGGCGCGCACCGAGCTGGAAAAAGTGGTGATGGTTGGCGTGTGGTTCGAGTCGCTGCAAAAACTGGTACCGTACTGGCAAGTCACCGGTAGCTGGATTGGCGTCAGTTTTGACGACCGTAATGCGATGATCGGCGTCAAACTGGCGGAACGCCTCAACGTGCAGCCGGGCGACAGCATCACGCTGGTGGATCACAATCAGCGTAAGAATTTGCAGATTAAAGGCATTGTGGAGTCTGGCGATGCGACGGACAACATGCTGATCGTCAGCCTCGATGTGGCGCAGGCCTGGCTGCATCAGCCGGGCAAAATCAGCCACGGCTTGCTTAGCGTCAGTAACGATGTCGGCCAGGTGGAGAGCTACGCCAGCCGGTTGCAGGCGCAGTATCCTGACCTGGAGATTCGTCCGGTGCGTAAGGTCTCTGCTTCCGAAGGGCAGGTGCTGGATAAAATTAAAGGTCTGATGGGGCTGGTCTCGATCGTGATTCTGGCGCTCTCTTCGCTGTGCGTGAATACCACGCTGATGGCGATTGTCGGCGAGCGGGCGCGCGAGTTTGCGCTGCAAAAAGCGCTTGGTTCCAGCAACGGCGATATCGTGCGGCAAATTCTGCTGGAAACCAGCATCATCGCGCTGGCGGCGGTGGCGTGCGGCTGGGTGCTGGGATATTTGCTGGCGCAACTGTTGGGATTAACGGTGTTTAATGCCGCCATTTCGCTGCGTCTGCCGGTGTTGCCCATTACTCTGGTGTTGTCTTTACTGGTCGCCATTCTGGCGGCGATTGTTCCGGTGCGACGCGCGGTAAGCGTCGAGCCTGCTAAAGTGCTGAAAGGAGAGTAGCGCCATGTCCGTTACGCATATCCCTCAGGTGGCGATCGAAACCCGCCACTTATACAAACGGTTCGGTGACGTTACCGCCCTGGATGACATTAATCTGCGCATTGCGCAGGGTGAATTTGTCGCCATTATGGGCGCTTCTGGTTCTGGTAAAACCACGCTGATGAATATTCTGACGTGCCTTGATACGGCGACGGAAGGGCAGGTGTTTCTTGACGGCACCGATGCCGCCGCGCTGGATGAAGAGGGGCGGCGTCGCTTTCGTGCCGAGAAAATCGGCCTGGTATTTCAGCAGTTCCATCTGATCCCGTTCTTAACTGCGCTGGAAAACATCATGCTCGCCCAGCATTACCACAGCGTGGTGGATGAAGCGGCGGCGAGGAAGGTGCTGGAGCAGGTAGGGCTTGGGCATCGTGTGACGCACCTGCCGAGCCAGCTTTCCGGTGGTGAGCAGCAGCGTGTGTGTATCGCCCGGGCGCTGGTCAACGAACCGCCGGTTATTTTCGCGGATGAACCGACGGGCAACCTGGATGAAGAGAATGAGCAGCGGGTGCTGGATCTGCTCACCGATCTGCATCGTCAGGGGCGCACGATTGTGATGGTGACGCACAACCCTGCGCTTGGGCAGTTTGCCGACCGTATTCTGCGGCTGCAACACGGTAAATATCTGGGTGAGGAGGCCAATCAACATGCGCTGGCATAATGTGCTGTTACTCGCGGCGGCGATCCTGATAAGCGGGTGTAAAGAAGAAAAGCTGGCGGTCGGGGCACCGGCCCCGGCGCTGGCGGCGTTTGACCTGCAAGGCCAGGAGTCAGGCCTTGAGCGCTGGCAAGGAAAGGCGGTGTACCTGAATTTTTGGTCTGCGGGATGCGGGGGGTGTCTGGCGGAAATGGACACGCTGGAAGCGCTAAGCAAAAAATGGGGCGATAAAGTGGTGGTTGTGGCGGTCAATACCGACCCTGAAACGGTCAGGATTAACGATCTGCTGGCAAAGCATCAGATAACCTATCCGGTGGTGCGCGATCAGCTCAACATTACCCAGGAACGTTATCAGGTGATCGGCACGCCGACCTCCGTACTGATTGACCCCGAAGGACGCGTTCTGGAGCTACACCAGGGTATGCGTAAGCCGCCTGAGTTAGAGGCCACGTTTGCGCGCCTGGCGGCGCGATGAACGACGCGTACGGAGAGATACCCAATGGCATTTATCTGGAACGACGAAAGCCTTGCGATTCTGCGGGAAAACGCGGGCATCCTCACGACAGAGCAGATAGCGCAACTGCTTCACACCAATATTACCGCCGTGCGGAATATGGCCTATCGGCTGAAACTAAGTCTTCGGGTGACGGCGTATAATCACCGACGCATAGCGCAGGTTCAGGCGCTTTATGCCTCTGAGACGTTGAGTCTCAAAGAGATCGCGGCGAAAACGGGGCTGACGGCCAGTACCGTGCAATATATCGTGTACGTGAAATCAAAAAATAAGCCCTACGCCACCACGGAATATGTCTCTTTTGAAACGGAGAACGCCGTTCATTACCGCGTGCAAAAAGAATTTGTCGATACGGAGCGTTCCCTGCTGGACAACATCTCTGATAACACGCGATTTCGTGAACTGTATCTGACGGACGGCACTTTTTATTGCGCCCGCAATATTAAGTATGAGGTTTTTATCTCGGAATAACCGGAACACGCTGACCTGCCGGTTATCTTCTGGAATCTCCCGTTTTGCGAAACCGTTCCCGGAAAAATGTCATATTTCTGTCACACTCTATGAGGATTGATAACAACAAGAGGTTGTAGGGATGAAAAAATCGATACTCGCCGCCGCTGTGGCAGGGGCTGTTTTATTGTCGTCCGCCGCGCAAGCGCAGACAACGCCGGAAGGTTATCAACTGCAACAAGTGTTGATGATGAGCCGACACAACTTGCGCGCGCCGTTGGCCAATAATGGCAGCGTGCTGGAGCAGTCCACGCCGAATCAGTGGCCGGAGTGGGATGTGCCCGGCGGGCAGCTCACCACGAAAGGTGGTGTGCTGGAAATTTATATGGGCCACTACATGCGAGAATGGCTGGCGGAGCAGGGGATGGTCACGTCAGGTGAATGCCCGACGACGGACACGGTATATACCTATGCCAACAGTCTGCAACGCACCGTTGCGACGGCACAATTCTTTATCACCGGCGCTTTCCCTGGGTGCGACATTCCGGTACATCATCAGGAAAAAATGGGCACGATGGACCCAACGTTTAATCCGGTGATCACCGATGACTCTGCGGCGTTTAGCCAGAAAGCGGTGCAGGCGATGGAAAAAGAGCGCAGCCAGATGCAGCTTGACGACAGCTATCAACTGCTGGCGCAGATGACGGACTACAAAGATTCACCGTCCTGCAAAGAAAAACAGCAGTGTTCGCTGACCGAAGCCAAAGACGCCTTTAGCGCGAAGTATCAGGAGGAGCCTGGCGTTTCGGGGCCGCTGAAAGTTGGCAATTCGCTGGTGGATGCGTTTACGCTGCAATACTACGAAGGCTTCCCGATGGATCAGGTCGCCTGGGGCGAGATTAAATCCGATCAGCAGTGGAAAGTCCTGTCAAAGCTGAAGAACGGGTATCAGGACAGCCTGTTTACCTCGGGTGAAGTGGCGCGCAACGTCGCCAAACCGTTGGTCAAATATATTGATAAAGCGCTGGTGACTGACCGTAGCAGCGCGCCGAAAATTACCGTTCTGGTGGGGCATGACTCGAATATTGCTTCGCTGCTGACGGCGCTGGATTTCAAACCTTACCAGCTGCACGATCAGTACGAACGCACCCCGATTGGCGGCAAGATTGTGTTCCAGCGCTGGCATGACAGCAAAGGCAATCGCGACCTGATGAAAATCGAATATGTGTATCAGAGCTCGCAGCAGTTGCGTAACGCGGACGTCCTGACGCTGAAATCACCGGCGCAGCGCGTCACGCTGGAACTGGCGGGATGCCCGATAGACGCAAACGGCTTCTGTCCTCTTGATAAGTTCGATAACGTGTTGAACAGCGCGGCAAAATAGCAGAGGTTCTCCCCCGCGCAGGCGGGGGAGAAAAGGTCAGACATTTTTACGTTCGATGGTTTGTTCGCCCCAAAATAGCGAATCTTTATCCGTCTTCTCAAAGGCTTTAAGCAACACTTCGTCGCTGCCTTCCTCCCAAATTTTTTCAGCCAGTTTCTCGTCATACTTCGCGACTTCAAAAATGGCTTCGGCTATTTCTGGTGATGTATTACGCAGACTTGCCCATTCGCCGACGTGATGAGCCTTCGCTTCTTGAGTTGGCATTCGAATCCTCCTGTTGAAGATTAGCCGTTGAGTTTTACTGCCAGACCTGCAACATATTCACCCTGATAGCGAGCGATAGAAAGTTCTTCCTGGCTTGGCTGGCGTGAACCATCGCCCCCGGCAATTGTGGTGGCGCCGTATGGCGTACCGCCGCGAACCTGCGAGACGTCAAACAGTTCCTGCGCGGCGTAACCGATAGGGACAATCACCATGCCGTGGTGAGCCAGCGTGGTCCAGGTTGAGGTAATGGTTTGTTCCTGACCGCCGCCGGTGCCTGTCGAGCTGAATACGCTGGCGAGTTTTCCATACAACGCGCCGGATGCCCACAAACCGCCCGTCTGGTCCAGGAAGGTGCGCATCTGGCCTGACATATTGCCAAAGCGCGTCGGCGTACCAAAAATGATGGCGTCGTAATCAGGCAGTTCCTGCGGGGTTGCGACTGGTGCGTTTTGTGTTTTACCTCCGGCCTTTGCGAAGATTTCAGGCTGCATCGTTTCCGGTACGCGTTTGATAATGACTTCTGCGCCGTCCACTTTGTTTGCCCCTTCCGCCACCGCATGCGCCATGGTTTCGATGTGTCCGTACATGGAATAATAAAGCACCAGAATTTTTGCCATTTTGCACTACTCCTCGAGTTAACCGTGTCCGTAGCGATTCGCTACCTCTATTTAAAGATATGACGTCCTGGAGAGAGTGCAAATATCACAACCATTTCTTTGATTTATAACAAGATTTATCAGCGTCGTTTTTGTTGCAAAATGATACATTTTTCGCCGTTCGGATTTCTTTAACCATAAGAGAGGCTTATTGATTTCTTGGGGGGATTATTCCTGTCCCCCTGACGAACCTATTGCAGAATATTACGATTTACTGGTCAGTCGGGGTAACTTCGCTAAGCTTAGTTCCGCGTGGCAATAATTGTGGCGTCTGCCATATGCCGCGTGAGGAGATCTTCCTCAACACCGATGCAATATGATGTCTAATCTATGACGGAGGTCAGTAATGGCAAACCATCGGGGCGGTTCCGGTAATTTTGCGGAAGACCGCGAAAGAGCATCAGAAGCAGGTCGTAAAGGTGGCCAGCACAGCGGGGGCAACTTTAAGAATGACCCGCAGCGTGCATCAGAAGCAGGCAAAAAAGGGGGCAAAAGCAGTCACGGTAACCGTAACAGCTAGCCTGTAAGTTAACGCCATAATGTTTAGCGCATGCCGCTGGTAAACGTTATGATGCCACCGCCGCCGGTTCCTCCGGCGGTTTTTTTGTCCGTAAGATTGAAGTGTCGCCGCAGGCGACGCAAACTAAGCGTCCTGACGTTCAAAAAGAAAAAAGCGCCGTTGCCACGGTATCCTGGCGGCAATAAAACAAGGAGAGGGCGCATGGTTCAACGCGCAGAGAAAAAAACAGGTAAACGTTCACAAGCCGTCAGCGCCAAGCGCCAGGCGATTTTAACCGCTGCATTAAATACGTTTTCCCAGTACGGTATTCATGGTTCACGTCTGGAGCAGGTGGCTGAGCAGGCGGGAGTGTCCAAAACCAATTTGCTCTATTATTACCCGTCGAAAGAGGCGCTTTATGTCGCCGTACTGCGGCAAATCCTTGATATCTGGCTGGCGCCGTTAAAGGCCTTTCGTGAAGATTTCGCGCCGCTGGTGGCGATCAAAGAGTACATCCGTCTTAAACTGGAGGTCTCCCGTGATTATCCGCAGGCTTCCCGGCTTTTTTGCATGGAGATGCTGGCGGGCGCGCCGTTGCTGATGGAAGAATTGACCGGGGATTTGAAGGCGCTGATTGACGAAAAATCGGCATTGATTGCCGGATGGGTAAACAGTGGAAAACTGGCGCCCGTCGATCCGCATCACCTGATCTTTATGATTTGGGCTTCAACGCAGCATTACGCCGATTTTGCGCCTCAGGTCGAAGCGGTAACGGGCGCAACGCTGCGTGATGAAGCCTTTTTCAATCAAACGGTCGAAAGCGTACAGCGGATGATTATTGAAGGCATTCGCGTACGTTAACCGGCAGGCGGCAACGGACAGCTCAAATCGCCTTCCTCACATTGCAGCAGCGAAGCTAAAAACGCTTCGCGTTCGTCCGTTTTGTCCGTCATGCACTGGCTGGCGATCATCGGCTGTATACTGCCGCCTTCCGTGCCGGAACTGACCAGCGCGCAGTCGGCGTCCCGCAGGGCAATCCAGGCGATTTGCGCTTTTTTCAGCAAGTCACGCTGCGGCGGTTCGGCGCGTTTTAGCGCATTCTGGTACGTCTCATTGAGTTTTTTATCGGCGGTTTGAAATTGCGCGGCGGCGCAGGTGTTCATCTCCATTTGCGTGCTGGCGTTGGCGCAGTCATCGGCCAGTGCCGGAGCGCTGAGTAGCAGCGCAGCGCATGTGAATATAATTCGCTTCATACTTCCCTCTGGCTCTAAAACATTGCCGGATGGCGGCTTTGCCTGATCCGGCCTACAAATGTGTTTTGTAGGCCCGGTGAGCCGTAGCGCCACCGGGCATTTTCCAAAGCCTTAATTAACCACAGCCTTAACCAATTGTCATCAGGCTGGCGTTACCACCTGCCGCAGCGGTGTTAACGCTGAGCGAGCGCTCGATATACAGACGCTCCAGCAGGATATTGGTTTCACCACGGGCAAAGCCCTGTACCGACACGATCGCGCCGTCACGGGCGGCTACCGCCTCGCACAGCGCCCGTAGCTGATCGGAATCGCCGTGGAAGATCACCGCATCGAACGGCTGCGAAGTCAGCGTGTCCGCTTTCGCAAACTGAATACGTTCACAAACCGCAGCAGGCAGGCGCTTCGCCAGTTCGCGATGGAAGGCATCGTCCGGCCACAAAATCAGACTACCGACCGCTGTCACGGCGGCGACCTGCACCAGAGCGTCCTGCTCGTCATCAGCCAGACACAATACGCGTTCACGCGGCAGTAACGTCCAGGTATTGCGCTCACCGGTAGGGCCAGGCAGCAGACGCTGGGTTCCGGCCTGCGCCAGCTCGCTAAACTGCTGACAAAGCGTATGCAAAGCCGGGCGATCCGTCGCCCACCCGGTCAGCGCGTCAAGCGGCTGAGTCAGCGCGGCTTTAAGCTGGGCATCTACCGGGTAGTCCGCATCCTGACGGGCAAGCGTTATGCCCAACGCGTTTTCCGGGCGATTTGCCAACAGACGGTAGAGATAGAGCGGACCGCCCGCTTTCGGCCCGGTGCCGGACAAGCCTTCGCCGCCGAATGGCTGGACGCCCACGACCGCGCCGACCATATTACGGTTGACGTACAGGTTGCCTGCGTGTGCTGAACCGGTGACCTGCGCAATGGTCTCGTCAATTCGGGTATGTACGCCCAGCGTCAGACCGTAGCCGGAGGCGTTGATCTGCGCAATCAGTTCGGGAAGGTGGTTGCGCGTGTAACGCACCACATGCAGCACCGGCCCGAAGATCTCTTTTTGCAGCTCATCAAAACTTTCCAGTTCAATCAGCGTTGGCGGAACAAAGGTGCCGCTTTGCCATTCGCGCGCATCATCGCTGTTCTCACGTACGGCCTGGAATACCGGACGACCTTTCGTACGCATCGCCTGAATATGGCGCTCAATATTGGTTTTGGCTTCGTTATCGATAACCGGGCCAATGTCGGTGGTCAGACGGCCCGGATTGCCCATGCGGCATTCCGCCATTGCCCCGCGCAGCATTTTCAGGGTGTGGTCGGCGATATCATCCTGCAAGCACAGTATGCGCAGCGCCGAGCAGCGCTGCCCGGCGCTGTCAAACGCAGATGCCAGCACATCCACAACCACCTGTTCGGTAAGGGCGGAGGAGTCCACGATCATGGCGTTCATCCCGCCGGTTTCCGCAATCAGCGGAATCGGGCGACCCTGCGCATCCAGACGGGTGGCGATGTTACGCTGTAATAAGCTGGCGACTTCGGTCGAGCCGGTAAACATCACGCCGCGTACGCGCTCGTCGGAGGTCAACTGCGCCCCAACGGTTTCACCCTGGCCGGGCAGCAACTGCACTACGCCCGGCGGAACACCGGCTTCCAGTAATATGGCGATGCCCTGGGCGGCAATCAGCGGCGTTTGTTCCGCCGGTTTCGCCAGGACGCTGTTGCCCGCCGCCAGCGCAGCGGCAATTTGTCCGGTGAAGATGGCCAGCGGGAAGTTCCACGGGCTGATACAGACGACCGGGCCTAAAGGACGATGCGTTTCGTTATCAAAGTCATCGCGTACCTGCCCGGCGTAGTAGTGGAGGAAATCCACCGCTTCGCGTACTTCTGCAATGGCATTACTGAAGGTTTTCCCGGCTTCGCGTACCAGAATGCCAATCAGCTGCTGCATTTGGCCTTCCATTAATACCGCCGCGCGTTGCAGGATGGCGGCGCGTTCCTGCGGTGGCGTCGCGAACCAGATAGGGGCGTTGTTAACCGCGTTTTGCAGCGCTTGTTCAACGTCCGCAGCGCTGGCTTCGCGCACGTAGCCGACGATGTCTTTCGGCTCTGCCGGGTTGATCACCGGCGTCATCTCTCCGTCAGCGACCGGCTGTTCCAGCATCGGTTTGGCCTGCCATTTTTGCAGCGCATTGTTCAACAGAGCGGAGGAGAGGGAAGCAAGACGGTGTTCGTTAGCCAGATCCAACCCGCCGGAGTTTTCCCGGCCTTGTCCGTAGAGGTCGCGAGGCAGCGGGATTTTCGGATGCGGCAAGCCGGTTTGCCCTTCTTGCTGCGCCAGTTTTTCCACGGCCTCCACCGGGTCGGCGACCAGTTCATCCAGCGGCAGCGTGGCGTCGGCAATACGGTTAACGAAGGAGGTGTTAGCGCCGTTTTCCAGCAGGCGGCGCACCAGATATGCCAGCAGCGTTTCATGCGTGCCGACCGGGGCATAAATACGACACGGACGGTTGAGTTTGCCATCCGCCACTTTACCGGTGACCTGCTCGTACAGCGGTTCGCCCATGCCGTGCAGACACTGGAATTCATACTGGCCCGGATAGTAGTTCTGCCCCGCCAGTTGATAAATCGCCGCCAGAGTATGGGCGTTATGGGTCGCAAACTGCGGGTAAATCAGATTCGGTACGGCGAGCAGTTTTTTCGCGCAGGCCAGATAAGAAACGTCGGTATAGACCTTGCGGGTGTAAACCGGGTATCCCTCCAGTCCGTCCATTTGGGCGCGTTTGATTTCACTGTCCCAGTACGCGCCTTTCACCAGGCGGATCATCAGGCGGCGACGGCTACGCGTGGCGAGATCAATCAGATAATCAATCACAAACGGGCAGCGTTTCTGATAAGCCTGAATCACGAAACCGATGCCGTTCCAGCCAGCCAGTTCCGGCTCAAAACAAAGTTTTTCCAGCAGGTCGAGGGAGATTTCCAGACGGTCAGCTTCTTCGGCGTCGATGTTGATGCCGATATCATACTGACGCGCCAGCAGCGTCAGTGATTTCAGGCGCGGATACAGCTCCTCCATCACACGGTCATACTGCGCGCGACTGTAGCGCGGGTGCAGGGCGGAAAGCTTGATGGAGATCCCCGGCCCTTCATAAATTCCGCGTCCGTTAGACGCTTTGCCAATGGCGTGAATAGCCTGCTGATACGAAACCATATAAGCCTGCGCATCGGCGGCGGTCAGCGCCGCTTCGCCTAACATATCGTAGGAGTAGCGGAAGCCTTTGTCTTCCAGCTTACGCGCATTCGCCAGCGCTTCGGCGATGGTTTCACCGGTGACGAACTGCTCGCCCATCAGGCGCATTGCCATGTCCACGCCTTTGCGGATCAGCGGCTCGCCGCTCTTACCGATAATCCGGTTCAGCGAGCGAGAGAGACTGGCTTCGTTGTGGGTAGAAACCAGCTTGCCGGTAAACAACAGACCCCAGGTGGCGGCATTAACAAACAGCGACGGGCTGCGGCCAATATGCGACTGCCAGTTGCCGTTGCTGATTTTGTCGCGGATGAGCGCGTCACGCGTCGCTTTATCCGGGATACGCAGCAGCGCTTCCGCAAGGCACATCAGCGCGACGCCTTCCTGTGAGGAGAGGGAGAACTCCTGCAACAGCCCCTGCACCATCCCGGCGCGACCGCTGGCCGTTTTCTGGTTACGCAGTTTCTCCGCCAGTTGATAGGCCAGCTTGTGGGCCTGCTCGGCCACCGGCTGCGGCAGACGCGCCTGCTCCATTAACATCGGCACCGCATCGGTTTCGGCGCGACGGTAAGCTGCGGTAATCGCGGCGCGGGAGACCGACTGAGGCAGGATCTGCTCGGCAAACTCAAGGAAAGGCTGGTGGTTTTCTTCCTGCTGTGCGGTTGACTCATCGCCTTCATTGGCGGCGCCAGCCAGCAGGGCGGGCAACTCCGGTAACGCCTCGTCGCTTTCCAGTTTTTCCAGATAATTAAAGATTGCCTGTTTGATCAGCCAGTGTGGGGTGCGATCAATTCGTGTTGCTGCTGTTTTAATACGTTCGCGCGTCGCGTCGTCCAGCTTAACCCCCATCGTGGTGGTTCCCATGCCGTCTACTCCTGTTGTTCTGATATGTGCTGCTGATAGTTATCGAGAAATATCCACTATGTTGCAACTTTGTGCAACCTCGTTAAATGTGACCTGCCTTGCAAGCTTAAAAATGAATGAAATGTTAAAAGAAGAGACGCTTCTGGATAGGATAAAAACAATAACCAAATCTTTTTCTCTGCGGCAGTTAACACTTTTGAAAGGTGCAACCTTAAAAAATGTGAGAGAGTGCAACCTGGAGAAAAATAGTATCCCACCCGAATAAAATTTGATGTAAATGATGTGTTAAATCGATTGTGAATGACCACCGCTTCCGGCAGGATACGGTCGCCCTGGTAAACATAAACACCATTGCCACGTTCCGGCAGGGTATAAAACGGCAGCTCTTATTATTGCCGGCACATAAAATCTGGAGACTTTTGATGGCTATTAGCACACCGATGTTGGTGACGTTTTGTGTCTATATCTTTGGCATGATATTGATAGGGTTTATTGCATGGCGTTCGACCAAAAACTTTGATGACTATATTCTCGGCGGCCGCAGCCTTGGGCCGTTTGTGACGGCATTATCCGCTGGCGCATCTGATATGAGCGGCTGGCTGCTGATGGGTCTGCCGGGGGCGATTTTCCTGTCGGGGATTTCTGAAAGCTGGATCGCGATTGGTCTGACGTTAGGGGCATGGATTAACTGGAAACTGGTGGCTGGACGTTTACGCGTCCACACTGAATTCAATGATAACGCCCTGACTCTGCCGGATTATTTTACCGGGCGTTTTGAAGATAAAAGTCGCGTTCTGCGCATTATCTCTGCCCTGGTTATCCTGCTGTTTTTCACCATTTATTGCGCATCGGGGATTGTGGCAGGGGCGCGTCTGTTTGAAAGCACCTTTGGCATGAGCTATGAAACTGCGCTGTGGGCGGGGGCGGCAGCCACCATTATCTATACCTTTATTGGCGGCTTCCTGGCCGTGAGCTGGACAGACACCGTCCAGGCCAGCCTGATGATTTTCGCCCTGATTCTGACGCCTGTTATGGTAATCATCAGCGTCGGCGGTTTTGGTGACTCCCTGGAAGTGATTAAACAAAAGAGCATTGAGAATGTGGATATGCTCAAGGGGCTGAACTTTGTCGCCATTATCTCCCTGATGGGCTGGGGGCTGGGCTACTTTGGTCAACCGCATATTCTGGCGCGCTTTATGGCGGCGGATTCTCACCACAGCATCGTGCACGCGCGTCGCATCAGTATGAGCTGGATGATCCTGTGTCTGGCGGGGGCGGTGGCTGTCGGCTTCTTCGGCATTGCTTACTTTAACAATAACCCGGCACTGGCCGGAGCGGTGAATCAGAACTCGGAACGCGTGTTCATTGAACTGGCGCAAATCCTGTTCAACCCGTGGATTGCCGGTATTCTGCTGTCCGCTATTCTCGCGGCGGTGATGTCGACGTTAAGCTGCCAGCTGCTGGTGTGCTCCAGCGCGATTACCGAAGATTTGTACAAAGCCTTCTTGCGTAAAGGCGCGAGCCAGAAAGAGCTGGTATGGGTAGGGCGCATTATGGTGCTGGTGGTTGCGCTGGTGTCTATCGCGCTGGCTGCTAACCCTGAAAACCGCGTGCTCGGTCTGGTGAGCTATGCGTGGGCGGGCTTCGGCGCGGCGTTTGGCCCGGTCGTGCTGTTCTCGGTGATGTGGTCGCGTATGACCCGTAACGGCGCGCTGGCCGGAATGGTTATCGGGGCGCTGACGGTTATTGTCTGGAAACAGTTTGGCTGGCTGGATCTGTACGAAATCATCCCTGGCTTCATCTTCGGCAGCATCGGGATTGTGGTCTTTAGCCTGCTGGGTAAAGCGCCGTCGTCGGCTATGCAAGAACGTTTTGCGAAAGCGGATGCGTATTACCACTCCGCACCGCCGTCGCGTTTACAGGCAGAGTAATCTGACCGCTGTCCGTTTACTTTCATAGCCCGCCATGCGCGGGCTTTTTATTCAGAATTGTGGTGTGTTTCTCTGTATGTCGATGAATGAAAGTATTAATTTTTACTATGAGCGTTCAGGTGAAATAATTTTGTAATATCTCTGTAAGAGACTATTGCCAGTGCAAAGGGGAACTTTGGTTAATGCATGGTAAATATGTTGTTGCATTAATGATAAATTATGTTGTACTAATACGTAATAGCGGTAGTTCCCGGCAGTGATGACACTTTTCACTATGGAGATCGCGAATGGTAAGGTCCTGTACTGGACACGTTTTTCGCAGTAACAGCAATAACTTATGCGGATGCCTCTCCTCCGGTAGCCCTGTCGTCACCGCTAAATTCCTCTCACTTCCTCTTTTTATCCCTGTTACTGACGTCGTATTCGGTGCGCGTAGCCGTGTAGGGCGTCTTTTCAAAAAGCAAGCAATGGCTTACAAGGAAGCCAACCCTCAGATGTTCGTGCGCATAATCGTGCCGCCAACGGCGCGTGTGATGTATACCAACAACTCAAGGTGCTATCCATGGGAAGACAAAAAGCAGTGATCAAAGCTCGTCGTGAAGCAAAACGTGTGCTGAGACGGGATTCGCGTAGCCACAAACAACGTGAAGAAGAATCGGTCACCTCGCTTGTGCAGATGAGCGGCGTAGAAGCGATAGGCATGGCGCGTGATAGCCGTGACGCCACACCAATCGTAGCGCGAAATGAGGCTCAGGAGCACTACCTGAATGCTATCGAGAGTAAACAACTGATCTTCGCCACTGGCGAAGCCGGGTGTGGAAAAACCTGGATCAGTGCGGCAAAAGCAGCAGAGGCCCTGATACATAAAGATGTAGACAGGATTATTGTTACCCGTCCGGTTTTGCAGGCCGATGAAGATCTCGGCTTCTTACCAGGCGATATATCCGAGAAGTTCGCGCCTTATTTCCGGCCCGTCTATGACGTGCTGGTGAAACGCCTGGGCGCATCTTTTATGCAATACTGCCTGCGGCCTGAGATTGGTAAGGTGGAAATCGCGCCGTTCGCCTATATGCGCGGACGTACATTTGAAAATGCAGTCGTCATTCTTGACGAGGCTCAGAATGTGACTGCTGCGCAAATGAAGATGTTCTTAACGCGCCTCGGGGAGAACGTGACGGTTATCGTAAATGGCGACATTACCCAGTGCGATTTACCGGCTCATGTTCAATCAGGGTTAAGTGATGCGTTAGCTCGCTTTGAAGAAGATGAGATGATAGGTATTGTCCGTTTCCATAAAGACGACTGCGTGCGTTCGGCATTGTGCCAACGAACCCTTCATGCCTACAACTGAAGCGTCGTCAGATCTCATAGCCCGGGAAACCGGGCTTTGTTTTTTGTAGGCCGGATAAGGCGCTTGCGCTGCCATCCGGCGATGTGCGGGAGCCCGGTGGCGCTAACGCTTACCGGTCCAGGGGTGTTTTTGTAGGCCGGATAAGGCGTTTGCGCTGCTATCCGGCGATGTGCAGGTGCCCGATGGTGCTAACGCTTACCGGTCCTGGGATGTTTTTGTAGGCCGGATAAGGCGCTTGCGCTGCCATCCGGCGATGTGCAGGCGCCCGGTGGCGCTAACGCTTACCGGGCCTACGGTGTTCTTGTCAGCCGGATAGCATGTGCAATATGCGAAAAAAAGCCCGTACTTTCGTACGAGCTCTTTTTCTGAATATGGCGGTGAGGGGGGATTGACTCGCTTCGCTCGCCCTGCGGGCAGCCCGCTCTCTGCGTTCGCGGTCTGTCCAACTGGCTGCCGCCAGTTGTCGAACCCCGGTCGTGGGTTCTCATCCCCCCACAGCGCGTGCAACATGCAAAAAAAAAGCCCGTACTTTCGTACGAGCTCTTTTTCTGAATATGGCGGTGAGGGGGGGATTCGAACCCCCGATACGTTGCCGTATACACACTTTCCAGGCGTGCTCCTTCAGCCACTCGGACACCTCACCATATTGTCGTTCCAGTGTTGCTGGAACGGGCGCTAATTTAGGGAAATACGCCCCCGGCGTCAATCACCTTTTCTAAAAAATCGTGCAATTACACAAACTTCAATCAACATGCAGTTTAAATAAGCGGAAACTGCTTTTTTTGCCAGCATCTCTAAATTTGTTATGCTGATGATCCCTATGAAAATGATGATAATAAGTGCGAGTAAATTCCGCACAACAACACTCAGGAGTCAACATGGAGATAATGTTCTATCACCCGACCTTCGATACGGCCTGGTGGCTTAACGCTTTGGCAAAGGCGATTCCCGGCGCGAATATTCGTGAATGGAAACCCGGTGATAACGAACCTGCGGATTATGCGCTCGTGTGGCATCCGCCGGTGGAGATGCTCGAAGGACGGAAGCTAAAAGCCGTATTTGCGCTTGGCGCAGGTGTGGATTCCATTCTGAGTAAGCTCAAAGCGCACCCGGAAATGCTGGATGCCTCTATCCCGCTGTTCCGCCTGGAA
Source organism: Citrobacter sp. CK188 (assembly GCF_030333525.1). Taxonomy (NCBI): domain Bacteria; kingdom Pseudomonadati; phylum Pseudomonadota; class Gammaproteobacteria; order Enterobacterales; family Enterobacteriaceae; genus Citrobacter; species Citrobacter sp. CK188. Next base: position 126,371 of record NZ_JAOWFU010000033.1, read on the forward strand.
GATACCGGCATGGGCCTGCAAATGCAGGAGTATGCCGTGAGCCAGGTGCTGCATTGGTTCCGCCGCTTCGATGATTATCAGGCGCTGAAAAACCAGTCAACATGGCAGCCGCTGCCGGAATATGATCGCGATGAATTCACCGTCGGTATTATGGGGGCGGGGGTGCTGGGCGCCAAAGTCGCTGAAGCGCTCCAGGCATGGGGATTCCCGCTTCGCTGCTGGAGCCGTAGCCGTAAATCCTGGCCTGGCGTAGAGAGTTTTGCGGGAGCTGAGGAGTTAGGCGCATTCCTGAATCAAACAAGGGTGCTGATCAACCTGCTGCCAAATACGGCGGAGACGGTGGGCATTATTAATTCCGGCTTGCTCAATCGGTTACGGGATGGAGCTTACCTGCTTAACCTGGCGCGTGGTGTGCATGTTAATGAGGACGATCTGCTTGCCGCGTTGAATAGCGAAAAACTCAAAGGGGCGATGCTGGATGTTTTCAGCCGCGAGCCGTTGCCAAAAGAGAGTCCGCTCTGGCAACACCCTCGCGTGGCGATGACGCCGCACATTGCCGCCGTCACCCGCCCGGCGGAAGCCGTGGACTATATTTCGCGCACCATTACGCATCTGGAACGCGGCGAATCCGTGACGGGTCAGGTCGATCGCGTTCGCGGCTACTGATGACAACCCGGTTAGCGCCGGGTTTCGACTAATAAATGGCGACGATACCTGCTATCCTTGTCGGAAAACGACTACAGGAGTGAGTTATGTATCCCGTTGACTTGCATATGCATACCGTCGCCAGCACCCACGCATACAGTACCTTGCACGATTATATTGCCGAAGCGAAACGCAAAGGTATTAAGCTCTTTGCCATTACCGATCACGGCCCGGATATGGCCGATGCTCCGCATCACTGGCACTTTATCAACATGCGTATCTGGCCGCGTCTGGTTGACGGGGTGGGCATTCTTCGCGGTATTGAAGCCAACATCAAGAATATCGATGGCGAGATTGACTGCACGGGCCCGATGCTGAACTCGCTGGATGTGATTATCGCCGGTTTCCATGAACCGGTTTTCGCGCCGCACGATAAAGAGACCAATACCCAGGCGATGATTGCCGCGATGGCCAGCGGAAATGTGCATATTATCAGCCATCCGGGCAACCCAAAGTATCCTGTCGATATCACCGCGATTGCGCAGGCGGCGGCTAAATACCAGGTGGCGCTGGAAATCAATAACTCGTCATTCCTGCATTCGCGCAAAGGCAGTGAAGATAATTGCCGCGCGGTGGCCGCGGCCGTGCGTGACGCTGGCGGATGGGTAGCGTTAGGGTCAGATTCCCATACTGCGTTTACACTCGGTGAATTTGCCGAATGCCGGAAGATCCTGGATGAAGTGGATTTCCCGGAAGAACGCGTTTTAAACGTTTCGCCAGGACGCTTACTGAGATTTCTGGAATCGCGCGGTATGGCGCCGATCCCGGAGTTTGCTGAACTTTAATTGCTGATAACTGGAATATATCAATGAATGAGTTTTCTATCCTGTGTCGTGTGCTGGGATCGCTGTATTACCGCCAACCGCAGGACCCTCTGCTGGTTCCTCTGTTTACGCTGATCCGCGAGGGTAAATTGTCGGCAAGCTGGCCGTTGGAGCAGGATGAGCTTCTGGCGCGGTTGCAGAAAAGTTGCGACATGACCCAACTGGCGGCGGACTACAATGCGCTGTTTGTCGGCGACGAGTGCGCCGTGTCGCCTTATCGCAGCGCTTGGGTGGAAGGGGCGAAGGAGTCCGATGTTCGCGCGTTTCTTTCCGCTCGCGGTATGCCGTTGGCGGATACCCCTGCCGACCATATCGGTACGCTGCTGCTGGCCGCCTCCTGGCTGGAGGATCAGTCTGCTGAAGATGAGAGCGAAGCGCTGGAAACGCTGTTTATTGAATACCTGCTTCCCTGGTGCGGTACTTTCCTTGGCAAAGTGGAAGCCCATGCCGCGACGCCATTCTGGCGTACGATGGCGCCGTTGACGCGCGATGCGATCGGCGCAATGTGGGATGAGTTACAGGAAGGCGCTGAAGAGTAAATGTGATCATGGTCACTTTGTTATGCAACGTGATTAATTGTCTTGCATAAAATGTGTGCGTGATCTCATTCGTATGCCGCTTTTCTGCTATGATGCGCGGCATGAACATACTTATCTCCATTGCAATCACAACGGGCATTCTCTCCGGTATCTGGGGATGGGTGGCCGTTTCCTTTGGCCTGCTCAGCTGGGCGGGTTTTCTGGGCTGTACGGCCTATTTCGCCTGCCCGCAGGGCGGCCTGAAAGGGTTATTGATTTCTGCATGTACGCTCCTGAGCGGCGTGGTGTGGGCGCTGGTGATTATTCACGGCAGCGCGCTGGCTCCGCATCTGGAGATCGTCAGTTACGTCATGACGGGAATCGTCGCGTTTTTGATGTGCGTTCAGGCGAAGCAGCTGTTGCTTTCTTTTGTGCCTGGCACCTTTATCGGCGCATGCGCGACGTTTGCAGGGCAGGGGGACTGGCGACTGGTTCTGCCTTCGCTGGCGCTGGGACTCGTGTTTGGCTATGCGATGAAAAATAGCGGGCTGTGGCTGGCGTCTCGTCGGGTAAGAGATTCTTCGCCGACGGCGGTCAGCAAATAAAAAAGCGTGAGGTTTCCCCCACGTTCATATGATGTCAATCCTGATGGCGCAAACTTATCCTGCCTGCTGTAGGCCCGATAAGCCTGCGCCATCGGGCATTCTACGGTTGGTGAAATATCAGGATTCCGGCGGTACGGACATGTGGCGGTATTTCACCAGAATGTCGTTCTGACGCTCCGCTTTGTTCTGCAAATCCCACAGGCCGCGATCGATCCCGTCGTTAATCAGGAAGATAACGCCCGTTTCAATCGCTGACATCAGACACAGCATCACCGGTTCATTAGAGGTGTAGCCGATTTCACCTTCCAGCAGTCGCTGGTAATCAATAAAGCGGAACACCCCGGCCTGCACTTCATAGGAAAGGATGGTCTTGCTGGTATTGACCGAAGAGAGGATCTCGCCGGTGCTGACGTTAACCACGCGCAGGTTTACCGCAATCTGGTCAAGCTGATACTGCGTATCCGCACCGATACCGAAGTACCGCGCACCGACCCCGCCTGACTTCACGTTGCTTTCGTAACCGATAATCGACCCTTCCACCATGATATTCGCGGCGGTGAGGGACTGAAGCGGGATTCGGTTATTGATAGCCACCGTGCCGTTTTCCTGCGCTGCACGAATAATTTTGCGTTCGTTCAGCAGGTTTTGCAGTCCCTGACGCTCCAGCGGGATAAACCAGCGGGAGTCTTTCAGCGCGGTCACCAGCATCGCGGTGGCGCTCTGCGGAACAGCAGTCGAGAAGTTACTCGCCGGATAAGGCTTAAACTGGCCCGTTTCATCCTGAATATTATAAACCGAGACAAAAATCTTACCCGTTGGCATCGGCAGGTGCGTCAAATCTTTATAGCTTTGCGCACGAGGCATTAATGTCGGTTTCGCGGCTTCTTTAGGCGGGGCGGTTAAGCATCCGCTCAGTAAACATACTGCAACCAAAATAAGTAAGCGCTGCATGATTATTGTCCTTTGGTAGCTGGGGCTTAGAAATCGGTTGACTGTGTTTGCAAACCTGACACTTCAATCGTCGAGGTTTTCCCGGTTTTCCTGTCCGTGACATTAAGTCGCAGTTGCCCATCCCGGTTGGCGATATCAATGATAAAATCATTGGTCACCATTCTGCCTGGTTTGCCGGTGTTAATATTCGTCAGCAATCCGCCAAGGATTTGCGATTGAATAGCCTGCGTAAAGTTATCCAGGGCAGACGGGGTTTCAATCCCGAAGTCGTCGTAATAACTTGGGTCCTTATAAGAGTTTTGTGCCTGAGCGCTATTTAATAAAAATGCGCCGTTATTTGGGTTTCCACCAAAATTAGGATTTCGGAACTGGAATGTCATATTTCCGGCCCAACTTAATGGTGAAATAAGCATGAGCATAACTACTGCATGTTTGACACGCATGGCAGCCTCCAGACTAAATCATATTTTAGAATTCATCGCGCGCTAAATCACTCGTGCTTAATAGCGTTTGATCTATTTGCCGACGATTTAATGCTTCTTCAGTTTGCGCCAGCGCGAAGTCAACGGTTCGCTCGAAGTCTCTTTTCGTTGGGAATAAAAAAGTCTGGAATATAACGTCCTGATTTACCGTTATCGTAATCCAACTTCCCCAACGCGCACTGGGTCTTTCATTGATGGTCAAATTGCCTGTGTACTCACTTTCCCATTTGTCGCTGAAGGCGCGATAAAAATTGTGGCCGACTGATGAGACGGTATGGTCAGTTAAGAGTCCGGGAACTTCCACTTCAACTTCCGCAGCGTGAAGATTCCCTGCGGCAAGCAGTAATTCTGCTGCCACAATCCAGGTCAGATAGCGTTTCATGGCTTTATCGCCTGAGGTTATCGTTTGCCCACGAGACCGCCTGAGTACGGTTTTTAACAGCTATCTTTTTGAAAAGATTATAAAGATGTGTTTTTACCGTATTCTCGCTGATAAAAAGCGAGCGGGCGATTTCAATGTTTGAGGCGCCGATTCGCAGTTTATTGAGGATCTCTTTTTCACGATGAGTGAGAAGCGCTGATTCCGTGCTGTTGTAACGGTAGTTCCCTGAATGGGTGATCAGGTAACTGGCCAGCTTTTGCGAAAAATAGCATTCGCCTCGCAGGATCCCCTGCAAGCCGTTAACGACACGTTCTTCATCCTCCGTTGCGTAAAACACGCCATTGATATGTGGCCAGTTTTCAATATCACGGAAGGGATAGTCGTCGGGAGTGTTCAACAATAACGTCTTGATATTGTTGTTTTTCCGACTCAAATTGTCTTGCCAGTAATGGATGATTTTTTTATCCGCTTCCATCATATCCAGTAAAACAATGCAGCTGGCGGATATATCATCCAGAGAACGTTGAATATTATGTAGTTTTCCGGTAACAGCCAGTGATTGCTTTAAATGCTGCAATAATGCAGTGGCCTGCAAAGATGGTTTTGTGATCAACAATAATGTATGACCATGAATACTATGGACTTCATTAAACATGATGAAACCCCACTTTTTTTAGTCGCACATCTGACAGCTGCCTCAGCTAAAATACGAGGCACCAGAAGTACTGACAGATGTTGCACTGCTGTGTGTAGAAATAAAACATCGACCCAAAAAGGGTAAAAATATTAAAACAGATGGACTACAACTGATTTCAATCTAGTCATTACAAACCTTAAAGCAAGTGTTAAACTTGTAACAAAATGTAAAATTATATATTCATATGTTAATGTGTGGATTTTTTAGAGATTAGATTTGATAGAAAAGTTGTACATGTTGCTGTTATTGCATAGATTTAAAAAATCATACAAATTATAATAACTTATTGATTTTAAATCATAATTTAAAATTATTTTTGAGTTTGTCTGACAAGTTAATTTTAAAACGTTCGACTCATGGCCGCCTGGCCATTTTTAGTGAGAAAAAAATGATGTTTGTCACGAGTTGTGACGGCGATGCAGTGTGATGCCCGGAGAAACGCATAATGATATGCAGAAAACGGTTTTTCCCTCTCACTGGCAGAAATGTTTAGCCCGCTACAGATAAGAAAATAAATTTTTCGTAAATAACAGTGGAGTCAACAGTGAATTAGCACTTTGGTGTGACGCTGAATATCAAAATACCACTCGCGGGTGAGTTATTTAAAATGTTTCCACGGACATACTCTTCATCGTAACGCGGCGTTAACAAAAAACGAATCGCGTTAACAGTCAAATTGAAACGCTTTTAAATTAACGTAATGTACGACCAGGTCCAGGGTGACAACATGAAAAACAAATTGTTATTTATGATGTTAACAATACTGGGTGCGCCTGGGATTGCAGCCGCGACAAGTTATGATCTGGCAAATGCGGAATATAATTTTGCGGTAAATGAATTAAGCAAGTCTTCATTTAATCAGGCAGCCATTATTGGTCAAAAGGGCACTTATAATAGTGCAAAAACACGCCAGGACGGCTCAAAACTTTTATCTGTTATTTCACAAGAAGGCGGAAATAACCGAGCGAAGATTGACCAGTCAGGAGCTTATAACCTTGCATATATTGATCAGGCGGGTTATGCCAATGATGCAAGTATATCGCAAGGCTCTTATGGTAATACTGCAATGATTATTCAGAAAGGTTCTGGTAATAAAGCAGATATTACGCAGTACGGTACGCAAAAAACAGCAGTTGTAGTGCAGAGACAGTCGCGCATGGCTATTCGCGTTACGCAACGTTAATACCATGACGACTTTTAAATCAATCCGATGGGGGTTTACCATGAAACTTTTAAAAGTGGCAGCATTCGCAGCAATCGTAGTTTCTGGCAGTGCTCTGGCAGGTGTTGTTCCGCAGTGGGGCGGTGGCGGCGGTCATAATAATGGCGGTAATAATTCCGGCCCTGAATCTACCCTGAGTATTTTCCAGTACGGTAGCGCAAACTCTGCTCTTGCTCTGCAAAGCGATGCTCGTAAATCAGATCTGTCCATCAAACAATATGGTCATGGTAACGGCGCAGACGTAGGCCAGGGCGCTGACAACAGCGGCATTGACCTGACCCAGAATGGGTACAGAAACAGCGCGACTATCGATCAGTGGAATGCCAAAAACTCTGATATCGTTGTGAGCCAGTTTGGTGGCCGCAACGGCGCGCTGGTTAACCAGACTGCGTCCGACTCCCAGGTATCGGTTACTCAGGTCGGCTTCGGCAACAACGCCACGGCTAACCAGTACTGATTCAGGTCGGGTACTCATAATAAACAGGGCGAAAGCCCTGTTTTTTTTCGTGAGGATATAATGAATACGCTATTACTCCTTGCCGCGCTCTCCAGCCAGATTACATTTAATACCACACAACAAGGTGAAATTTACACCATTGTCCCCCAGGTTACGCTCAGCAAACCCTGTGTGTGCGAAGTCCAAATTTTTGCCGTTCGTGATGGGAAAGGAGGGCAAAGCCGTACACAGCAGAAAACAACCCTTTCTTTGCCCGCTAATCAACCCATTGATTTAACGAAACTCAGTTTAAATATTTCCCCGGAGGACTCGGTAAAAATTATCGTTACCGTTTCCGACGGGCAGTCGTTGCATTTGTCGCAGCAATGGCCATCTCCTGAGAAATCATCTTAATCATTTGATTTATTTGGTGATTGTTTGTGGCAGGGGATGGATTACTGTTCTATGAATTATAGAGAGGCAACAACGTCGTTTCCGTTCACCGCGAGCGTCGCAGTGGAAGGAAAACTCCGATCCTTCAAGTATGATTGATCATTGAGGAGCTATTGTATGTTTGCGTTGTGTTCGAAAAATATCCTCGGAGCAGGCCTTGGCGTCTGCATTCTCTTTTCTTCCTCTGTTACAGCTCAACAAATCACTACCGGCGGCGTTATTCATTTTCGTGGTCAGATTGTCGAACCTCCCTGTGAGGTCAGTGCCCGGCAGCAAAATATTGACATGACATGCGTGAATAATGGCCAGATGAAAACTAACCGTTTTACCCTGCAACAGGTTACAACCGCCCCGCAAAGCCTTCGACAAATTGCATCCGTGAGAGTCAACTATCTCGATCCGCAACAACGTCTGGCGATTATGAGTATTGAATACCAATAAACGCATCACGTCAGAGATAAAATCGTTCGATTAAAAAACGCGATTTCATTGAAAGCCCTGCTGTACACTTAGGCTATAGGTTAAGGTAAGGGGGATCTATGAAATCGCGTATTCATGTACAACATGGCGACATAACCCAGCTCACGGTAGATGTGATTGTTAATGCCGCCAACGCTTCATTACTGGGGGGCGGTGGCGTTGACGGCGCGATTCATCGTGCAGCGGGTCCGGCGCTACTGGAAGCCTGCAAAAAAGTCAGGCAGCAGCAGGGCGAGTGCCCGACAGGACACGCGGTCATTACTCTGGCAGGCAATCTGCCGGCGAAAGCGGTGATCCATACGGTAGGGCCCGTCTGGCGTGGCGGTGATCACAACGAATCCCAGCTCCTGGAAGATGCCTATTTCAACAGTTTGCAACTGGTGCTGGCCAATGGCTACCGGTCTGTCGCGTTTCCGGCGATCAGCACCGGCGCTTACGGCTACCCACGCCCCGCCGCAGCAGAGATCGCGGTCAATACGGTTGCGGATTTTCTTGCCCGCCACGCGCTACCTGAGCAGGTATACTTTGTCTGTTATGATGAAGAAACTGCCCGACTTTACGAGCGATTACTGACCCAACAAGGTGATGAGTGAGTTGACCCGACTTGAGCGCGCTGTTACCCCGCTGTGTGAACGTCATCCCGGCGAATGCGGCATTCTCGCCCTGGATGACAGCCTGGATGCCTTTGCCGCACGCTATCGATTAACAGAAATGGCTGAACGCACCCTGGATGTGCAGTATTACATCTGGGAGGATGACATGTCCGGGCGTCTGCTGTTTTCGATATTATTGGCGGCGGCAAAGCGCGGCGTTCATGTTCGCCTGCTGCTGGATGATAACAACACGCCGGGGCTTGATGATACGCTGCAACTGCTGGATAGCCACCCCAATATCGAAGTGCGCCTGTTTAATCCTTTCTCTTTTCGTATGCTGCGTGCGCTGGGGTATTTAACCGACTTTGCCCGGCTTAATCGGCGTATGCATAATAAAAGCTATACGGCAGATGGCGCAGTCACCATTGTCGGCGGGCGGAATATTGGCGATGCCTATTTTGGCGCAGGTGAAGAGCCGCTGTTTTCCGATCTCGACGTGATGGCGATTGGCCCTGTCGTAAAAGACGTGGCGGATGATTTTGAACGTTACTGGCACTGCAAATCGGTTTCAACGCTGCAAAAAGTGTTGTCGCTGTCTGAGCAGGAAATCACCCGACGCATTGACTTACCGGATTCCTGGTACAACGACGACATTACGCGCCGCTATTTGCATAAGCTGAAAACCAGCCACTTTATGTCCCATCTTGATCGCGGCGCTTTACCGCTGATATGGGCGAAAACCCGTCTGCTCAGCGACGATCCTTTAAAAGGCGAGGGGAAAGCGCAGCGTCATTCGCTTCTGCCGCAACGCCTGTTCGATGTGATGGGGTCGCCAACGGAACGTATCGACATTATTTCCGCCTATTTTGTTCCCACCCGGGCGGGCGTCGCGCAACTGCTGCAACTGGTGAGAAAAGGGGTCAGGATCGCGATTCTTACCAATTCACTGGCGGCGAACGATGTGGCGGTCGTCCATGCGGGCTATGCGCGGTGGCGTAAAAAACTTCTGCGCTACGGCATTGAGCTCTATGAGCTTAAACCCACTAACGGGCATGCGGCTGAACTTCACGATCGTGGTTTAACCGGTAACTCAGGCTCCAGCCTGCATGCGAAGACCTTCAGCATTGACGGGAATAAGGTTTTTATCGGTTCGCTCAATTTCGATCCCCGATCGACGTTACTCAATACCGAAATGGGGTTTGTGATTGAAAGCGAAACGCTGGCAACGCTGATTCATAACCGTTTTATGCAGAGCCAGCGTGATGACGCCTGGCAACTGCGGCTGGATCGTTGGGGAAGGATTAACTGGGTTGATCGCCACCTGCGTGACGAGGTGGTACTGAAAAAAGAACCCGCCACAGGATTCTGGAAGCGGGTTCTGGTGCGACTGGCGTCTGTCTTGCCCGTCGAATGGCTGCTTTAACGCCCTTCAGCGGATAGCTTAACTGGCGACAGCCTTGCTGTTATCACGTTTAACCGCGGGTTTGCCCGAAAATAAAAATTTCAGTACGGGAACCCGTAAATGCAGTTCATACAGAACCAGCGCAATACCGATAACAAAGACCAGCCCGCATAAAAAGCCCAGCAGATTCGACGTAATATGCGGCGTAATATACGCGCCGAAAAACAGCGTTAGTGGATGATGCACCAGATAGATGAAAAGCGAAGCATTCACAAAATAGGTGACGCGAGCGGACTGGAAATTAAGTAAACGGTGGCCCAGCGAAAAGACCACGTTAACCATCCACAATCCCATCAGCATGGTAATGACGTATTCTGTTTCATACATCCAGGCATCGCCGCTGCCATAACGCTGGTTCAGCAGGTAGGCAACGAAGGCGAGCGCCGCAGCCAGCGTGCATCCGCGTGACGGTACGGTAAACAGCGCTTTCAGCGCCGGGTTGATGAATGCCAGCGCGCCCAGGATAAAGAAAGGGAGATAAAACAGCGTTTGCATGACGACGAAATTGAACATGCCATCGCTAAGAATAGAGGGATAAATGATAAAAATGGCGCGTCTCAGCGCGGCGTAACCGACGCCAAGGATAAAGAAGATAAGCGTCAATTTGGTCATCGAAACGGCGGCGAATAACGGCTTCGTTGTGCGTTCCGCGCTTTTTTTGATTTGGCTGAATGCCCACATGCTCAGGGTTGTTAATACAACAAGCACTAATAAAAACCACAGATGAGAAATTAATTCCCAGGCCAGCGTATTGTATTTCTCATACAAAGAAAGCGTGTGCCAGTTCTCGGTTTTTCCTTTGACAAATTGCAGCATGATAAATTGCGGCAAGGTGAGTAAAGGAATGGCCGTCAGCATAGGAATACCTACGCGTTCAACACGCACTTTCCACCAGCGTTTTAATGGATAACGCAGGAATAACATGTACGAAAAATAACCGGAAATAACAAAAAAGACCTGCATGCGAAATGCGTGGACAAAATCGTTAAACAGGGTCAGCCACCATGAGGGCTCTGCGCTGTTGATATGCCAGGTATGGCTTGAATAGATCAACGAGATATGAAAGGGGATCCCCAACAACATCAGCCAGGCGCGGATGGAGTCAAGAAAATATTCACGCTGTGGAGGTACTGGATTCATAGATAGATACATATTCTCAGACTTTTCGTCTTATCCCTGGGACGAATAATGTTTACATTCGGGGGCAACCCTACACGAAGTCCAACAACCTGTCTCCAGGATAAGCACGCAAAGTGAAAACAGGAGCAAAACCTGCTTAATCCATGAGCCAGCGCGCTGAACAAAGCCGGGATTCAGTTGTCGGATTGCCTGATTATCCATTAAAATGGATCGGATCGATATAAGCACACAAAGGGGGAAGTGCTTACTTATTATGAAACATAAACGACAAATGATGAAAATGCGTTGGTTGGGCGCGGCGGTAATGTTAACGCTGTACACATCGTCGAGTTGGGCGTTCACCATCGATGATGTTGCAAAACAAGCTCAATCCTTAGCCGGTAAAGGCTATGAGGCGCCGAAAAGTAACTTGCCCTCCGTTTTCCGCGACATGAAATATGCGGACTATCAGCAGATCCAGTTTAACCGTGATAAAGCGTACTGGAGCAATATCAAGACCCCATTCAAGCTCGAGTTCTACCACCAGGGTATGTACTTCGACACACCGGTCAGGATCAACGAAGTTACCGCGACGACGGTAAAAAGAATCAAATACAACCCGGACTATTTCAATTTTGGCGATGTTCAGCATGATAAAGACACCGTCAAAGACCTCGGCTTCGCCGGGTTCAAAGTGCTGTACCCGATCAACAGCAAAGACAAAAACGATGAAATCGTCAGCATGCTCGGTGCCAGCTATTTCCGCGTCATTGGCGCAGGCCAGGTCTATGGCCTTTCCGCGCGTGGTCTGGCGATTGATACCGCGCTGCCTTCCGGTGAGGAATTTCCCCGCTTTCGCGAGTTCTGGATTGAGCGTCCAAAACCGACTGACAAACGTTTGACCATCTATGCGTTGCTCGATTCCCCGCGTGCGACCGGGGCATACCGCTTCGTCATCATCCCTGGGCGTGACACCGTGGTGGACGTTCAGTCGAAAGTCTACCTGCGTGATAAAGTCGGTAAACTGGGCGTTGCGCCGTTAACCAGCATGTTCCTGTTTGGGCCGAACCAGCCGTCTCCGGCAACCAACTATCGCCCGGAATTGCACGACTCTAACGGGTTGTCTATCCATGCGGGCAACGGTGAATGGATCTGGCGTCCGCTGAATAACCCGAAACATCTCGCGGTGAGCAGCTATGCGATGGAAAACCCGCAAGGGTTCGGCTTGCTGCAACGCGGTCGCCAGTTCTCGCGTTTTGAAGATTTAGACGATCGCTACGACCTGCGTCCAAGCGCCTGGATCACGCCGAAAGGCGAGTGGGGCAAAGGGAAAATCGAACTGGTGGAAATTCCGACCAACGATGAAACTAACGATAACATCGTGGCCTACTGGACGCCGGATCAACTGCCTGAAGCAGGCAAAGAGATGAACTTCAAGTACACCATGACGTTTACCCGCGATGAAGAGAAACTTCATGCGCCGGAGAATGCCTGGGTTCAGCAGACGCGTCGCTCTACGGGCGATGTCAAACAGTCTAACCTGATTCGCCAGCCTGACGGCACCATCGCCTTCGTCGTGGATTTTGTCGGCACAGATATGAAAAAGCTGCCGCAGGATACCCCTGTCACGGCGCAAACCAGTATTGGCGATAACGGCGAAATCGTTGAGAACTCAGTGCGTTATAACCCGGTGACGAAAGGCTGGCGTTTGACGCTGCGCGTAAAAGTGAAAGACGCGAAGAAAACCACTGAAATGCGTGCTGCGTTGGTGAATGCCGATCAGCCGTTGAGTGAAACCTGGAGCTACCAGTTACCTGCCAATGAATAAGACAACTGAGTATATTGACGCAATGCCGCTTTCAGACATTGAGAAAGCGGCGCTGCCGAAAACGGACATCCGCGCCGTCCATGAGGCGCTGGATGTTGAGCATCGAGCTTACTCGCGAGAAGACGATTCACCGCAGGGATCTGTTAAAGCGCGCCTTGAGCAGGCCTGGCCGGATTCGCTGGCCGAAGGGCAACTGATTAAGGATGATGAGGGACGCGATCAGTTGCAGGCAATGCCGAAAGCGACGCGTTCTTCTATGTTCCCCGATCCCTGGCGCACCAACCCGCTGGGTCGTTTCTGGGATCGCTTGCGCGGCCGGGACGTGACGCCGCGTTATCTCTCCCGCCTGACGAAAGAAGAGCAGGAGAACGAGCAAAAATGGCGTACCGTCGTGACAATCCGCCGCTACATCCTGTTGCTGCTGACGCTGGCGCAGACGGTGGTTGCGACCTGGTATATGAAGACCATTCTTCCTTACCAGGGCTGGGCGCTCATCAATCCTGCCGACATGATCGGGCAGGATCTGTGGGTCTCCTTTATGCAACTGCTGCCGTATGTGCTGCAAACCGGCATCCTGATCCTGTTCGCCGTGCTGTTCTGCTGGGTGTCTGCGGGGTTCTGGACCGCGCTTATGGGCTTCCTGCAACTGCTGATTGGCCGCGATAAATACAGTATTTCGGCGTCAACGGTGGGAAATGAGCCGCTGAATCCAGAGCACCGTACCGCGTTGATTATGCCTATCTGCAACGAGGACGTTGACCGCGTGTTCGCGGGGCTACGTGCTACGTGGGAATCGGTTAAAGCCACCGGCAACGCAGCGCATTTCGACGTCTATATCCTGAGCGATAGCTACAACCCCGATATCTGCGTGGCGGAACAAAAAGCGTGGATGGAGCTGATTGCTGAAGTGCAGGGCGAAGGACAGATTTTCTATCGCCGTCGCCGCCGTCGTGTGAAGCGCAAAAGCGGCAATATCGATGACTTCTGCCGTCGCTGGGGCAACCAGTACAGCTACATGGTGGTGCTGGACGCTGACTCGGTGATGACCGGCGAGTGTCTGAGCGGCCTGGTGCGTCTGATGGAAGCGAACCCGAATGCCGGGATCATCCAGTCGTCGCCGAAAGCGTCCGGTATGGATACGCTGTATGCGCGTTGCCAGCAGTTTGCTACCCGCGTGTACGGCCCGCTGTTTACCGCCGGGCTGCACTTCTGGCAGTTAGGCGAGTCGCATTACTGGGGCCACAACGCGATTATTCGCGTGAAGCCATTCATCGAACACTGTGCGCTTGCGCCGCTGCCGGGCGAAGGATCGTTCGCGGGTTCCATCCTCTCGCACGACTTCGTGGAAGCGGCGTTAATGCGTCGTGCAGGGTGGGGCGTCTGGATTGCCTACGATCTGCCGGGTTCGTATGAAGAACTGCCACCGAACCTGCTGGATGAACTTAAGCGTGACCGCCGCTGGTGTCATGGCAACCTGATGAACTTCCGCCTGTTCCTGGTGAAAGGGATGCACCCGGTTCACCGTGCGGTGTTCCTGACGGGGGTTATGTCTTACCTGTCGGCGCCGCTGTGGTTTATGTTCCTGGCGCTTTCCACCGCTTTGCAGGTGGTTCATGCGTTGACCGAACCGCAATACTTCCTGCAACCGCGCCAGCTGTTCCCGGTCTGGCCGCAGTGGCGCCCCGAACTGGCGATTGCGCTGTTTGCATCCACGATGGTGCTGCTGTTCCTGCCGAAGCTGCTGAGTATTATGCTCATCTGGTGTAAGGGCACAAAAGAGTATGGCGGATTTGTGCGCGTAACGCTGTCGTTGCTGCTGGAAGTGCTGTTCTCTGTGCTGCTGGCGCCGGTACGCATGTTGTTCCACACGGTGTTTGTGGTGAGCGCATTCCTCGGCTGGGAAGTGGTCTGGAATTCACCGCAGCGTGACGATGACTCTACCCCGTGGGGTGAAGCCTTCATGCGTCACGGTTCCCAGCTGCTGCTCGGCCTGGTATGGGCGGTTGGCATGGCCTGGCTGGATTTACGTTTCCTGTTCTGGCTGGCGCCGATTGTCTTCTCGCTGATCCTGTCGCCGTTTGTGTCCGTGGTTTCCAGCCGTTCAACGGTAGGCTTGCGCACCAAACGCTGGAAGCTGTTCCTCATCCCGGAAGAGTATTCCCCGCCGCAGGTGCTGGTGGATACTGACAAATACCTGGCGATGAACCGCAATCGCACGCTGGATGACGGCTTTATGCACGCGGTGTTTAATCCGTCGTTTAACGCGCTGGCTACGGCGATGGCTACGGCCCGTCACCGCGCCAGTAAGGTGCTGGAGATTGCGCGCGACCGCCATGTGGAGCAGGCGCTGAATGAAACGCCGGAAAAACTGAATCGCGACCGCCGTCTGGTGTTGTTGAGCGATCCGGTGACGATGGCGCGTTTACACTATCGCGTCTGGAATTCACCGGAAAGATACTCATCGTGGGTTAACTACTATCAGGGTATCAATCTGAACCCACTGGCGTTGCAGAAGAAGTAAGCCGTAGCGGCCTGATAAACGTGGCGTTTATCAGGCCGACAAATATGCGCTGACAATTATCTGAAAATACCGGCCTGCTGCCGGTATTTTTTTATACTGAACAAAACGACGAATGAGGTATCCGGTGCGAATAATCGTGGTTGGCGTAATGGCGCTACTTCTGAGTGGGTGCGGCAGCATCATTAGCAGGACGATCCCCGGACAAGGGCACGGTAATCAATACTATCCCGGCGTGCAGTGGGATGTCCGGGATTCCGCGTGGCGCTATGTCACGGTTCTCGATCTGCCGTTTTCACTGGTTTTTGATACGCTGCTGCTGCCGCTGGATATACACCACGGCCCTTATGAGTAGTTAACGCTCATCCCACTCATCCGCCGCAGTCTGGCCTTCTTCGGTATCCAGAGGCGGCTCGAGCTGAAATTCACCGTCATCCCACTCATGCAGAGTGTTCTCTTCCAGCCACTCCTGACGAATCTCTATCTCATCATAATCGCCGTCAAAGACGCTTTGCGCCGCTTCGCCACTCAGCATTGGCAGACATTCGCCTTCTTCGCCTTCATCGGCAAAAAACTCGGCTTGCCACATGATGTCGCCATCCTGTAGCACGTATTTCTGGATATTGAGTTGTTGAACATTGGCTTCATCTTGTTCGAGTTCCGGGTTGTCAGCCAGAAACTCTTCACGGGCTGCATCAATGGCTTCTTCCAGCGTGGCGTACATAGTCATCACTGTCTCCCTTTGATTTGATGAGGTATTCAGGGAAAGAATAGCTGATTCTCCGGTTTTGCAAGTATGAAAGCGCAAAAATCATTTTGCCGCGAGGGTCTCTCTGCGCCGCCGCAGGCTGTTCCACGAATAAATTGCGTTGAACAACACGACGCCTGCGGTGACGCAAAACACGGCGCGAAAACCGTAGCTGGCAGAAATAGCTGCCCCCATTAACGGGCCTGTGACGTTGCCAATATCGCGAAATGACTGGTTGTAACTGAAGATGCGCCCGGCGATCTGATTGCTGGCGTTATAGACCAGCAGAGTCTGTACGGCGGGGAGCAGGGCGCCGTCCGCCGCACCAAGTAAAAAGCGCAGCACGCCAAGCTGCCAGGGCGTTTGTACGAATGACATCGGGATCAGCAGCAGGACAGAGATAATCAGGGCGGTAATCAGGATCTTTTCGGGGCCAATGCGATCGCCCAGTTTGCCGAGCCGGGGCGCGCTGAGCAACGCCGCCACGCCGGGCACCGAGGCGATCATTCCGCTGATAAATGCGATATTGCTGACGTTACCGGCTAGCTCTCGCACATATAACGTCAGAATAGGCGCGATCGATCCGGTTGCAACCTGAATGATCAGCGTGGTGACGAACAGACTCAAAACCAGCTTTGGGTTTTTTAGTGAGCCAACGACCTCCCGGACGTGCAACATCTCCTTTTTGCTGACAGGCTGAAAACGCTCGCGAATAAAAAAGAGCGTCAGTAAGAAACAGACCAACAGCACGCTGGCGGTGATGAAAAAGACAGGGCGTAATCCGTACTGGTCGGCAAGTAATCCGCCCGCCAGAGGGCCGAGCAATGCGCCGCTGACGCCGCCAGTAGAAAGCGTTCCTAACGCCCAGCCGCTCTTATTACGCGGCACCTGAGTGGCGATAAGCGCATTTGCGTTTGGCACAAATCCGCCGAGCAGACCTAACAATGCGCGCAGGATCAGAAACTGCCAGATGTTCTGCGCCAGCCCCATCAGCAGCATAACCATCGCCATGCCGAGGGCTGAGCGCAGCAGCATGATCTTTCGCCCTTTGCGATCGGCCAGCCCGCCCCAAAAAGGCGAGGCAATAGCGGAAAACAGGAAGGTGATACTGAAAACCAGCCCCGACCACATATTCAGCGCGCTGTGGCCCGTTACGCCGAGCTGCTCAACGTAGAGGGGTAAAAATGGCATCACCAGGCTAAACGCCGCGCCGGTCAAAAAACAGCCCAGCCAGGCTACGGTGAGATTGCGTTTCCAGTTTATGGGGACATCAGAGGGTGACATAGCGATCCGCAGTGTGATGCGCTGTTTGCGCTATCATCAGAATAAAAATAAGGCAATACTCTCTTATTATGCGCCTGCCTGCTGAGGGCGGCAATGTGAGTAGCTTTTAAAGCTAAAAGAGGCGATGAGAAGGTGCAACCGTCGCCCGGCTGCACCTGATGAATCAGTAACGGGAGGGCATACTTTCAGGACGCGTTTTGAAACGGCGGTGCAACCACATGTATTGCTCGGGCGCCATCATGATGCATTTCTCTACGATCGTGTTCATCCAGGCCGCGGTGGTTTCGGCGTCATCCAGCGGTGGTGAGCATTCCGGCGGCAGGAGAATCAGCTCATAGCCTTTGCCATCGGGTTTACGACGCGGAACAAACGGCACCAGACAGGCGTTGGACATCCGGGAGAGCATCCAGGTTCCTGACGTGGTGGCGGCCTGTTCCACGGCAAACAGCGGGACAAACACGCTGGCGCGCGGGCCATAGTCATGATCCGGCGCATACCAGACCACTTCACCTTTTTTCAGCGCTTTGATCATGCCTTTCAGGTCTTTGCGATCGAGCATCGATTTGTTGGAGCGCATACGTCCCCAGGTTTGTAGCCAGTCGAGCAACGGATTGTCATTCGGACGATAAACGCCAATGCCAGGCTGTTGCAAACCAAACTGGCGCGCGCCCAGCTCCAGCGTCAGAAAGTGCAGGCCAACCAGCAGAATCCCTCGCTCCCGGGCCTGAACGTCGCGGATATGCTCAACGCCGCTGACATCTGTCCAGCGTGAAATACGGCGGTCGGACCAGAACCAGGCCATGCCGGTTTCCATCACGCCCATCCCGACAGACTCGAAGTTCTTCACCACCATCTGGTGGCGTTCTTGCTCGCTCATCTGCGGAAAGCACAATTCAAGATTACGATAGGCGATGCGGGCGCGGCGCTTCATAAAACGCAACGCCAGACGTCCCATTGCACAACCCAGTTTGTAAATCACCGGGTAGGGCAATTGCACGACCAACCAAAGAGCACCAATACCCAGCCAGGTTAACCAATAACGTGGATGCAGTAGCGCAACGGAGAACTTAGGTAAATTCGTCATCTCTATCCTGTCTGTAAACGAGCAATTCCCTGTATTGTCGCATTTTTTCGTGTACAGCAAAAATTTGTGGTTGGAGAACGACGATAAAAGCGGCAATTGTTGTTAATTTCTTAGTATGAAGAATGAAATGTAGCGCAAAATGTGTGGATGTAAATTGGCGATGTTTGCTTTATGATGCCGCCCGATTTCATTTTTACTGATTGCAGGATACGTACACCATGCCAGTGTTACACAACCGCATTTCGAACGATGCGCTTAAAGCCCGGATGTTAGCTGAAACGGAGCCGCGCACGACCATCTCTTTTTATAAATATTTCACGATCGTCGATCCGCAGAGCACGCGCGACGCGTTGTACCAGATGTTTACCTCGCTGAATGTTTTTGGTCGCGTTTATCTGGCGCGTGAAGGCATTAACGCACAGATCAGCGTGCCGCAAAGTCAGGTCGCGGCGTTTCGTGAGCAGCTGTATGCGTTTGATCCCGCATTAAACGGCTTGCGTCTGAATATTGCGCTGGACGATGACGGTAAGTCCTTCTGGGTGCTGCGTATGAAAGTACGCGAGCGGATTGTGGCTGATGGTATCGACGATCCGAATTTTGATGCCAGCGACGTTGGCGAGTACCTGAAAGCGGCGGAAGTGAACGCCATGCTGGACGATCCTGATGCCGTGTTTATCGACATGCGTAACCACTACGAATATGAAGTGGGGCATTTCGAAAATGCGCTGGAAATTCCGGCTGACACGTTCCGCGAGCAGTTGCCGAAAGCTGTTGAAATGATGCAGGAGCATAGAGACAAGAAAATCATCATGTATTGTACGGGCGGTATTCGTTGTGAAAAAGCCAGCGCCTGGATGAAGCATAACGGTTTTAACAAAGTGTGGCACATTGAAGGCGGCATCATTGAGTACGCGCGTAAGGCGCGCGAGCAGGGACTGCCGGTGCGTTTCATCGGTAAGAATTTTGTGTTTGATGAGCGTATGGGAGAGCGGATCTCTGATGAGGTTATCGCGCATTGTCACCAGTGCGGCGCTCCGTGCGACAGCCATACCAACTGTAAAAATGATGGTTGCCATCTGCTGTTTATTCAGTGCCCGGCTTGCGCCGAGAAGTTTAAAGGCTGCTGTAGCGAGCTGTGCTGTGAAGAGAGCAGTTTGCCGGAAGAGGAACAGCGCCGTCGCCGCGCTGGCCGTGAGAATGGCAATAAAATCTTCAATAAATCGCGTGGCCGTCTGAATACCCAACTGGGCATTCCCGACCCGGCGGAATAACGTAGCGCCATCCGGCATTGCGCCCGGTGGCTCTCCGCTTACCGGGCCTACAATATGTGCTGCTGTAGGCCGGATAAGGCGAAGCCGCCATCCGGCATTCGTTACTTCTGCTGTACGCCTTCCACCGAGATAATCAGATCGACTTCCTGCGATGCAGGGCCGAGGTCGGTAGTGATGTTAAAGTCTTTCAGCTTAATTTTACCTTCCGCTTCAAAGCCCGCGCGCTTCCCGCCCCACGGATCGTCACCCTGGCCGATCAGCTTCGCTTCCAGCGTGACCGGTTTGGTGACGCCATTGAGCGTCAGGTCGCCGGTGATATCCAGCTCGTCGCCATCTTTTTTCACGCTGGTCGAGGTAAACGTCGCCTGCGGGAATTTCGCGACGTTCAGGAAATCAGCGCTACGCAGGTGCTTATCACGCTCCGCATGGTTGGTATCAACGCTGTTGGTGTTAATGGTGACGTTCACTTTATCCGCTGCCGGATTTTTTTCATCGAAGGTAAATGTCCCGTCGAAATCTTTGAACGTCCCGTACAGCCAGCTGTAACCCAGGTGCTGGATACGGAAGTTAACGAAGGCGTGTTGTCCCTCTTTATCAATTTTATAGTCTGCCGCGATTGCAGAACCAGTGGTGAATAACAGGGAAGCAAAAGTCAGTCCCAGCAGGCTTTTTTTCATTTTTCAACTCCATAGTCAGGCGACGATCTCCCCAGCATACGCTTCAGGGTGTCGTCTTTATCGATGAAATGGTGCTTCAGGGCCATTAGCCCATGCAGAACGGACAAAATCACAACGCTCCAGGCCAGCCACAGGTGCAGACTACCGGCAAGATCGGCCTGAGCGCCCGCGTCGGCCAGCGTGGCGGGCACGTCAAACCACCCAAACACGCTGATCGGTTTGCCGTCGGCGGTTGAGATCAGATAGCCGCTGATCACAATGGCGAAGAGCAGAAGATACAGCGCAAGGTGGCCCACCGCCGCACCCAGACGGGTCAGGCGTGAATAGCTTTTCAGCGCCTTTGGCGGTGGTGAGACGAAACGCCAGAAAACACGTATAACCAGCCCCATCATTAGCAGGATGCCGATACTTTTATGCAATTCCGGCGCCTGGTGATACCAGCCATCGTAATAGCTGAGCGTCACCATCCATAAACCCAGGGCAAACATGCCGTATACAACAATGGCGACCAGCCAGTGAAGCAATACAGAAATGGCGCCATAGCGCTGAGGAGTATTTTTGAATTGCATAAACACACCAATGGATATTTCAGGAGAGAATGAAAATGACCTGTTAGAGACATTAATGCAACTAATAAATAACAATCCTGGCGATATTTGTTTTTATTTCAATAAAATTGATTGAATTTGTCATTGTGCGTCAGAAGATTCGAGGTGATTAGCGGTTTTATCTATATGGGGCAGGAGGGCGGGAGGTTTCTTATTGGTCAAATTATTACAATGAAAGTTAGAGTAATCTCAGGTTTTGTCAATTTTTGTCAGCTGAAATAAATTAAAAGAACATGATATAAATAATGTCCATGATGGCCAGCAGCGACCATAAAATAACGTAGAGCATAAAATGCTCACGAATATTATTGATCAGATAGTGAAAAATACGACGCACAGCCTGACTCCTCAAAAAGAAACGGCCCCGTTTGCGAGGCCATTGGGTCATTATTGCGTAAAGCGCTTCAGTTTGAATGGCGTCAGGTCAAAAGCCGGCGATTTACCCTGCGCGAAATCGGCGGCAATCTCACCTAATACCGAGGCGAACTTAAAGCCGTGGCCGCTCAGACCGGTGACGATCAGCGTATTATCATGTCCCGGTAATGTATCGATAATAAAATCTTCATCCGGGGAATTATCATAGGTACAGGCGGCGCCGTTCAGGCAGCAGCCAATGCCGGGCAGGATAGTGCGCAGGAAGGGGAACGCTTCGGAACCATCGCTGGCGACGGCGGCAAACGGCTTGCGCTCTTCCGGTGAGTGAATCAACTGACCACCGTTGTGTTTTCCTATTTTTAATGCGTCGTTTTCGGCGGGAAAACCGTAATACTGATCGCCGTTCGGGAGTTCTCCAGTGAACGCCGGGAAGTTATTTTTCATGCTGTAGCGCCCGTCAGCCTGATACCAGGCAAAAACTTTACGAACGGGTTGGATGGGGAGTTCCGGCACCAGCGCCTGTACCCATGTACCGGCACTGATCAACACTTTCTTCGCGCGGTATTCGCCGTCAGCGGTTTCAACGGTAACGCCGTCGCTATCGTGATGAAGGGCGGTGACGGGGCAGTTAAAGAGCTGCGCACAGCCAGCCTCTTCGGCAAGGCGAACCCAGGTTTTGATCGCCAGTTCACTGCGCAGAAAACCGGAGTCCGTTTCGAACAGGCCAATGTAGTTGTCAGGGACGCGAATTTCAGGCCAGCGCGCCATGATGGCGGCGGCATCCAGTTGCTCAACGTTCAACTGCCATTGCTGTGCGCTATGCGCCACGTTCGCCAGAAATGGCGAGTCCGCCGGGCCGAGGTTTATGACGCCGGAGCGGACGAAGATGGGATCTTCATTATGCGTTGAAAGCTCTTCCCATAACGTTTGCGCACGCAGCACCAGAGGAACGTATTTCTCACCCTCGCCATAAGCGTGGCGGATTAACCGGGTATCGCCGTGATGGCTGCCCTGTTGATGTGGCGGCATATGGGCATCTGTCATCAGAACCTTCAGTCCGGCGCGAGTGGCATAATATCCGGCTGCGGCGCCGACGGAACCGCTGCCAATAATGATTAAGTCGTATTTCATCAGCTTCTCTCTGCTATCGCGATTATTGCAGGGTAAATAAGTGAATTGAGATATACAAGTTATACTCGTCATGCTTTCGGATTGCCGTCGCGGCGGCGCGTTTGTCGGCCGACTTTCTGTCAGTGGAATTATTGAGAGTATGAAACGATAAAGGCACCTTTTAAGGTGCCTTTGGGTGGAGGGGTCGCGTCACGTTAATGACGGCGATACTCATTTTCCTGGTAATCGCCAGATTCAATTTTGGCGATGCCTGCTTCTAATATCGAAATAAATTGTCTGGCAACATCGGTGGTTAACCAGAGCGTCTGACCAACTTCAGTCCCATCAGGGTCAGGGCGATTCGGGGTCTGGTAGTGCAAACGCAACATCAGCGCATCATAGCTGTCAACGGTGCTGATGTCCCATCCTACAAGCGGATGAGTCTGAATGACTTCATTATTCTTTTCCATTATGCCCCCTAATACGTGTTACAAGACAACGGTTTTCGAGGTTCAATGCGTGTTTTTTTCTGAAGCAACTTCAGTATATCAATAAATAAGGCTATTCACTGGAAATTTAAAGGGTGACAGAATAAATTTCTTCTTTTTAAGAATTATGTGCACAATAAAACAGCATGTTATTCATATTTTTTTGGCATGTTGTGCAGTTATTTTGAGTAATGGATTAAAAAGCGACCAGTTGCGCAAATAAAAAAGCCGGGGCGACCCGGCAAAAACGAACATTACTGCATATCATTTTTTATTCATTGACGAACCAGTCATCCGCGCTTTCCCAGGTTTCCTGTAGGATTTCGCTGATGCGTTCTTTATCCTCTTTTGTCGCGCCAATGACCGACAAATTGTTGGCTGCGGCATAACGGACGACAACATTGCCCGCGTTATCTGGAAAAGAGTGATGGATACGGCGGGAGAGTTCACCAGCCAGCGCGTCAATCGCGCCAGCAGGCAAAGGTGACGTTTTCGCTATAGTGACTTCAATACGCATAATGGCCCCCTGTTGAATATACTGTGTATTTATACAGTTAACCTTTCTGGCTTACAACAGTTGGCCACATTTTTTTTATTATTTTACTGACCAGCGTACGCGCTCGCCGCCCAGGAAGGGCACCAGTGAGTCATCGGCAAGCGTGATGCTTTCCGGGACGAGCTGCTCTTCGCGTACCAGTTCAACGTAGGTTTCATTGACCGGCAGGCCGTAGAACCGTGGCCCATTGAGTGAGCAGAACGCTTCAAAATGCGCGAGGGCGTTCATCTCTTCAAAGACCGTAGCGTAGCTGCCAAGCGCCGTCGGGGCATTAAAGCAGCCTGCGCAGCCGCAGCTGGTTTCTTTCCGATGACGGGCGTGCGGCGCGGAGTCGGTACCGAGGAAGGCGCGGCTAAATCCGCTGGCGACCAGTTCACGCAAGGCCTGCTGGTGGACGTTACGTTTGAGGATCGGCAGGCAATACAGATGCGGGCGAATGCCGCCGACCAGCATATGGTTGCGATTAAACAGCAGATGCTGTGGCGTGATGGTGGCGGCTAACAGCTCGTTGCCGTCGCGAACGTACTCTGCGGCATCTTTGGTGGTAATGTGCTCAAACACGACCTTCAACGCCGTCAGACGCTGGCGCAGCGGCTCCATCACCGTTTCAATAAACCGTGCTTCGCGGTCAAAAATATCGATATCAGCATGGGTAACTTCGCCGTGTACCAGCAACGGCATGCCGAGTTTTTCCATGCGCTCCAGTACCGGCATGATCGTATCGACAGAGGTGACGCCGTGGCTGGAGTTGGTGGTCGCGTTGGCCGGATAGAGTTTTGCTGCGGTAAAGACGCCTTCGCGGAATCCGCGCTCAAGCTCATCAGGATCAAGCGTATCCGTTAAGTAGCAGGTCATCAGTGGGGTAAAGTCATGCCCGGCAGGAACGGCATCAAGAATGCGCTGGCGGTATGCGATGGCCGCATCGACCGTCGTAACAGGTGGCGCCAGGTTCGGCATCACTATCGCGCGGCCATAAATTTCACTGGTGTAAGGCACGACAGTTTTTAACATGTCGCCATCGCGAAGGTGAACGTGCCAGTCGTCTGGGCGGCGGATCTTTAAAACCTGGGATGGTGCAGTCATTAATATGCTCCGGCTGGGGGATAGTCATTTTTGCCGGAAACCAAGGATAAGCGGAAACGTTTTCGTTTGCACGAAAAAAAAGGGCGCAAATGCGCCCTGGTGCGTTAGTCGGTGAACGGGATGATGATTTCGCCCGGTTTAACCTCTATGCCTTTGGCATATTTTTTCGCCAGCGCTTCGCCTTTGCTGCTGTCTTCACGCAAAACGTAGGCCGGTTGCTGATTAAAATAATTACGCAACGACTGATTCAGGTAAGGCATCAGCGTTTGCAGCACCGATTGCATTTTTTCCGGCGTTACGGTTGCATCCACCACTTCCATTTCTTGCAGATAAATCGCGCCTTTTTCTTTGTTAAAGACCGGTAGCGCTTTCAGCTTCAGTTTCATGGTGGCTTTCTGGCTGCCAAACAGGGAGCTCATATCCAGGTTCGCATCACCGGTTAGCGTGACTTTGTTGGGCTCTTCCCGGCCAATCTGGCTGCTGAGATTCGTCAGTACAATATGCGCATCCGCGATGCCCGGTAAGCCAATGTCTTTGGAAAAATTATTCCGTTTTTCAAGCGCCTGATTAATTTCTTGCTCGCTTACCGTGTACTGCGTGAGTTGGTTGCAGCCAACCAACAGGCCGCTAACCAACAATGCAGCGGCAAAGACAATCTTTTTCATGGGGTTCCTCAACATGATGCCCGTGTCGTAATCCTGACACAAAGCAGCATGTGGCACCAGCACGCCGCGCACCAGCAGAAAAAACTGAAAGGGTGGCGGCATGGCGCCTCCACCCACAAACATTAGAGGGCCATAGACGATAACAGGTTGATTTGCGTCTGTTTTGCCATGTTATCACGGTAATCAGCGACCCGGGTTGGCCAGTTTATGCCTGCGACCAGCGTCAGGTTACGTAATAACGGGAACAGATGAATATCGTCTTCAGACAGTTCACCGTTCACGGCATTAGGCTGCACAATCAATTTATCCAGCGCGCGCAGATCGTCGCTGATGTTTTTGATGAGCCCACTGGAATGCGCCAGATTTTCGCCAAAGTCGCCAATCATGGCCTCTTTTTTCTCGGTGAAGTATTTCCGCGCCGACGGCGTGGAAAACTCATCAAATGCCGATTTTGCGAAACGCGGAAGGAGCAGGCGATTGGCGTAACCGTTAACTTTGCGTAACCACTCATCAATCGCGGGGTTCTGTTTTCCGATCAGCAAGGGTTTGCCGTCAAGGTTGTCCACATAATGGACGATATCCATACTTTCGGGCAGATAACGGCTGTCGTCCTTTTGCAGAATGGGCGCCATTTTTTTGCCGATCATGCGGGTGGGCGTTGCGTCGTCGTCGTTTGCCAGGACGTTTAGCTCAACGGGAATATTTTTCAGGCCGAAAATCATGCGGGCTTTGATGCAGAAAGGGCAGTGATCGTAAATATAAAGCTTCACGTTTCTCCTCCATTTAACTGTCGGTTCTCTTTCAGTATGGAGGAGATGAAAGCAGGTATCAAATCAGGCGCCTGGCTCCAGCATGCCGCGTGGCGTCCGTTTGTGGCTGAATTGCCAGCCGAGCGCAAGAAAGGTCATGATTCCGATTACCCCAAGCATCATCCAGGGCAGTTCAGGCTGTTGCAGCGCTTTCCCCATATCGAACAACCATCCTCCGCCGATATACCCTATCGCGCCGCCAATGGCTAAACCCAGTCGACTGAAGCCCATATAGCTGCCGCGCGCCCGCGCATCGGCCAGCGAGGCGCTGAGCGTTTCACGCGCCGGTTCTGCAATGACCGAACCGATATAGAACGTGCAAATGAGCGTGAAGAGCTGCTGTAAATTACCGACCAGCCCGACAGGCAACATACTGAGCGACATCAGCAGCAGTCCGGCCATCAGGCGGTGCTCGAGGCGAAAACGTTTCTCGCTCCAGCGGGCGATCGGGTAGAGCAGCGTCAGTGAGAGGCAGGCTTCGATCGCATACATCCACTTGACGGCGGACGGTGATCCCGCGATGTCATTGACCATGATGGGCAGCATCAGCATCACCTGTACGGCCAGCATGTAGTATCCCGCCAGGGTCAGTACGTAAGTCACGAACCGTTTGTCCGCCATGACGCGCCCCATGCCCTCGCGTACCGGGATTTTCACCGTTGACAGTTTCCACGCCGGAAGCAGCCAGGCGTTAAACGCGGCGCACAAAACGAACAGTACCGCCCCCGTCGCGCATACCAGACGAAAATCGTACTGCAACAACCAGCTACCCAATAGCGCGCCAGTCACGGCGCCCGCGCTGTCCTGCATCATCAACAGCGAAAAGAAACGACCGCGTTGTTCAGGGCGAATCAGCTTGACGACCAGCGCAGAGCGCGGCGGATCGAAAAGGGTGCCGCCAAGCCCGGAAAGAAAGCAGGAAAACCAGAGCAGCCAGGGCTCATGGGCGATCCCCATCGTCGCGAATCCGGCTGCGCGCATAAGCATCCCGGTAACAATCATTGGCTTCGCGCCAAAACGGTCGGCAATCGCGCCGCCAAATATGCCCAGCCCTTGCTGGATGAACTGGCGCAGTCCGAGCGCAATGCCGACCATCAATGCCGCCCAGCCCATCTGGTCGACAAAGCGAATGGAGATCAGTGGAAACACCACGAAAAAGCCTAATACGACCAGCATATTATCGATGAGCAGGAAATATTTACCCAGGTTCCTGGCCTGCGAGACACGCGACATTTCCCCTCCCGGGAAAGACACTCGTCATCCTTCACGTCGCAGGCGCGTCGGCGGCGTTAGCGCTCCCCGGCCACGTATTTCTGTGCGCTTTCAGGGAGTGATTCGCTTGCCGTCGTCCTGCAACTCGAATTCTGTTGAGTTTAAAAGGTGAGCACCTTCTATTCTGCGGTGTCGGCGCGTTTTTTCCCACCTTTGCCGGGACAATATTTTTTTATCAAAAGTCCATCTTGATAGAGAGTTTTCATCAAAATGTGTGAATAAGCCAAAAAATGACGATTTGCACTTTTCACAGAGCGTACAGGCGCAGGTATAGTAACGTTATCAGGGTGTGAAGACGTTACGGGAAGGAGTAGGTATAGAATGTTTGGCTATCGCAGTAACGTGCCAAAAGTACGCTTAACAACCGACCGTCTGGTTGTGCGTTTAGTACATGAGCGTGATGCCTGGCGTCTGGCCGATTATTACGCGGAAAATCGTCATTTTTTAAAACCCTGGGAACCCGTTCGTGATGAAAGCCACTGCTATCCTTCGGGCTGGCAGGCGCGTCTGAGCATGATCGCCGAGTTTCACAAACAGGGTTCAGCGTTCTATTTCGCGCTGCTCGACCCGGAAGAGAAAGAGATCATCGGCGTGGCCAATTTTTCTAACGTGGTGCGTGGCTCATTCCACGCCTGTTATCTGGGATACTCCATCGCACAAAAGTGGCAGGGGCAGGGGCTGATGTATGAGGCCTTAACCTCGGCGATTCGCTATATGCAGCGCACGCAACATATTCACCGTATTATGGCGAACTATATGCCGCATAATAAGCGCAGCGGCGACTTGCTGGCGCGACTCGGCTTTGAAAAAGAAGGGTATGCGAAAGATTACCTGTTGATTGACGGGCAGTGGCGCGATCATGTGCTGACGGCGTTGACGACGACTGAATGGACCCCCGGTCGCTAAGGAGAGGACGATGAAATACGAACTAACCGCCACTGAAGCGCGAGTGATTGGCTGCCTGCTGGAAAAACAGGTGACAACGCCGGAGCAGTACCCGCTCTCGGTTAACGGCGTGGTTACCGCCTGCAATCAAAAAACCAACCGTGAACCGGTAATGAACTTATCGGAACATGAGGTGCAGGAACAGCTTGATAACCTGGTGAAACGCCATTTTCTGCGGACGGTGAGCGGTTTCGGCAATCGCGTCACCAAATATGAACAGCGCTTCTGCAACTCCGAGTTTGGCAATCTTAAACTGAGTCCGGCGGAGGTGGCGCTGATTGCCACGCTGCTGCTGCGCGGCGCCCAGACGCCAGGTGAACTGCGCAGCCGTGCATCCCGCATGTATGAATTCAGCGATATGGCGGAAGTGGAAACGACGCTGGAACAGCTTGCCGCCCGTGACGACGGCCCTTACGTAGTGCGCCTGGCGCGCGAACCGGGTAAGCGTGAAAGCCGGTATATGCACCTGTTTTGCGGCGAAGTTGATGAACCGGTGAGTTCAGATGACGCGCCGCAGACGGCGTCGGGCGATCTGCATGCGCGCGTTGAGGCGCTGGAAGGCGAAGTCGCGGAACTGAAACAGCGCCTTGATTCGCTCCTGGCGCACCTGGGAGACTAACGTGAAAAAATTACGTATCGGTGTTGTTGGGTTAGGGGGGATCGCCCAAAAAGCCTGGTTGCCCGTACTGGGCGCATCCGGCGACTGGACGCTACAGGGGGCCTGGTCTCCTTCGCGGGATAAGGCGCTGCGCATTTGTGAAAGCTGGCGGATGCCGTACGTTGAGTCGTTGCCAGCGCTGGCGTCAAC
Organism: Citrobacter sp. CK188; assembly: GCF_030333525.1. Classification (NCBI taxonomy): domain Bacteria; kingdom Pseudomonadati; phylum Pseudomonadota; class Gammaproteobacteria; order Enterobacterales; family Enterobacteriaceae; genus Citrobacter; species Citrobacter sp. CK188. Next base: position 155,429 of record NZ_JAOWFU010000033.1, read on the forward strand.
CTGCGACGCCATTTTCGTCCACTCCAGCACGGCGACGCATTATGAGGTGGTGAGCGAACTGCTCAATGCCGGGGTTCATGTCTGCGTCGATAAACCGCTGGCGGAAAACCTGCGCGATGCGGAACGGCTGGTGGCGTTGGCCGCGCGTAAAAATTTGACGCTAATGGTCGGGTTTAACCGACGCTTCGCTCCGCTCTACCGTGATCTGAAAGCGCAACTGGGCGCCGCCGCTTCTGTCCGTATGGATAAACACCGGACGGACAGCGTCGGGCCGCATGATTTGCGTTTCACGCTGCTGGATGACTACCTGCACGTTGTGGACACCGCGCTGTGGCTGACGGACGGCAAGGCGCAACTGAACGGCGGCACGTTGCAGACCAACGATCTTGGCGAGATGCTGTATGCCGAACACCATTTTTCGACGGATCAGTTGCAAATCACCACCAGTATGCACCGTCGCGCCGGGAGTCAGCGTGAATGTGTGCAGGCGGTGACGGACGGTGGCCTGTTTGACGTGACGGACATGCGCGAATGGCGCGAGGAACGCGGTCAGGGCGTGGTGCATAAACCCATTCCGGGCTGGCAGACAACCCAGGAACAACGTGGATTTGCCGGATGCGCCCGTCATTTTATTGAATGCGTGCAAAATCAGACGGTTCCTGAAACGGCGGGCGAACAGGCGATTCTGGCGCAGCGCGTCGTAGAGAAACTCTGGCGCGAGGCAATGAGCGAATAACGCCCTGTAACATCTGGCTGTAGTAATTCATCATAATCCAGGTACTATATGCCAACTCAAAATAACACCTCTTTCTGACAGAGAATGATGGCAAACCGTGGATCGTTCTGTCGGCCTGATAAGACGTTTGTACGTGGTTATCAGGCGCAGCGATATTGCCGGATGGCGGCGTAAACGCCTTTATCCGGCCTGCGGTCGGCCATGCAAGGGTTTTGCTCCAGGGTCTGGAATACAACACTGATGAATTTATTAAAATCGCTGGCTGCCGTCAGCTCGATGACCATGTTTTCGCGCGTGCTTGGTTTTGCGCGTGACGCGATTGTCGCCAGAATTTTTGGCGCAGGGATGGCGACCGACGCCTTTTTCGTGGCATTCAAGTTACCGAATCTGTTGCGGCGTATTTTTGCCGAAGGGGCATTTTCCCAGGCGTTTGTGCCGATCCTTGCAGAATACAAGAGCAAGCAGGGCGAAGAGGCGACCCGGGTTTTTGTCGCCTATGTCTCCGGCCTGCTGACCCTGGCGTTAGCCGTGGTGACGGTGGCCGGTATGCTCGCCGCGCCGTGGGTGATCATGGTAACCGCGCCGGGTTTTGCTGATACCGCTGATAAATTCGCCCTGACCACCAAACTGCTGCAAATCACCTTTCCGTATATTCTGCTGATTTCGCTGGCCTCGCTGGTGGGCGCGATCCTCAACACCTGGAACCGTTTCTCGATTCCTGCGTTTGCGCCCACATTTCTGAACATCAGTATGATCGGCTTTGCGCTGTTTGCCGCGCCGTATTTTAATCCTCCCGTACTGGCGCTGGCCTGGGCGGTGACGGTGGGCGGCGTGCTGCAACTGGTTTACCAGCTTCCTCATCTGAAGAAAATTGGGATGCTGGTATTGCCGCGCATCAATTTTCGTGACGCAGGCGCGATGCGCGTTGTGAAGCAAATGGGCCCGGCGATCCTCGGCGTTTCGGTAAGCCAGATATCTCTGATCATCAACACCATTTTCGCCTCGTTTCTGGCTTCCGGTTCGGTCTCCTGGATGTATTATGCTGACCGACTGATGGAGTTCCCGTCAGGGGTTCTGGGCGTGGCGCTGGGCACCATTTTGCTGCCTTCACTGTCTAAAAGTTTTGCCAGCGGCAATCATGATGAGTATTGCCGTCTGATGGACTGGGGGCTGCGTCTGTGTTTTCTGCTGGCGTTGCCGAGCGCCGTCGCGCTGGGCATTCTGGCCAAACCGCTGACGGTATCGCTGTTCCAGTACGGCAAGTTCACTGCCTTTGATGCGTCGATGACCCAGCGCGCGCTGGTGGCCTATTCCGTTGGTCTGATTGGTTTAATCGTGGTGAAAGTTTTGGCTCCGGGATTTTACTCGCGCCAGGATATCAAAACGCCGGTCAGAATCGCCATTGTGACGCTGATCATGACTCAGTTGATGAACCTGGCGTTTATCGGGCCGTTGAAGCATGCCGGTCTGTCGCTGTCTATTGGTCTGGCGGCGTGTCTGAATGCGTCGCTGCTGTACTGGCAACTGCGCAAACAGAAAATCTTTACTCCGCAGCCGGGCTGGACGTGGTTCCTGACCCGCCTGGTGATTTCCGTGCTGGTGATGTCCGCCGCGCTGGTTGGCATGTTGCATATTATGCCTGAGTGGTCAGAAGGGACAATGCTGTGGCGTCTGGCCCGACTGATGGCGGTTGTGGTTGTGGGGATTGCCGCCTATTTCGCCGCGCTGGCGGTGTTGGGCTTTAAAGTGAAGGAATTTACTCGCCGGACGGCATAGAGCCTCTATCCGGCAAATCGCCCGGTGGCGCTGCCGCTTACCGGGCATACGAGTTGTTCTGTGATCGTGTAGGCCGGATAAGGCGTAGCCGCCATCCGGCAATCAGATAGAGATTTTTTTCCCGCCACGGTGGGGAGAGGCGGTTTGACCGTTCGCGCCATACAGCGTCGGTTCCTGATGCGGTTTCAGCATGTCGAGCGCCTGATGATTCCGTTCAATCTGCCCTTCCAGCAGCCAACCATTATGTTGGTTGAGATCGCGTAAATGCTGCGTTTTTTCCGTAATCGCCTGCCAGCGTCTGGCGACATCATCATTAACGTTACGCTGCGCATCTTGTTCAAGACGGCGCTGCTGCTCCAGATAATCCAGCGTCGCCAGTAAAGAGCTTTTTTCTTCTGTAATACGCTGTAACTGGCTACCGTTAATGTGACCTACGGAGAGCTGCTGCTGCTCGGCATCCATCACCTTTTTCAGGTCATTGAGGACAGCCGTCATATGATCCAGAATTTCTGACAGACGAGTCATACGCTTATTTACTCTGTAAGTAGCTCTGCGCCTCGCGGATCAGCGAGTCTGCAATTTTACCGGTGTCCATCTTCAACTCACCATTACGAATCGCCGTTTTCAGGGCTTCCACGCGCTCCATATTGATGTCGCTGGTGCCGGGTTGCATCAGTTTCGCCTGAGCATCGCTTAACTTCACACTGGTACTGGTCGTGGTTGACGCTTTTTCCTGACGCGCTTTTTGTACCGGCGCATCGCTGGTTTCGCGCGGTTGGACAGTGCTAACGGGCTTCAAAGGTGAGGTACGGTCAATGCTCATTTATTTATCCTCATCGAGGGGTTACGCTGTAGCAGCCAGCTATCATCATTGGTTGATTATTTATCGGCAGCCACTACAAAATCTTTAACTCATTATAGATTAATAAGAATATTCCCATCAGGATCGACGGTTCCACTCACGACCTGGCCTGACAACATGCGTACGCGCGCGTTTTGCGCGACGGCGGCATTGTTCAATGCCTGGCCTTCCGCATTGACGCTAAATCCGTCGCCGCTCGCCACCACCAGAACGCGCTGACCAGCTTTTATCCGCCATGCCTGGCGCAACATACTGAGCTGTATTGGCTGCCCGGGAACGAGGTCGCGCAAGCTGACGGCGTCCTGAATCTGGTTGATGTCCAGGACGGTTCGCGGGGGAAGCTGATCCAGCCGTCCGCGTTTTAGCGTGATGTTAGCCGGGCCAAGCGCACCGCCACGGGCGACGGGGGCCGCGGCAACAACGTAATTCCCCGTTGCCTGTACATTTACCTGTAGGTAGCGCTTTTCGTTCGCGCAGCGCGCCAGTACGTTCACATGCCCCCATAACTTCGCACTTCCGGTTACGCTCAGCGCGGGCTGTTCGCAATTCGGCAACAGATTGGGCGACGTGCGGATCGTGACGACGACGTCATCGCTGAACCCTGCCAGACGCTGAGAAAACCAGTCCGTTAACTGGGCATTCAGATCCTGAGCCATCGTCAGGGGGCTGAACAGCAGCGCCAGCAGCGCTATTCCACGTTTTAACGTTTGCATCGTCACTTCCCGCCAGTTTAAGCAATGACAGGATTCTACCTGCGTACCACAAGCATCAACGCAACAAATAGCGACGCATTTTGCGTTTATTCCGGCGATAACGCGCGCGTGATGGGATTTAAGCTGTCGGCTGAATTTTGTCATTTGCGGAGGAGATATGCTCGATAAGCTCGATGCCGCCTTACGTTTTCAACAGGAAGCGCTGAATCTGCGCGCTCAACGCCAGGAGGTGTTGGCCGCCAATATCGCTAACGCCGACACCCCTGGGTATCAGGCGCGTGATATGGATTTCGCCAGCGAACTCAAAAAAGTCATGGTGCGTGGCCGGGAAGAAGCCGGCGGGATCGCGTTGAAGCTCACCTCTGCACAACACATTCCGGCCCAGACCGTTGCGTCTCCTTCGGTGGATCTGCTCTACCGTATTCCTGACCAGCCGTCCCTTGATGGCAATACCGTCGATATGGACCGCGAGCGTACGCAGTTTGCGGATAACAGTCTGAAATACCAGACGGGCCTCACCGTGTTGGGTGGACAAATCAAAGGCATGATGAATGTGCTACAGGGAGGAAACTAATTCGTGGCGCTGTTAAACATTTTTGATATTGCCGGGTCGGCGCTCACCGCGCAGTCCAAACGTCTTAACGTGGCGGCCAGTAACCTGGCAAACGCCGATAGCGTCACCGGGCCGGACGGTCAACCGTACCGCGCTAAACAGGTGGTCTTTCAGGTAGACGCGGCGCCAGGGGCGGCAACCGGTGGGGTAAAAGTGGCGGACGTTATTGAAAGTCAGGCGCCGGACAAACTGGTGTATGAGCCTGGCAACCCGCTGGCGGACGCCAACGGGTACGTAAAAATGCCTAATGTGGACGTGGTCGGTGAAATGGTCAACACCATGTCAGCCTCGCGCAGCTATCAGGCAAACGTCGAAGTTCTTAATACCGTAAAAAGCATGATGCTTAAAACGCTGACATTAGGCCAGTAAAGGAGGCGCGTATGTCTATTGCCGTAAATATGAATGACTCGACCAACTCGGGAGTCGCATCCACCAGCAGTGGCAGTTCGCTGACGGGAAGCAGCGCGAGTGATTTGCAAAGCAGCTTCCTGACATTGCTGGTCGCGCAGTTGAAGAATCAGGACCCGACCAACCCACTGCAAAACAACGAGCTGACCACGCAACTGGCGCAGATCAGCACCGTTAGCGGAATTGAAAAACTGAACACCACGTTGGGCGCGATTTCTGGGCAGATCGACAACAGCCAGTCGCTACAGGCCAGCACCCTGATTGGTCATGGCGTCATGATCCCCGGCACCACCATTCTGGCCGGTACGGGTACCGAAGAGGGCGCGACCATCACCACGACGCCGTTTGGCGTGGAGTTGCAGCAGGCAGCGGATAAAGTCACCGCCACCATTACCGACAAAGACGGCAAGGTGGTGCGCACGATCAATATCGGCGAGCTGAAGGCTGGCGTTCATACCTTTACCTGGGACGGTACGTTGGAGGATGGCACAAGCGCGCCAAACGGTTCCTATAACGTCGCGATCGCCGCCAGCAACGGCAGTACGCAGCTTGTGGCGCAACCGCTTCAGTTTGCGCTGGTTCAGGGGGTTATCCGCAACAGTAGCGGTAATACCCTGGATTTAGGGACCTACGGAACCACCACACTCGACGAAGTACGGCAGATCATTTAAGCCTTTACACTTATCAGGAGTAAGTCATGGCCTTTTCTCAAGCGGTCAGCGGTCTGAACGCAGCAGCGACCAACCTCGATGTTATTGGTAATAACATCGCCAACTCCGCCACCTACGGGTTTAAATCCGGTACGGCGTCTTTTGCTGATATGTTCGCGGGCTCCAAAGTGGGCCTGGGCGTTAAAGTCGCCGGGATTACCCAGGACTTTACCGACGGCACTACCACCAACACCGGGCGTGGCCTGGATGTCGCGATTAGCCAGAACGGTTTCTTCCGTCTGGTAGACAGCAACGGCTCCGTTTTCTACAGCCGTAACGGCCAGTTCAAACTGGATGAGAACCGCAATCTGGTTAACATGCAGGGGCTGCAACTGACCGGCTATCCGGCAACCGGAACGCCGCCGACGATCCAGCAGGGTGCCAACCCAGGCCCGATCACCATCCCGAACACCCTGATGGCCGCGAAGGCGACTACCACGGCGTCTATGCAGATCAACCTTAACTCCAGCGATGAACTGCCGTCGAAAACGCCGTTTGATCCGAGCGATGCGGATTCCTATAACAAAAAGGGTACCGTTACCGTTTTTGACAGTCAGGGTAACGCCCATGATGTGAATGTGTTCTTTGTTAAGACGCAGGACAACACCTGGGAAGTTCACACCATGGACAGCAGCGATCCAACTGCGACGCCGACGTTGTCTACCACGATGGAATTCAATGAAAACGGGATGCTGGTTTCTGGCGGTTCCGCCAATATCGTCACTGGCGCAATTAATGGTGCGGACCCAGCCTCTTTCTCCCTGAGCTTCCTGAATTCCATGCAGCAGAACACCGGTGCGAACAATATCGTCGCGACCAACCAGAACGGCTATAAGCCGGGCGATCTGGTGAGCTATCAGATCAATGATGACGGCACCGTAGTGGGTAACTATTCCAACGAACAAACGCAGGTTCTGGGGCAGATCGTGCTGGCTAACTTCGCCAACAATGAAGGTCTGGCTTCTCAGGGCGATAACGTCTGGGCGGCGACGCAGGCTTCAGGCGTTGCGCTGCTTGGTACGGCGGGTACGGGTAACTTCGGTAAGTTGACCAACGGCGCGCTGGAATCCTCAAACGTGGATTTGAGTAAAGAGCTGGTGAATATGATCGTCGCGCAGCGTAACTATCAGTCAAACGCGCAGACCATCAAAACCCAGGATCAGATCCTCAACACCCTGGTTAACCTGCGCTAAGCGCCTGACGGGATGGCTTAATGGATCACGCAATATATACCGCCATGGGCGCGGCCAGTCAGACGCTTAATCAACAAGCGGTGACGGCCAGCAACCTGGCGAACGCCTCCACGCCGGGTTTTCGTGCGCAACTCAATGCGTTGCGCGCAGTGCCGGTGGAAGGTCTCTCTTTACCGACGCGTACGCTGGTGGCTGCGTCCACGCCGGGAGCCGATATGACGCCCGGGCAGATGGATTACACCTCGCGCCCGCTGGATGTGGCGCTGCAACAGGATGGCTGGCTGGCTGTTCAGACCGCTGATGGTAACGAGGGATACACCCGTAACGGCAGCATTCAGGTGGACCCGACCGGGCAACTGACAATTCAGGGGCATCCGGTTATCGGTGAAGCCGGGCCGATTGCCGTTCCTGAAGGTTCAGAAATCACTATCGCGGCAGATGGGACTATCTCTGCGCTTAACCCTGGCGATCCGGCCAATACCGTCGCACCGGTAGGACGTCTGAAGCTGGTGAAAGCGCTTGGCAGCGAAGTGCAACGCGGCGATGACGGTATGTTCCGTTTAAGCGCGGCGACACAGGCTGCGCGTGGCCCGGTGTTGCAGGCTGACCCGTCCATTCGCGTGATGTCTGGCGTACTGGAGGGCAGTAACGTGAATGCGGTGTCCGCCATGAGCGATATGATCGCTAACGCCCGCCGTTTTGAAATGCAGATGAAGGTTATCAGCAGCGTGGATGACAATGCCGGGCGCGCTAACCAACTGCTGTCGATGAGTTAATACAGGACATTTTATGATCAGTTCATTATGGATCGCCAAAACCGGCCTGGACGCGCAGCAAACCAACATGGATGTGATTGCCAACAACCTGGCAAACGTCAGCACCAATGGTTTTAAGCGTCAACGCGCGGTGTTTGAAGACCTGCTGTACCAGACGATTCGTCAGCCTGGCGCGCAGTCGTCAGAACAGACGACCTTACCTTCTGGTCTGCAAATCGGTACGGGCGTTCGCCCGGTCGCCACCGAGCGTCTGCATAGTCAGGGCAACCTGTCTCAGACTAACAACAGTAAAGATGTCGCCATCAAAGGGCAGGGCTTCTTCCAGGTGATGTTGCCGGATGGCACTTCTGCTTATACCCGTGACGGTTCTTTCCAGGTGGATCAGAACGGCCAACTGGTCACGGCGGGCGGCTTCCAGGTACAGCCAGCGATCACCATTCCGGCGAACTCGCTGAGCATCACCGTGGGTCGCGATGGCGTGGTAAGCGTAACTCAGCAGGGGCAGGCCGCGCCGGTACAGGTGGGGCAGCTTAACCTGACCACGTTCATGAACGATACGGGTCTGGAAAGCATTGGTGAAAACCTGTACACCGAAACGCAATCCTCGGGTGCGCCGAATGAGAGTACGCCAGGGCTTAACGGTGCGGGTCTGCTGTATCAGGGCTATGTCGAAACCTCTAACGTAAACGTGGCGGAAGAACTGGTGAATATGATCCAGGTTCAGCGCGCTTACGAAATTAACAGCAAAGCGGTATCGACTACCGATCAGATGCTGCAAAAACTGACGCAACTCTAAGTGTCGTCCGGTGAGGGAAACCTCACCGGCACACTGATTTTGAAGATGAAGGCAATGCAAAAATACGCTGCGCACCATTACCCGATTATGGCCCTGCTGGTGGTTTCACTGACAGGATGTGCCTGGATACCTTCCACACCGCTCGTGCAGGGCGCGACCACTGCACAGCCCATACCGGGCCCGACTCCGGTGGCGAATGGTTCCATTTTTCAGTCTGCGCAGCCGATCAACTATGGCTATCAGCCGCTGTTTGAAGACCGACGTCCACGCAATATCGGCGATACGCTGACGATTGTATTGCAGGAAAACGTCAGCGCCAGTAAGAGCTCCTCCGCCAATGCCAGCCGTGACGGTAAAACCAACTTCGGCTTTGATACGGTTCCTCGTTATTTGCAGGGATTGTTCGGCAACGCGCGTGCAGATATGGAAGCCTCTGGCGGGAACTCCTTCAACGGTAAAGGCGGCGCGAACGCCAGCAATACCTTTAGCGGCACGCTGACCGTGACCGTCGATCAGGTACTGGCAAATGGCAATTTACACGTCGTGGGTGAAAAACAGATCGCCATTAATCAGGGCACTGAGTTCATCCGCTTCTCCGGGGTCGTGAACCCACGCACCATCAGCGGCAGCAACTCCGTTCCGTCAACACAGGTTGCGGATGCGCGCATTGAATATGTCGGCAACGGCTATATCAACGAGGCGCAAAATATGGGTTGGCTGCAACGTTTCTTCCTTAACTTGTCGCCGATGTAAGCGAGGTCTCCAGTGTTTAAATCTCTTGTTGGAATTGTACTGATACTGGCAACCACCCTGGCGCATGCCGATCGTATTCGGGATCTGACCAGCGTGCAGGGGGTGCGGGAAAACTCGCTGATTGGTTACGGGCTGGTGGTCGGCCTGGACGGGACGGGCGACCAGACGACCCAGACGCCCTTTACCACCCAGACGCTGAATAACATGCTGTCTCAGTTGGGGATCACCGTCCCGACGGGCACCAATATGCAGTTGAAAAACGTTGCGGCGGTAATGGTCACTGCGCAATTTCCGGCATTCGGTCGCCAGGGGCAAACGATCGACGTGGTGGTGTCCTCAATGGGGAACGCGAAAAGTCTGCGCGGCGGTACATTGCTGATGACGCCGCTGAAAGGGGTCGATAGCCAGGTGTATGCCCTGGCGCAGGGAAATATTTTAGTCGGCGGCGCAGGGGCGTCTGCGGGCGGCAGCAGCGTACAGGTTAACCAGCTCAATGGCGGGCGTATCACCAATGGCGCAATTATTGAACGCGAGCTGCCCAGCCAGTTTGGCGGCGGAAATACCCTCAATCTGCAACTGAACAACGAAGACTTCGCAATGGCGCAGCAGATCACTGACACCATCAACCGCGCCCGTGGCTATGGCAGTGCGACCGCGCTGGATGCGCGCACGATTCAGGTTCGCGTACCCAGCGGCAACAGCTCGCAGGTCCGTTTCCTGGCGGATATCCAGAATCTGGAGGTGAACGTCACACCACAGGACGCGAAGGTGGTGATTAACTCCCGTACCGGTTCCGTGGTGATGAACCGTGAAGTGACGCTGGACAGTTGCGCCGTCGCGCAAGGCAATTTGTCCGTAACGGTGAATCGCCAGGCGAACGTCAGCCAGCCGGACACGCCGTTTGGCGGGGGGCAGACGGTCGTCACGCCACAAACGCAGATTGATTTACGTCAGAGCGGCGGTTCGCTGCAAAGCGTCCGTTCCAGCGCCAACCTGAACAACGTCGTCCGCGCGCTGAATGCGCTGGGCGCCACGCCGATGGATCTGATGTCCATCCTGCAATCCATGCAGAGCGCGGGTTGTCTGCGCGCCAAACTGGAAATTATCTGATGATTGGTGACAGCAAACTGTTGGCCAGCGCGGCCTGGGATGCGCAATCGCTCAATGAGCTGAAAGCCAAAGCGGGGCAAGATCCGGCGGCGAATATCCGCCCGGTCGCTCGTCAGGTTGAAGGGATGTTTGTGCAGATGATGCTGAAAAGCATGCGTGAAGCGCTGCCGAAAGACGGCATATTCAGCAGCGATCAAACGCGACTGTACACCAGCATGTATGACCAGCAGATTGCGCAGCAGATGACCGCCGGTAAAGGGTTGGGACTGGCGGAGATGATGGTCAGGCAGATGACCGAGGGGCAGACGCAGCCTGCGGAAGAAGCGCCGCAGGTGCCAATGAAGTTCCCTCTGGAAACGGTGACCAGCTATCAAAATCAGGCGCTGACGCAGCTGGTGCGTAAGGCGATGCCAAAAGCGCCGGAAAATAATGATGAGCCGCTGTCCGGCGACAGCAAAGACTTCCTGGCCCAGCTTTCGCTTCCGGCACGCCTGGCGAGTGAACAAAGCGGCGTGCCGCATCATCTGATTCTGGCGCAGGCGGCGCTGGAGTCGGGATGGGGTCAGCGACAGATCCGCCGTGAAAATGGCGAGCCGAGCTTTAACCTGTTTGGCATTAAGGCCTCGTCCAACTGGAAGGGGCCGGTAACAGAGATCACCACCACCGAATATGAGAACGGCGAAGCGAAGAAGGTAAAAGCGAAATTCCGTGTTTACAGTTCCTATCTGGAGGCGCTATCGGATTATGTGGGGCTGCTGACCCGTAACCCGCGCTATGCCGCAGTGACCGCCGCGTCTACCGCTGAACAGGGCGCACAGGCGTTACAAAATGCCGGTTATGCAACCGATCCTGACTATGCGCGTAAATTAACCAGCATGATTCAACAGCTGAAATCCATGAGCGACAAGGTGAGCAAAACGTACAGCGCGAATCTCGACAATCTCTTTTAAATAGCTCAAGTCCAGGAACCCGCTGCCGATAATAACCAGTATTGAAGGATTACAAGGAACCTCCATGTCCAGCTTAATTAACAACGCCATGAGCGGACTTAGCGCAGCCCAGGCTGCGTTAAATACTGCCAGTAATAACATCTCCAGCTATAACGTTGCCGGGTATACCCGACAGACGACGATTATGGCGCAGGCCAACAGTACGCTGGGAGCGGGCGGTTGGGTCGGTAATGGCGTCTACGTTTCTGGCGTACAGCGTGAGTATGATTCTTTTATTACCAATCAGTTACGCGCGGCGCAGAATCAGAGCAGTGGTTTGACCGTGCGGTATGAGCAAATGTCGAAAATTGATAACCTGCTCTCCAGTACTACCAGCTCGATTTCGACCTCTCTGCAAGGTTTCTTCACCAGCCTGCAAACGCTGGTCAGCAACGCGGAAGACCCGGCGGCGCGTCAGGCGCTTATCGGTAAAGCCGACGGCCTGGTAAACCAGTTTAAAACGACCGATCAGTACCTGCGCGATCAGGATAAGCAGGTCAATATTGCCATTGGCTCCAGCGTTGAGCAGATCAACAATTACGCGAAGCAAATCGCCAGCCTGAACGATCAGATTTCCCGTCTGACCGGGGTGGGCGCGGGCGCTTCACCGAACGATCTTCTCGACCAGCGCGACCAACTGGTGAGTGAGCTGAACCAGATTGTCGGTGTGGAAGTTAGCGTCCAGGACGGCGGCACCTATAACCTGACGATGGCGAATGGCTATACCCTGGTGCAGGGCAGCAGTGCTCGTCAACTGGCCGCGGTGCCGTCCAGCGCCGATCCGTCACGCACCACGGTCGCCTATGTTGATGCGACTGCCGGAAACATTGAAATCCCGGAAAAATTGCTCAATAGCGGCTCGCTTGGCGGGTTGCTGACGTTCCGCTCTCAGGATCTGGATCAGACTCGCAATACCCTCAACCAGCTGGCGCTGGCCTTTGCCGAAGCGTTTAATGCCCAGCATAAACAGGGATATGATGCCAATGGCGATCAGGGCGAGGACTTCTTTTCCATCGGTAAACCGTCCGTATTGAGTAATGCGAAAAATACGGGTAGCGGAACCTTGTCTGCGGAAGTCACCGACAGTTCCGCGGTACAGGCTACCAATTATAAGCTGGTATTTGATGGTCAGGACTGGCAGGTCACCCGCTTGTCAGACAACACCAGCTTTAAGGCGGTTGAAACCAACGGGAAACTGACGTTTGACGGACTGGAAGTGACGGTCGGGGCAGGGGCAAATGCGAATGACAGCTTTACCCTGAAACCGGTCAGCGATGCCATTGTGAACATGAACGTGCTGGTGACCGATGAATCCAAAATTGCGATGGCTTCCGATCCCGATGCGGGTGGGAGCGATAACCGTAACGGTCAGGCGCTGCTGGATTTGCAAACCCAGAAAACGGTAGGCAATAAGTCCTTTAATGATGCTTATGCGACGATGGTCAGCGATGTGGGGAACAAAACCGCCACGTTGAAAACCAGCAGCACGGCGCAGGGCAATGTCGTGACGCAGTTGTACAACCAGCAGCAATCGATTTCCGGCGTTAACCTTGATGAAGAATACGGCAACCTGCAACGCTACCAACAGTATTACCTGGCGAACGCCCAGGTGCTGCAAACCGCGAATACGCTGTTTGATGCGCTGTTGGGCATTCGCTAAGGGAGAGGAGGATAAATGCGTATCAGTACCCAGATGATGTACCAGCAGAATATGCGTGGTATCACCAATTCCCAGGCTGAATGGATGAAGTACGGTGAGCAGATGTCCACCGGTAAGCGCGTGATTAATCCGTCTGACGATCCTATTGCCGCTTCTCAGGCTATCGTACTCGCTCAGGCCCAGGCTCAGAACAGTCAGTATGCGCTGGCACGTACCTTTGCCACTCAGAAAGTGTCGCTGGAAGAAAACGTGCTAAGTCAGGTGACAGCTGCAATTCAAACTGCGCAGGAAAAAATCGTTTACGCCGCTAACGGCACCTTAAGCGATGATGACCGCGCCTCGCTGGCGAGCGATCTACAGGGGGTTCGCGATCAGTTAATGAACCTGGCCAACAGCACCGACGGCAACGGTCGTTACATTTTCGCAGGTTATAAAACTGAAAAAGCGCCGTTTGATCAGGCAAATGGCGACTATAGCGGTGGCACTGAAAACATCACCCAGCAGGTTGATGCTTCGCGTACGATGGTGATTGGTCATACGGGCGATCAGATTTTTAATCGTATTACCAGTAATGCCGTACCGGAACCCGACAACAGCGCTTCAGAAACCAGCCTGTTTGCGATGCTGGATACGGCCATTGCAGCGCTGAAAACGCCGGTTGCTGACGATGATGTGAAGAAGGCGGAAGCTGCTGCGGCGATTGATAAAACAAACCGTGGCCTGAAAAACTCCCTTAATAACGTCCTGACCGTTCGTGCGGAACTGGGAACGCAATTGAGTGAGCTGGATTCTCTGGATTCATTGGGAAGCGAGCGCGCGCTGGGTCAGGCACAGCAGATGAGTAATCTGGTCGATGTGGACTGGAACGCGGCCATCTCGTCGTATGTAATGCAACAGGCTGCGTTACAGGCGTCCTATAAAGCGTTTAGCGATATGCAAGGAATGTCTCTGTTTCAGTTGAACAGATAGCACATGTTTTGAAACATATCATGAAACTGGGTATGTTTTGTCTGCCCGCTCCCTTCACCCCGGAGCGGGCATTTTTTTGCCCGGAAAACAGATAACGGGCACCGATTGCAGGTACAAAAAAGCCGACCCGCAGGTCGGCTTATCTTTAACATTGCGTTCAGCTTATTCTACAGGCTGCGGGCGCGTGGCTGGCGCGGCGGCCTGATGCGTTGCGCTATGACCACCTGCCGCACCTTTACCTTCAAAGATGAAGGCAGGGCGCTGCCAGTCGCTGTGATGTGGCGCTTCCGGGACATATTCCGGCGCAGGCGCGCGGGTCATCGGCGCACTGGCGTGGCTGACAGGTTTCTCCCCGGTAGTTACCGCGCTTTCTGACACGGTTTCAGCAACTGCAACGGCGACTGGCGCAGCGATAATCTCTTCCGGTTCAGCGGCAACAACGACAGGTTCAACCGTTTCTTTAACGATCTCTTCCGGTTCGGCGATGACAACGTCAGCGGATTCTTCAGCCGTCGTGGTTTCCTGAACGTCAGCGACAGGTTCCGCTTGTGCAGCGACTTCCTGCGCAACAGGGACGTCAGCCTCTGCAATCACCTGAGGTTGTTCTTCAACCGGGGTGGCAATCACTTCAGGATGCGTTGTTTCCACAGTAGCGGGCTGAGGTTCAGCGACAACGGTTTCAGTTTGAACCGGTGCCTCTACAACCTGTTCGGTTGCGGCAGCGACGACCTGCGGCTCTACTGCAACCGGCTGAGCTTGTACGGTCTCTTCTTCGTGCTGTGCTTCAACCTGCGTATCCTGAGGACGAGCGACAGGGTAGCGAATCCACACTTTGCCAGACGCCATTTCCGGTGAGGCGCAAGCGACGGTTAACGGCATTGGCGATTGAAGCGGGTAACGCTCATCGCGGTAGCGACGACGACGCTGGCCGCTGACGCGCAGGTGGCGAGGAGAACGACGGGAGCGACGCGGCATTCCTGCGTTATCACGCGCTTCGCCGTTTTCTTCCTGCTCTGCTGGCGCAACGTCTGCGATCGCTGGCAGGTCAACTTTCGCCAGTTCAGTACGCTGAGCAGGCGCGCTTTGCGTAGCAGGCTGGGCGGCGACAGCGTCTTCGACGACTGGCGTTGCGACAGCTTCTGCTTCAGAGGTTGCAGAGTCTGTGTAACGAACTTTCTGGCTCAGCTGACGCTGTTTGCGGCGAGGCTGCGCCTGGCGAACGCGTTCTTCCTGTTCTGTTTCCTGAGTCGGTTGCTCATCCAGGTTCAGCGCCTTGACTTCTTGCTGTGCCTGACGTTTTTCATCGTTGCGACGACGGTTGCGTTCACGACGCGGCGTCTGCTGCTCGTCACCGGACTTCGCCTTATCGGCAACGTCGTTAGACTGCTGGCGGTTGTCACGCGCTTCTGCGTTCTGCTGCTGCGCCTGACGACGGTTACGACGGTTGTCATCACGGTTTTCACCGCCTTCAGCGCGGTTGTCGCGATTATCACGGCGATCGTTACGGTCGCGGCGATTATTCTGGCGAGACTTACGACGATCCTGCTGACGCTCCGGTTTTTCCTCTGCTTTCGGTGCAGGTTGTTCAACCGGCTTAGCGACTTCGCTGCCGCTGAACATGTTTTTCAGCGCGCCGAAGAAGCGGGTAAGCAGACCTGGTTGTGCAGGCGCAGTGGCAACGGCTTTCGGTGCTGCCGTC
The DNA here is from genome assembly GCF_030333525.1 of Citrobacter sp. CK188. Lineage (NCBI taxonomy): Bacteria > Pseudomonadati > Pseudomonadota > Gammaproteobacteria > Enterobacterales > Enterobacteriaceae > Citrobacter > Citrobacter sp. CK188. The sequence continues at coordinate 171,192 of NZ_JAOWFU010000033.1, forward strand.
GCTGCTTTCACCGCAGGTTCTGCTGGCGTCGGCGCAGGCGGCACTTCCGGCATCGCGAAGGTCGCCAGTGCTGGTTGTTCAGGGCGTTTACGCTCGGCGTACTCTTCTTCAGAAGGTAACGCCATCGCTTCTTCATGCAGTTTCGGCAGCATGTAGCTCAGGGTTGGCGTTTCTTCCCCTTTACGTACGCGCAAAACGGAGTAGTGCGGCGTTTCCATCTGATCGTTTGGTACGATCACGCAGCGCACGCCATCCTGGCGAGTCTCAATAGCATTAACCGCGGTGCGCTTTTCGTTAAGCAGGTAAGAGGCGATCGGGACCGGAACAATGGCGTGAACTTCCTGGGTATTCTCTTTCAGCGCTTCTTCTTCAATCAGACGCAGAATAGACAAGGAGAGCGATTCGTTGTCGCGGACGGTGCCGGTGCCGCTACAGCGTGGGCAGACGTGATGGCTGGACTCGCCCAGAGACGGACTGAGACGCTGGCGGGACATCTCCAGCAGGCCAAAACGAGAAATATGGCTAATCTGGATACGCGCACGATCCTGACGTACCGCTTCGCGCAGACGGTTTTCCACCGCGCGCTGGTGGCGTACTGGCGTCATGTCGATGAAGTCGATAACGATCAGGCCGCCGAGGTCGCGCAAGCGCAACTGGCGAGCAATTTCATCGGCCGCTTCCAGGTTTGTGTTAAACGCGGTTTCTTCGATATCGCCGCCGCGTGTGGCTCGCGCGGAGTTAATATCAATTGCGGTTAACGCTTCGGTTGTGTCGATAACGATAGAGCCGCCGGAAGGCAGACGCACTTCACGCTGGAAGGCGGATTCAATTTGCGACTCGATCTGGTAGTGGCTGAACAGCGGAATTTCGCCGGTGTAAAGCTTAATCTTGCTGCTGAAATCCGGGCGACCCAACGCCGCGATGTGCTGGCGCGCCAGCTCAAGCACTTTCGGATTATCGATAAGAATTTCGCCGATATCCTGACGTAAGTAGTCACGGAATGCGCGGACGATAACGTTGCTTTCCTGATGGATCAGGAATGGAGCAGGGCGGCTTTCAGCGGCTTTCTGAATCGCTTCCCAGTGTTTCAGGCGGAAGCTCAGGTCCCACTGCAACGCTTCGGCGGATTTGCCGACGCCTGCGGTACGCACGATAAGCCCCATGCCGTCAGGCAGTTCGAGGCTTGCCAGCGCTTCTTTTAATTCGGTGCGATCGTCGCCTTCAATGCGACGGGAGATGCCGCCCGCGCGCGGGTTGTTCGGCATTAAAACCAGATAGCTCCCTGCCAGACTGATAAACGTCGTCAGCGCAGCGCCTTTGTTGCCGCGTTCTTCTTTATCAATCTGAACAATCACTTCCTGACCTTCGCGCAACACATCTTTAATGTTTGGACGGCCGTGGGCGTTGTAGTTGGCGGGGAAATATTCGCGGGCAATTTCTTTTAACGGGAGGAAACCGTGACGTTCAGCGCCGTAATCAACAAAAGCCGCTTCCAGACTCGGTTCGATACGGGTAATTTTGCCTTTATAGATGTTCGCTTTTTTCTGCTCGTGTCCTGGACTCTCAATGTCCAGGTCGTACAGGCGCTGCCCATCTACAAGGGCAACACGCAACTCTTCCTGCTGAGTTGCGTTGATTAACATTCTTTTCATCGTAACTTACTCATTATTCTTACATTGACGACTAAGCTGCGGGCATAGTAATGCCTTTCCGGGGGTGAACCGATGGCCTCGTGTCTATTCGCGTCGCCAACCTCACGGTTATCGTCTGCTCAAAGAGGCGCAGAGTGTCGGTTGCCTGTATTTCATACGGAAATACAGCGCAATTATCAGGGGAACAGCCTGGGAGTTACTCTCCAGAGAAGATTCCATTATGTTCATCGTCTTTCACGCCGCAGATGCGTTGGCTTTATCTGCTCACCCGGGCATAAGCTCCTGGGGATTCCCAGATTTGCCGCCTTTCTGCAACGCGTAGTACATAGAACATATACCGGTAAGGACTGCAACCCGCAGCCCGCTAACTGCCTGAAAAATCAATACGTCTTACGCCATTGCTGCGTTGATGATCTGTCTGGCAAAATGGGTCATTCCGTAAAATTTCTTGTTTTAACAAGGTTCGACACGGAAACGGTTACATTATTCCACTGCTAACCTTGTTATAGCAAGATGACTTTTACCATTTATCACCCGGTTACTCACAGTTTTTTCACTTCCTCATGGCGATTGGTTTAATAACCAGCAAATTGGTCATGTTGAACGTGAGTAACAGGATATAGAAGTAAATATAAGCATAGAAAAATGAGTGGCGCTAATCCTTATGGCTATTTAGAATCGGCCCCCATGAAAACTGAGACTCCATCCGTAAAAATAGTTGCCATTACTGCCGACGAAGCGGGGCAACGCATCGATAACTTTTTGCGCACGCAACTCAAAGGCGTACCGAAAAGCATGATTTACCGCATTTTGCGTAAAGGCGAAGTGCGGGTGAACAAAAAACGCATCAAACCGGAATATAAGCTCGAAGCCGGGGATGAAGTGCGTATTCCGCCGGTGCGCGTCGCCGAACGCGAAGAAGAGGCCGTTTCGCCGCATCTGCAAAAAGTGGCGGCGCTGGCCGATGTCATTTTGTATGAAGATGACCATATCCTGGTGCTGAACAAACCTTCCGGCACGGCGGTGCATGGCGGAAGCGGGTTGAGCTTCGGCGTTATTGAGGGGCTGCGCGCGTTGCGGCCAGAAGCGCGTTTCCTGGAACTGGTACATCGTCTTGACCGCGATACCTCTGGCGTACTGCTGGTTGCGAAAAAACGCTCAGCGCTGCGTTCTTTGCATGAGCAACTGCGTGAGAAGGGGATGCAGAAAGATTATCTGGCGCTGGTTCGCGGCCAGTGGCAGTCGCATGTTAAATCGGTACAGGCGCCTTTATTAAAGAATATTCTGCAAAGCGGCGAACGTATTGTACGTGTGAGTCAGGAAGGAAAACCCTCCGAAACGCGCTTTAAAGTTGAAGAGCGCTATGCGTTTGCGACGCTGGTGCGCTGTAGCCCGGTGACGGGACGTACGCATCAGATTCGTGTGCATACGCTGCATGCGGGCCATCCGATCGCGTTTGACGATCGTTACGGCGATCGCGAATTTGATAAGCAGCTTGCGGGAACGGGGCTGTCACGGCTTTTTCTGCACGCGGCAGCGCTGAAGTTTACCCATCCGGGGACTGGCGAGGTGATGCGTATCGAAGCGCCGATGGATAACCAACTCAAGCATTGCCTTCAGGTGTTACGTAACAAAGCCTGATGCGCGTTGCGATATTATCGCGCTAAACCTGTAGGCCGGATAAGACGTACGTCGCCATCCGGCATCTTTACTGATGGCGCTGTGCTTATCAGGCCTACGGGCATTGCTTCGCTGTGGGCCTGATAAGATGTTTTAGCGTCGCCACCAGACGCGTCTACTATGCCATCAGCGGGTTCATCTCTTCCCGGCGCAGCATCTGGCACAGCGCAATCAGCGGTAGCCCAATAAGGGTATTGGGATCTCGCCCCTCCAGGCGCTCGAAAAGGGCAATGCCAAGACCTTCGCTTTTAAAACTTCCGGCACAATGCAATGGACGCTCTTTGCGGACATAGTCCTCTATTTCCGTTTCGCTTAAATGGCGGAAATGCACATCAAACGGTTCGACTTCCGTTTGCAAATGTCCGGTTGCAGAATTATAAAGCGCCAGTCCGGTATAAAACGTCACAATATTACCGCTGGCTTTGGTTAATTGCTGGCGCGCTTTTTCTTCGGTTAACGGTTTGCCGGTAATTTCGCCATCCAGAACGCAAATTTGATCGGAGCCAATAATCAGATGATCGGGGAAACGGTGGGCGAGCGATTGTGCTTTCGCCTGTGCGAGGCGAGAGACCAAATGGCGCGGCGCTTCGCCAGACATGGGCGTTTCGTCAACCTCGGGAGCCGCGCACTCGAAAGGGATCGCCAGTTTTTCGAGCAGCGCGCGACGCCAGGGAGAGGTAGAAGCAAGGATGAGACGGGGCATATTTTTTTCCCTCAGATATAGCGTATTAATGAGAGCCATCTTAAACTATGCTCTTCGTCCTTCAAGCATGACATACAGTCACGGTTTGAGCGAAAATAAGTCTGTAACCCGCAATGTGTGCGAATTATTGGCAAAAGGCAACCGCAGGCTGCCTTTTTCTTTGACTCTATGACGTTACAAAGTTAATATGCGCGCCCTATGCAAAAGGTAAAATTACCCCTGACTCTTGATCCGGTTCGTACGGCTCAAAAACGCCTCGATTATGAAGGTATCTATACTTCTGATCTGGTAGAGCGCGTCGCCGATTCTGTAGTCAGTGTGGACAGTGATGTGGAATGCTCCATGTCGTTCGCTATCGATAACCAACGTCTCGCCGTTATTACGGGTGATGCGAAGGTGACGGTATCGCTCGAATGCCAGCGTTGCGGGAAGCCGTTTACCCATCAGGTTCACACAACGTATTGTTTTAGTCCGGTTCGTTCTGACGAACAGGCTGAAGCACTCCCGGAAGCGTATGAGCCGATTGAGGTTAACGAATTCGGTGAAATCGATCTGCTTGCAATGGTTGAAGATGAAATCATCCTCTCCTTGCCGGTAGTTCCGGTGCATGATTCTGAACACTGTGAAGTGTCCGAGGCGGACATGGTCTTTGGTGAACTGCCTGATGAAGCGCAAAAACCAAACCCATTTGCCGTATTAGCCAGCTTAAAGCGTAAGTAATTGAGGAGTAAGGTCCATGGCCGTACAACAGAATAAACCAACCCGTTCCAAACGTGGCATGCGTCGTTCTCATGACGCTCTGACCGCAGTCACCAGCCTGTCTGTAGACAAAACTTCTGGTGAAAAACACCTGCGTCACCACATCACTGCCGACGGTTACTACCGCGGCCGTAAGGTCATCGCTAAGTAATCACGCGCAAGCGTGATGAAGCTTAGTGAGGATTTCCCCGCGTAAGCGGGGAAACACCAAACCAGGCAGCGACGATACCTTGACACGTCTAACCCTGGCGTTAGATGTCATGGGGGGAGATTTCGGCCCTTCCGTGACAGTGCCTGCAGCACTGCAGGCACTGAATTCTAATTCGCAACTCACACTTCTTTTAGTCGGGGATCCCGATACCATCACGCCATTACTTGCCAAAGCTGACTTTGAACAACGTTCGCGTCTGCAGATTATCCCTGCACAGTCAGTTATTGCCAGTGATGCCCGGCCTTCGCAGGCTATCCGCGCCAGTCGCGGCAGCTCAATGCGTGTGGCCCTGGAGCTCGTGAAAGAAGGTCGAGCCGAAGCCTGTGTGAGCGCCGGTAATACGGGCGCGCTCATGGGACTTGCGAAGTTATTGCTCAAACCCCTTGAGGGCATTGAGCGTCCTGCGTTGATGACGGTTTTACCGCATCAGCAGAAAGGAAAAACGGTGGTGCTGGATTTAGGCGCCAACGTCGATTGTGACAGTACCATGTTGGTGCAGTTTGCCGTGATGGGGTCCGTGATGGCGGAAGAGGTGATTGGGATAACCAATCCCCGCGTGGCGTTGCTCAATATTGGTGAAGAAGAAACCAAAGGTCTCGACAGTATTCGTGATGCCTCTGCGTTGCTCAAAACAGTCCCTTCCATCAATTACATTGGTTATCTTGAAGCCAATGAATTATTGACGGGAAAAACTGATGTGCTGGTATGTGACGGATTTACAGGTAATGTCACATTAAAGACAATGGAAGGGGTTGTCAGGATGTTCCTTTCACTGCTGAAATCTCAGGGTGAGAGTAAAAAACGGTCGTGGTGGCTGCTGTTATTAAAACGTTGGTTACAAAAAAGCCTGACGAGGCGATTCAGTCACCTCAACCCCGACCAGTATAATGGCGCCTGTCTGTTAGGATTGCGTGGCACGGTGATTAAAAGTCATGGTGCGGCCAATCAGCGAGCATTTGCCGTCGCGATTGAACAGGCAGTGCAGGCGGTGCAGCGACAAGTTCCTCAGCGAATTGCCGCTCGCCTGGAATCTGTATACCCAGCCGGATTCGAACTGTTGGAAGGTGGCAAAAACGGACACTCACGGGTGCACAATTAACGGTGTAACCTGAGCGCAACCAACATACCAGCAGTTTGCACGCGGTGGTATATAACCGAAAAGTGACTGAGCGTACATGTATACAAAGATTATTGGTACTGGCAGCTATCTGCCTGAACAAGTGCGTACTAACGCCGATTTGGAAAAGATGGTAGAGACGTCTGACGAGTGGATTGTCACGCGTACAGGCATCCGTGAACGCCATATTGCAGCGCCAAACGAAACAGTCGCGACGATGGGCTATACAGCCGCAAACCGCGCGCTTGAAATGGCGGGCATCGATAAAGACCAGATTGGCTTGATTGTGGTTGCAACCACGTCAGCAACACATGCTTTCCCAAGCGCAGCATGCCAGATTCAGAGCATGTTGGGCATTAAAGGCTGCCCGGCGTTTGACGTTGCAGCGGCCTGCGCCGGTTTTACCTACGCGTTAAGCGTTGCCGATCAGTATGTAAAATCAGGCGCCGTTAAATATGCGCTGGTCATCGGTTCCGATGTCCTGGCGCGCACCTGCGATCCCACCGATCGCGGGACGATCATTATCTTTGGTGACGGCGCGGGTGCAGCGGTTCTGAGCGCATCCGAAGAACCAGGCATTATTTCGACGCATCTTCATGCAGACGGCAGCTACGGTGAGTTGCTGACGCTGCCAAACGCCGATCGCGTCAATCCAGAAAATCCGATTTATCTGACGATGGCGGGCAACGAGGTGTTTAAAGTGGCGGTAACTGAACTGGCACACATCGTTGACGAGACGCTGGCGGCGAATAATCTGGATCGTTCCGCTCTGGACTGGCTGGTTCCGCACCAGGCTAACCTGCGCATCATCAGCGCGACAGCGAAAAAGCTGGGTATGTCGATGGATAATGTGGTGGTTACGCTGGACAGACACGGCAACACCTCTGCGGCCTCTGTGCCGTGCGCGCTGGACGAAGCTGTGCGCGACGGGCGGATTAAAGCCGGGCAGTTGGTATTGCTTGAGGCCTTCGGGGGGGGATTCACCTGGGGCTCCGCGCTGGTTCGTTTCTAGTATAAGGATTTAAACATGACGCAATTTGCTTTTGTGTTCCCGGGGCAGGGTTCCCAGACGGTTGGGATGTTGTCTGAAATGGCAGCCAGCTACCCGATCGTAGAAGAAACCTTTGCTGAAGCTTCTGCGACGCTGGGTTATGATCTGTGGGCGCTGACGCAGCAAGGGCCTGCGGAAGAACTGAATAAGACCTGGCAGACTCAGCCAGCATTGCTGGCTGCTTCCGTTGCGCTGTATCGCGTATGGCAGCAGCAGGGCGGTAAAGCGCCTGCGCTGATGGCGGGACACAGCCTGGGGGAATACTCCGCGCTGGTATGTGCTGGCGTCATCGATTTCGCTGACGCGGTTCGTCTGGTTGAACTGCGCGGCAAATTCATGCAGGAAGCTGTGCCGGAAGGCACCGGCGCAATGGCGGCGATCATCGGTCTGGATGATGCGTCCATCGCCAAAGCGTGTGAAGAGGCGGCTGAAGGCCAGGTGGTTTCTCCGGTGAACTTTAACTCTCCGGGCCAGGTGGTTATCGCCGGGCATAAAGACGCGGTTGAACGTGCGGGCGCAGCCTGTAAAGCCGCTGGCGCAAAACGTGCGCTGCCGCTGCCGGTAAGCGTGCCGTCACACTGTGCGCTGATGAAACCTGCGGCTGATAAGCTGGCGGTTGAATTAGCGAAAATCACCTTCAATGCCCCGACCGTACCGGTTGTGAATAACGTTGACGTGAAGTGTGAAACCGACGCTAACGCTATCCGTGATGCGCTGGTACGCCAGTTGTACAACCCGGTGCAGTGGACGAAGAGTGTAGAATTTATCGCAGCACAAGGTGTTGAACACCTTTATGAAGTGGGTCCAGGTAAAGTCCTCACTGGTCTGACTAAACGTATTGTTGACACCCTGACGGCCTCGGCGCTAAACGAACCGGCGGCACTGTCAGCGGCGCTTGAGCAATAAAAGAGGAAAACCATGAGTTTTGAAGGAAAAGTCGCGCTGGTTACCGGTGCAAGCCGTGGCATTGGCCGCGCAATTGCTGAGACGCTCGTTGCCCGTGGCGCGAAAGTCATCGGTACTGCTACCAGCGAAAATGGCGCTCAGGCCATTAGCGAATACTTAGGTGCGAACGGTAAAGGTCTGATGTTGAATGTGACCGATCCGGCATCTATTGAATCTGTTCTGGAAAATATTCGCGCAGAATTTGGTGAAGTTGATATCCTGGTCAATAATGCCGGTATCACTCGCGATAATCTGCTGATGCGAATGAAAGATGATGAGTGGAACGATATTCTCGAAACCAATCTGTCATCTGTTTTCCGTCTGTCAAAAGCGGTAATGCGCGCTATGATGAAAAAACGTCATGGACGTATTATCACTATCGGTTCTGTGGTTGGTACCATGGGAAATGCGGGTCAGGCCAACTACGCTGCGGCGAAAGCGGGTCTGATTGGCTTCAGTAAATCACTGGCGCGTGAAGTTGCGTCGCGTGGGATTACTGTCAATGTTGTGGCTCCGGGCTTTATTGAAACGGACATGACGCGTGCGCTGTCTGATGATCAGCGTGCGGGTATTCTGGCGCAGGTTCCTGCGGGTCGCCTCGGCGGCGCTCAGGAAATCGCCAGTGCGGTTGCATTTTTAGCCTCTGACGAAGCAAGTTACATCACTGGTGAGACTCTGCACGTCAACGGCGGAATGTATATGGTTTAACCACGAAAAATATTTGCGTTATTGTAGGTCTTGGCCTCAAAATAACGTAAAATCGTGGTAAGAACTGCCGGGATTTAGTTGCAAATTTTTCAACATTTTATACACTACGAAAACCATCGCGAAAGCGAGTTTTGATAGGAAATTTAAGAGTATGAGCACTATCGAAGAACGCGTTAAGAAAATTATCGGCGAGCAGCTGGGCGTTAAGCAGGAAGAAGTTACCAACAATGCTTCTTTCGTTGAAGACCTGGGCGCAGATTCTCTTGACACCGTTGAGCTGGTAATGGCTCTGGAAGAAGAGTTTGATACTGAGATTCCGGACGAAGAAGCTGAGAAAATCACCACCGTTCAGGCTGCCATTGATTATATCAACGGCCACCAGGCGTAAGTGAACATCTCCAGGCGGTCATTCGACCGCCTGAGTTTTATCTTTTTGTCCCACTAGAATCATTTTCCCTCCCTGGAGGACAAACGTGTCTAAGCGTCGTGTAGTTGTGACCGGACTGGGCATGTTGTCTCCTGTCGGCAATACCGTAGAGTCTACCTGGAAAGCTCTCCTTGCCGGTCAGAGTGGCATCAGCCTGATCGACCATTTCGATACTAGCGCCTATGCAACGAAATTTGCTGGCTTAGTAAAGGATTTTAACTGTGACGACATCATCTCGCGCAAAGAACAGCGCAAGATGGATGCCTTCATTCAATATGGAATTGTCGCTGGCGTTCAGGCCATGCAGGATTCTGGCCTTGAAGTAACGGAAGAGAACGCAGACCGTATTGGCGCCGCTATCGGCTCTGGTATCGGCGGTCTCGGACTGATCGAAGAAAACCACAGTTCCCTGGTGAACGGTGGGCCGCGTAAGATCAGCCCGTTCTTTGTTCCGTCGACGATTGTTAACATGGTGGCAGGTCACCTGACCATCATGTACGGCCTGCGTGGGCCAAGCATCTCTATCGCTACCGCCTGCACCTCAGGCGTACATAACATCGGTCATGCCGCGCGTATCATTGCATACGGCGATGCGGACGCGATGGTAGCGGGTGGTGCGGAAAAAGCCAGTACGCCGCTGGGTGTCGGTGGCTTTGGCGCAGCGCGTGCGCTGTCTACACGTAATGATAACCCGCAAGCGGCCAGCCGCCCGTGGGATAAAGAGCGTGACGGCTTTGTTCTCGGCGATGGCGCGGGCATGGTGGTACTGGAAGAGTACGAACATGCAAAAGCGCGCGGCGCGAAAATTTATGCCGAAATCGTTGGCTTCGGGATGAGCAGCGATGCTTATCACATGACGTCACCGCCGGAAAACGGCGCGGGCGCCGCGCTGGCGATGGTCAATGCGCTGCGTGATGCGGCCATTGAGCCGGGTCAGATTGGTTACGTCAACGCCCACGGTACGTCTACGCCGGCAGGCGATAAAGCGGAAACTCAGGCGGTAAAATCTGTCTTTGGCGATGCGGCAAGCCGTGTGCTGGTCAGCTCGACGAAATCCATGACGGGTCACCTGCTGGGTGCTGCGGGCGCGGTAGAGTCCATTTTCTCTATTCTGGCGCTGCGCGACCAGGCTGTTCCGCCAACCATCAACCTGGATAACCCGGATGAAGGTTGCGACCTGGACTTTGTGCCTCACGAAGCTCGTCAGGTTAACGGAATGGAGTATACGCTGTGTAACTCCTTCGGCTTTGGCGGTACTAACGGCTCGTTGATCTTCAAAAAGGTCTAAGTCGTTCCACCAGAGAGTAAAAAGGTCCGCTTGTCGGGCCTTTTTTATTCAGCTTTCTTCCCTTGTCCTGTGTTAACCATCCTGCCACACTAATCGACCACGAATAAGGAGCCACTATGTTCTTAATTAATGGCCGTGAACAGGATTCTCTTGCCGCAAGCGATCGCGCGACGCAGTTTGGTGATGGCTGTTTCACTACTGCGCGAATCCGTGACGGTAAAATTTGCCTCCTGCCCGCACACCTTCGCCGTTTGCAGGATGCCTGCGAAAAACTGCTGCTTCCCTTCAGTCAATGGACGGAGCTGCAACACGAAATGACGGCGATGGCAGCAGGCCAGAACAGTGGCGTACTGAAAGTTATCCTGAGTCGTGGCAGCGGCGGCAGGGGCTACAGCCCGTCAAACTGCCGTGAGGCCACGCGAATTTTATCCGTTTCTCCTTATCCCACCCATTATGAACGCTGGCGTACGGAAGGTATTACGCTGGCGCTAAGCCCCGTAAGGCTGGGGCGTAACCCTATGCTTGCGGGTATAAAACACCTTAACCGGCTGGAACAGGTACTGATCCGGTCTCATCTTGAGCAGACAAACGCCGATGAAGCGCTGGTTCTTGACAGCGAGGGATGGGTTACGGAATGCTGTGCGGCTAATTTGTTCTGGCGTAAAGAGAATGTGGTGTACACGCCGCGCCTGGATCAGGCGGGGGTAAACGGCATTATGCGACAATTTTGTTTACAGTCGCTGGCACAATCGCCTTTCCAGGTTGTCGAAGTGTATGCCAGGGAGGACGCGCTTATGCAGGCCGATGAGATGGTTATCTGCAATGCGTTGATGCCCGTGATTCCCGTGCGCGCCTGTGGCGATAAACTGATGTTTGCACGTTCATTGTTCGATTTTTTAGCCCCACTTTGTGAGCACCCGAATTAGTCATGAAAAGAATGTTACGCTTTTTCCTTCTGCTGGTCGTTGTGTTGGGCATTGCCGCTGGCGCAGGAATGTGGAAAGTGCGCCAACTGGCCGACAGCCCCTTGTTAATAAAAGAAGAGACGATCTTTACCCTGAAGGCCGGAACCGGGCGTCTGGCATTAGGCGATCAACTCTACGCCGACAAAATTATCAATCGGCCGCGCGTGTTTCAGTGGTTGCTGCGCGTTGAACCTGAATTATCAAACTTTAAAGCGGGCACCTATCGTTTAACGCCTGACATGACCGTACGGGAGATGCTGAAACTGCTGGAAAGCGGTAAAGAAGCACAGTTCCCGCTACGTCTGGTCGAAGGGATGCGCCTGAGCGATTACCTGAATCAGTTGCGAAATGCGCCTTATATTCAGCATACGCTTAGCGATGACCGTTACGAAACCGTCGCGCAGGCGCTGAAGCTGGAGAACCCGGAGTGGCTTGAAGGCTGGTTCTGGCCGGACACCTGGATGTATACCGCCAATACCACCGACGTCGCGCTTCTGAAGCGTGCGCATCAAAAGATGGTTAAAGCGGTAGATGACGTCTGGGAAGGGCGCGCGGAAGGGCTGCCTTATAAAGATAAGAATCAACTGGTGACGATGGCGTCTATTATCGAGAAAGAGACGGCCGTCGCCAGCGAACGCGATCAGGTGGCATCAGTCTTTATTAACCGTCTGCGTATTGGTATGCGTTTGCAGACCGATCCGACCGTGATTTACGGCATGGGGGCGAGTTATAATGGTAAGCTGTCGCGCGCGGCGCTGGAAACGCCGACGGCGTATAACACCTATACCATCACCGGGTTGCCGCCAGGTCCTATCGCCATGCCTGGCGAAGCCTCTTTGAAAGCCGCCGCGCATCCGGCGAAAACGCCGTACCTCTATTTTGTGGCTGACGGAAAGGGCGGTCACACGTTTAACACCAATCTTGCCAGCCATAACCGGTCAGTGCAGGACTACCTGAAAGTGCTTAAGGAAAAAAATGGGCAGTAACTATATCGTCATCGAAGGCCTGGAAGGCGCCGGAAAAACCACCGCGCGTAACGTGGTGGTGGAGACACTTGAGCAACTGGGTATTCACGACATGATTTTTACGCGTGAGCCGGGCGGCACCCAGCTTGCAGAGAAATTAAGAAGTCTGGTGCTGGACATCAAATCGGTAGGTGATGAAACGATCACGGATAAAGCTGAAGTGCTGATGTTTTATGCCGCGCGGGTGCAACTGGTGGAAACCGTTATCAAGCCTGCGCTGGCAAAAGGAACATGGGTCATTGGCGATCGCCATGACCTGTCCACCCAGGCCTACCAGGGCGGCGGCCGAGGGATCGACCAGACGATGCTGGCGACGCTGCGTGATGCGGTATTGGGCGACTTCCGTCCTGACCTGACTCTGTATCTGGATGTGACGCCGGAGGTTGGCTTAAAACGCGCGCGCGCGCGCGGCGAACTTGACCGCATTGAGCAGGAGTCTCTGGATTTCTTCAATCGCACGCGTGCCCGCTACCTTGAGCTGGCCGCCAGCGATGCCAGCATTCGCACCATTGATGCGACTCAGCCGCTGGAGGCTGTGATGAACGATATTCGCACAACCGTGACGGCCTGGATCAAGGAGCAGGGTGCATGAAATGGTATCCGTGGTTACGGCCAGACTTTGAAAAACTGGTAGCAAGCTATCAGGCGGGTCGGGGCCACCATGCGTTACTGATTCAGGCGTTGCCCGGAATGGGGGATGATGCGCTGATTTATGCCCTCAGTCGTTATTTGCTGTGCCAGCAACCGGAAGGGCATAAAAGCTGCGGGCGCTGTCGTGGCTGCCAGTTAATGCAGGCGGGTACGCATCCTGACTATTATTCGCTGTTGCCGGAAAAGGGGAAAAGCACCCTTGGCGTGGACGCGGTACGCGATGTGGGCGAGAAGCTGTACGAACATTCTCGACTTGGCGGCGCGAAAGTCGTGTTGATCCCGGATGCGGCCCTGCTGACTGATGCCGCGGCGAATGCCTTATTAAAGACGCTCGAAGAGCCGCCGGAGCAAACCTGGTTCTTCCTTGCCAGCCGTGAACCGGCACGCCTGCTGGCGACTTTACGCAGCCGCTGCCGTCTGCATCATCTTGCGCCGCCATCTGAACAATACGCTGTTTCCTGGCTTTCTCGTGAAGTGACAATGTCACAAGAGACGTTGCTGGCGGCGCTGCGCCTGAGCGCAGGGGCTCCCGGCGCCGCTCTGGCGTTGTTGCAGGCCGACAGCTGGGCGCATCGTAACGCGCTTTGCGAAGCGCTGGCGAATACGCTGCAATCTGGCGACTGGTATATCCTTCTGTCGGTGTTGAATCACGAACAGGCCGCCGTACGTTTACACTGGCTGGCAACGCTGCTTATGGATGCCCTTAAATACCGGTATGGCACTTCTAGCCTGACAAATCAGGATGCCGGAACGCTGGTGGCGTCGATAGCTGAACGGTTATCCGTCGCACGCATCCAGGCCATACTCAGTGATGTCTGCCATTGTCGCGAACAGCTGATTAACGTGACCGGATTAAACCGCGAACTGGTATTAACCGATCTTATTCTCCGCATAGAGCATTACCTGCAACCAGGCGCCGTGTTGCCTGTTTCCCATCTTTGAGAGAGACATTATGTTTTTAGTCGACTCACACTGCCATCTTGATGGCCTGGATTATCAATCTCTGCATAAGGACGTGGATGACGTGCTGGCAAAAGCCGCCGCGCGCGAGGTGAAGTTCTGCCTGGCGGTGGCGACAACCCTGCCCGGATACCGGAGTATGCGCGAACTGGTTGGCGAGCGGGATAACGTTGTGTTTTCCTGCGGCGTACACCCGTTAAACCAGGATGAAACATACGATGTGGAAGACCTGCGTCGCTTTGCCGCTGAAGAAGGCGTGGTGGCCATGGGGGAGACCGGGCTGGATTATTTTTATACGCCGGAAACAAAAGTTCGCCAGCAAGAATCCTTCATTAACCATATTCAGATTGGCCGTGAATTAAATAAACCCGTGATTGTGCATACCCGTGACGCACGTGCCGATACGCTGGCGATTTTGCGCGAAGAAAAAGTGACGGATTGCGGTGGCGTACTACACTGTTTTACAGAGGACAGAGAGACGGCGGGTAAATTATTGGATCTTGGGTTTTATATCTCTTTTTCCGGGATCGTGACCTTCCGCAACGCCGAGCAGTTACGTGATGCCGCCCGCTATGTTCCTCTGGATCGTCTGCTGGTTGAGACGGACTCTCCTTATCTTGCTCCGGTGCCACATCGTGGTAAAGAGAACCAGCCTGCAATGGTTCGCGATGTCGCAGAGTATATGGCCGTATTGAAGGGTGTTGCCGTTGAAGAACTGGCGCAGGCAACCACTGAAAACTTTGCCCGCTTGTTCCACATCGACGCTTCTCGCCTGCAATCAACCCGTTAACTGAGTTTTTTTTAAAGCTCGTAATTAATATTTAAAGCGAGTAAAGTTCACCGCCACAAAATGGGCGGTGAATGAGCGAATTGTAACATTCAGACACTCATTTTGTCAGAATGTGATGGTTTTATGGCTGTCAGGAGCTGAAACGTGATAGCCGTCAAACAAAACCGAGCTTATTTATTTTACTCTGTGTAATAAATAAAGGGCGCTTAGATGCCCTGTCCACGGCGAGGTTCTCCCCCCTCGCCAATGCGTGAAAACGTAGAATACACAAAATCATTCAGGCTGCATCAGGGCGGCAAGTGAGTGAATTGCAGGAGCTTACTTGAGTAAGTGACTGGGATGAACGAGCGCAGCCAACGCTGAGGCGGTTTGAAGGATGAAGTGTATAAGCACAAATACTCAGGAGCACTCCTAATTATGTTTAAGAATGCATTTGCTAACCTGCAAAAGGTCGGTAAATCGCTGATGCTACCGGTATCCGTACTGCCTATCGCAGGTATCCTGCTGGGCGTCGGTTCCGCTAACTTCAGCTGGCTGCCAGCCGTTGTGTCGCACGTTATGGCAGAAGCAGGCGGTTCTGTTTTTGCAAATATGCCGCTGATTTTCGCCATTGGTGTCGCACTGGGCTTCACCAACAACGACGGCGTTTCGGCTCTGGCCTCGGTTGTCGCTTACGGCATCATGGTCAAAACCATGGCCGTGGTTGCGCCGCTGGTTCTGCATTTACCTGCTGAAGAAATCGCAGCAAAACACCTGGCGGATACCGGTGTTCTCGGGGGGATTATCTCCGGTGCGATTGCAGCGTACATGTTTAACCGCTTCTACCGTATCAAATTGCCTGAGTATCTGGGCTTCTTTGCGGGTAAACGCTTTGTGCCGATCATTTCTGGTCTGGCTGCCATCTTCACCGGCGTGATCCTGTCCTTCATTTGGCCGCCGATCGGGACGGCTATCCAGACGTTCTCTCAGTGGGCTGCTTACCAGAACCCGGTTGTGGCGTTCGGTATCTATGGCTTCATTGAGCGCTGCCTGGTGCCGTTTGGTCTGCACCATATCTGGAACGTTCCTTTCCAGATGCAGATCGGTGAATACACCAACGCAGCAGGTCAGGTGTTCCACGGCGACATTCCTCGCTATATGGCGGGCGACCCGACTGCGGGCAAACTGTCCGGCGGCTTCCTGTTCAAAATGTACGGTCTGCCTGCTGCGGCTATCGCGATCTGGCACTCTGCTAAACCGGAAAACCGCGCGAAAGTGGGCGGTATCATGATCTCCGCAGCGTTGACCTCGTTCCTGACCGGTATCACCGAGCCGATCGAGTTCTCCTTCATGTTCGTTGCGCCGATCCTGTACGTTATCCACGCGATTCTGGCAGGTCTGGCATTCCCGATCTGTATCCTGCTGGGTATGCGTGACGGTACATCGTTCTCGCACGGTCTGATCGACTTCATCGTTCTGTCTGGCAACAGCAGCAAACTGTGGCTGTTCCCGATTGTTGGTGCAGGTTATGCGATTATTTACTACACCGTCTTCCGTGTGCTGATTAAAGCGCTGGATCTGAAAACGCCGGGTCGTGAAGACGCGAGCGAAGACAGCAAAGTGGGCGCAACCAGTGAAATGGCTCCGGCCCTGATCGCCGCGTTTGGTGGTAAAGAGAACATCACTAACCTCGACGCATGTATCACCCGTCTGCGCGTTAGCGTCGCTGACGTTGCTAAAGTGGATCAGGCTGGCCTGAAGACGCTTGGCGCAGCTGGTGTCGTCGTCGCAGGTTCCGGCGTTCAGGCCATTTTCGGTACGAAATCCGATAACCTGAAAACGGAAATGGATGAATACATCCGCAATAGCTAAGCAGTAAGACGTTGGGGAGAACTAAGGCAGCCAAATGGCTGCCTTTTTTACGCTGTGTTGCCGGATGGCGCGTGGCTTATCCGGCCTACGGTTATAGCACAGTTGTAGGCCTGATAAGGCGTTAGCCGCCATCAGGCTTGCGAGAACGTAAAAAAGGGAGCCAGATGGCTCCCTTCTCGTCAGTGACGTTTATCAGAACTGATAGCTTGCAGTAATGCTGACGTTACGTGGTTCGCCGTAGACAATAGAACCATCGATATTGGTGTCGTAGGTTTTGTCTAACAGGTTGTTAATGTTGCCCTGTACGGCGAAGTTTTTGGTTACCTGGTAGCGAGTGAACAGATCCACTAACGCATAGCTGCCTTGTTCCGCGCGCCATGTGCCGTATGGTGTGACAGTGTCGCTGCCGTGAACACGGTTCTGCCAGTTAACGCCACCGCCGACGGTCAACTCAGGCATGACTGGCAGACGGTAGCTGGTAAACAACTTCACGGTTGTACGTGGCAAGTTCGGATTCACCGCATTTCCCTCGTTATCTTCCGCGATAAAGCGCGTTGCGCCGAAGGTCATCTGCCAGTTGTCGGTGATAGCGCCGTTAATTTCGAATTCAACGCCTTTGCTGACGGTTCCGTCTACCGCTTTATACGCGGTGTCGCCGTTACTACCTGAAATCGGTCTACCGGTCGACTGACCGACGTTATCCTGCTCAATACGGAAGACCGACAATGTGGTGGTCAGGCGGCTGTTCATCCAGTCAGATTTCAAGCCCACTTCATAGTTATTACCCGTAATAGGGGTGAGATATTTACCCGAGCTATCACGATAGTTCTGTGGCTGGAAGATGGAAGTATAGCTGGCGTAGGCAGACCAGTTATCATCAATGTCATACACCAGTCCGGCATATGGCGTGGTATGGTTTTTCTCCATCCGGTAGGTCAGCGTGTCGATACTCCAGTTGGTGTAGCGAGCGCCGATGATCAGATGCAGCGGATCGGCCAGCGAAATGCGGGTCGCTGCATAGAGCGATTTCATGTGCGTGGTATCATCCTGGGCAACGGTTTGTTGACCCCAGTTTGTTTCCGGGAAGTTACCGTCGTAGTTGTAGAAATTGCCCAGTTCATCCGGGAATACGTTCGCCCAGGTATTCATATAGCGGTTATTCTGTTTGCTGTAGCTTCCACCGATCATCAGGTTATGCTGACGGCCAAACAGGTCGTAGCCCCCATCGGCGAAAAGATCGACAGCATCGACTTTACGTTTGCCGCTGTTCCAGCCCGTACCGCCAATGTAACCGTACTCTGGCCCGTAGTTGGCGTAAGGGCCAACCAGCATACCGGTGTCTTTATTGACATAGGCATCCAGGTACATCATTTTGCTGTCGAATTTGATTTCAGAATGCGTGGCGTTGAGCGTTGCCTGCCAGGTATCCGCAAAACGCTGCTTCAGCGTGACAAAGACTTTATTAAATTCTTTATCGTTGTAAGCCCAGTCTGGAGCGGTACTGCGCGAGCGGTCATATTTGTTGGTGCTGCCATCCGTATTCCAGCGAGGTAAACCGCCCCAGGTCGGGCTGTTAACGTCGATGCGTTGATATTCATACCCGGCGGAAAGGCTGGTTGTGCTCCCCAGATCGGCATCGATAATGCCGGAGAAGAATGTTTTCTCGCTGTTATAACGATCCAGCCATGAGTCATTGTTCTGATAACCCGCAACAATCCGCGCACGTACGTTACCGTCTTCTGTCAGCGGGCTTTGTAAATCGGTTACGTAACGCTGTTTGTTCCAGCTTCCATATTCCGCAGACACATTACCTTTGAATTCACGGCTGGTGGCATGTTTGCGGATCATATTGATAGACGCGGAAGGGTTGCCGGTTCCGGTCATTAATCCATTTGCGCCGCGTACGACTTCCACACGTTCAAACAGGGCCGTGTCAGAAAGGGCATCGCCAAGATTCCAGCGTGATTCAAAATAGGTGGGGATGCCATCGACCATGTAGTTGTCGATGAGGAAACCGCGTGAGTAGTAGAGGTTGCGGTCGGAGTCTGACTGGCTTCTGCTGATACCCAGCGTGCTGTCCATCACATCGCCAAGGGTTTGTAATTGCTGATCAGCCATGCGTTGCTGGCTGATGATACTGACAGACTGAGGAATATCGCGCTGCGCCATCTGCATTTTAGTGCCAGCGGTTGTCGTTTTAACGTTGTAGTCCTGTTCTTCATCGCTGGACGTGTCGGCTTGTGATGCGCTATCAACAACGATTGTTTCTTCTGTTGTGGTAGCGGCGAAGCTGGTGGAAGGCATCAATGCCATAGCGATGCAGGCTGCCAGCAGAGTGGGAACTGCGGCAGGCTGACGCTGCTCATCCTGGGTGTGTGTTGTGAAAGACATCGAAAAACCCCTAATAATGATGAACGTTAAGTTCAAACCATGAAATGGCATGGCGAACCCTTTTAATTTTCTAACCATCAAATGCGCATGAAAATGCAAATGCGAAATATACGCACTTGCATTAATGCTGTAAACAGATGTTACGGGTGAAAATGAAATCTTGTTTCAGTGCTATGAGGTGCAAAGAGAAGAGGGAAATGAGTATAAGCGCAGCAACTGACAGATTTTTTGCTTAATAAATCGTGGGTTAAAGTTGAAAGAGCGTGAGTAACTCGCTCATACTCTATACTCGCAGTGTGGCTCGGCGTAGCATGGCGCAACGTTATGGCTAATTTTGAAAAAAGGAAAAATGTCGTGGCAGAAGAAACTATATTCAGCAAAATTATCCGTCGTGAAATCCCCTCGGATATCGTTTACCAGGATGAACTGGTTACCGCATTTCGCGATATTTCGCCGCAGGCGCCCACGCACATTCTGATCATCCCGAATACCCTGATCCCAACGGTTAATGATGTCACGGCGGAGCACGAACAGGCGCTGGGCCGTATGATCACCGTCGCGGCAAAAATTGCCGGGCAGGAAGGCATTGCCGAAGACGGCTACCGCCTGATCATGAATACTAACCGTCATGGCGGGCAGGAGGTTTATCACATTCATATGCACCTGCTGGGCGGGCGTGCGCTGGGGCCGATGCTGGCGCATAAAGGCCTCTGACAATGACCAGAGGATGCCTTGCGATATCACTGGCCTTACTGTTGCTTGCGGGTTGTCGCTCACACCCTGAAATTCCGGTCAGTGATGAACAGACACTGGTGATGGAGTCAACGCTGCTGGCGGCCGGTATCACGGCGGAAGCGCCTGCGTTGACGACGTCCGATATTCAGCCTTCTGCATCCTCACGCCTCTATAACGAAAGGCAAGAACCCGTTACCGTGCATTATCGGTTTTACTGGTATGACGCCAGAGGGCTGGAAATGCATCCTCTGGAAGCGCCACGCAGTGTGACTATCCCGGCGCGTTCGTCGGTCACGCTGTATGGCAGCGCCAATTATCTGGGGGCGCATAAGGTTAGACTTTATCTTTATTTGTAAGGGGTGAATTTTGATGACGAAAATGAGTCGCTACGCACTGGTGGCCGCGCTGGCGATATTCCTCTCCGGTTGTGTGGGGCAACGTGAACCCGCACCGGTTGATGAAGTCAAACCGGCGCCGGAACAGCCAGCTGAGCCGCAGCAGCCTGTGCCGGTCGTGCCATCGGTGCCGACGATCCCGCAACAGCCGGGCCCGATTGAACACGAAGACCAGACCGCACAGCCTGCGCCGCGCGTGCGCCATTATGACTGGAACAGCGCGATGCAGCCGATGGTCGGAAAAATGCTCCAGGCTGATGGCGTAACGGCGGGTAACGTACTGCTGGTCGATAGCGTAAATAACCGCACCAACGGTTCGCTCAACGCGGGTGAGGCCACAGAGACTTTACGTAATGCGCTGGCGAATAACGGTAAATTTACGCTGGTTTCCGCGCAGCAACTGGCGATGGCGAAGCAGCAACTGGGTTTATCACCGCAGGACAGCCTCGGTACGCGCAGTAAAGCGATTGGCATCGCCCGTAACGTAGGGGCGCAATATGTGCTCTATTCCAGCGCGGCGGGTAACGTCAATGCGCCATCGCTGCAAATGCAGTTAATGCTGGTACAAACTGGCGAGATAATCTGGTCAGGTAAAGGTGCAGTCCAGCAACAATAATCTACTGACGCGCGACGACGTTTTGTCGCGCTACTTCCCGCAATATCATCCCGTCGCCGCCTGCCACAACGGATTAAGCGGCGGGAGTTGCATCATTGAACATGACGCCCGCCGTCTGGTGCTCCGTTGCCATCATGATCCCTTCGCGCCTGAATCTGATTTTTTGCGTCAGTATCACGCGTTGTCACGTTTACCGGAAACCCTTGCTCCCAAACCGCGTTTTTATATTCCAGGCTGGATGGCGGTGGACTATTTGCAGGGAGAGGTAAAATCTGGATTACCGGATACCGACGAACTGGCGGGCTTACTGTATCATCTGCATCAACAACCGCGTTTTGGCTGGCGTATTTCGCTGTTACCGCTGCTTATGCGCTACTGGCAGGGGAGCGATCCGGCACGCAGGACGCCGTACTGGCTACGGATGCTAAAACGGCTGCGAGCGGCGCGGGAACCTCGTCCGCTGCGTCTGGCGCCTTTGCATATGGATGTCCACGGCGATAACCTGGTACAGACGGCATCGGGGCTACGGTTGATTGACTGGGAATACGCCGGGGACGGCGATGTCGCTCTGGAGCTGGCCGCCGTATGGGTAGAGGATGAGCGGCAGCATCAACGGCTGGTGAGATCCTATGCCGCCGTTGCGCATATCTGTCCGCAAACGCTATGGCGGCAGGTCAGGTTATGGCGCCCCTGGGTAATGATGCTGAAAGCCGGATGGTTTGAATACCGCTGGCAGCAAACCGGCGAACAACAATTTATCAGGCTGGCCGACGACGCCTGGCGGCAGCTGAAAAAGAAAGGATAAGGAGAGCAGTGTGGGTCCAGTAATGTTGGATGTCGAAGGGTTTGAGCTGGACGCAGAAGAGCGCGAGATTCTGGCCCATCCGCTGGTGGGGGGGCTGATCCTCTTTACGCGTAATTATCATGACCCGGAGCAGCTGCGCGAGTTAGTCCGCCAGATTCGGGTGGCTTCGCGCAATCATCTGGTGGTGGCGGTTGACCAGGAAGGCGGACGCGTACAGCGTTTTCGTGAAGGTTTTACCCGCCTGCCAGCCGCACAATCTTTTGCTGCGCTGCACGGGCTGGAAGAAGGGGGCAAACTGGCGCAGGATGCCGGGTGGCTAATGGCCAGCGAGATGATCGCGATGGACATTGATATCAGTTTCGCGCCGGTGCTGGATGTCGGGCATATCAGCGCAGCAATTGGCGAGCGTTCTTACCATGCCGATCCGCTTAAAGCTCTGGCAATGGCGACGCGTTTTATCGACGGGATGCATGCTGCCGGAATGAAAACCACCGGTAAGCACTTCCCCGGACACGGGGCAGTCACTGCCGATTCGCACAAAGAAACGCCAACCGATCCGCGTCCTGAGGCGGAAATTCGCGCCAGGGATATGTCGGTGTTCCGTTCGCTAATCACCGGGAACAAACTTGATGCGATTATGCCGGCGCACGTCATATACAGCGATGTCGATCCGCGTCCGGCGAGTGGTTCACCGCACTGGCTGAAAACGGTGCTGCGTGAGGAACTTGGTTTTGATGGCGTGATTTTCTCCGATGACCTGTCGATGGAGGGGGCGGCGATTATGGGGAGCTACGCAGAGCGCGGGCAGGCGTCGCTGGATGCGGGTTGCGATATGATCCTGGTCTGTAATAATCGTAAAGGAGCGGTCAGCGTGTTAGATAATCTGTCGCCGATCAATGCAGAACGTGTTACGCGTTTGTATCATAAAGGTTCATTTTCGCGTCAGGAGTTGATGGACTCCGCACGCTGGAAAACGGTCAGCGCCCAGCTTAACCAGTTGAATGAACGCTGGCAGGAAGAAAAAGCAGGTCATTAACCCGAGTTTTGTGTGAGGATGCGATGATTATCTATTTACACGGTTTTGACTCCAACAGTCCGGGTAACCACGAGAAAGTGTTGCAGCTACAGTTTATTGATTCGGATGTCAGACTGATCAGCTATAGCACACGGCATCCCAAACATGACATGCAGCATCTGCTGAAAGAAGTAGATAAAATGTTGCAACTGAATGTGGACGATCGGCCATTAATTTGTGGCGTAGGACTGGGTGGGTATTGGGCGGAGCGGATTGGCTTCCTGTGCGACATACGCCAGGTGGTATTCAACCCTAATCTGTTCCCCTATGAGAACATGGAAGGCAAAATCGACCGCCCGGAAGAGTATGCCGATATCGCAACGAAATGCGTCACCAATTTCCGCGAAAAAAACCGCGATCGCTGCCTGGTGATCCTGTCCCGGCATGATGAAGCGCTGGACAGCCATCGTTCGGCAAAAGAGCTGCATCATTTCTATGAAATTGTCTGGGACGAAGAGCAGACCCATAAATTTAAGAATATCTCTCCTCATTTACAGAGGATAAAAGCGTTTAAAACGTTAGGTTAAGCCGTTATAACCCGATCACCCCCCTCAGAAACCAGCCTTCGGGCTGGTTTTTTTATGAGCATTCAGGCAGGGTTGTCTATCTTTTCAGCGAGAAAACTTGATGTACATCAATTTTGGTATGACCAATGCACCGTTCGTGTTATTCTCACTAGCGAAGTCACTTTGCATTACCGTAACTTATTGTTAATTAAAGGCTATATTTATAACTTTTACTTAACAATTGGTTAATAAATTTAAGGGGGGGTCACGTTGACTACACCATTGAAAAAGATCGTGATTGTCGGCGGCGGTGCTGGCGGGCTTGAAATGGCGACTCAGTTGGGTAAAAAACTGGGTCGTAAGAAAAAGGCAAAAATCACGCTGGTGGACAGAAACCACAGCCATCTGTGGAAGCCGTTGCTGCATGAAGTGGCGACCGGTTCACTGGACGAAGGCGTGGACGCTCTGAGCTACCTGGCGCATGCGCGTAATCATGGTTTCCAGTTCCAGTTGGGTTCGGTTATGGATATCGATCGTGAAGCGAAAACGATCACCATTGCGGAACTGCGTGACGAGAAAGGGGAACTGTTGGTTCCTGAGCGTAAAATCGCGTACGACACCCTGGTGATGGCGCTGGGCAGTACCTCTAACGACTTCAACACCCCTGGCGTTAAAGAACACTGTATTTTCCTGGACAACCCGCATCAGGCGCGTCGCTTCCATCAGGAAATGCTGAACCTGTTCCTGAAATACTCTTCCTGCATGGGTGTTAGCGGTAAGGTCAACATTGCGATTGTCGGTGGCGGCGCAACGGGCGTGGAGCTTTCTGCGGAACTGCATAACGCTGTGAAACAGCTGCACAGCTACGGCTACAAAGGCCTGACTAACGAAGCGCTGAACGTGACGCTGGTTGAAGCCGGTGAGCGCATTCTGCCTGCGCTGCCGCCGCGTATTTCCGCTGCGGCGCATAGCGAACTGACCAAACTGGGCGTACGCGTACTGACTCAGACGATGGTGACCAGCGCAGACGAAGGCGGCCTGCACACGAAAGATGGCGAACACATCAAAGCTGACCTGATGGTGTGGGCGGCAGGGATTAAAGCGCCTGATTTCCTGAAAGACATTGGCGGGCTGGAAACTAACCGCATCAACCAGTTAGTGGTTGAACCGACGCTGCAAACCACCCGAGACCCGGATGTTTATGCCATCGGCGACTGTGCTTCCTGCGCACGTCCTGAAGGGGGCTTTGTGCCGCCGCGCGCACAGGCCGCGCATCAGATGGCAAGCTGCGCACTGAATAATATTCTGGCGCAGATGAAAGGCAAACCGATGAAAGACTACGTTTATAAAGATCACGGTTCGCTGGTATCGCTCTCTAATTTCTCGACTGTCGGCAGCCTGATGGGGAACCTGATGCGCGGTTCAATGATGGTGGAAGGGCGTATTGCGCGTTTTGTTTACATTTCGCTTTACCGTATGCACCAGATTGCGCTGCACGGTTACTTTAAAACCGGGTTAATGATGTTAGTAGGCAGCATTAACCGTGTGATTCGCCCGCGTCTGAAACTGCATTAATCCTTACCGTATCGCCTGATGGCGCTTCGCTTATCAGGCCTACGGCTCGCACTGCATGTAGGCCGGATAAGGCCATCGGCCGCCATCCGGCAATTTAATCGCGCCATCTGCTTCAGAGTTCTCTGAATCGTGTCTGTTTGCCGCATAACCCCGCACTTTTCATCCTCTTTCTGATTTGCTTAACCCCACTGCTGGTTGCAAAATTGTTACTAATAGCAAAAAAGGAGGAATTCCCGTGAATAAATCAATGTTGGCGGGTATAGGGATTGGCGTAGCTGCTGCGCTGGGTGTGGCGGCAGTGGCCAGTCTGAACGTTTTTGACCGTAGCCCGAAATATGCGCAAGTCGTATCAGCCACACCCATAAAAGAAACCGTCAAAACACCGCGTCAGGAATGCCGCAACGTGACGGTCACGCACCGCAAACCTGTTCAGGACGAAAATCGCATTGCCGGTTCGGTGCTTGGCGCGGTTGCTGGCGGCGTGATTGGTCATCAGTTCGGCGGTGGCCGTGGTAAAGATGTGGCGACCGTCGTTGGGGCGCTGGGCGGAGGGTACGCCGGTAACCAAATCCAGGGATCAATGCAGGAAAATGACACCTACACCTCTACGCAGCAGCGTTGTAAAACGGTGTATGACAAGTCAGAGAAAATGCTGGGCTATGACGTCACTTACAAGATTGGCGATCAGCAGGGGAAAATCCGCATGGATAAAGATCCCGGAACGCAAATCCCGCTGGATAATAACGGTCAATTGATTCTGAATAACGACGCGTAAAAAAAGCTGTACTCTGCACGTTAGCCCCTCATTCGCTCAGGCTGAGGGGCTTTTTTTATCAGACGGTCAGGCGCTAAGCCTTCAGCATCTCCGGCCACAGCCGTAGGGTGGTGCGGGTTATCTGCATCAGCTTGTCAAACGTCGCGCCTTCACGCGCGCTGATCGACATTCCTTGTAAAATACAGTTCAGATATTCCGCCAGCGTTTGTGGATTGCAGTGCGCCGGAATTTCCCCGCGCTCCTGCCGCTGGCGCAAAAACTGGGTCAGCGTCTGCTCCTGCATCGCGTGGCGGGATTTCACCGTATGGGCGATTTCACGGGAGGAGGCGGCCAGTGTGGCGGACGTGTTGATCATAAAGCACCCGGCAGGGGTGTCTTTACTGGTGAAGCATGTCGCGACGGCGGTGAAATAGTCTTCCAGCGCGGACTCAACGCTTTTTTCTTCACAAAAGAGCTGGGCCTCATGTTTTGCCGCAAAGCGGCTGATATAGCGGTCCAGCACTGCGCGGAACAACCCTTCCTTGTTCGTAAATTCTGCGTACAGCGTGGGCGCTTTTGCGCCGGTCGCTTCCACGAGGTCGGCGAGCGATGTTGCTTCATAGCCGTGCTGCCAGAAGAGTGTCATGGCCTTATCAAGCGCGGCTTCCCTGTCGAACACTTTTGGTCGGCCACGGCTTTTTTTTACGCAACCTGTCGAGTCAGTTGTCATGATGCCGTTGTACCTTGTTGGGTTTGTTGAACAACCATTATAAAAATAATCCCGCTCAGTCTCCAGCGCATTCAGAAGAAAAATAATTCACCTGTATTGATATGAAAAATAAGTTCTTTTTAATTTATATAATGATCGTTATAAAAAAGTGTTGACGTGTGACATGGATCACATCTATGATTTACCTATCGATCGTTAAGTAAATATTCGACACCGTTCATCTGCTAAAGGTCACTATCATGAAAAACGTAAAAACCCTCATTGCTGCCGCTGTACTGAGTTCACTCTCTTTCGCAAGTTTCGCTGCTGTTGAAGTTCAGGCGACGCCTGTAGATCAACAGAAAGTGGGCACCATTTCCGCAACCGCCGGGACTAACCTGGGATCTCTGGAAGATCAACTGGCGCAAAAAGCGGATGAAATGGGCGCGAAATCTTTCCGCATTACTTCGGTAACCGGTCCTAACACCCTCCACGGGACTGCGGTTATCTACAAATAAGCATTAACCCTCATTAATGCCACTGCTACTGCCACAAAAAAGCCCCGCTGTCTGAGCGGGGCTTTTTTATTATCCGACGTTACATCGACTGCTGCGTTATCCCGGGATGGCGGGTGACATCGACCGGCATTCCTGAACGCACTTCCATAACATGCTCCATAACGGCGGCATCGGTCTGTGCGGCATCTTTGAAAGCCTGCATTTGACCGTTCAATACGATCGGCAATATTTGCGGATCGTCATCAATATTCTTCGATAACGGCTGGTGGACTTCTACCAGGCGCATGCCGCCAGGTTCAACGGACGCTTTGATCGGCGTATTAATAATGTTGACCTTCGTACCTGGCGTGACCTGACGGAACAGCGTCTCAATATCACCGTCACGCAGGCGAATACAGCCGGAACTGACGCGCATCCCGATACCGAAATCAGCATTCGTGCCGTGCAGCAAGTAGACGCCGCCATAAGCCGCTAAGCGGATCGCATGATGGCCCATTGGGTTATCCGGCCCGGCGGGAACCACGGCAGGGAGGTCTATTCCCTGAGCCTTGTAACGGGCGCGGATATTCGCCGTAGGCGTCCAGGTTGGGTTCGCGCGCTTATCCGAGACGGTAGTGACCATCGTTGGCGTCAACGTATCGCCACCCAGTTGACCGATACCGATTGGATACACGGTCACCGAATTTTTTCCGGGAGGGTAGTAATACAGACGCAATTCGGCGAGGTTAATCACAATACCTTCGCGCGGCGCATCCGGCAGTAAGGTTTGCAGAGGGATGGTCAGAACGCTGCCCGCGCGGGGAACGTAAGGATCAACGCCCGGGTTTGCCTGTAGCAACGCTAAAAAACCGACATTGTATTTTTTAGCAATCGCCTCCAGCGAGCCGCCGTTGTTTTCGACAACGTGAAATGTATTCTCGCCCACCAGTTTGCTGCCGGGAGGAGGAAGCGGCCATGTGTTCGCCTGCGCCGGTATCGCCAGCGCTACGGACGCGGCGAGCGTAAAAAACGCCAGCCAGCGGGAAAGTCGCATGTTATTCATTATCATCACAAATAAAAGGGTTATTGTAATAAATTGAGTCAATGATCATTATGGCGGGTTGTCATGTCTTGAAGTGCAAGAGAAGTGCAAAGTGTTGTAAATGTGGGCGAAAACGCGGGGATGGCAGAGGGCATTACGCCCGGTGGTGCTGCGCTTACCGGGCCTACAGGGTATGCTTCCCGTAGGTCGGATAAGGCGATGTGCCCGGTGGCGCTGCGCTTACCGGGCCTACAGGATATGCTTCCCGTAGGCCGGATAAGGCGCTTGCGCCGCCATCCGGCGTCGTAGAGCGTTACGCCGCCGCGTTTTCTTCCAGTTGCGCCATAAACTGGCGCACCCAGTCCATACGCGTTTTACGCTCCGCCAGATCCTGAATAAACTTCAGGCGTGTCGGGCCGTCGAGGCGGAAGTGCTGCGGTTGTTTTTGCAACAGACCAATCAGCCAGGTTGGGTTAACGTGATTTTTCTCGGCAAACTCAATCGTACCGCCTTTCTCGTTGCCTTCCAGTTTTCGAATGCCCAGCTTCTGTGCCTGTTGGCGCAGACGCGCGATATCCAGCAGATTGCGCGCCGGGTCAGGCAGCAGGCCGAAACGGTCGATCAGCTCTACCTTGAGCTCCTCCAGCTCGTTTTCGTTTTTCGCACTGGCAATGCGTTTATAGAACGACAGACGCGTATTCACATCCGGGATAAAATCATCCGGCAGCAGCGACGGCATACGCAGTTCGACTTCCGTCTGCTGGCTGGTGAGGTCTTCCAGCGACGGCTCACGTCCGGCTTTCAGCGCATCCACGGCGTTTTCCAGCAGCTCCATATACAGCGAGAAGCCGATAGTCTCCATCTGCCCGCTCTGATCTTCGCCAAGCAGCTCGCCAGCGCCGCGAATTTCGAGGTCGTGGGTCGCCAGCGCAAAACCGGCGCCCAAATCCTCCAGCGAGGCAATGGCTTCCAGACGTTTTTGCGCGTCGGTCGTCATCGCTTTTGGATGCGGCGTCAGCAGCCAGGCATACGCCTGATGGTGCGAACGTCCAACGCGACCACGTAGCTGGTGGAGCTGCGCCAGGCCGAAATGGTCGGCGCGCTCAATGATGATCGTGTTCGCGGTTGGAATATCAATACCGGTTTCGATAATGGTGGTACACACCAGAACGTTAAAGCGCTGGTGGTGGAAGTCGTTCATAACGCGCTCAAGTTCGCGCTCGCGCATCTGCCCGTGACCAATCGCGATGCGGGCTTCCGGCACCAGTTCCGCCAGTCGGTCCGCGGCTTTCTGGATATTCTCCACGTCGTTATACAGATAATACACCTGGCCGCCGCGCAGAACTTCACGCAGGATAGCCTCGCGCACCACCAGGTTGTCATATTCGCGGACGAAGGTTTTTACCGCCAGACGACGGGCGGGCGGTGTGGCAATGATCGACAGATCGCGCATACCGCTCATCGCCATGTTGAGCGTACGAGGGATTGGCGTTGCCGTCAGCGTCAGAATATCGACGTCGGCGCGCATTGCCTTGATGCGCTCTTTATGCCGCACGCCGAAACGGTGCTCTTCATCGACAATCAGCAAGCCCAAATCTTTTAATTTCACATCGCTTTGCAGCAGCTTATGAGTGCCGATCAGAATGTCGATTTTCCCCTCAGCGACCTGCTCAAGGATCTGCGCTTGCTCTTTGGCGCTACGGAAACGGGAGAGCATTTCGATGCGCACCGGCCAGTTGGCGAAGCGGTCGCGGAAGTTATCGAAATGCTGTTGCGCCAGCAGGGTGGTAGGCACCAGCACCGCGACCTGTTTGTGGTTTTCCACCGCTAGGAACGCGGCGCGCATCGCCACTTCGGTTTTCCCGAAGCCGACGTCGCCGCACACCAGACGATCCATTGCCAGCGGTTGGCACATGTCGCTCAGGACGGCGTTAATGGCCTGCGCCTGGTCTGGCGTGGTTTCGAACGGGAAGCTGTCGCAGAACAGTTGATACTGCTCGCGATCGTGCTTAAAGGCGAAACCTTCTTTTGCCGCGCGCTGGGCGTAAATATCCAGTAGCTCTGCCGCTACGTCGCGCACTTTCTCCGCGGCTTTCTGTCGGGCGCGAGACCAGGCGTCGCCGCCCAGTTTATGCAGCGGCGCGTTCTCTTCGGCGCCTCCGGCATAGCGGCTGATGAGATGCAAAGATGACACCGGTACGTACAGTCTGGCGTCGTTGGCGTAGGTGAGCATCAGGTACTCGCCCTTGATGCCGCCGGCTTCCAGCGTCGTCATACCCGCATAACGCCCCACACCATGCTCAAGGTGTACCACCGGCTGGCCAGGATGCAGTTCCGCCAGGTTGCGGATCAGCGTGTCGGGGTTAATCGTGCGACGTGAGTCCTGACGGCGACGCGCAACGCGTTCACCCAGCAAATCGCTCTCGCAAATAAGCGCCAGATTACGCTGCGTATCAATGAAGCCATGCTCCGCAGCGCCAATCATCAGGTAACGTCCGGCGTCGAGCGCTTCATCCAGGCGCAAAATTCGTTTGGGTGAAATTTTAATACGGGCGAGCAGTTCCCCGAGCGCTTCGCGGCGGCCTTCGCTTTCTACGGAGAAAATGACCGGCCCGTTGAAGGATTCAAGAAATCTACGCAGCGCGTCCAGCGGCGCTTTTTGCTGCGCCTGTACCGCCAGATCCGGCAGTTTCTGGAAACCCAGATTGGTATTCGCCGCCTTACCTGGCAGATGTTCGGTTTTTAACTGTACGCGGGGCCAGCGTTTGAGTTCGGAGAACAGCTCATCGACCCGCAGCCACAGGGATTCCGGCGGCAAAAGTGGGCGCATAGGATCGACGCCACGGTTTTCAAAACGCGCCAGGGTATCGGCCTGGAAGCGTTCAGCGCTGTTTTCCAGCGCGCCGGTATTCACCAGCAGCGTGTTCGCCGGGAAGTAGCTGAACAGAGGCGGCAGCGGCTCGTTGAAGAACAGCGGCTGCCAGTATTCGATCCCGGCAGGCAGCGTGCCTTTACTGACCTGCTGGTAAATATGCTCGGCGTCGCGTTTAACTTCAAATGTGTCACGCCACTGGCTGCGGAACAGCTCGATGGCCGTTTTATCGGTCGGAAATTCATGCGCGGGCAGCAAATTGATGGCGTCGACTTCTTCCAGCGTACGCTGGGTATCGGCATCAAACAGGCGCAAGCTGTCGATTTCATCATCAAAAAAATCAAGACGATAGGGCTGTTCGCTGCCCATCGGAAACAGATCCAGCAGCGCGCCGCGAGTGGCGTATTCACCGTGTTCCATGACCTGATCAACATGGCGATAGCCCGCGCTATCCAGCTGTGCGCGCAGGGCGTCGCGCGACAAACGCTGACCCTTTTTCATCACCAGGGCGTGGCCGTGCAAATAACTGTGCGGGCAAACGCGCTGCATCAGCGTATTTACCGGAACAATCAATACGCCGCGCTGCATTGACGGCAACTGGTAAAGCGTGGACAGGCGTGAAGAGATGATTTCCTGGTGTGGGGAAAAGCTGTCGTAAGGGAGCGTTTCCCAGTCCGCCAGATTCATCACCAGTTGGTCGGTGAACTGGCGAACTTCGTCATGCAGGCGCAGGGCGTTTTGCATGTCAGGTGCAATAAGCACGATTGGGCCAGCATGGCGCTCGGCAATCTCCGCCACCAGCGTGGCGCAGGCGGCGCCGGTAAGCTCACCCAACTGGCGCTGATCGCCGGGTTTGGTTGGCAGAGTATAACGTTGTTGTTCAGGCATAGTGGTTGCAGGATCTCTATTGGGTATACACCACACTATGGGGGCATATCACTGATAAGCAATGCTCTTTATTATCCGTGATCGTTTCTCTTTAGCAAATTGATTCGCCCCCGGGAGGGGGCGAAAAGATTAACGCGAATAGCTGGTAACGGCGGGGAGTGAAGGCGGAGAGAAGAAGAGATCGGCAAACAGGCGTTGCGAAATTTTTCGGACGGTAAGGCCCGTCAGCGTGCAAATCAGCAGACTGGCAAAGGGGTAAACCAACAGCAGAGCAAACTCAAGCTGCGGCGACCATGCCGCGCCGTTGATTTTCGGAATCAACGTTAAGCTGAACGCTTCGACCAGGATACGGTGGGTTGTATAGATAGCAATAGTGTTTGAGCCGATGACATTCAGCAGGCTGGAAGAACGCATGCCGAAGCGCTGCTCATACTGATAGAAAAGCTTCATGATCAGCACAATCGACACCAGTGAGAGCAGCAGGGATACATGAGCCAGCTAGGCGATGACGGCGAGCAGCGCAATGCCCGCAAACGCGATAGCATAACGACGCAGTGGGACATGCTTAATCCACTCCATCAGCGTGGCGCCAAACCAGGCGCCGAGGCTGTAGTAAGGCAGGTTGCGGATCACGCTGTTCATTCCCCACCACGGCGTCGGCACGAAGTTTATCGTCACGCTCAGCAGTACAAACAGTACGAACAGTGGTTTTGCCCATTGGCTGAAGACTTTACACAGCACAAAATAGACAACCAGCGCATACAGATACCAGAGGCTGGTGCTGGCCGTCAGCATTCCGTGAATAAACTCGCCGACGGACCCGGCATAAGCGGCGTTGGAGGCATTGTTGATGTCGCGTTCGGGCGCCAGCCAGTGGTTGAGCCAGCTAAGCGCCAGCCATTGCGCCACTCCCCAGAGCGCCAGTACCCAGACAATGCTCCAGATCCGTTTATCAATACAGGTTCCCCAGGGCATGCTGTCAATATAGCGGCGGATCAGATACCCGGAAATAAAGAAAAACACCGGCATACGAAACGGCGCCAGATAGAGGTTAAAGTAGATCCAGCATTTCGTCAGAATCTCCGATAACGGATACTGGAAAGCGGTCAGGTGGGGATAGAACGTAATCACAGAGTGATAAATGACCACCAGGCAGATGCATAACCCTTTGATTTGGTTGATCCACAATTCTTTTTGTTTCATCAGGACGGCGTACTCGTGTTATTCAACATAGCCTGTGATCCTGCGGGCGGGGATCGGTGTTGTAATGCGTAACATTCTGTATTTTATTTTTTTAAGATAAAGATCAGGGTCAAGGGTGAGTATCAAGGCAGGTATCTTCAGGAAGTTGATTTCTTGATACTTTTCAGAATTACGCTGACGAACACTTACGGTTCAGTCATTTACCCATTCCGCTTTCGCTTATATACTCAGGGCTTTGCTAACAGCAACCAGACGGATTTCATGTACCAACCTGTCGCTCTATTTATTGGCCTGCGTTATATGCGTGGGCGTGCAGCAGATCGTTTCGGTCGTTTCGTCTCCTGGCTTTCCACCATTGGCATTACTCTCGGGGTGATGGCGCTGGTCACGGTATTGTCGGTGATGAATGGTTTTGAACGTGAACTGCAAAACAACATCCTTGGCCTGATGCCGCAGGCAATTCTCTCGTCTGAGCAGGGCTCCCTTAATCCACAGCAGATACCCGAAAAAGCGGTTACGTTGAATGGCGTCAACCGTATCGCGCCGCTTACCACGGGAGATGTCGTGCTGCAAAGCGCGCGTAGCGTCGCCGTGGGCGTGATGCTGGGTATCGACCCGGCGCAAAAAGATCCCCTAACGCCGTTTCTGGTCAATGTGAAGCAAACCTCTCTTGAAGCGGGCAAGTATAATGTCATCCTCGGCGAGCAGCTTGCCGGGCAGTTGGGCGTCAATCGCGGCGATCAAATTCGCGTGATGGTGCCTTCCGCCAGCCAGTTCACGCCAATGGGACGGCTGCCGAGCCAGCGCCTGTTTACGGTGATTGGCACCTTCGCGGCGAACAGCGAAGTGGATGGCTACCAGATGCTGACCAATATTCAGGATGCGTCGCGCCTGATGCGCTACCCGGCGGGCAATATCACCGGCTGGCGCTTGTGGCTTAATGAGCCGCTGAAGGTGGATACCCTCAGCCAGCAGACGCTGCCGGAGGGGACGAAATGGCAGGACTGGCGTGAGCGAAAAGGCGAGCTGTTCCAGGCCGTGCGCATGGAAAAAAACATGATGGGTTTGCTGTTAAGCCTGATTGTCGCCGTGGCGGCGTTTAATATTATTACTTCGTTAGGTTTAATGGTGATGGAGAAGCAGGGCGAAGTGGCTATTTTACAAACCCAGGGGCTGACGCCGCGCCAGATCATGATGGTGTTTATGGTTCAGGGCGCCAGCGCCGGGATTATCGGCGCGCTGCTGGGGGCAGTGCTGGGCGCATTGCTGGCCAGCCAACTGAATAACCTGATGCCGATCATTGGTGCATTCCTGGATGGCGCTGCGCTGCCGGTGGCGATTGAACCGCTACAGGTTGTTGTTATTGCGCTGGTGGCGATGGCCATCGCGTTATTGTCCACGCTGTATCCTTCCTGGCGCGCTGCCGCCACCCAACCCGCTGAGGCTTTACGTTATGAATAAGATCCTGTTGCAATGCGACAACCTGTGCAAACGCTATCAGGAAGGCTCCGTGCAAACCGACGTGCTGCACGATGTCAGCTTCAGCATTGGCGAAGGCGAAATGATGGCGATTGTCGGCAGCTCCGGCTCCGGGAAAAGTACGCTCCTGCACCTGCTGGGCGGCCTGGATACGCCGACGTCGGGCGATGTCATTTTTAGCGGCCAGCCGATGAGCAAACTCTCGTCGGCGGCGAAAGCGGAACTGCGCAACCAGAAGCTTGGCTTTATTTATCAGTTCCATCACCTGCTGCCGGATTTCACCGCGCTGGAAAACGTCGCGATGCCGCTGCTGATCGGCAAGAAAAAACCGGCTGAAATTACCGAGCGGGCGCGTGAAATGTTGCAGGCGGTGGGGCTGGATCACCGTGCTAACCATCGTCCATCCGAACTTTCCGGCGGCGAGCGTCAGCGTGTCGCCATCGCCCGAGCGCTGGTCAACAATCCGCGCCTGGTGCTGGCGGATGAACCGACCGGCAACCTGGATGCGCGCAATGCCGACAGTATTTTCCAGCTTCTGGGTGAACTCAATCGCGCTCAGGGAACGGCGTTTCTGGTAGTGACTCACGATTTGCAGCTGGCGAAGCGAATGAGCCGTCAGCTTGAAATGCGCGACGGTCTGCTGACGGCAGAACTGAGCCTGATGGGAGCTGAGTAATGGCTTCGCCTTTATCGTTATTGATTGGCTTGCGCTTTAGTCGTGGTCGTCGACGCGGCGGTATGGTGTCGCTGATTTCCGTTATCTCGACTATCGGCATCGCGCTGGGCGTGGCGGTACTGATTGTCGGCTTAAGCGCGATGAACGGTTTTGAGCGCGAGCTGAACAACCGTATTCTGGCCGTGGTGCCGCATGGTGAAATTGAAGCGGTGAATCAGCCGTGGACTCACTGGCGCGAAGCGCTGGAAAAAGTGCAGCACGTACAGGGGATTGCAGCGGCAGCGCCCTATATCAACTTTACCGGGCTGGTGGAGAGCGGGGCGAATCTGCGCGCAATCCAGGTGAAGGGCGTGGACCCGGAACAGGAACAGCGCTTGAGCGCGCTGCCGTCGTTTGTGCAAAACCATGCCTGGGATAACTTCAGGGCGGGCGAGCAGCAGATCATCATTGGCAAGGGCGTTGCCGATGCGCTGAAAGTGAAGCAGGGCGACTGGGTGTCGATCATGATCCCCAATGCCAGCGCCGATCATAAATTGCAGCAGCCTAAGCGAGTACGTCTGCATGTGACGGGGATTCTGCAACTGAGCGGTCAGCTCGATCACAGCTTTGCCATGATCCCTATGGAAGACGCGCAGCAGTACCTGGATATGGGGGCCAGCGTGTCCGGCATCGCGATTAAGGTCAACGATGTCTTTAACGCCAATAAATTGGTTCGGGACGCTGGCGAAGTGACCGACAGTTACGTTTACATTAAGAGCTGGATCGGTACTTACGGCTATATGTACCATGATATTCAGATGATCCGCGCCATCATGTATCTGGCGATGGTGCTGGTGATCGGCGTGGCCTGCTTCAACATCGTTTCGACGCTGGTGATGGCGGTAAAAGATAAGAGCGGCGATATCGCGGTATTAAGAACCTTAGGGGCGAAAGATGGCCTAATCCGCGCCATTTTCGTCTGGTATGGGCTGCTGGCGGGTCTGCTCGGCAGTCTGTGCGGTGTGGCGATTGGCGTGGTCGTCTCGTTGCAACTGACCCCTATTATCGAAGGCATCGAAAAGCTGATAGGGCATCAGTTCCTTTCTGGAGACATCTATTTTATCGACTTCCTGCCATCCGAATTACACTGGCTGGACGTTATTTACGTACTGGTTACGGCATTGTTGCTGAGCTTGTTGGCGAGCTGGTATCCGGCGCGACGCGCCAGCAATATTGACCCCGCGAGAGTGTTAAGCGGCCAGTAGTCGCAGTACATAAGAACAAGGAGCGGTGCGTGATGCATTACGGGTTTGACATTGGCGGGACAAAAATTGCCTTAGGCGTGTTTGATAACGAGCGACGTTTGCGCTGGGAAAAACGCGTACCGACGCCACGCGAAGGCTATGAGGCTTTTTTAACGGCGGTCTGCGATCTGGTGGCGGAAGCCGACCAGCAGTTTGACGTAAAAGGCTCCGTGGGCATTGGTATTCCCGGGATGCCGGAAACGGAAGACGGAACGCTGTATGCCGCCAATGTTCCGGCCGCCAGCGGTAAACCGCTCCGCGCCGATCTCAGCGCCCGGCTGGATCGTGATGTTCGCCTGGATAACGACGCGAACTGCTTTGCACTGTCGGAAGCCTGGGATGATGAGTTCACGCAGTATCCGCTGGTCATGGGGCTTATCCTCGGGACGGGCGTAGGCGGCGGACTGGTGCTCAACGGTAAGCCGATCACCGGTCGCAGCTATATTACCGGCGAGTTTGGTCATATGCGTTTGCCTGTCGATGCGCTCACCCTGATGGGGTTCGATTTTCCTCTGCGTCGCTGCGGCTGCGGTCAACTGGGCTGCATCGAAAATTATCTTTCCGGCCGCGGGTTTGCGTGGCTGTATCAGCATTACTATCATCAACCTCTACAGGCGCCGGAGATTATTGCTTTGTGGGAGCAAGGTGATGAACGCGCGCGTGCGCATGTTGAACGTTACCTGGATTTACTGGCGGTCTGCCTGGGGAATATCCTCACGATCGTCGATCCCGATCTGGTGGTGATTGGGGGAGGATTATCAAACTTCACTGCTATAACAACGCAACTGGCAGACAGGTTGCCACGTCATCTCCTTCCTGTTGCTCGTGTACCGCGTATTGAACGGGCGCGACACGGTGATGCGGGCGGGATGCGCGGCGCTGCCTTCTTACATCTTACCGATTAATCAAAAGAGGTTGTTATGCAGTCGCGTCGGGCTCATCGATTAAGCCGTTTTCGTAAAAACAAACGCCATTTGCGTGAACGCCTGCGTCAGCGAATCTTTTTCAGAGACAGAGTGGTGCCGGAAATGATGGAAAAACCAAGAGTATTAGTTCTTACTGGAGCGGGAATCTCTGCCGAATCCGGCATTCGTACATTTCGCGCCGCTGATGGTCTCTGGGAAGAGCATCGGGTAGAGGATGTGGCGACCCCGGAAGGGTTTGCCCGCGATCCAGAACTGGTTCAGTCATTTTACAACGCCCGCCGTCAGCAGTTGCAGCGGCCTGAGATTCAGCCCAACCCGGCGCATGTTGCGCTGGCAAAACTGGAAGAGGCGCTGGGCGATCGTTTCCTGCTGGTGACGCAAAATATCGATAATCTGCATGAACGCGCGGGCAACAAGAATATCATTCACATGCACGGCGAGCTGTTGAAAGTGCGCTGCTCCCAGAGCGGGCAAATTCTGGACTGGACGGGCGATGTGACCTCAGACGATAAGTGCCATTGCTGCCAGTTCCCGGCTTCGCTTCGCCCGCACGTCGTGTGGTTTGGTGAAATGCCGCTTGGCATGGATGAGATCTATATGGCGCTGGCGATGGCGGATGTGTTTATCGCTATCGGAACATCCGGGCATGTTTATCCGGCGGCCGGGTTTGTGCATGAGGCCCGCCTGCACGGCGCGCATACGGTCGAGCTAAACCTTGAACCAAGCCAGGTTGGCAGCGAGTTTGAAGAGAAATATTATGGCCCGGCAAGCCAGGTCGTACCGGTGTTTATTGAGAAATTATTGAAAGGACTGTGATTTTTTTGCCGGATGGCGGCGAATGCCTTATCCGGCCTACGGTTCGCATTTGTCCAGGCCCGATAAGCGCAGCGCTATCGGGCATTTTTTACAACGCTGAATTAGCGTCCCGCTTTCAGCTTCTGATAATACTCTTCATAGATAGCACTGGCGGAACCCACGTCGTTCTGCCATTCCCCTTTGTTGATGGTGTCGGCATCAGGGTAGAGTGATTTATCATTTGCCACTTCAGGGCTTAACAGCTTACGTGCGGCCAGGTTCGGCGTCGGATAACCGATGGTTTCCGCCACTTCTTTCGCCACATCCGGGCGCAGCAGGAAGTTGATCAGCTTCAGCGCGCCTTCTTTGTTTTTGGCGTTCGCCGGAATAGAAAGGCTGTCCATCCAGAAAATACCGCCTTCTTTCGGCCAGATAACCTCAAGCGGCGTCCCCGCCTGACGTGCAACGTACGCAGAACCGTTCCACACCATCCCCAGGTTGACTTCGCCTTCCATATACGGGTTAGCCGGGTTGTCGGAGTTGAACGCCGCCACATTTGGCATCAGTTTTTTCAGTTCGTTATACGCCGCTTCAATCTCTTTAGGATCGGTGGTGTTGCCGGAGTAACCCAGCTTACGCAGCGCCATCTGGAACACTTCACGCGCATCGTCAGTCAGCAGCAGGCCGCCTTTATACTCAGGCTTCCACAGGTCAGCCCAACTGGTGACGGTTTTCGGGTCAATTTCGTCGCTGTTAACGCCAATTGCCGTTGCGCCCCAGATATACGGGATGGAGTAGTCGTTATTCGGGTCAAACGGTTTGTTGAGCATTTCAGGATCGAGGTTGTGGAAGTTGGTTAACTTCGTTTTGTCGATCTTCTGGATCATGCCCTCTTTACGCATTTTATCGACGTAATAGGTGGAAGGCACCACCAGGTCGTAGGCGCCGTCTTTATACGTTTTCAGCTTGGCATACATGGTTTCATTCGACTCGTAGGTCGAATAGATAACCTTAATGCCCGTCTCTTTAGTGAACTGTTCCAGCAGTCCTGGTGGAACATACTCGGTCCAGTTGTAGAAATAGAGCGTGTTGTTGTCATCAGCGTGAGCGGCGCTCATGCCCAGTGCCAGAGCACCCGCCGCGAGCAGGTGGCGTGACCATTTTTTCATTTAACGTCCCCTGAATAGTGGGCCTCAACGGCCCTTGGTTTTATCACGAGCAATAAGCTGGCTGGCGATGACCATAACCAGCGACAGAACCAACAAAATCGTTGCCAGCGCGTTAACTTCCGGCGAAACGCCGACTTTTACCATTGAGTAAATTTTCAATGGCAGAATCTCATAGCCAGGCCCGGTGACGAATGACGAAACCACCACGTCATCCATCGACAGGGTGAAACTGAGCAACCAGCCAGCCGCGACCGCAGGCATTGCCAGCGGCAGAATGATCTTACGCAAAATCGTGACTTCACTGGCTCCAAGGTCTTTTGCCGCTTCCAGCATCCGCACGTCAAACCCTTTCAGGCGCGAGTAAACGGTAACGACCACGAAGGGCAGGCAAAAGGTGATATGCGAAAACAGCAACGACCAGAAGCCCAACTGGATGCCGAGCAGCATAAACAGCACCAGCAGTGAAATCGCCATTACAATATCCGGCGACATCATGACGACGAACAGCATGCCGCTGACAAACGGTTTACCGCGAAAACGATAGCGATACAGCGCCACTGCCGTTAGCGAGCCGATGATCGTGGCAAAGGTGGCCGAGAACACCGCCATCGTCAGCGAGTGCTGTGCCGCCTGCAACAGGCTGTCGTTATTCATCAGCAGGCTGTACCAGTTGGTGGTAAAGCCCTGCCAGTTGATGCCAAAGCGCGAACTGTTAAAGGAGTTCACAATCAAGATGATGATTGGAATATACAGGTACGCGTAGATAGCGGTCATAAAACCGCCACGAAGCAGTCGACCGATCATTCGAGTTCCACCTTCTTATTCAGCAGCCGCGATGCGCGCCAGTAAACCAGCAGCATCAGGCCCATCACAATCGTCAGCGTAATGCTGGTGGCTGCGCCAAACGGCCAGTCGCGAATGTTCAGGAACTGAACCTTAATAACGTTACCAATCAGCAGGTTCTTTGCTCCACCCATCAGGTCAGAGACATAGAACAGCCCCATCGCCGGCAGCATCACCAGCAGACATCCGGCGATGATCCCCGGCATGGTCAGTGGAATAATAATGCGAATAAAGGTCTGCAATTTACTGGCGCCCAGATCGCGGGCGGCCTCCAGCAGCGGCTTATCCAGTTTTTCAATGCTGGAGTAGAGCGGCATCACCATAAACGGCAGCAGGATATAGACCAGACCGATAATGACCGCGCCCGGCGTGAACATGATGCGGATCGGGGCGTCAATCACACCCAGCCACAGCAGGAACTCGTTGAGATAGCCCTTGGTGCTGAGAAAAATTTTCAGGCCGTAAATACGGATCAGCGAGTTGGTCCAGAACGGTACGATCAGCAAAAACAGCAGCAGCGGACGCACTTTTTCCGGCAGTTTCGCCAGAAACCAGGCAAAGGGATAGCCGAGCACCAGGCAGGCGAAGGTGGCGATGAGCGCCATATTGAGGGAATGCAGCAAGACCTCAAAATAGAGCGGATCGAGCAGACGAGCGTAGTTATCCAGCGTAAAGACCATTTTGACGAAGTTCGCGTCATCACGGGTCAAAAAGCTGGTACCAATAATCATCAGGTTGGGCAGAAAGACAAACAACACAAGCCAACCAACGACAGTGACAATCACCACATTCTGGAATTTACTTGTGTTCTTCATCAGCCAGTACGACCTCCCAGCTTTCTACCCAATTAATGGCCATTTTTTGGTCGAGAGAGTGGTCGA
Organism: Citrobacter sp. CK188; assembly: GCF_030333525.1. Classification (NCBI taxonomy): domain Bacteria; kingdom Pseudomonadati; phylum Pseudomonadota; class Gammaproteobacteria; order Enterobacterales; family Enterobacteriaceae; genus Citrobacter; species Citrobacter sp. CK188. The sequence continues at coordinate 212,090 of NZ_JAOWFU010000033.1, forward strand.
AGTCAGGATCGTCTTCATTGAAGAATTCGCTGACCATCACCATTTTGCCATTTTCCAGTTCGACGACGGATTCCAGCGTCATGCCTTTGTAGTTGCGCTCGCGCACGTAGCCAATGAGACCTTCAATGTGGTTATCATCGTTAATTTCATCAACGCGCAGATCTTCCGGGCGTAACAGTACGTTCAGTTTCTGACCAGGAACGACGGCAAAGTTAACATAAATATTGCACTCGCGTCCTTCTACATTGGCGCGTACGCGTTGTTCGTCGAGACGTTCAATTACCGTGGCGTTAAACATGTTGATTTCGCCAATGAATCCGGCGACGAACAGGTTTTTCGGTTCCTCATAGATTTCTCGCGGCGTGCCGTCCTGCTCAATAATGCCGTCGCGCATCACCACGATACGGTCAGACATGGTTAGCGCTTCTTCCTGATCGTGCGTAACGAACACAAAAGTGATGCCCAGCTTACGCTGCAACGCTTTCAGTTCGTTCTGCATCTGCTTTCGCAGCTTGTAATCCAGCGCGGAGAGGGATTCATCCAGCAGCAATAAACGCGGTTTATTGACGACGGCGCGGGCGATGGCCACACGCTGCTGCTGCCCGCCGGAAAGCTGATGCGGCTTTCGCTGCGCAAACTCTTCCAGTTGCACCATGCGCAGAGCGTCGGTGACGCGAGGGGTAATCTCGGCGGCGGGGGTTTTCTGCATGCGTAAACCGAAAGCCACATTTTCAAATACGGTCATGTGGGGGAATAACGCATAGCTTTGAAAGACGGTGTTCACATAGCGGTGTTCCGCTGGAACGTCGGTGATGTCCTGGTTATCCAACATAATATGACCGGCATCAACATTTTCCAGACCGGCAATCAGGCGCAGAACGGTTGTTTTACCGCAGCCAGAGGGGCCAAGCAGCGTGAGGAATTCGCCGTTATTGATGGTCAGATTCAGATTAGAAATGACCTCTTTTCCGTCGAAGCTTTTGCGAATTCCCGCCAGTTGTACCAGCGGTGAAAGCGAACGCGGTTGTTTATTCAATTTTTTACTCTGTCCCATGTAGACGCAACGGATGGCTGACCGATGCGGGGTTTGTGGTTAACCACCTTGGTGACTCTTAATGAGGGCGGTCATTCTACGGCAAACCGCTAAAATCGCCAATCCTTGTTGCGAATTACTGGCTTAGCTTTATAGTCAGAAAAAGTGTCTACGCGAAATATTCTCGTTTGCAGGGATAAAAGTGACCTGACGCAATATTTGTCTTTTCTTGCTTATTAATAATGTTGTCACGAAAAGTGAGGGTGACTGCATGGATAAACTACTTGAGCGTTTTTTACACTACGTGTCGCTGGATACCCAATCAAAGGCGGGCGTACGGCAAGTGCCCAGCACTGAGGGCCAGTGGAAATTATTACATTTGCTCAAACAACAGCTTGAAGAAATGGGGCTGGTGAATGTCACGTTAAGTGACAAAGGGACCGTCATGGCGACGCTGCCAGCCAACGTTGCTGGCGATATCCCCGCGATTGGTTTTATCTCTCATGTGGATACCTCACCTGATTTCAGCGGTAAAAATGTGAATCCGCAGATTGTGGAAAACTACCGTGGTGGCGATATTGCGCTAGGGATCGGCGATGAGGTGCTGTCGCCGGTGATGTTCCCGGTTCTGCATCAACTGCTGGGGCAGACGCTGATCACCACTGACGGGAAAACGCTGCTGGGCGCTGACGACAAAGCGGGCGTGGCGGAAATCATGACCGCGCTGGCGGTACTGAAACAGAAAGACATTCCGCACGGTGATATTCGCGTGGCCTTTACGCCGGATGAAGAGGTCGGAAAAGGGGCGAAACATTTTGACGTTGAGGCTTTCGGCGCGCAGTGGGCTTATACCGTTGATGGCGGCGGCGTAGGGGAGCTGGAGTTTGAAAACTTCAATGCGGCCTCCGTGAATATCAAAATCGTGGGCAATAACGTACACCCCGGTACGGCGAAGGGCGTGATGGTGAATGCGCTGTCGCTGGCGGCGCGTATTCATGCCGAGGTTCCGGCGGATGAGAGCCCGGAGACGACTGAAGGCTATGAAGGCTTCTACCATCTGGCGAGTATGAAAGGCACCGTTGATCGTGCGGATATGCACTACATCATTCGCGATTTCGACCGCAAACAGTTTGAAGCCCGCAAGCGCAAAATGATGGAGATCGCTAAAAAGGTCGGGAAGGGGCTGCACCCGGACTGCTACATCGAGCTGGTGATCGAAGACAGCTATTACAATATGCGTGAGAAAGTGGTCGAACACCCACATATTCTCGATATTGCACAGCAGGCAATGCGTGACTGCGATATTGTGCCGGATATGAAGCCGATTCGTGGCGGCACTGACGGCGCCCAGCTTTCGTTTATGGGCTTACCGTGCCCGAACCTCTTTACCGGCGGCTATAACTATCATGGCAAGCACGAGTTTGTGACGCTGGAAGGGATGGAGAAAGCGGTGCAGGTGATTGTGCGTATTGCGGAGCTAACTGCGAAGCAGCAGTAATGGTGTCGTGGTGTGATGGCGCCGGATGGCGCTTCGCTTATCAGGCCTACCGTGCGTAGGCCTGATAAAACGCGTTCGCGTTGCCATCAGGCTCAATCGCAATAACTTATTTACCCTTCGAAGAACCAGTACCCGCTGTTGACCAGCGCGGCCAGCATTGCGAGGAACGACGGGTCTTCCAGCGCATCGCCAAAATTCTCGGCGGTCAGCACGATGTGACTGGAGAGCGCCTCCAGCGCCGGGCGGTGCGGAGAATCAATCTTCTCACCGTTGGCGTAGACCTCATCGCCAATGCGCAGGACGCGTAAGCCGCCCAGACGCACCAGCACATCGCCTTGTTTCAGCGCATCATAGATCTCATCCGGCTGATACGGCGGTTCCGGCGGCGCGATGTCCAGTTCGTGACGAGACTGGGAGATAAATTCGCCAAACCACTGTTTAAAGTGTTCAGGCTGATTGATCAGGTCGAGCATCATTTCACGCAGCTTGTCCATCTCCTGCGGCAGAACGTCGGCAGGATGCTCGCGCGGCGGGATATCCGGGTCGCTGTAATAGGTGCTGCCCAGCTCGCGTTGCAGAACGTAGTCGGCAAAACCGCTGATCAGTTCACGCGTATTCGGCGCGCGGAAACCAACCGAGTAGTTCATCGCGTTTTCCAGCGCGTAGCCTTCGTGCGGGAATCCTGGTGGGATATACAGAATATCGCCGGGCTCCAGCTCTTCATCAATGATGGCTTCAAAAGGATCGACCTGGAGCAGGTCCGGGTGAGGGCAATGCTGCTTCAGTTGCAGCTTCTCGCCTACGCGCCAGCGGCGGCGACCGGTTCCCTGAATGATAAAGACATCGTACTGATCCAGATGCGGACCCACGCCGCCGCCAGGGACGGAAAAGGAGATCATCAGATCGTCAATACGCCAGTCCGGCAACGCGCGGAAAGGGCGCATCAGCGCAGCGGTAGGTTCATGCCAGTGGTTTACGGCCTGAACCAGCAGCGACCAGTTGTTCTCGCCGAGATGGTCGTAACTCTCGAATGGGCCGTGGCTGACCTGCCATTTACCATCCTGATGACTGACCAGACGGCTATCGACTTCGCTTTCCATCGCCAGTCCCGCCAGTTCGTCAGGGGAGAGCGGATCAATGAAGTTGTTGAACCCACGTTTTAACACCACCGGGCGTTTTTGCCAGTGGCGTTCAAGAAATTCGGGCCAGTTAAGTGTTAATTGATATTCCATGTTGATTATCTGCAGGCTGGTATCTGACACCGATTATAACGGATGCTTAACGACATGCGGTGAAGAACATACATAAATATTACACGCCAGCGTCATTCATCGCGCTGAATCGGGTGCTGGCGACCAAAAATCACCTCCATCCGCGCTCCGCCGAGCAAACTGTCACCGGCGACGATCTTCCCTTCATATTGCTCAGTGATCTCACGGGCGACCGCCAGCCCTACGCCTTGCCCTGGTCGCAGGGTGTCAATGCGCTGACCGCGATCGAAAACCACATCACGCTTGCTTTGCGGAATGCCCGGGCCGTCGTCTTCTACCAGAATATGCAGATGCTCATCGGTCTGCCGGGCTGAAATTTCGACAAACTCCAGGCAGTATTTACAGGCGTTATCCAGCACGTTGCCCATCACTTCAACAAAGTCATTCTGCTCGCCGACGAAGCTGATTTCCGGCGAAATATCGAGGCTAATGTTGACCCCTTTACGCTGATACACCTTATTGAGCGCGCAGGTGAGATTGTCCAGTAACGGAGCTACGGGGTGTAGCTCGCGGCTGAGTAACACGCCGCTTCCGCGCATGCTGGCGCGATGCAGGTAATAACCAATCTGCTGGGATATACGGCTGATCTGTTCCAGCATGACCGGTTCGGCGTCGCTGACGCTCATTTTTTCGCTGCGCATTGAACGCAGGGTGCTCTGCAATACCGCCAGCGGCGTTTTCAGACTATGGGTGAGATCGGTTAACGTGGTGCGGTATTTATCATAACGTTCACGTTCGCTCTTTAGCAGCCGGTTGAGGTTGCGCACCAGGCTGGTCAGTTCCCGCGTGGTTTCCGGGTTGAGCATTTCACGGTGGTGTTCTTCCAGCTCGCGCACTTCACGCGCCAGCGCTTCGATAGGGCGTAAACTCCACCATGCGGCGACCCAGAGCAACGGGATGACTAACAGCAGGTTTGCCGCCAGAACATAAATAAACCAGCTCCAGACCATATACGAGCGTTTCAGCTCAATGGGGATGGTATCGACAACCACTATCGTCAGTTGCGGCATCCGCGCGGTAGCCGGATAGACATTCACCGCCACGGAGTGGGTCATTTCCGCATCGTCGTCATCTTCCCGCACCTCTTTGAGCTGCTGTTGGGCGGAATGATCTTCACTCAGCAATGTGCTGGTAGCATCGACATCGGCTTCAATTTCATGAAAACCGTTGGCTTTCAGCCATTCCGGCTGGATACGTTTCTCCAGCCAGGGAACGTTGCGCTGCGCCCATAACAACTTGCCGTTCTCATCATAGATCAGTGTCATCGTGGGGCTTTGCATATCGAGATTTTCCGGGATCTCGATATTGATTTTATTGTTTTGCCATGACGCGAGGGTGTAGAAAAGGTTGCTCTCACCGCGTAACAGGCGAAAGGTTGTCTTATCAAAACTGACGCTGTAGCCAACCAGCGCGACCATGCCGTAGGCCAGAGAGAGCACCAGCACAACGCCTGCCGTCGCCAGCAGAAAGCGCAGGCGCAGCGATAAAGGAAAAAGATGACGCAGTAATTTATTCATTAGCGCAGTTCGAACAGGTATCCCTGACCACGGACGGTGGTAATCACATCATCAGGATATCGCGCCTGAATTTTTTTGCGTAAGCGCCCCATTAATACATCAATGGTATGGCTTTCACGCAGTTCCGCATCCGGGTAGAGTTGTAGCATCAACGAATCTTTGCTGACGACTTTGCCATTATTGCGGATCAGTGTTTCCATAATGGTGTATTCAAACGCCGTCAATTTTATCACTTCATCATTTACGGACAATTCACGGCGGGAGAGATCCACCTGAAAAGGCGGAATAGAGATAACCTGCGAGGCCAGACCGCTGTTGCGGCGCATTAACGCCTGCATACGCGCGACCACTTCTTCAATATGAAACGGTTTTGTCACGTAGTCGTCGGCGCCGGCGCTCAGCACTTCCACTTTATCCTGCCAGCCTTCACGGGCGGTTAATACCAGAACAGGAAGGGAAACGTCATTGCTGCGCCAGCGGCGGATCAGCGAAAGCCCGTCTTCATCCGGGAGGCCTAAATCGACGATGGCGATGTCCGGCAGATGCTCGTTAAGATAATAATCGGCTTCCTTTGCATCTTCTGCGTCATCAACCTGGTGCCCCAAATCCTGTAATTGAACCTTCAGGTGGTGGCGTAATAAGGCATTATCTTCGACAACCAGTACGCGCATCATCTTTTCTCCCTAAATTAACGGTATTAGTAGTTTAACGCTGATTGTGTGGATTGAAACCAGCGTTATGAAATTAAATGACTTTTTTCATACTCCCTCGCCCGTGGGGGCCTCATCCCTGTATGTACTGCAATAATGATGATTAATGCCTGGCTACGGGGAAGGGCGGCTATCAGTGCCTGGTACTCATGAAGTAAAAGTGGATCGGGATCATTTTTAGATAACTTGAGTCGCGACACTCCTTCATAAGGAGCATGCAATATAAACTGGCTTCGGTTTGCAAGCTTCAGCATTTCTGATAAAACAGCCATCTGTTTATTGACTGTTGAGGGCGCGCGCCCATTTTTGATGCGGTTTGGCATTGAAGGGTTGAAAACTTCCCCGGTCAGGAGTTCTTTGCGGTAATTCAGAATATCTGCGTGCTGAATATCAACCAGGCGTGTGTTCTCGCCCACGACTCGTTTCAGGGTGTTAACGGTAATGAAAACGGCCATGAATGGCACTGGAACTGGAGATTACCGCGTTGACAAGTTGCGCCTTGTATCCAAGAACACCGTTAACCAGATGCGTTTTTTGCGCCACCGCGTATGGGTTCATGCCCCACTGCATAGCCTGCACCACGATAGCCATACAGTCGACTGGTTTTCCTGCAAGGTGCGCTGGTACAGTCACTTGGGAATCGGCCATCAGATTTGCGAACGCGGTTAACTGGCCCAGCGTCTGTACGTTAAAAATCGCGTTACTGGCAGAAATGGTGTTTGGTGCCTGCTGCTCAGTGGTAACAATATTTGTGTTTTCCATGATTTCCCCCTTATGCCTGTACGCGCAGCGCTTCAAGGCGGCGGACATCAAAATCATTGAGTTCTTCGGCGTAATCTTTGGTAATCGGTGCCAGCCATTCGCCTGTGTCGAACCCGTTCGCTATGGCGCGCATTGCTTTGCGGTATTCCAGCATGCCGAGTTTCAGCAATTCTTCGGATGCTTCGACGATGGCGATCCAGTGGTAGTTCTCGTCTTTGTTGACGAATACCCAGAAAAACTGGTCCAGTGCTGCGGTTTCGCAGTACATGGCAGCGCTCAGGCCTGTTCCACATGCTGATAGTCTTCAGGTCCGCGCCGATGTCGATTTCAAGGTCAGGGCGTACGCGGATTTCCAGCTTGGTTTCCTCATTAATAAAGCCGGCCTGCTGAGAATTAGAAGTCTTATGTGCTTAGTGTTTCGCGATGGATTAAGGATAACCATGGTTATCTGCAATGCCCGTAACTTAACTTATAGTTATAATAATTAAGTTATATATTCATGATAACAAAGAGAATTTCATTTTATGAAATTGGGGCATGGATAGCAGAAGTGGATTGGTTGCTTTAGGATGGGGAGGAAGAAACCGGCCATAAGGCCGGTTATGTTCTTACTTCTTGCGGAAATTTTCGTCGTTTTTTACGTACTCAAATGAATCAAGAACCAATCCCGATATCCTCAAAATATCTTCAGGATTATCCATGTAAATTCTTGAAGCATCGCAGGTTAACCCTGCTCTAGAGATTTCATTAATTGTTATGTCATTCAATTCTATAGGTAGCTGGATCGATGATTTTGATTTCTTATCATAGTAGCGAACTATCCAGCGGTTCGTTTTACCCTGGAAGAGAACACCGAAGTACGATGCAGTGTCTTTGTATTGAATGTCGTGCTCAGATCCAATGATGGATACGATTTTATCAAAGAGCTGCCTTTCTTTATAAGTCGTGACAATATTAGGATTATCGGGATCTACAACATCCGCCTGTGCGTCAGACTTTTCTTGTTCGTTATCATCATGAACTTCATCGTTCGGGGATTCTGTTGAGTTTTTTCCTGATAGCCCAGAAACTACCATGGCACTTACTGATAATTCTACTGCTTGTTTAACTAATGGAGTTATCGACTCAAGAAATCTTTGGTTCAATTGCCTTTCTACATTCGATCTGCTTGCTACATATCTAACAAATTCCTGGTCAACTTCTCGAAGGCTTGAACTTATTGTTTTAGTAAAAGCGGAAAGGTATACGCTTTCTTCTGCGAGAGTTCTTAAGGCTTCTGGTTTGAACTTATCATGCCTAAATCTAAATAGTTGCTCGGCATCGGCGTCCGTAACTTCATCCATTCTTATTTTTAAGAATGGAGTGGGATCCATAATGTTCTTCTCTTTTAGATCAGTAAAAAACCGCCACTCAACTCCATTGGTTATGGCTGAGATTGTCACTTCTGGGGTTGAGTTAAAATATCTTGATAGCTGTGGGCAGTGATTATCAATTTTTTCTTTATAGGCTTTGGCCTCAATGAACATGACTGGAATCCCTTGACAAAACAAGGCATAGTCAACCCGCTCATTAGCTTTCACCCCAGGAAAATCAGCACCGTATTCAGCTTTTACTTTTTGTGGATCGTATGGACTAAAACCGAGAATATCCAAAAAAGGTAAAATTAGTGCCTGTTTTGTTGTTTCTTCAGTAGTGCAATGCAGTCCAACGTTTTTAACATGCTCACTATGAAGTTTTAACCTGTTTTTAAATGCATCCATTTGGGGTGTCCCATGTCTGTGTTAATAGTCTAAAACTGACCACCAAAAAACTCTGCCTATAATTTCTATATCTCCTAGATTTTTATCCTCAGATGGATACTCAGCACTATTGTAACTGCGAATGCTGATCATCTCGGGTCCTGTGCGATAAAGCAGTTTAATTCTTTTCCACCCATCTTCGTTGATGGCATACATTTTCCCATCAATGATTTTTTTATCTTTCGTATTTACAGCGACCGTAGTGCCATCAGGAATATTAGGTTCCATACTATTTCCTCTGGCGGGGAAACATAGAACACCTGAACCGTCGGTGTTAGCTCCTACCTTGCGCAGAGTAGCTTTTGAAAACCTCAGCTTAAAACCGTTGTAATCGTCGTCAGAAACCCTGCCATCACCACAAGCAAACTCTATATCTCTCAAAAAAGGGATCTCCACCTCATCTTCAGGAAGCTGCGTATTTCTGTCCCATGAGTCAATTTTCCCCCATTCTTTCTCTGGGGGGGGTGTTGTCTTCATGACGCATCGGTCCGCTTCCTGCGCTTAGCCATTCTGGTCTGACGCTTAGCGCGCGCGAAAGCTCAACCATTTTACGGCTGCCATTTGTCTTTCCTGATGTCATTTTTTGAATCGCCGGTTGTGAGAGTCCAACACGTTCAGCTAGCTGTCCTTGGGACAAGCCAGTGGCGGTCATAGCGGCGATTAATCGTTCTGCGAAGGTTTTCATACAGTCAATTTATAACCGTGGTTATAGAAAGTAAAATAACAAATATTATGGATTGATTGTATAATTTTAGTTATTTTTTTTCATTATTAATTACCACTTGAGGAATGCGTCATGAATTTGGTTATTTATAGGGCGCTGAAAATTGTGGGAAGCCAGCAAAGACTTGCTGACGCCTGCGGAGTTTGATGAAGCTGAATCAGTCAGTGAAATAGCTTGGCTGAAACTCAGCCCAACAGTGCGCGAAGAAGGCTCAGAGATTTGGGTGACGTGGAACCCGGAGCGCGACGGTAGCGCCACTGACAAGCTTTTCCGCAAAGAAGCAGGTGACGACTGCATCACCGTTGAGATGTGAACTATACGGATAACCCGTGATTCCCCGACGTGCTCGAAGGAGAACGCCTGAACGACCAGCGCCGACTCGACCCTGCTACCTATGACTGGGTGTGGGAAGGGACTTACCTGGAAAACTTGGATAAACAGGTTCTGGCCGGTAAATACCGGGTCGCCGAATTCTCAGATAATCTCTGGAAAGAGGCCGAGCGCTTGTTCTTCGGCGTCGACTTCAGTTTTGCCAAAGACCCGAACACGCTGGTGCGTTCATTCATTCTGCATAACAGGCTGTACATCGAATATGAAGCATACGGTCAGCAAACAGAGCTGGACCACATGCCGGAGCTATACGACACAATCCCCGGGTCGCGTGAATGGCCCATTACAGCCGACTCGGCGCGCCCTGAGACAATCAGCTATCTCAAGCGGCAGGGTTTCAAAATCTCAGCCGCCGAGAAGTGGCAGGGAAGCGTTGAGGACGGGATCGCACATCTTCGTGGCTTCGACGAGATAATCATTCACCCGCGCTGCAAGAAGGTAGCGCGAGAGGCCCATATGTGGTCGTACAAAACAGACCGCATAACCGGCGAGGTGTTGCCGAAACTGGCCGACGGTTATGAGCACTACTGGGATGGCATTCGTTAAAGGTATAGCAAAGATCTCTAAATTGCTTGGTGTTACTGCTGCTGCCTGAATTTATAAACTGATTATTTTCAAACCCTGCTTCGACAGGGTTTTTATTGGTTTTCGGTATGGATTTTGGGGGCGGATCTGGGGGCAAATAGTAGGTTAGGGGCAACTTTAGGGGCGATAAAATACCTGATATTGTCTGCTATTGTCCGATGAGTACATTCCCCAACTTTTTGATATTGTTATAAATATATGTTTTTTTAAATTGTTTATTTTTTTCATTCGCAGTCTAACGCTGATTGTGTTGCGGCGGGGATAAACATTTCGTAAACCGGGGGGAGAGTTATGCCGGATGAGTCTCCGGCATTGGGGGCGCTGAATATCGGCCGGATAAGATGCGTTAGCATCGCTATCCGGCAGGGGGGATTACTTTAGCTCGTCAACCATAGTGATGGCGCGACCAATATAGTTGGCCGGGGTCATCGCCTTCAGGCGCGTTTTCTCTTCTTCCGGCAGGGCCAGACTGTCGATAAACTGCTTCATGCCTTCGGCGTCAACACGTTTGCCGCGCGTTAACTCTTTCAGCTTCTCGTACGGTTTCTCAATGCCGTAGCGGCGCATTACGGTCTGGATCGGCTCTGCCAGCACTTCCCAGTTGTGATCCAGTTCATCCAGCAGACGATCGCGGTTCACTTCCAGTTTGCTTACGCCTTTCAGGGTGGACTGATACGCGATCAACGCATAGCCAATACCGACGCCCAGGTTACGCAGCACGGTGGAGTCCGTCAGGTCGCGCTGCCAGCGGGAAACCGGCAGTTTGCTTGCCAGGTGTTGCAGTACGGCGTTAGCCAGGCCCAGGTTGCCTTCGGAGTTTTCGAAGTCAATCGGGTTAACCTTGTGCGGCATGGTGGAAGAACCAATTTCACCCGCGATGGTTCTCTGTTTGAAGTGGTTGAGCGCGATATAACCCCAGACGTCGCGATCGAAGTCAATCAGGATGGTGTTAAAGCGCGCGACGCAGTCAAACAGCTCTGCGATGTAGTCATGCGGTTCAATCTGTGTGGTGTACGGGTTCCACTGAATACCCAGCGACGTCACAAACTCTTCGCTGAAATGGTGCCAGTCCACTTCCGGGTAAGCGGCAATGTGGGCGTTATAGTTACCGACCGCGCCGTTGATTTTACCAAGGATTTCCACCTGGTTTAACTGGCGGAACTGGCGTTCCATACGGTAAGCCACGTTAGCCATCTCTTTCCCCATCGTGGACGGCGTAGCCGGTTGACCGTGGGTACGGGAGAGCAGGGGAATGTCGCGATACTGAACGGACAGATCTTTTACTGCGTCGATCAACTGACGCCAGTACGGCAGGATCACTTCGTCGCGCGCGGTTTTCAGCATCAGCGCATGAGACAGGTTGTTGATGTCTTCAGAAGTACAGGCGAAGTGGATGAACTCTGAAACCGCATGCAGTTCCGGGATATCCGCCACTTTTTCTTTCAGGAAATACTCAACAGCCTTCACGTCGTGGTTCGTCGTGCGCTCAATGGTTTTGATACGCGCGGCATCTTCTTCATTGAAGTTCGCGACGATCGTATCCAGGAAACCGTTTGCGTCGGCAGCAAAAGCAGGAACTTCCTTGATCGCTGCGTGCGCGGCCAGTTTTTGCAGCCAGCGTACTTCAACCTGTACACGGAATTTCAGCAAACCGTATTCGCTGAAAATCCCGCGCAGCGCGCTGACTTTATCGCCGTAGCGTCCATCGACAGGGGAAACGGCGGTCAGTGAGGATAATTCCATAGATCACAACTCCGGGGTTAAATGAGCAAGAATTTGTTTTGCCTGAGTGGTCAGGCGATTACGAGAAAACATTAATTGCAGGCGGCCACCGCCGACCTGGTGCCAGAGCACTGCGGCACGGATACCGGCCAGAAGCGAGGCGCGAACTTTTGCCTGCACCTGCGGGCTTTGCAGCACGGCGGGTGAGCCCGTCACCTGAATGCGCGGCCCCAGCGGGCTGATGACATCGACATAAATACCGGCCATCGCGCTCATCAGCGTTTCTGATTGCAGGTCAAAATGGTCAAGCTGACGCTGTAAGCCGTTAATGCGCTCGCCCAGCATGTCCAGCGCGCCTTTGGCGGCTGACAGTTTGCGCTCCAGCACCATCAGGCTCAGCGTATAGCGCGTCAGCTCTGCGTTCAGCCCCTGGCGGCTACTGGCATTCAGGACGCCTAGCAGGGTTTCCAGACCGAGGCGAAGGTTCGCTTCGCTGCCGCCGAATACGCCCAGCGTAGAGCTGGGGTTCATATCGATAACGCTGTTCAGTGAAACGTGTAGCGCATCGGCATCACAGTGCCCCTGGTGCGCCAGCTGTTGCACCAGGCGTGCTGACTGGCAAATACCTGCCAGTGCGAGGGTGATGTCATAATAATTCTTTGCCACGATCACTGCTTCCTTGTATCAGTTATAGAGAATAATTATACCGGCAGAGGCAGGCGCTGCTCGATAATACCGCCGCCGAGGCACACTTCTCCGTTATAAAAGACAGCCGACTGACCCGGCGTTACTGCGGCTACCGGCTCATCAAAAATCACTTCAATGCGTTCGTCATCCAGCGCTTTCACGGTGCACGGAATGTCGGTCTGGCGGTAGCGGGTTTTCACCGTGCAGCGCAGGGTGCCGCTAAACGGTTCGCGATCGACCCAGTGAAGCTGTTGGGCAATCAGGCCGACGGACATCAGACGTGGATGCTCATGACCCTGAGCGACAACCAGAATGTTGTTCTCGACATCTTTATCGACCACGTACCACGGATCTTCGGTGCCTTCTTTGGTGCCGCCGATACCCAGACCTTTACGTTGTCCCAACGTGTGGTACATCAACCCCTGGTGCTGACCGATTTCGTCGCCGTCTACGGTGATGATTTTTCCTGGCTGCGCCGGGAGATAGCGACCGAGGAACTCGCGGAATTTACGTTCGCCGATAAAGCAGATGCCGGTAGAGTCTTTTTTCTTCGCGGTGATCAGACCGAGGTCTTCGGCAATTTTGCGTACCTGCGGTTTTTCCAGTTCACCGACCGGGAACAGGCTTTGGGCGATCTGCTCATGGCCGAGCGTGTAAAGGAAGTAGCTCTGATCTTTGTTACCGTCGAGCCCGCGCAGCAGGCGGCTTTTGCCGTCCACATCCGCGCGACGGACGTAGTGACCGGTGGCGATATAATCAGCGCCCAGATCTTCAGCGGCAAATTCGAGGAAGGCTTTAAATTTGATCTCTTTATTACACAGAATATCCGGGTTTGGCGTGCGGCCCGCTTTGTACTCTTCCAGGAAGAGTTCAAAAACGTTGTCCCAGTATTCTGCGGCAAAGTTTACGGTATGCAGTTCAATGCCAAGTTTGTCGCAAACGGCCTGCGCATCAGCCAGGTCGGCTGCCGCTGTGCAATATTCCTCACCGTCGTCCTCTTCCCAGTTCTTCATGAACAGGCCTTCTACCTGGTAGCCCTGTTGTTGCAACAGCCAGGCGGAAACGGAGGAGTCGACACCGCCGGACATGCCGACGATCACTTTTTTTGGGCTTTCTGACATTGGAATACTCACGACATTGAACTTCAAGGCGGCGTATTCTATCACGCAGCCCTTTTACTTGACACCCTCTGTAAACGGCCAGTTAAATTCGCCGATGATCGCCAGCGGATAACGTTGCCCGTTCTGCCAGCAACGAATGCTCTCGGCAACCAGCGGCGAACGCAGGTTGGGGGCGTTGAGGATCGCGTCGGCGCTGACCCAGCGACAGCAGTCAATGTCGTTGTCGTGAGGTTCAGTGGCGCACATTCTGGTAAGTTCAATGGAAAACAGGAAACGCAGGAACGGCGTGTTGTCCGGCGCGATCCATTGATGCAGACGAATAAAGTGCTGGGGTTGCGCGGTAATCCCTGTCTCTTCCCAGAGTTCGCGCGCGGCGGCTTCCACCAGCGTTTCGTCGGCTTCCAGGTGTCCGGCTGGCTGATTCCAGAGCGCTTTGCCGTTAATGGTCTCTTCCACCACGAGGAATTGACCTTCTGCATGGACGATGCAGGCGACGGTGACGTGCGGTTTGAACATGGTTTTTCCTTAATCGGTAGCGTCTCGCCATTCGCCGTTGGCAAGATTATCCAGCGTGTAGTTGCCCATTGCGTAGCGGATCAGTCGCAGCGTAGGGTGGCCGACGTGCGCCGTCATACGCCGTACCTGACGGTTACGGCCTTCATATAAGGTCACTTTGAGCCAGCGGGTGGGAATACTTTTTCGTTCGCGAATCGGTGGCGTTCTCGGCCACAGCCATTCGGGTTCGTCCACCACCTCAATACCCGCAGGCAGAGTGGGGCCATCATTGAGCGTCACGCCATTGCGCAGGGCTTCCAGCGCTTCTGCGGTGGGTTCGCCTTCAACCTGAACGTAATAAATCTTACCGGTACGTTTGCCGGGCTGCGTCAGACGAGCCTGCAATGCGCCATCGTTGGTGAGCACCAGAAGACCTTCGCTGTCCCTGTCCAGACGACCTGCTGCGTAGACGCCCTGGACAGGAATATAGTCTTTTAATGTGCTGCGCCCGGCCTCATCCGTAAATTGCGGCAAAACATCGTAAGGTTTATTGAACAAAACCACGCGTTTTGGCTGGTTTTCTTTCCGCCGCTTAGTGACTTGTCGTGAGCTGAATCGCTCAACCCGGTGATTTCTAAAAGAAGTTTTTTGCATGGTATTTTCAGGGCTTATCAATTGCCGCATTATAGCCTAATAACGAGTGTCTTTCATGGCAGCAAACAATAGGGTAGTATTGACACGCTCATTACAAATCATTAACAAAAAAGTTGCTCTAATGCATCCGTGTCGCAGGACGCAAACGCACATGCAGCGTGATGACAGACGAGCAAACCAGAAGCGCTCGAAGGAGAGGTGAATGGAAAGCAAAGTAGTTGTTCCGGCGGAAGGTAAGAAGATCACCCTGCAAAACGGCAAACTCAACGTTCCTGAAAATCCGATTATCCCGTTCATTGAAGGCGACGGTATCGGTGTTGATGTAACCCCAGCCATGCTCAAAGTGGTCGATGCCGCTGTCGAGAAAGCCTATAAAGGCGAGCGTAAAATCTCCTGGATGGAAATTTACACCGGTGAAAAATCCACTCAGGTTTATGGCCAGGATGTCTGGCTGCCTGCTGAAACCCTGGATCTGATTCGTGATTATCGCGTGGCCATCAAAGGCCCTCTGACTACCCCGGTCGGCGGCGGTATTCGTTCCCTGAACGTGGCGCTGCGTCAGGAACTCGACCTGTACGTGTGTCTGCGTCCGGTTCGTTACTATCAGGGCACCCCAAGCCCGGTTAAACACCCTGAACTGACCGATATGGTCATCTTCCGCGAAAACGCTGAAGATATTTATGCAGGTATCGAATGGAAAGCCGACTCTGCGGATGCCGAGAAAGTGATCAAATTCCTGCGTGAAGAGATGGGCGTGAAGAAAATTCGCTTCCCTGAACACTGTGGTATCGGTATTAAGCCGTGTTCCGAAGAAGGGACCAAACGTCTGGTGCGTGCGGCGATTGAGTATGCCATCGCTAACGACCGTGATTCTGTGACCCTGGTTCACAAAGGCAACATCATGAAGTTCACCGAAGGCGCGTTTAAAGACTGGGGCTACCAGTTAGCGCGTGATGAATTCGGCGGTGAGCTGATCGACGGCGGCCCGTGGGTCAAAATCAAGAACCCGAACACCGGCAAAGAGATCGTGATTAAAGACGTGATCGCCGATGCGTTCCTGCAACAGATCCTGCTGCGTCCGGCTGAGTACGACGTGATTGCCTGTATGAACCTGAACGGCGACTACATCTCTGACGCTCTGGCTGCGCAGGTTGGCGGTATCGGTATCGCGCCGGGCGCGAACATCGGTGACGAGTGCGCGCTGTTCGAAGCGACTCACGGTACTGCGCCGAAGTACGCGGGCCAGGATAAAGTTAACCCGGGCTCCATCATTCTGTCTGCTGAGATGATGCTGCGCCACATGCAGTGGTTCGAAGCCGCAGATCTGATCGTCAAAGGGATGGAAGGCGCGATTGCCGCGAAGACCGTCACTTACGATTTCGAACGTCTGATGGAAGGCGCTAAGCTGCTGAAATGTTCCGAATTTGGCGACGCGATCATCGCAAATATGTAATCCAGTTTCTGGGTTAAACAAGAACGGGAGCCTGAGGGTTCCCGTTTTTTGTTATTAGCATTCGAACTTGTTTTTTGAATGTCGAACTCGCAGAGGACTAAGACGATATTTCGCAAGTCTCCAGACGGGGAAGATGCGCATCTGCCAGTGGCTCAGACGATTAGCCCATCAGCGGATGTGGCTACGGAGCATTGTGCAAAACGGGCATGAACAACCTGGAACGGGTGAAGCGTCACAGGTTCCCAAAAATGTTGTCTGCGGCTCAGTACCATGCTGACTGTAAAAACTTCCCAGAATCTTACTTTCGAGTGTGCGAACGTTATCAGGAGCCGTACCGGGTACTACGTTGGGCGGCGATTTGAATGCCAGGCAACTGAACGACGAGGCAGCCAGTGATATGGCGAATATGTTTCTGACTTTCATCTGATGATTACCCTTCTCACTAAAAGTTATGTAATAACATAACCTCAATTGTGCTTAATGAATAGACCTGAAATTGTCCGATCGGTCATGTGGCGGCGAAAAGGTAAATGACGTTTTTACGACCTCGCGGTGAGCAGGGGATAAGTCGCAAAAAATGACAAAACGACTTTTTCGTCTTTTTATAGACTTTTTGTGCTAACCGGGGGTTTAGTTTTCCCCTCTTTGTAATAGGCAGATAGCTAACACCGCAGTTATCAGTAAACCGGAACGTATTTTACTCAATGACGAGACTCCCAACATTTTCATTCGCTTTTTTTCATCCTCGCTACTGGCTGCTATGGCTGGGTATTTTCTTCTTACGATGTGCTGTTTTGCTGCCTTATCCCATTCTGCTCAGGCTTGGCGCTTGTCTGGGGAGAGTGGCCATGCGCGCATTGCCTCGCAGGGTAACAATAGCCCGTCGCAACCTGGAACTTTGCTTTAAGGCGTTACCTGCGAAGGAGCGTGAGAAATTACTGATTAAAAATTTTGAGTCGGTAGGCATGGGGGTACTTGAAACCGGCATCGCCTGGTTCTGGTCAGACAGGCGTTTACGCAAATGGTTTACGGTTACGGGTTATGAACATATGGAAAGTGCGCGAGCTGAAAATAAAGGCGTGCTTCTCATCGGTATGCACTTTCTTACTCTTGAACTTGGGGCGCGCATATTTGGGATGCTCAATCCGGGCATTGGCGTATACAGGCCGAACAATAACGCGCTGTATGACTGGTTGCAGACGCGGGGACGTCTTCGCTCAAATAAAACCATGCTCGATCGCTATGATTTAAAAGGCATGATACGAGTGCTCAAACAAGGTGAGATTGTCTGGTATGCACCTGATCATGACTATGGCGCTCGTAACAGCGTGTTTGTTCCTTTTTTTGATGTTCCCGATGCGGCGACTACCGCAGGCAGTTACATGCTCGTCAGAAGCGCGCGACCGGCTGTTGTACCTTTTGTTCCCCGACGCCGAGCGGATGGAAGAGGGTACGAGCTGATCATCCTCCCGGATATCGGCCATGAACTGTATGACGAGGGCAAGGAAACCGTTGCGACCAGAATGAACCGGGCGATTGAACGCGCAATCAGCCTGGCTCCTGAACAATATATGTGGCTACACCGTCGCTTTAAGACCCGACCAGCAGGCAAGCCGGCTCTGTATGGGAAGAAGGAAAATGCGATTGAGAGTAACGGCGAATAGCTCGCTTCCTGGTTTCAAACCGCCTCCGGGCGGTTACTGGTCAACAATGCCGTCATAAACCTGTCATGTGTTCGTGCTATTGGGAATTTAGTCATTCATTTTCTGCGGTCAGGGGAGGTGAAAATGGGCACGGAACATGAACGCATTCGGTCAGTATTAACGGGGCTGCTTATCGCGCTGCTGATGCTGCTTGTCATGGCCGGGTGGCCTTATCTTGTGCGTATGATCTCCGGTTATATCGCCGGGTATCTGTAAATATGCACCTGAGGATAAACAAGAACGGGAACCTGTCAGTTCCCGTTTTTTTATGCCAGTAGAATGGCGTGTTGTGAGAGTGACGACTCTGCACCTGCAATTACCAGCCAGGCAGCGTACCTCCGACACTCCACTCTTCGGAGCCAAAATCGGGTTTCTCGCCCCGGATCACACGGTTTCTTTCTTCTTTTGTCGGTTTATGGGTGGCGGCGCGGCTGGGAAGTTTCCCGGGAGTTTTTACACAGCCGAATCCCTGACAAATTGGGCTGGCGGAAGAGGGCGCGGGTTGTACTTCTGAGTCGACACAAGCCGTCAACAATACGATTGAAATCGTGCCGGCAACTCTCTTTATGTTCATAAATATCCTTTTAATGTTTAACGACTCACATGCCCTTTTCCCTGAGAGCATGAATACTCTGGCAAAAAAAGCCCGCAACAGAGTGCGGGCAAAATCATACTGGAAGCAATGTGAGCAATGTCGTGCTTTCAATACCTGTATTAGGCGCTAAGGTATTTACAGCAAGAGAATGATAACCATTATCATTTAATGATTCAACCATTCGTTTTATAAGGCTGTTTTTATCGGGAGTCATTCATCAGAAAACAGGTGTGATACAAGAACGGGAGCCTGTTGGCTCCCGTTTTCGCCAGGGTTAGCGAGCGGTATTAGCGTACAACCAGAACAGGGCAGTTTGCATGGCGAACAACGGCCGCAGCAGTTGAACCCAGCAGATAGGTACTGAAACCCGGTTGATGCGACGCAATGATAATCAGGTCGGCTTCTACCGCATCCGCCAGTTTGAGGATCTGATCTTTGGGCGGGCCGTAGACAATATGGGACTGGCTCCTGCCCTCGGGGATATTGAATTGTTTAACAATTTCCTCCAGTTTGACGGCGGCCTTTGACTGAAGACCGCTTCTGTCCGGGAACTCGCTGGAGTAGGCCAGACCCAGTGAGGCATAGAACGGGACAGAAGGTATTACGGCCAAAAAATGCACCTTTGCGGTTTTAGCATGCGCCTCAACCTGCGGGATGATCTGACGGGTCAAGCTGGCTTCTGAGATATCAATCGGCACCAGAATAGAACGATACATATTCACCACCTCCTGTTTGTTTTATCTCCACCTTAAGTGTACTGGACTTATCGGTTGTATAAGAAGTAATCAGATCAAAGTTATGTGAACGAGTCCGCAAGTCGTAAGAATGTAGACACAAAACGTCCACCAGAAGGTGTTACCGACATGATGGCTGTCAGGAGAATGATTTTTACCGTGAATATCGTTATGAAGCAGTAATGGGTTCCGTTTTACTTTATTTCATTGTATATTTATTTATATAACGACGGGATATTTTCTCTCTCTTGAATCGCCATCTTAATTATTTGAAACTTTCTCCTGATATTTAATTTAATAATGGTTTAAATATCTATATAATACAGTGTAACTTTCTGTGTTTTAACGATTTTATACTCATATATTCCGTTGTTGTGTAATCTGCGATCCCCTTCAAATTTACTTGCATGCTAATTCTTATTCACATCCACGCTTGATGGATATCAATAATTAACCTGCTCGGTCTAATTATTGTCTACCTCTAAAAGGGTAGTTGTCTGACGAGAATGAAGAATGAGAAAAATAAATAAAACCATTTTATGGACGATGCTGCTTTGCATCGTTCTTGGCGCAGTAATTGTTTTAGCGGGGCAATGGACGTTACATAAAACATCGAGCACTGAATTTTGTCTGTCTTGCCATACGATGCAGGCGCCTTATGAGGAGTATACGGGCTCGGTTCACTTCCAGAATCAGAAGGGGATTCGTGCGGAATGCGCGGATTGCCATATCCCGGAAGGCGGGGTGGATTACCTGGTAGCCAAGCTCCTTGCCTCGAAAGATGTCTATCATCAGTTCATCACCAAAAAAATCGACACGCCAGAGAAGTTTGAAGAGCATCGTCTGGAGATGGCGCAAACCGTTTGGGCGCAGTTGAAAGCCAGCGACTCCGCAACCTGTCGTAGCTGTCATAGCATGGATGCGATGGATCTTGACGCGCAAAGCGCTGATGCCCGCAAAATGCACCAAATGGGCATTCAGGAAAAACAAACCTGTATTGATTGCCACAAAGGCGTCGCCCACTTCCCACCCGAAATAACAATGGACGACAGCGCCCTCAAAGCGCTTGAGGCCCAGTCTGCATCTACCCCCGCATCTGCAAAAACGCTCTATGCCGTAAGCAATACCGCACTTGGCGATCTGGCAACGGTCTATCCGGCCACGCAAATGCATGTCCTGAAATCGACGGAAACGTCACGGCTGGTGGAGATCCGCGGGAGCCAGATGCAGGGGAGCGAGCAGGTTATTTACTACGCGGCAGGCCAGCGGTTGATCCTTGCCAGTCTGAGTGAGAAAGGGCAGCAATCACTCCACATTCTCTCTGACTGGAAAAAAGATGATTACGGTAACGCGTGGCGGGATGTGGCGCTACAGGGCGAGTGGAGCGGCTCTGCGCTCGCCAGCCGCGAACCGATGTGGGACTACGCGCGCAAACTCGACAATGTGTACTGCGCAGGCTGCCATGCGCCGATTCCTGCGAAGCATTTTACCCTCAATGCCTGGCCCTCTGTGGCGAAAGGGATGGGGGCTCGTACCAACATCAGTGAAAACGAACTGGATATCCTGAGCCGTTACTTCCAGTACAACGCGAAAGACATGCATGAATAGTGATAATACCAGGAGAAATCATGAAACTCACAAGACGTGACTTTATCAAGACGGCTGGAGCGGCAACCGGGACTATGGCGATTTCTTCGGTGATCCCAATGCCTGCCTGGGCCGAAAACCAAAATGGCGGCGCCATCCTGACGGCCGCACGTTGGGGGGCCGTATATGTGGAGGTCAAAGACGGCAAAGTTGTCTCTTCAAAAGGCGCATTACCTAAAACCATACCGAACTCATTGCAGCAAACCGCGCCGGATCAGGTACATACCAACGCCCGAGTAAAATACCCAATGGTGCGTAAAAGCTATCTGGAAAATCCAGGTAAAGCGGACGGTAAACGGGGAAGTGATCCCTTTGTGCGGGTGAGCTGGGAACAGGCGCTGAAACTCATTCATGAGCAGCATAGCCGTATTCGTAGCAGCTATGGCCCGTCCTCCATTTTTGCGGGTTCCTATGGCTGGCGCTCCAGCGGCGTCTTGCATAAAGCGCAAACGTTGCTGCAACGCTATATGAGTATGGCCGGGGGATATGCAGGCCATACCGGGGATTATTCCACCGGGGCGGCGCAGGTTATCATGCCATATGTTGTGGGATCGGTTGAGGTATACGAACAACAGACGACATGGCCGATGGTGCTTGAGCACAGCCAGGTGGTGGTGCTGTGGGGGATGAACCCGCTCAACACGTTAAAAATAGCCTGGAGCAGTACGGATGAGCAGGGGCTTGAGTATTTTAATCTGCTGAAGAAATCGGGAAAAACTGTTATCGCGATCGACCCAATGCGCTCAGAAACCATTGAGTTTTTTGGCGACAATGCAACGTGGATCGCCCCGCATATGGGAACTGACGTGGCGATGATGCTGGGGATTGCGCATACGCTGGTGAAAAAAGAGCGTCACGATAAAGCGTTCCTGGAAAAATACACCACCGGTTATCCGCAGTTTGAAGAGTATCTGCTCGGCAAGAGCGACAACGTTGAGAAAACCGCTGAATGGGCATCCGGTGTCTGTGGCGTACCCGCAGAACAGATTGAGAAACTGGCGGAAATTTTTGCCAGCAACCAAACCATGCTGATGGCGGGCTGGGGGATTCAACGTCAGCAATACGGTGAGCAAAAACACTGGATGCTGGTGACGCTGGCCGCGATGCTGGGGCAAATTGGGACGGAAGGCGGCGGTTTCGGTTTCTCCTATCACTATTCCAACGGCGGGAACCCGACGCGTACCGGTGGTGTACTGCCTGCGATATCGGCGCAAATTGAGGGGGGATCGTCGGCAGGGAACGACTGGGCGGTATCGGATGCGGTGGTGAATCTGCCTGTGGCGCGAATTGTGGAGGCGCTGGAAAACCCGGGAGGAAAATATCAGCATAATGGTAAAGAGCAGACCTTCCCGGATATCAAAATGATCTGGTGGGCAGGCGGCGCGAACTTTACCCATCATCAGGATACCAACCGCTTAATCAAAGCGTGGCAGAAGCCCGAGCTGGTGGTGATTTCCGAGTGTTACTGGACGGCGGCGGCGAAACATGCCGATATTGTTCTCCCGATCACCACATCGTTTGAACGTAACGATCTCACGATGACCGGAGACTACAGCAACCAGCATCTGGTGCCCATGAAGCAGGTGATTGCGCCGCAGTTTGAGGCCCGTAATGACTTTGACGTCTTTGCTGATTTAGCTGAGATGCTCAAACCCGGCGGCAAAGCGGTCTATACCGAAGGTAAAGATGAGATGGCGTGGCTTAAGCAATTCTACGACGCCGCGCAAAAGGCGGCTCGCGCTCAACGTGTGGCAATGCCTCAGTTCAATGCGTTCTGGCAGCAGAATAAGCTGATTGAAATGCGCGAGAACGAAAAGAACAACAAGTATGTGCGTTATGCCGATTTCCGCCATGATCCGGTCATGAATGCGCTCGGTACGCCAAGCGGTAAGATCGAGATCTACTCAAAAACCATTGAAGGTTATCACTACAAAGACTGTCCGCCTCATGCTTCATGGATTGAACCGGATGAGTGGAAAGGGTCCGCGGATAAGGATCAGTTACAGTTGCTGACCGCCCATCCGGCGCACCGTCTGCACAGTCAGTTGAACTATGCGTCGTTGCGAAAAGAGTATGCCATTGCCGATCGCGAGCCGGTGACGATTCATCCAGATGATGCGAAGGCAAGAGGCATTGCCGAAGGCGACCTGGTACGCGTATGGAATGGTCGTGGTCAGGTTCTGGTCGGGGCGCACGTCAGCGATGGGATCAAACCGGGGATCATCTGTATCCATGAAGGCGCCTGGCCTGATATCGAGAATGGCATCTGTAAAAACGGCGGCGCCAACGTGCTGACGGCGGACATCCCGACGTCAAGGCTGGCGAACGGCTGCGCGGGGAATACGACCCTGGTATACGCAGAGAAATTTACCGGCGAAGCCCCGACGCTCACGGTATTTGATGAGCCAGAGATTGTCACTCTGTAACGCCGGGGACTGTTAGTTTGTCGGAATAAGCGGGAGCCTGTGTGCTCCCGTTTTTTATGCTTCTCATTCAGAGTTGAATTAATGGTTATGTTATATTATAACATTCCATCTTTACGCACTGATTGAGGGTGATATTTTGGCGATTCATTTTGAAAAATTAGCAGTAGCTCTGGGAATGCTTCTGGTTAGCGGACACGCGCTTGCGCATGGGCACCATTCACATGGCGCACCGTTAACGGAGATGGAGCAAAAGGCGGCAGAAGGCGTTTTTGACGATAAAAACGTGAAGGACAGGGCGCTAACGGACTGGGACGGTATGTGGCAGTCTGTTTATCCGTATCTGGTAAGCGGGGAGCTTGATCCGGTATTTAAAAAGAAAGCGGAGAAAGATAACAGCAAAACGGCCGAGGAGATTAAGGCCTATTACCGTAAAGGCTACGCCACCAATGTGGATACTATCGGCATTGAGAATGGTGTCATGGAATTTCACACCGGTAATCAGGTTGAGTCCTGCCAATACGATTATGCCGGACACAAAATCCTGACCTACGCATCCGGTAAAAAAGGCGTTCGCTATCTGTTTGAGTGTAAAGATGCGAAGAGCAACGCGCCTAAATATGTGCAGTTCAGCGATCATATTATCGCGCCGCGTAAGTCGAGCCATTTCCATATCTTTATGGGGAACACTTCCCAGCAGGCATTGCTTGAAGAAATGGATAACTGGCCAACCTATTATCCGTACCAGCTGAAGGCCGAAGAGGTCGTCGACGAGATGTTGCACCACTAAGATGTTGTTATTATGGCGGGCCCGGCAGGACCCGCCATCGTGTTGTGACGGCGTCCCAAAAGAGCGATATCTGTCATAAGTAGGGCGCCTTTGCCGGTAAATATCATGATATAACGCAACGCTATGATTTCCCTTCCCATCATTCAGTTCATTCGTTAGCATATTGTTTCGCAGTAAAGCGTATCTGTTTTTTTCAGGAAGAGGTTAACGTGTTCGCAGAGTATGGAGTTCTGAACTACTGGACGTATCTGGTTGGGGCCATTTTTATCGTGCTGGTGCCGGGGCCTAATACGATATTTGTGCTGAAAAACAGCGTCGGGCGAGGGATGAAAGGCGGATATCTCGCCGCCAGCGGCGTGTTCATTGGCGATGCGGTGCTGATGTTTCTGGCGTATGCGGGCGTCGCAACATTAATAAAAACAACGCCGGTGCTGTTTAATATCGTTCGTTATCTCGGCGCTTTTTATCTGCTGTATCTTGGTGCGAAGATCCTTTACGCCACGCTTAAATCGAAAGGGAGCGAAGTGGCGCATGATGAGGTTCCGTTTGGCGCAATCTTTAAACGTGCCTTAATACTGAGCCTGACCAATCCCAAAGCCATCCTTTTTTACGTTTCGTTTTTCGTCCAGTTTATTGACGTCAATGCGCCGCACGCGGGGCTGTCATTTTTTATCCTGGCGACAACGCTTGAAGTGGTGAGCTTTTTCTATCTGAGCTTCCTGATTATTTCGGGCGCTTTTGTAACGCAGTACATTCGCACGAAAAAGAAACTGGCGAAGGTGGGGAATTCCCTTATCGGTTTGATTTTCGTTGGTTTTGCCGCACGTCTGGCGACGCTTCAGTCATAACGCCATCAGGCCCGCGCATTCTGTGGGCCTTCCGTTTTTACTTTTTGCTTAAAGATGATGCTCACCGCCACGCGCGACGGAAAAAAATAACCAATAAATGGTATTTAAA
Source organism: Citrobacter sp. CK188 (assembly GCF_030333525.1). Classification (NCBI taxonomy): domain Bacteria; kingdom Pseudomonadati; phylum Pseudomonadota; class Gammaproteobacteria; order Enterobacterales; family Enterobacteriaceae; genus Citrobacter; species Citrobacter sp. CK188. The sequence goes on from NZ_JAOWFU010000033.1 coordinate 237,360, forward strand.
ACACATCTTATGAGGCGTACCCTTTTTACAGCAGCGATTCAGTAAGATCGCTGGTTGTTACTGGAAGAGGGAATAAAATGCTTCAAATTCCACAAAATCATATCCATACACGCTCCACTCCGTTCTGGAATAAAGACACCGCGCCAGCCGGAATTTTCGAACGCCACCTTGATAAAGGAACCCGACCAGGGGTTTATCCTCGCCTGTCGGTTATGCAGGGGGCGGTCAAATATCTCGGATACGCAGATGAACACAGCCCGGAACCGGAAAAAGTGATGATCATTGAAGCCGGTCAGTTCGGCGTTTTTCCCCCGGAAAAATGGCACAACATCGAAGTGATGAGCGACGATACCTACTTTAACATCGACTTTTTTGTTGCACCGGAAGTGCTGATGGAAAGCGCCAGCCAACGAAAAGTCATTCATACCGGGAAGGAGTAAATCATGGGCAAAGCGACCTATACCGTTACCGTAACCAATAACAGCAACGGTGTTTCAGTTGATTATGAAACTGAAGCGCCGATGACACTGCTGGTCCCGGACGTTGCGGCAGAAGTGGTGAAAGATCTGGTGAACACCGTGCGCTCATACGACACCGAAAACGAGCACGACGTTTGCGGCTGGTGATCCCGTTCGGGAAGCCTGCGACCGCGATTTTTTAACCGTTACGCTAAACCGCACAGCGCTATCACGACGCTGGGCGGTTTTTTTTCGCCTGATATCAGCATGTACCTGACAACTGAAATTAATTGAAAAGAAATATTAAGGAAACCTTAAGAACATCGCATTGTTTGTTAATGCTCTGGCATTCATAAAATATATGATTGAGCATCAAACACTGAACAGAAAATGACCACCATGAAATTTGATACTCGATTAACCTCGTCGTCTCTCGTCCTTGCGCTTGTTGCGTTGGTTATTCCTTTCACTGCGAACTGGCACGTACCTCTGCTAAATGGCGTCGTGGTGTTATGGATTGAAAATGGGCAGGCGCTATGGCTACTGTTTGGTGCGCTATTTACCGCCTGGTATATCAGGCCGTTGTCTCGCCCTGACGGCGCAAAGCAGTTTTGGCTTTGGGCGGTGGTGTGGTGGCTGGTGTTGTTAGGGCGAAGCACCAGCTGGGGGCGCGACTACTTTCCTGATCATCCCAAAATGATCTTCCGGGGGATCTCCGTCGTCCTGATCGCCGCGCTTGTGCTTCCGGTATTGATCTCAAAGACTTTGCGCCAGGAAATTGCGCGTCGGCTGCGTGAAGAATCCCTGCCGCTGTGGTTGCTAACTGTTACTGCCTGTGCGTTTTTAATTTCCGATACGGTGGAGCATCATCGGTTACTGGCGCCGCTGTTCCTGCACAGTAAGCAATACACCGATTTGATTGAAGAACTGTACGAATTGCCGTTCATGATCGGGCTTTTTTTGGTTACGCTGACATTTATGAAACGCGATAAACAAGATGAATATATTGCGTTGCAGACGGCGGAACCACAGCATGCGGAATATTGAGGTTCGCTGATGAAAACGCCCGGGTTCTTTTTCCCGACCCCGGGCTAACAGGCACAGCGCGGCTTATGCAATTGCCTCGCATAAACGCGACTTCATGTCGCTGTACGATTGGGCAGCATGGTTTTCCGCCCAGCGCTGATCGGTAATGACTTCGACCTTCACGGCGCAATATTTGGTTTCAGGCGTTTTCGAAATCGGATCAAGATTATCCTGAGTCAGTTCGTTACAGGCGCCTATCCACCATTGATAGGTCATATAGACCGTCCCCTGGTTAATGCGATCTGAAACATCGGCCCGGCTGATGACTTTACCGCGACGTGAACTCACCCACACCAGTTCGCGATGACGAATCCCCAGTTTTTCCGCGTCGTTCGTGTTGATTTGCACGTTGCCAGGTTCATCTGCCAGCGCCTGTAGCGCAGCGCAGTTGCCGGTCATTGAGCGGCAGGAATAGTGTCCCACTTCGCGAACGGTACAGAGCACCATCGGGAACGCATCATCAGGAACTTCCGCCGGAGCCCGCCACGGCGCGGCGAATAACTTGCCTTTGCCGCTGGGCGTATCAAACTGACTATGTGCGTAAAGATACGGCGTACCGGGGTGATCAAGATCCGGGCACGGCCACTGCACATGCCCCATATCGCCCATTTTCTCCCAGGTGACGCCGTAGAAAAGCGGACACAGTTCGCGCATCTCATCCCAGATGTGCTGGTTACTTTCATAATGCATCGGGTAGCCCATTTCGGTCGCCAGCAGACTGATAATCTCCCAGTCGCGCTTCACATCTCCGGTGGGGTCGATGGCTTTTTCAAACCGCTGGAAGCCACGGTCGGCACAGGTGAAGACGCCGCCGTGTTCGCCCCATGAGGTCGCGGGCAGGAGAACATCCGCCATTTCTGCCGTTTTGGTCATGAAAATATCCTGCACCACGATAAAGTCCAGCGCCTCGAAACCGGCCCGCACCAGCCCCAGGTCGGCCTCGGTTTGCAGCGGATCTTCCCCCATGATGTAGTAGGCTTTAATTTTGCCTTCCATCGCCAGGTGCGGCACCTCGGTAATACGCGTGCCGACTTTGTCATCCATCAGGCTGGCATCGATTCCCCAGGCTTGCGCGAATTTCTCTCTGGCGGCTGCATCCGTCACGTCCTGGTAGCCGGGGAACTGGTTAGGCAGAACGCCCATATCGCACGCTCCCTGGACGTTGTTCTGACCGCGTACCGGGCCGACGCCGACGTCAGGACGCCCCAGATTGCCCGTCAGCAGCGCCAGGCTCGACAAACCGCGCACGACGTCGACAGCCTGACCAAACTGGGTCACGCCCATTCCCCACATGACCGTAGCGGAAGGGGCGGCGGCGAACGTTCGCATCGCCTGACGCACCTGCTGGGCAGGGACGCCGGTTAAATGTTCGACGGATTCCGGGGCGTAATCTTTTACGGTCTCCCGGTAGGCCTCCAGTCCTTCCGTGTGCTTTTGTACGTACTCCGTGTCGTAAAGGTGTTCATCAAGCAGAACGTAGCCAAAGGCGTTAACCAGCGCCATATTGCAGCCGTTGTTCAGTTGCAGGTGCTGATCGGCAATACGGGCGGTCTCAATGCGCCGGGGATCGCACACAATAATTTTGGCGCCGTTCTGCCTGGCCTTAATGACTCTGCGCGCGACAATAGGGTGAGAGTCTGCGCAGTTATAGCCGAAAATCAGCAGGCATTTGGAGTTCTCTATATCGCTGATGGAGTTACTCATCGCCCCATTACCCAGCGTCTCCTGCAACCCGGCGACGGAAGGGCCGTGGCATACGCGGGCGCAGCAATCGACATTGTTGGTATTGAGTACGGCGCGGGCGAATTTCTGCATGACGTAGTTGGTTTCATTCCCTGTCCCACGGGAAGAGCCTGTCGTCATAATGGCGCGGGGCCCAAAGGTTTCTTTAATGGCGGATAAGCGTTGTGCGGTATAGCGGATCGCTTCATCCCAACTGACGGGGGTAAATTTTCCGCCTTTTTGATAGCGGATCATCGGGCGGGTCAGACGTGGCGTCAGAAGCCGCGTGTCGTTAAGGAAGTCCCAGCCATAGTAGCCTTTCAGGCATAACTGGTTCTGGTTGGTTACACCCTCTGCGCCTTCGGCACGGATAATTTTGTTATTTTCAACAACAAGCTTGAGCTTGCACCCGGCCCCACAGTACGGGCACACACTGGTGATTTTTTTCATCAATAACAGACCTGTTAAAAGCTGAAATAGCGCGAATTGTAGTCGAAGCCGACGCGCGGCATGGCGCTGGCTTCGGTTTGTCGTAGCGACGGGCTGTTAAAGCACAAACCGTGCCAGAAACAGAAACTCAGGCGCGGCGGGGCTTGTCTGCGAAAAGATGAAGAAAATGACAGCGGATTCGTCATAAATGACGAGTAAACGTCAAAAAAAAGCCCGCACTCAGTGAGGCGGGCAAAAATACTGGAAGCAATGTGAGCAATGTCGTACTGAATACCTGAGTGATTTGCTCAACTATTCAGTAATGAGAAAGATAATCTTTATCATCTAAACTTGCAACCCCAACTTTTATGGGAGTAAAGAAAAAATAATAAAAGTGACATTTATCACAAATTTCAATTCTCTGATGATGTGCTATTCTTTTTAACGGCGAGTAAACCGCTAACGTACAAACATAAGTGAGGAAAAAATGGGCATTATTTCATGGATTATCTTTGGGCTTATTGCAGGTATTCTGGCGAAGTGGATTATGCCTGGTAAGGATGGCGGCGGGTTCTTCATGACGATCATCCTGGGGATCGTCGGTGCCGTGGTAGGGGGATGGATCAGCACGTTCTTCGGGTTTGGCAAAGTTGACGGCTTCAACTTTGGCAGCTTTGCCGTAGCGGTTATCGGCGCGATTGTCGTTCTGTTTATCTACAGAAAAATCAAAAGTTAAGCGAAGTAGTTCGTAAGACGAAAAGGCTACCGTTGGTGGCCTTTATTATTTTGATAAGCCCGTTACCACCAGCCCAGTTTGGTTCCTGCCACCGCGATAATCGCAATGCCAATCATGATGAGCGTCGTTTTCTTCATCGTTACGCCCCCGGCGTGGCGTAGCCGCCGATGAAAAACCATGCCAAAAAAGTCACCGCCGTAATGAAAATCACGACAGGAAAAATAATGCCTAATTTCATGCTATCACCCGTTCTCGTTATAGGAAGACGAGCAAGGATAGCAGGGCGTCGTGCGTGACAAAAGATGTTTTAACGTCACGCTTTTCATTCTGATACGCATCGCAAGAAAACATGGAGATACAACGGCAGGCGGGTTAACCTGTCGGGGTGTAATGTTAACGGGAGTTCATATGAGATTCATGTTTGTCGCGCTGCCGTGCGCGTTGGCGCTCTCCGCCTGTTCGTCGTCATCCCAGCCCGAGGCGCCGAAACCTCCGCAGATAGGTATGGCAAACCCGGCTGCCGTCTATTGCGAACAGAAGGGCGGTACGCGAGTGCCCGTTCAAAGCCCGCAAGGGGTACGCACGGAATGTAAACTACCCGGCGGTGAAGTGATTGAAGAGTGGGATCTCTGGCGCAGAGATCATCCTGCCAGCGGTAAGTGATACCTGGCGCATCGCTTTGCGCGTGCGCCGTGTTTTGGCGGATTTTGTGTGCGAATCACAATCCGCGTAGCCAGTCGGCCAGGACAAGTGCGTGATTCTGCTCTGTGTTCTTTGCCGCATATAGCAGGGTCAGCGTCTGCTGGCGGGCAATATCCGCCAGCCGTTTACCTTCCTGCTTCTGTTGGTCGAGTTCACTCCGGTATTGCTCAGTAAAATTTTTGAAATCAATCACTTCAGAGTGAAAGGCCTTGCGTAATTCAGATGAAGGCGTCAGCGTTTTATCCCACTCGTCAAAGGCCAGATCGGTTTTTTTGACCCCTCGCGGCCACAGCCTGTCAACCAGTACACGGTAGCCGTCGCTTTTTTCTGCCGGGTCGTAGACGCGTTTACACTGAATTTTCATCCTTTTCTCTCCTCAATCCAGGCCATGACTTCATTAATCTGATTGCCGGAAAATCGTGCCGCGTCATGCTGACGCAGCAGGCTGTTTCTGAAACGTAGAACGTCATCACTATAGCACTTCGATCCTCCTCAATTTAAGGGATTGTGATAACAGTAAAAGATCGGTAGTCTGAGGTTCCTTATGTTGTCCCTCATTGCATTGACATAAGGAACGCCTCATGGAACTTTCCCCTGTTAAAGACACGCTACGTATTGCGCTGGTGGGTGATTACAACCCCGATATCGTGGCGCACCAGGCCATACCCCTTGCTATTGATGATGCGGCCGCCGTGCTGGAGTTAATGGCGGACTATGACTGGCTGACGACGCCCGACATCAATAGTGACGAAGATTTGGTGGGCTATGATGCCATCTGGGTTGTTCCCGGCAGCCCCTATAAAAATACCGAAGGGGCATTGATTGCTATTCGTTATGCCCGTGAAAACAGCATTCCTTTTCTGGGAACCTGCGGCGGATTCCAGCACGCGATCCTCGAGTATGCCCGTAATGTGCTGGGCTGGCGCGATGCGGCGCACGCCGAAACTGATGCTTCCGGTCGGATGGTTATCGCCCCGTTGAGCTGCTCGCTGGTGGAAAAAACGGATGATATCGAACTGAGGGCGAATACGCTGGTCGCCAAAGCCTACGGGCAGGACGTTATCTCCGAAGGATATCACTGCAACTACGGGGTATCAGAAGATTTTGCCGCTGAACTTGAGAATGGCGATTTGCGGGTTACCGGGTGGGATGAGGCGGGAGACATCCGTGCCGTGGAACTGGTAACGCATCCCTTTTTCGTTGGTACGCTTTTTCAACATGAACGTGGCGCGCTGGCGGGTAAACCCGTTCCCCTGGTGCAGGCGATGCTGCGAGCCGCACGGGGATAAAAACAAGGGCAGGTCAATGCCTGCCCGTTCGGTTATTTTGCTGCGATCTCCCGATCGCGTCCGGCATAAAGGCCGAATATCGCCATCGCGACCGCCAGAACCGCCACGCCAATTAGCGGGATGTGCCAGTCGCCGTTGGCATCATGAATCTTACCCATCAACGGCGGCCCACATGCCGCCAGCAGATAGCCGACAGATTGCGCCATGCCCGAAAGCGCCGCCGCCTGGTGTGCGGAACTGGCGCGCAGCCCAATAAACGTCAGACCCAAAATCATTGTCGCGCCAGAGCCAAATCCAAACAGAATCGTCCACAGCACCGCCTGCCCCGGCACAAACCAGAATCCGGCCGCGCCGAGAGCGCACATGAGCGATACCAGCGCGGCAATACTGCGCTGATCCTTGAACCGGTGCAGGATGAGCGGAATCAACAGTCCCGGCGCAGCCGTCGCCAGTTGCAGCAGGCCGTGTAGCGATCCGGCCTGCGCTTCACTGTAGCCGTGGCTGATTAAAATCGCGGGCAGCCAGCCGATGATAACGTAATAGATAAGCGAGTTAATGCCGAGGAATAAGGTGACTTGCCAGGCGAGGGAGGATCGCCAGATGCCGCGCGAGTGTAGCGCGCGGGAGTTGCTCAGGTTGGCGGTAGCCGTGTTGCGCCACTGCGGCAGCCAGATAAGAAAGGCCAGCAGGGGAAACAGCATCAGCATTAACAGCGCGCCGCGCCAACCAAAGCCATGCAACGCCAGCGGTACGACCATTGCCGAACCCACCGCCGCTGCGGCGCCCATTGTCAATGAATAGGCGCCGGTCAGTTTTGCCACATGCTGTGAATAATCGCGTTTAATCAGCCCGGGGAGCAGCACGTTTCCCAGCGCGATACCGCAACCAATAATGGCTGTGCCGGTAAACAGGAAGCTGGCAGAAGGTAGCGAGCGCACGGCAATACCAAAGCAAATCAACAGCATGGCGGCAAACAGGCTGCGTTCCATGCCGAACCGGCGCGCAATGTTTGCCGCCAGCGGAGAGACCAGCGCGAAAGCCAGCAAGGGAAGCGTGGTCAGGAGGCCCGTTTGTGCGGTAGTTAGCCCGTAATCCGCACGAATCGTCTCCAGTAACGGCGCAGCGCCAGTGAAGGTAACGCGCAGCGTCGTCGCAATCATCAGAATACCGGCAATCAGTAATGCACCGTTTTTGCCGCGTAATGAAGGGGAAATAGTCATTGTTTTCTCATATCAACAGGCGAGGCGATACCTTACCGTTTTTACTCTCTGGATCAATCAAGCTAAAATGACAGTTTATCGCTAAAATCGGACAATATGATGATTGGCCTGAGACTGGATGGCTACGAGCCTGACCTTCACCATGATGCGGCTGTGGCCTTTTGCATTCGCGCTCGCGAAGATGAGCTTTTCAGTCCGCTGCATCACCATCGAAAAGGGCAACTGATCCTGGCGCTGCATGGCGCTATTACCTGCGAGGTAGAAAGCGCCATGTGGATGGTGCCGCCACAGTATGCAGTATGGGTTCCCGGCGAAATTCCCCACAGTAACCACGTCACGGCGGGGGCGGAATTATGTTTTCTGTTTATTGAGCCGGATGCGGTCGTGATGCCGGATCGCTGCTGTACGCTAAAAATAACGCCATTGTGCCGGGAGCTGATTCTGGCGCTTGCCGCGAGAACGGATATTCAGCGTACCGAGCCAATGACGCAGCGCCTGACACAGGTCTTGTTTGATGAGCTTCCGCAGCAACCACAGGAGCAGATGCAGCTTCCGGTTTCCGGGCATCCCAAAATACGTCAAATGGTGGAGACGATGGCGCGTGAACCAGCCCGCTGGCAAACGCTGGGGCAGTGGGCGAGCCTGTTCGCCATGAGCGAACGCAATCTTGCCCGACTGGTGGTAAAGGAAACCGGCCTGAGCTTTCGTCGCTGGCGTCACCAGTTGCAGCTTATTCTGGCGTTGCAGGCGCTGATTGACGGACACAGCGTGCAGCACGTCGCCCAAACGCTGGGTTATGATTCAACGACCGCGTTTATCACCATGTTTAAAAAGGGGCTGGGGCAAACTCCAGGCCGTTATCTGGTCGGGCTTACTGCTTCCCAATAATCAGCGACACCAGGCCTGCGGCAATGAGCGGGCCGACCGGCACGCCCCGGAACAGTGCAACGCCCAGTACCGTCCCCACCAGTAAACCCGCGACCAGCTGCGGCTGGCTTCCCATCAGCGTAACGCCGCGCCCGCCCAGCCAGGAAACAAAGACACCAATGGCGATGGCAACCAGTGATTTCCAGTTGACGAAGGAGTGAATGAGCGTAGAGGGAGGCAGCGAACCGCTGGCGATCGGCGCCATGACGCCGATAGTCAGGATAATGATCCCGACGGTCAGCCCCTGTTTCTCAATCCACGGGAAAAACGTATTGAGTGGGGTAACGCGGACAATGATCAACACCAGAATTGAAACGGCGACAGTGGTGTTATGGCTGATAAAGCCCAGCGCTGCCAGTCCAAGCAGGATCAGCAGAGTGACATCAAACATCGTGGTTTCCTTGCCAGAGAAAGATAAGCCTGCTTACTGTACGCGCAAATACGTGAGTGAACAGGCTTTTTTATCAATAACGGCACATTTTCAGGCGAATGCCTGAGGAGAATTTTCCGGGCAGATCAGGCTTGCTGTCATTAAATTGCCATTAATTCGATTTATCAATAACAGGTGAGCCGTTTTCTCTGTCGCAACGGGGTGAAACCATGAACGATCATATGCTGATTGAAACGCTGATCATTACCTCATCATTTTTCGCTATTGCCGCGGTGATTGTGATTTCCGTACTGGTGCTGGAAAGACGTTTCTGAGCCGTTATTGCGCTCGGCGAAAGTTGACCAGTTCCGGCTGCGCAATGCGCAGGTAATCGTCGGTATTCATAATGACCGATTTTTCCAGCACACCGGCGTTAAACGCGATTTCGTTGAAGCGCTCGAACAACAGCGGATCGGCCACCAGCTTCAGGTTAGGGTGGAAGCTAAAAGGGGGAATCGCGCCAAAGACGCAGCCGGTCAGCGCATCCACCTCGGCAGGGCTGGCAAGCGAAGCTCTTAGTCCGCCGAGATGGTTTGCGAGTTGGGCGAGATCGGCCTGCAGGTCAGCGGAAAGGATCGCCAGGACATGTTGATTGACGCCATTGCCTTTCACTTTACACACCAGCGCTTTTGCCCCCTGGCCTAGTGCGGTGCCGCGAATTTCCGAAACCGCTTCGCACTTACCGACCGCCTCGTGACTGAGTACACGATAAGTGGCGCCTTCCTGCGATAAAAGGGTAATCAAACGCTGGTGAGCCGTGATCCCCTTAGCGACTTCATTCATCATTCACTCCCAATATTGCGATGAAGTTTTAACGGTAAAAGGGTATCACAAACGTGCATGATTTTGTTGTTTGTTGAGATAGAGTTGCTCATCAGAGGCCTTGTATGCGTCCTGGATCGTATCCTCAGGCTGCATATGATAAAGTCCAGCGGAAAAACTAATTACCTTATCTGGCGCGATGATTCGCAACTTATTGGCAATACGCTCAGGTAAAGTTGTTGCCGGTACAACTGAATCGATAAGAATTACACAAAATTCATCACCTCCCAATCTTATTGCGTAATCTGTTTTACGCACCGATGCTTCAATGGCTTTTGCCAGCAATGTAATTGTGCGATCGCCTTCCTGATGCCCCTGCGTGTCGTTAATGACTTTCAACCTATCCAGATCGATGGCGATAAACGTCACGGAGGTGCCTGTGTTGACCAGTCGCTGCAACCGCTGTTCAAGCTGCGGTGTCAGGATCTTACGGTTATAGAGGCCGGTCATCGCATCGCTGATATTTTCACGATTAACATTATGGTAAAGGCGAAAATGCATTCTGACCATGTTCAGTAACGTAGCGGTAACGAGCAGGTAAAAGGCGAACAGTTTCCATGATGAGACAATAAAATACAGGATGTCGAGAGATAATGTGACACGGATTCCGCCTGGCAGGTCGTGAACATAATTAACATAATTAAAGAGGTTATTTTCGCTCTGATGGACAATGATTTTTTTCTCTGAATTAAGGTCGAACAGAGTCGCGTCCAGATAGCGCCAGACCAGTGGACGATCCTGAGTGTAAAAAATATTCTTCAGGTTATCCTGGTTAATATCCACCATTACTATGCCTTTTAACTTTCCATGTAGATAAACGGGAGTTAAAAAACTCATCACATTTTTTTCCGTAAGATCGTCCTGATAAATGCTTGAGAGCACTGTTCGCCCTGTGAATTGACCATCAATATCGTTACGGTTGATTCCCAGCGTTCCTTTTCGCAGAAAAGACCAGTGGTGCATAAAAAATTGTCTGGAGTCAATCAGGTTATAGAAATAGACGTAGCGTTTTTTAATATCCAGATAGTAGTGGAATTTATCTTCTACAGTGCCCAGCCCTTTACCATAATCCTTCTGGTTACGATTCGCCGCCACCGCCTGATCAAAAGCGAACAACAGAGGAGCGTCGTCAGCTACGATCGCGCAGCTTGCCTCGGCGGTTTGCAGTGTTCCATGTAGCGATGGGTTATTATGCGTGGTGAGATTGATGCCGTGGGTATTGCTGTCTGTTTCAAATCCGCGGCATAACGCATATTGTTGTTCATCGGATGGTGGTGTTTTGGGCTCCGTGAACGTGCGCATTAAATGAGCTGCAATGCTCTGATTCTGGTACTTGTCATACAAAAATGAAGAGTCTGCCTTTTCGATGATGTAGCCCATATAGGCATTCATCGCCCTGTCACTGGCGATCAATTCATAAGCCAGAAAAGAGGACGTCAGTACAATGACGCTTGCGGAGATAAAGAGCCTGAGCGCTTTATGATGCAATTTCATGATGAATAACAGTTTTCAAAGGGCGACGCTTCAGTTTATCACAGTGGTGATGTTCTCTCTAACAGCGCCTTCGTCCTCTTTTGTGTTGTGAAATAAAAATCATTCTCATACTTCCCCTTTTTCTCTTAATGTTGTATTTATAATGCAACTTATCAGGAAGGAGGTGCGCGATGAGTGCGAATGAAAAAGCGGGCCATACATTTTTAGCAAGCCTGGGCAAAACCCGTCTGCGTCCGGGCGGCATTGAGGCGACGGAGTGGCTGTTCAGCCAGTCTCAGCTGACGCCGGGCAGCCAGGTGCTGGAAGTGGCATGCAATATGGCGACGACCGCCATTGAGTTGGTGCAACGTTTTGGTTGTTCGGTCTACGCCATCGATATGGATAAAAACGCGCTGGCAAACGCGCGGAACAATGTTGCGGCGCACGGGCTGGAAAATCACATCCATGTCATGGCCGCCAATGCCAACAGCTTACCCTTTGCCGATAACAGTTTCGATGTCGTGATTAACGAGGCCATGCTCACCATGTATGCCGACAAAGCGAAAGCAAAGCTGATCGGTGAATATTATCGGGTTCTGAAGCCGGGTGGCCGTCTCTTAACGCACGATATTATGCTGACCAGCCAGAAGCTGGCGGAAGGTGAGCAGAACCAGCTTCAGCATGTGGTGAAATCGAATGTAAGCCCAATGACCAAACAAGGCTGGCGCGATCTGTTGCTGGATTCCGGGTTTGAGCAGGTTTTACAGCAAAACGGTGAAATGTCGCTGATGTCTCCGCGAGGGTTGATTCGCGATGAAGGGCTGAAAGGGGCGCTTAAAATTGTTTATAACGGGCTGTGCATCCGTGACAATCGCAGCCGTTTTATCAAGATGTTTCGCTTCTTTAAATCACAGCGCCATCAGTTGAATTACATTGCCTGCTGTTCGGTTAAGGGGAAATAAAGAAAAGCCAGAACAGGGTTCTGGCTTTTTACTGACCTGACGGAGTGATTTCTAGTCTTTACTTGTCGTACTTTGTTTCTGGAACAGTTCACGGAAGACCGGATAGATATCATCCTGGTCGCGGATATGCTGCATCGCAAAGTTATCAAAGGTCGATTGCAGATGCTCATATTCGCGCCATAAGGTCTGGTGGGCGCGGCGGGTGATTTCGATATAGCTGTAATAGCGCACCACCGGCAGCAGTTTTTTCGCCAGAATCTCATGACACAGCGGAGAGTCATCTGCCCAGTTATCGCCATCCGAAGCCTGCGCCGCGTAGATATTCCACTGCGCCGGGTCGTAGCGATCTTTCACTACCTCATCCATCAATTTCAGGGCGCTGGAGACGATAGTGCCCCCGGTTTCCTGGGAGTAGAAGAACTCATGCTCATCCACCTCTTTTGCCTGCGTATGGTGGCGGATATAGACCACTTCAACGTTCTTATAGGTTCGGCTGAGGAACAGGTAGAGCAGGATATAAAAACGTTTGGCCATATCTTTGGTGGCCTGATCCATCGAGCCGGATACGTCCATCAGGCAGAACATCACGGCCTGGCTGGAAGGGTCAGGGCGCTTTTCATAATTTTTGTAGCGTAAATCAAAGGTGTCGATAAAGGGGACACGGTCGATTTTTGCCCGCAGTTCAGCAATCTCTTTACGTAGCCGCTCCTCTTCCAGCAACTGCGCGGGTTCGCTTTTGGTGATGATGTCCAGGTCGTCCTCAAGCGCACGCAGCTCCCGACGTTTACCCGCAGTCATCGCCGTGCGGCGCGCCAGAGAGTTTTGCAGGGAACGCACCACGCTGATGTTGGCCGGAACGCCGTTGGAGGTAAAACCCGCGCGGTGGGTTTTATACTCAGTAAGCTGCCGTTGCTGATTTTTTTTCAGATTAGGCAGCGCTAAATCTTCAAAGAGCAGATCCAGATACTCATCTTTGGAAATCTGAAAGACGAATTCATCCTGACCCTCACCATCCTGACTGGCCTGGCCTTGCCCACTCCCGGAACCACCGCCGCCACCTTGTGGACGCTCAATGCGATCGTTCTGTACGAAATGATCGTTGCCGGGGTGTACGCGATGGCGCAAGCCGCCCCGTCCCTGATGAAACATCGGTTCGCTGATGTCATCCGTCGGGATTGAAACGGACTCGCCGCTCTCTACATCGGTCACCGAACGTTTATTAATGGCCTCGGAGATCGACTGTTTAATTTGCGCTTTATAACGGCGTAAGAAGCGCTGGCGGTTCACCATGCTCTTGTTTTTACCGTTAAGACGCCGGTCAATAAACCAGGTCATAAGCCCCCCGTACTGCATTTGCCAACTTACGCTTCATCCTTCAAGTTGTCTCTGCGTTGGCTGTATTCGCTCACCCCAGTCACGTACTTATGTACGCTCCTGGGGATTCACTCATTTGCCGCCTTGATACCTCTTGAATGATTTCGCGTACAAAAGAATTGTTGGCCCGGTAAACGGATAAAATTTTCCGGGCCATTTATGCTGTTAAGACGATTTACGTACGCGCAGATACCATTCGCACAGCAGGCGAACCTGCTTACGGGTATAACCTTTCTCCATCATGCGGTCGACAAAATCGTCGTGTTTTTTCTGCTCGTCGGTTGAGGTTTTCGCGTTAAACGAAATCACCGGCAGCAGCTCCTCGGTATTCGAGAACATTTTCTTCTCAATAACCGTGCGCAGTTTTTCGTAACTGGTCCAGTTTGGATTGCGACCGCTGTTATTCGCTCTGGCACGCAGAACGAAGTTGACTATCTCGTTACGGAAATCTTTCGGGTTGCTGATGCCCGCCGGTTTTTCGATTTTCTCCAGTTCAGCGTTCAGTGACTCGCGGTCAAAGAGCTGGCCGGTATCCGGGTCACGGTATTCCTGATCCTGAATCCAGAAATCCGCATAGGTGACATAACGATCAAAAATGTTCTGTCCGTACTCGGAATAGGATTCCAGATAGGCGGTCTGGATCTCTTTGCCAATAAACTCGGCGTATTTCGGGATCAGATAACCCTTCAGGAACTCCAGATAACGCTCAGCCAGCTCCTGCGGGAACTGTTCGCGCTCGATCTGCTGCTCCAGTACGTAGAACAGATGCACCGGGTTGGCGGCCACTTCGGCATGGTCAAAGTTAAACACGCGGGAGAGGATCTTAAACGCGAAACGCGTGGACAGACCATTCATCCCTTCATCGACGCCGGCGTAATCCCGGTATTCCTGATAGGACTTCGCTTTCGGGTCGGTATCTTTCAGGCTTTCGCCATCATAGACGCGCATTTTCGAGTAGATGCTCGAGTTTTCCGGCTCTTTCAGACGGGAAAGAATCGAGAAGCGCGACAGGGTTTCCAGCGTACCCGGCGCGCATGGCGCATGAGTCAGCTCACTGTGATTCAGCAGCTTCTCGTAGATTTTGATCTCTTCGGAAATGCGTAAGCAATACGGCACTTTCACGATGTAAACACGGTCGAGGAAGGCTTCGTTATTTTTGTTGTTGCGGAAAGTCACCCATTCGGATTCGTTCGAGTGGGCAAGAATAATGCCGTTAAACGGCAGGGCGGAGATACCTTCCGTCCCGTTGTAGTTACCTTCCTGAGTGGCGGTCAGCAGCGGATGCAGCACTTTAATCGGTGCTTTAAACATCTCGACGAACTCCATGATCCCCTGGTTAGCGCGGCACAGCGCGCCGGAATAGCCATAGGCATCCGGGTCGTTTTGCGCGTGGTGTTCGAGTTTACGAATATCCACCTTGCCGACCAGCGCGGAAATATCCTGGTTGTTTTCATCGCCGGGTTCTGTTTTGGCGATAGCAATCTGTTCCAGAATGGACGGCCAGACTTTGATGACGCGGAATTTGGTAATATCCCCGCCGAACTCATGCAGACGTTTCGCGGCCCACGGCGACATAATGGTGCCGAGATAGCGGCGCGGAATGCCGTACTCTTTTTCCAGAATCTGCGCGTCCTCCTGCGGATTAAACAGGCATAACGGGTGATCGTTTACCGGACTACGCTCACCGTTGGCGCTCAGAACATAAATAGGCACATGCTGCATCAAAGATTTCAGTCGCTCGGCCAGCGACGATTTACCGCCCCCTACAGGCCCCAACAGATACAGGATCTGTTTCTTCTCTTCCAGCCCCTGAGCCGCGTGTTTCAGATAAGAGACAATCTGTTCAATCGCGTCTTCCATGCCGTAAAACTCTTCGAATGCGGGATAGCGAGCGATGACCCGGTTCGAAAAGAGTCGAGAAAGTCGAGGTTCCTGGGCAGTATCGACCATGACAGGCTCACCAATAGCCATCAGTAGCCGCTCTGCCGCGTTGGCATAAGCACTGCGATCTTGCCGACAAGTGGTAAGAAACTCCTGCAGTGTGAACTCTTCGTCCTTGGCAGCTTCATAGCGCTGGCGATAGTGATCGAATATATTCATGGTATGCCGTCCTTTCGTTTTTTAGCACATGGTAAGAGCCGTTCATATGAATAGTAGAGGCTCCCGGAAGAGGTAACTGAACGACGTCTCTACTGATAAACAGCAACTCTCATGCCACAACGCAGAGCAAGAGATCAACGTGCCCGGTGATACACCTTCTTAAAATTAAGCGTAGATGGCATTTGCAAAACTTGCCTGTGCGCATAAATGAATTTCAATGGCATATCAATAACTCATCCGCTAAAAGTGCATGGTTATGTAAAGAAAAGAGATGAAAGTCATCCCGCGTTCATCCGACTGCAAGCAAACTGTCATCCACTATTGAGAAATTAACCGGTTACAGAGAGTGAAACGAATAAGTAAAATAGTTGGGTTGAAACGTATTGGCAGTTACACTTTTGGCGCTAAACATTTGAATAAGGAATATGGATTGTGACCAAACTCAAACTTCTGGCATTTGGCGTGCTTATCGCCACATCAGCTGGCGTAGCGCAAGCTGAAAACGACTTGACGCTGGGCGCTGGCGTTGGTGTGGTTGAACATCCTTACAAAGATTACGATGCTGATGTGTATCCGGTGCCGGTTATCAACTATGAAAGTGATAACTTCTGGTTCCGGGGGCTGGGCGGCGGATACTACCTGTGGAACGACAAAGCGGATAAATTGTCGATTACCGCGTACTGGTCTCCGCTGTACTTTAAGCCGGGCGACAGCGACGATCGCCGACTGCGCGAACTCGACAAGCGTAAGAGCACCATGATGGCGGGCCTGTCTTACATCCACAATACCGAATACGGTTTCCTGCGCACCACGCTGGCGGGTGATACGCTGGATAACAGCAACGGCATCGTGTGGGATCTGGCCTGGTTGTACCGCTATACCAATGGTGCGCTGACGCTGACGCCGGGCATTGGTGTGCAGTGGAACAGCGAAAACCAGAACGAATACTACTATGGCGTTTCGCGCAAAGAGTCCTCGCGCAGCGGCCTGCGTAGCTACGATCCAGAAAGCGGCTGGAACCCGTACCTGGAAATCAGCGCTAACTACAACTTCCTCGGGGACTGGAGCGTTTACGGTACAGCGCGTTATACCCGTTTGTCGGATGAAGTGACCGACAGCCCGATGGTTGATAAATCCTGGACCGGCCTGATCTCAACCGGGATCACCTATAAGTTCTGATTGTGCATTTTTACAGTGCAATTTGTGCATCAAAACAGGGCGCTTGCGCTCTGTTTTGCTTTACGGTGGTGCATTGATGGGGAGGATGCGATGACAGGACGTGGTACATGGGTGAGAATGCCAGCGCAGAGATGTACGCAGACATCTGCTCCGACAGGTTGCAGGCCGGATAAGATGCGTCAGCATCGTCATCCGGCATCAGTCAACCCTTAACGTTTTGCGACGCGAATTGTTTGCACCAGGCGAGACGGTTTTTCTTCGCTGGCTTTTTGCGGCGCGGTGGCGTAAGCCGTTTCCACACAGACAAAGGTTTTGTAGCCATCATCCGGCATGTCGCCCATGCTGGCGGCGAGTGCCGGGCCAGGGTTCCATCCCACAACGTTAATGTTGTGATGGTGGATGACGTCAATGTTGCGGTTCAGCGCGTCATCGTGGATGACGCTACAGGCTTCCGGGTTCAGGTAAACACGGTCAGTGCGATCCGGGAACGTCTGGACGCCGTCTGCCAGCACATCTTCTTTGGCGTCGTTCACTTTATCAATGAAACGGTCGCCAAGGCCGCTGACCTTAACTGCGGCGATATCGCCGACGTTAAAGTAGGTGTGCAGGGCAGACGTGGTTTCGAATTCGCCGTGGGCCTCTAGTTCGATCTCACAGGTTTTACCCACTTTGAAGCGCGCAAGCAGGGTGAAATCGTGCGGCCAGTACTGGCGAGTCGCCTCACTGCTCTGTAGTTCAAATGTCAGTACCGCGCCGTTGTCGTCTTCGTTGTGGGCTTTCAGCGCCCACGGCAGGTTACGGGCAAAGCCGTGAGACGGCAGCCCCTGCTGCGCAGAGGGGCCAAACCACGGCCAGCAGATCGGTACGCCGCCACGCAGCGCAACGCCTGTTTTAAACGGCGTGTTGTTGCTCAGCCACAGCACTTCTTCGGCGCCTGCTGGTTTCCAGGAGAGCAAATGTGCGCCCTGGAGTGCAAAAGACGCCTTAACTTGCGGGTGATCGACGACGATCACGTCAAGCTCGTCGAGCTGGCGGCGGGAGAGGACAGGGGTAATTTGTTCGATGACCGGGAGAGCGAAAATTGTGTTAATCATGATGCAATCCTTGGAGTTGAAAACTCTTAGCCATAAAAAAAGGCGACCGGAGGTCGCCTTTTGGGATCAATTTCTCATCTCAACTTATTTGGAGATGTGAGCAATCAGATCCAGAACTTTGTTGGAGTAGCCGGTTTCGTTGTCGTACCAGGAGACCAGTTTCACGAAGTTGTCGTTCAGCGCGATACCTGCTTTAGCATCGAACACGGAAGTGCACACTTCGCCGTTGAAATCGGTAGATACTACGTCGTCTTCGGTGTAACCCAGAACGCCTTTCATCGGGCCTTCGGAAGCAGCTTTGATCGCTTTCTTAATGTCTTCGTAAGAAGCCGCTTTTTCCAGACGAACGGTCAGGTCAACAACGGATACGTTCGGAGTCGGAACGCGGAACGCCATACCAGTCAGTTTGCCGTTCAGTTCCGGCAGCACTTTACCTACCGCTTTAGCAGCACCGGTAGAGGACGGGATGATGTTCTGAGCCGCGCCACGGCCGCCGCGCCAGTCTTTGTGAGACGGGCCGTCAACGGTTTTCTGAGTAGCGGTGGTCGCGTGAACGGTGGTCATCAGACCTTCGATGATGCCGAAGTTGTCGTTGATAACTTTAGCCAGCGGCGCCAGGCAGTTGGTGGTGCAGGATGCGTTGGAAACGATGTCCTGGCCTTCGTATTTGTCAAAGTTAGCGCCTTTAACAAACATCGGAGTGTTGTCTTTGGACGGGCCCGTCAGAACCACTTTTTTCGCGCCAGCAGTGATGTGCTTACGTGCGGTTTCGTCAGTCAGGAAGATACCGGTAGCTTCAGCAACTACGTCAACACCAACTTCGTCCCATTTCAGGTTAGCCGGATCACGTTCAGCGGTAACACGGATTTTTTTACCGTTAACGATCAGATGACCGTCTTTCACTTCAACGGTGCCATCGAAACGACCGTGAGTGGAGTCATATTTCAGCATGTAAGCCATGTATTCAGCGTCTAACAGATCGTTGATTGCAACAATCTCAATGTCAGAACGTTTCTGAGCAGCACGGAAAACAATGCGACCGATACGGCCAAAACCGTTGATACCTACTTTGATAGTCATATATTCCACCAGCTATTTGTTAGTGAATAAAAGGTTGCCTGTAAAATTACAAAAACCTTACGCAGCGTCAAGCGGAATCGTGTCAATCATTGCGACAAATCAATCCTCTGTACAAGCTTTGCACGGCTGACTCGCCTCACTCTTCCTTTCGGCTTGAAACCACATGGGGGCGGCGCCCCGAATTTTAAAGGGCAACTGAGATAAAAACGTGATTTCGATCACGATTCATAAGCTGCCATTTCGCAAGGATCAAGTTTAGAACAAAAGTTCACACTGGGGTGTTAATGTTTTGTTAGAATCGGTCACGCAATGTGAGTATGGCTAAAGCGAGATGTGAGCAAATGGCTAATCAACCCTCTGCGGAAGATCTGAAAAAAAAGTTGTCCGAAATGCAATTCTACGTGACGCAGAATCACGGTACAGAACCGCCATTTACCGGGCGTTTGCTGCATAATAAGCGTGATGGCGTCTACCACTGTCTGGTCTGCGACGCGCCGCTGTTTCATTCCCAAACCAAGTATGATTCCGGCTGCGGCTGGCCGAGCTTTTACGAGCCGGTCAGTGAAGAATCTATCCGTTACATTAAGGACTTTTCCCACGGGATGCAGCGTATAGAAATTCGCTGCGGCAACTGTGATGCGCACCTGGGACATGTCTTTTCGGATGGCCCACAGCCGACGGGTGAGCGTTATTGCGTCAATTCGGCCTCATTAAGCTTCACCGATGATGAAAACGGCGAACAAACTAAGGGCTGAAAAAACGATTCAGCAAATTATTCCACAGGAGCGGACTTATCATGAATCTTGATGAGATGATCGACAGCATGACGCCGGAAGTTTATCAGCGCTTATCTACCGCCGTTGAGCTGGGAAAATGGCCGGATGGCGTTGCGCTGACGCCGGAGCAAAAAGAGAACAGCATGCAACTGGTGATGCTCTGGCAGGCGCGGCACAATACCGACGCGCAGCATATGACCATTGATACCAACGGTCAGATGGTGATGAAAAGTAAGCAGCAGTTGAAAGAGGATTTTGGTATTGCGCCAAAATCGATTGCGACGCTGAAACTGTAATGTAGCGCTTTTTTGTTGGTAGCCTGATGGCGCTTCGCTTATCAGGCCTACAAAGCGATGACCAGTAGGCCTGATAAGCGAAGCGCCATCAGGCAGTAAGAACACCTAACCCTGCGTCTCTTCCCAGTCAGCCAGCGTATACAGCGTGGCGCCGGCGGCCGCCATCTCCATAAAGGCGTGCGTGCTGTCTTGCGGCTGAATATTCACGCCGCGACAGCCGTCGGTAATCACATTCACCGTATAACCCAGTTGCAGCGCATCCAGCACGGTAAACTTCACGCAGTAATCGGTCGCCAGCCCCATCACGATCAGCGTCTGTACGCCGTTCTCCCGAAGCCAGGCGTCCAGGGCGGTTTTCTGGCGGCGTCCGTTATCAAAAAAGGCGCTGTAGCTGTCCACCTGCGGATTCTCGCCTTTATGGAAAACCGCGTCGATGGCGTTCTGCCTGAGCAGGGGATGCAGGGCCGCGCCGTCGCTATTTTGTACGCAGTGATCGGGCCAGAAGGTTTGCGCTAAACCGTCCAGTTGTCCCTGGCTGTAGGGCTGCGCCTGATGCTGGCTGGCGAAACTGCCGTGTCCGGCAGGATGCCAGTCCTGGCTGGCGATCACCGCGTCGCCGCGCGCTTTACACCAGGCGATAAGACGGTTTGCTACGTCCACGGTGCTGTCGCCTTCAGGGACGGCCAGTGCGCCGCCGGCACAAAAATCATTCTGCAAATCAACCAGTAGTAAGGCCCGGGTCGTCATGAAAAGTTCCTTATTCGTCTGGCGTCAGTTCACCGCGTAGATTTTGCGTCATCGCGGTACGAATGGTCTGTGTATCCAGATTCTGGCTTAACAAGTAGTGCAGCTTAGTCAGCGTTGCTTCAACGGTCATATCCGCGCCGCCGATCACGCCAGCATGCGCCAGCGCGTTGCCGGTGGCATACCCACCCATATTCACCTTGCCGGACATGCATTGCGTCAGGTTAACCACCACGATACCGCGTGAACTCGCATCTTCCAGTTCTTTGAGGAACTCTTTGTTCTGCGGCGCGTTGCCGACGCCGTAAGAACGCAGGATCAGCGCTTTTACCGGCTGGCGCAGGAAGTTACGCACCACTTCGGCAGAAATTCCCGGATAAATGGTGACGACGCCAATAGGCTGCGGCGTGATTGGGTGAACAATCAGCTCGCCTTCGCCGTGCGGTGCGGGCGGCGTACTTAAGCGACGGATATGAATTCCGGCTTCCAGCAGCGGCTGAAGGTTGGGGGAGGCGAACGCGTCAAAGCCATCGGCATGCGCTTTTGTCGTGCGGTTGCCGCGAAACAGCCGATTATTGAAAAAGAGGGTGACCTCATTGATGGGGTAATTCGCGGCGACATACAGGGCATTCAGCAGATTAATCTGCCCATCGGAGCGCAGCTCCGCCAGCGGGATTTGTGACCCTGTCACAATTACCGGCTTACCCAGATTCTCCAGCATGAAGGAGAGCGCCGAGGCGGTGAACGCCATCGTGTCCGTGCCGTGGAGGATGACAAAGCCGTCATAGTCGTTGTAACGCGCTTTGATGTCTTCTGCGATATGCTGCCAGTCTTCCGGCGTCATATCGGATGAGTCCATCAGCGGGGCATATTCATGAATGGTGAAGTCCGGCATTTCCGGGCGGTGAAATTCGGGCATCAGCGCCAGCTGGCGCTGGAGATGGCCTGATACCGGAATGTAACCCTGTTCCGAGCGCTGCATACCAATCGTACCGCCGGTATAGGCAACGTAAATCGATTTCTTCTGCATGGCAATGTTCTTACGAAGTGAAGTCTCTTATATTGCCGGAGGCGGTTGCGCCTTATCCGGCCTACAAATTACGCGAAACTCGTAGGCCGGATAAGACGCGATAGCATCGCCATCCGGCAATGGCAATTTAGCGCACGTTCGCGCAGGTCAGGCAGAACGCATAACGGTTTTGCGGATCGTTAAAGGCAGCCAGTTTATCACTCTCTGCTTTTACCGCGCTGGCGGCTGTCGCCAGCGGCGCCGGGAGCATCGCCTGAATGGCTTCCGGCAGCATTGCGCGCACGGAGCCGGACATGCTGTCCATGATTCTGTCGAAGAATGTCGGTTCATCCTGATAATACTCAAGATGCCATTGCTTCAGTTTAGCCAGCTCTGCGGCTTTGGCGATGGCGTCGTCAAAGTCACCCAGACTGTCTACCAGACCATTCGCTTTTGCATCCTGACCGGTCCAGACATGCCCCTGCGCGATTTTATCAATCTGCGCTGGGGTGCTCTTACGCGCATCGGCAACTAGCGTGATAAAGCGTTTGTAGCCATTCTCAATGCTGAGCTGCATCATCTGCTGCACTTCAGGCGGCAGCGATTTGGTGACAGAAACGTCCGCCAGCGGCGAGGTGGCGACGCCATCGGTATGCACGCCGATCGAATCCAGGCTGTTCTCAACGGTGTTGATAACGCCAAAAATGCCGATTGAGCCTGTCAGGGTGCTCGGGTTCGCCACAATGTAGCTTGCCGGGGTGGAGATCCAGTAACCGCCGGATGCCGCCATTCCGCCCATCGACACCACAACCGGCTTGCCTGCGGCTTTCGCAGCGGCCAGTTCGGCGCGAATGACTTCAGAGGCGCTGACGCTGCCGCCGGGGCTGTTTACGCGCAGCACAATCGCTTTCACTTTCGGGTCCAGGCGCGCATCGCGGATTTGCGACGCTGTCGTGTCGCCGCCAACGTTGCCCGGCGTCTCTTCACCGTCCATAATCGCGCCATTGGCGAACACAACGCCAATACCGTCGCCGGTATCGGCAGGCGTTTTCAGCGAATAATCGTAATAGCTGATGGCCCGATAGTTGTTTTCTGCTTTGCTCCAGCCAAACTGTTTGGTCAGCGCTTTTTCCACTTCGGCGTTAGACGCCAGCGCATCCACCAGTTTGTTGTCGAGCGCGTATTTCGCGGTATCGCCATCCACTTTGCTCAGCCCGTCGAGCATAGCCTGCGCGCCAGGGAAGACCTGCTGCGCGGGGATCTGACGGTTCGCCGCAACGGTGTTCAGGTAGTTTTGCCACAGCTCGCCAATCCAGCGGCTGTCCGCTTCGCGCGCGGCAGGCGACATATCATCGCGGATAAACGGTTCCACTGCGGATTTATAAGTGCCGACGCGGAAGACGTGCGTGGAGACTTTCAGCTTATCCAGCAAGGATTTGTAATACAGGCCGTTGGTTGCGAAGCCGTGCAGATCGACCGTACCCTGCGGAGAAAGCCAGATTTTATTGGCGAAGCTCGCCAGGTAATATTGCCCCTGACTGTAGCTGTCGCCTACGGCAAAGACCGGCTTGCCGCTATCGCGAAATTCGCGCAGCGCTTTCCCGATGTACTGCATGGAAGGCTGATCGGCGCCCGCGAAGTTTTTCAGATCCATCACGATGCCGGTGATATTGCGATCGTCTTTCGCCTGACGAATGGTGTTGACGATATCAAACAGTGAGTTTTCTTGCAGGCGGTCAGAGCTGGCGCCAAACAGCTGTCGGCCAATGACGCCCAGGCGGTTGGTGCTGGACGGTTTATCGACGATCACGCCGGAAATATCCAACAGCAGCGCGCCGCGTGCAGTTTGTTGGCTGGTGTTGCCATCGCTAAGCTGCATCCAGATACCGACGCCCACCAGAACCAGAAAGATGAAGAACAGGTTGAGCACCAGTTCCCGGACGAAATTCAGCAGTCGCCATGTCCACTTAAAAAATCCGGCAATAAATCGCCACAGGGTTCGCATGTATTCTCCCTACCAGATTAACATTCCGCTATCTCCGTCATACTCAGAGAGAAAGCGTATAAGATGTGGGTATCGTAATGACCAGGCAGGCACTTGTCAGCAGGAATCACTGCCTGTGCTGTAACTAAATCCCCTCTCGTGTTAATTTTGTGAATAAATATCATTGCTGGAGTTAACCAAATGGACGCACTCGAATTACTTGTAAACCGTCGTAGCGCCTCTCGTCTGGCCGAGCCCGCGCCTGCGGGTGAACAGTTACAAAATATTCTGCGCGCGGGCATGCGCGTACCCGATCACAAATCCCTGCAACCCTGGCGTTTTTTTGTGATTGAAGGTGAGGGGCGTGAGCGCTTCAGCGCTGTTCTGGAGCAGGGCGCCATTGCGGCGGAAAGCGATGAGAAAGCGATAGAGAAAGCGCGCACCGCGCCATTTCGCGCGCCGCTGATCATCACGGTGGTGGCGAAATGCGAGGAGAACCACAAAGTGCCGCTGTGGGAGCAGGAAATGTCAGCAGGATGTGCGGTTATGGCGATGCAGATGGCGGCGATTGCGCAAGGCTTCAACGGCATCTGGCGCAGCGGCGCGTTAACCGAAAGCCCGGTGGTTCGCGAGGCGTTCGGCTGCCGCGCACAGGATAAAATTGTGGGCTTCCTCTATCTGGGCACGCCGCAGCTGAAAGCGTCGACGACCATCAGCGTACCGGACCCGACGCCTTTCGTGACGTATTTCTAAGCGTCATGGCCCCGGCAGGCGGCTTTTTCGGTGAGCGCCTGCCGATTATTCGGCAAAACTGTCTGGATTATGAGCAAAGACGCCGGAATTCAGACACTCTCTCTTACCACGTCATGGAATGAGCGCTACCATAGCCCGATTGCAATGACAGGAGATGTCCATGAGCGAGCACGCTATTCGTTTAACGCAATACAGCCACGGAGCTGGTTGCGGTTGTAAAATTTCCCCTAAAGTGTTGGAAACCATCCTGCACAGCGAGCAGGCGAAGTTTGTCGACCCGAACCTGCTTGTGGGCAATGAAACCCGCGATGACGCGGCGGTATACGACCTGGGTAATGGCACCAGCATCATCAGCACCACCGACTTCTTTATGCCGATTGTCGATAATCCGTTTGATTTTGGCCGTATTGCGGCGACCAACGCCATCAGCGATATCTTCGCGATGGGCGGCAAACCAATTATGGCGATCGCCATTCTGGGCTGGCCTATCAACAAACTGTCGCCGGAAATTGCCCGGGAAGTCACCGAAGGCGGGCGTTTTGCCTGTCGTCAGGCGGGTATTGCGCTGGCGGGCGGGCACTCTATCGACGCGCCTGAGCCCATTTTCGGTCTGGCTGTCACCGGCGTGGTGCCGACCGAGCGCGTGAAGAAAAACAGCACCGCGCAGGCCGGATGCAAACTGTTCCTCACCAAGCCGCTGGGCATTGGCGTGTTGACCACTGCCGAGAAAAAATCACTGCTCAAGCCGGAACATCAGGGGCTGGCGACAGAAGTGATGTGCCGGATGAACATTGCGGGGGCGTCGTTTGCCCATATCGACGGCGTGAAAGCGATGACCGACGTGACCGGTTTTGGTCTGCTGGGGCATCTCAGCGAAATGTGCCAGGGCGCAGGCGTGCAGGCGCGGATCTGCTATCAGGACATTCCAAAACTGCCGGGCGTCGAAGAGTACATTAAACTTGGCGCAGTGCCGGGGGGGACGGAGCGTAATTTCGCCAGCTACGGTCATCTGATGGGCGACATGCCGCGCGAGGTGCGTGATCTGCTGTGCGATCCGCAAACGTCTGGCGGCCTGCTGCTGGCGGTGACGCCGGAAGCGGTAGAGGAAGTGAAAGTCACCGCGGCGGAGTTTGGTATTGAACTGACGGCGATTGGTGAACTGGTTGACGCCCGTGGCGGTCGCGCCATGGTAGAGATCCGTTAATTCGATGCGGTTGTTTATTGCCGAAAAGCCGAGTCTGGGCCGCGCCATTGCGGATGTGCTGCCAAAGCCGCACCGCAAAGGCGACGGCTTTATCGAATGCGGGAATGGACAGGTGGTGACCTGGTGCATCGGCCATCTGCTTGAACAGGCGCAGCCGGACGCGTATGACGGTCGTTATGCGCGCTGGAATCTGGCCGATCTGCCGATTGTGCCGGAAAAGTGGCAGCTCCAGCCTCGACCTTCCGTGACGAAGCAGCTCAATGTCATTAAGCGCTTTTTACATGACGCAAGCGAAGTGATTCACGCGGGAGACCCGGATCGCGAAGGGCAACTGCTGGTGGACGAGGTGCTGGATTATCTGCAACTGTCCCCGGAAAAACGCCAGCAGGTGCAGCGTTGCCTGATCAACGATCTTAACCCGCAGGCGGTGGAGCGTGCGATTTCCCGGCTGCGCGCCAACAGCGAATTTGTGCCGCTGTGCGTCTCCGCGCTGGCGCGTGCGCGCGCCGACTGGCTGTACGGCATTAACATGACCCGCGCGTATACCCTTCTCGGGCGCAACGCGGGCTACCAGGGCGTGCTCTCGGTAGGGCGTGTTCAGACACCGGTTCTCGGGCTGGTGGTTCGCCGCGATGAAGAGATCGAGAACTTCGTCGCCAAAGATTTCTTTGAAGTGAAAGCACATATCGTCACGCCAGCTGAGGAGCGGTTTACCGCCATCTGGCAACCCAGTGAAGCGTGCGAACCGTATCAGGATGAAGAGGGGCGTTTGCTGCATCGTCCGCTGGCGGAGCATGTGGTGAATCGTATTAACGGTCAGCCCGCGATCGTCACCAGCTATAACGATAAACGGGAATCAGAATCTGCCCCGTTGCCGTTTTCGCTGTCGGCGTTGCAGATTGAAGCGGCGAAACGCTTTGGCCTGAGCGCGCAGAACGTGCTTGATATCTGCCAGAAGTTGTACGAAACCCACAAATTAATTACCTATCCGCGTTCCGACTGCCGCTATCTGCCGGAAGAGCATTTTGCCGGACGCCATGCGGTGATGAACGCCATTGGCGTGCATGCTGCGGATTTGTTGCCGCAGCCGGTGGTTGACCCGGACACGCGAAACCGCTGCTGGGATGATAAAAAAGTTGACGCTCACCACGCGATCATCCCGACTGCGCGCAGTTCATCAATTTCCCTCAGCGACAATGAAGCGAAGGTGTACAACCTGATCGCACTCCAGTACCTGATGCAATTCTGCCCGGACGCGGTATTTCGCAAATGCGTCATTGAACTGGAGATTGCGAAGGGGAAATTCGTCGCCAAAGCGCGTTTTCTGGCGGAGGCCGGATGGCGAACGCTGTTGGGCAATAAAGAGCGTGACGAAGAGAACGACGGTACGCCGTTACCGGTGGTGGCGAAAGACGACGAGCTGCTGTGCGAAAAGGGCGAGGTCGTTGAGCGTCAGACCCAGCCGCCACGCCATTTTACCGATGCTACGCTGCTGTCCGCCATGACCGGGATTGCCCGTTTCGTGCAGGATAAAGATCTGAAAAAGATCCTGCGAGCGACCGACGGACTGGGAACCGAAGCGACGCGTGCGGGCATTATCGAACTGCTGTTCAGGCGCGGATTCCTGACCAAGAAAGGGCGTTACATTCATTCAACGGATGCCGGGAAAGCCCTGATTCACTCGTTACCGGAGATGGCTGCCCGACCGGATATGACGGCGCACTGGGAGTCTGTCCTGACGCAAATCAGTGAAAAGCAGTGCCGCTATCAGGATTTTATGCAGCCGCTGGTCGGCACGCTGTTTCAGTTGATCGATCAGGCTAAACGCACGCCGGTACGTCAATTCCGGGGCATTGTCGCGCCAGGCGGTGGCGGCGAGAAGAAAAAGAGCGCGCCTCGTAAGCGAGCGGCGAAAAAAAGCCCGCCGTCAGAAGAGGCGAGCGTATAACGCACAGGCCGGATAAGGCATTTGCGCCGTCATCCGGTAATGCCTGATGGCGCTGCGCTTATCAGGCCTACAACGCTTATCAGGCCTGCATGCCACGGAAAATTAAATCACACCCTGCGCCAGCATCGCGTCGGCCACTTTGACGAAGCCTGCGATGTTCGCCCCGCGAACATAGTTGGTATGTTTGTTTTCGCCGCCGTATTCCACGCAGGCATGATGAATATCCAGCATGATGTGGTGCAGACGCGCATCCACTTTCTCGGCTTTCCAGCTCATTCGCGCGGCGTTCTGCGCCATCTCCAGACCGGAGGTCGCCACGCCGCCTGCGTTGGCCGCTTTACCCGGCGCGAACAGCACGCCAGCTTCGAGGAACAGATCGGTGGCTTCAATGGTGGTTGGCATATTGGCGCCTTCCGCCACCGCTTTCACGCCGTTGGCGATCAGCACGCGCGCGGCGTCCACGTCGAGTTCGTTCTGCGTTGCGCACGGCAGGGCGATATCAACCGGCACTGACCACGGCTGTTTGCCTTCCATATAGGGCAGGCCAAACTCGCGGGCGTAATCCGCCACGCGCCCGTCACGGCTGGCTTTGATTTCGCACAGGCGCGCCAGTTTTTCTTCGGTGAAGCCGCTCTCATCCACGACGGTGCCGCTGGAGTCCGAAGCCGTCACCACACGAGCGCCGAACGCCATTGCTTTCTCGATAGCGTACTGCGCCACATTGCCGGAACCGGACACCGCCACACGCATACCCTCAAAACCCAGACCGTGGCGTTTGAGCATCGCTTCAGTAAAGTACACCAGGCCATAACCGGTGGCTTCCGGGCGAATCAGGCTACCGCCAAACGAGAGGCCTTTCCCGGTGAACACGCAGGCGCTGTTGTTGGAGAGCTTACGCATCATACCGGCCATAAAGCCCACTTCACGTCCGCCCACGCCGATATCGCCAGCAGGTACGTCAGTGTCTGGCCCTAAATGGCGATAGAGCTCCGTCATCAGAGCCTGACAGAAACGCATCACTTCGCCTTCGCTCTTGCCTTTAGGATCGAAATCGCTACCGCCTTTACCGCCGCCCATCGGCAGCGTGGTCAGCGCATTTTTAAACGTCTGCTCGAAGCCGAGGAATTTCAGGATCGAGAGGTTAACGGAAGGATGAAAACGCATCCCGCCCTTATACGGGCCGATGGCGGAATTAAACTGTACGCGCCAGGCACGGTTAACCTGCACCTGGTTACGATCGTCCACCCACACCACGCGGAACTGGATCACGCGTTCTGGCTCAACCAAACGTTCCAGCAATGACATCTGACGATAACGAGGATTTTGCTCAAGGAAAGGCCACAACGTGGTCATTACTTCACGAACGGCCTGCGCGAACTCGGTCTGATTGGGGTCACGCTGTTGAACATGGTTTAGAAACGACTCCAGAGAACATGTCTGATCCATAGATATAAGAACCTCTTATGTATAGATATGGTTATATTTATAATGTTGTGTTTCGTGTTTATGCAGTTTTTGACTATACCACCAGCAGTGTGACGGTAAGCAAGAAAAAAAAATGGCGTGCCAGGGAAATTAATAACGGCGCGCGCGTCATAATAAAAAGCGATGGATGGAGTGGCTAAAGTTTCAGTCGCTTACGACCGTTATACTGAAGGTAGGCTTCATAACAAGGAAACGCTATGCATCGTTTATTTATCGCGGCAGCAGCGGCGATGGTCTCTTTTGCTGCGCTGGCGAATCAGCATTATCGCCCGGATGTGGAGGTTAACGTCCCGCCCGAAGTGTTCAGCTCCAGCGGGCAGCGTGCGCAGCCCTGCAATCAGTGCTGCGTCTACCAGGATCAAAACTATTCGGAAGGGGCGGTGATTAAAGCCGAAGGCGTGCTGCTGCAATGCCAGCGCGACGAAAAAACGCTCAGTACGAATCCGTTGGTCTGGCGTCGCGTAAAGCCATAAACGCCTCTAACAGCGGAATGTCCGCAGGCGCAAGCGGGTAACGCAGCGCCTCTTTTGGCGAACACCAGATCATGTTCTGATGATAATGCGCGGTGACGGCGCCGGTAAACGCCGGGACGTGCCAGGCGTGCAGATGGATCAGCCGGCCAGAGACTTCGCGCTGATGGCTGGCGATATAGCGCCCGACAACCGCCTCAATACCCAACTCTTCACGCAGTTCGCGAATCAACGCCTGAGGTTGCGTCTCACTGGACTCCACTTTGCCTCCGGCAAACTCCCACATACCCGGCTGATCGGCGTGTTCCGGGCGTTGAGCCAGCAATATTTTGTCGTCACGCTCAATGATTGCGGCGACGACATCAATGGTTTTCATCATATTCATCAAGGTTCAACAACGGAAAGTGACATACTATCCTTATCTTTGCGTGACCTAAAGTCTTCAGGAGCAAGCGTTGAACGATCCACAACCCTGGGTTAGCCCATTGACCCATATCCCTTCCAGTCTGAAACCTCTCGTCGCTACGCAGAAAAAACATTACGGCGACGTTCTGCACCCCACGCGCTGGTGGGGGCGAATGCCGTTTCTGTTCTGGCTGGTGGCGCTGTTTGTCGGGTTTCTGGAACGTAAGCGCGCGCGGGTAAGGCCGGTGATGCGCGCGTTGTTGATGACGCGCGTTTCGCAGGTGTGCCATTGCGCCTTCTGTGTGGATGCCAACAGTTTACGTCTGGCTGAACGGTGTGGGGCGCTGGATAAAGTACAGGCCGTTGCCGGGTGGCAATCGTCCACGCTGTTCAGCGAGGAGGAGCGTGTCGCACTGGCTTATGCCGAGGCCGTGACCGCCACGCCGCCGCAGGTTGATGAGGCGCTCAAGGCGATGATGAAACGCTATTTTACTGACGATGCGATTACCGAAATGACGGCGCTGATCGCCTTTCAGAACCTGTCAGCGCGTTTTAATGCCGCGCTGGATATTCCTTCGCAAGGGCTGTGTGACGCATTGAAAGGGGCGCCACATGTTTGACCGGCATCTGCACCCACGGGTTAAACCGCTCCTGCACCGCTGTGCCGCGTATCTCGATAAACCGGCGATCACCCCGGACGGCCTGACGCTGTTCGGATTTGCCATTGGCGTGCTGGCGCTGCCGTTTCTGGCGCTGGGTTGGTATCTGGCCGCGCTGGCGGCCATTGTGCTGAATCGCCTGTTCGACGGGCTGGATGGCGCGCTGGCGCGGCGCAGAGGGTTAACCGATGCGGGGGGATTTCTTGATATCACCCTCGATTTTCTGTTTTACGCGCTGGTTCCGTTTGGCTTTATTCTGGCCGCACCGGAACAAAACGCGCTGGCAGGGGGCTGGCTGCTGTTTGCGTTTATCGGTACGGGCAGCAGTTTTCTGGCGTTTGCGACGCTGGCGGCGAAGTATCAGATTGATAATCCGGGCTATGCGCACAAATCGTTTTACTATCTGGGCGGGTTGACCGAAGGCACCGAGACAATATTGCTTTTTGTCCTGAGCTGCCTGTTTCCGCGTTATTTCCCCGTTCTGGCGTGGGTATTTGGCGCGTTGTGCTGGATGACCACCCTGACAAGGGTCTGGAGTGGATACCTGACGCTGAAGGTTATCCGGCCTGGAAAAAGATCCTCCCTGTAGGCCTGATAAGCGTAGCGCCATCAGGCATCAGTATGGCACGGCGCTTTCCCGTAGGCCTGATAAGCGCAGCGCCATCAGGCGCATTATGTCTACTTACTGCTGTCCGGGTCGCGCTCGCCGGTGGACACCGGATTTTTCGGATCGCTGCTCCATTCGTACCAACCGCCGTCATACACGGCGACGTTTTTCCAGCCCATCGCCCGCGCGTACATAAACGTTTCGGAGGCGCGCCAGCCGGTGCCGCAATAGAAGGCAACGTGCTGATCTGGCAGGATATCCCACTGCTTCCACATG
Organism: Citrobacter sp. CK188; assembly: GCF_030333525.1. Taxonomy (NCBI): domain Bacteria; kingdom Pseudomonadati; phylum Pseudomonadota; class Gammaproteobacteria; order Enterobacterales; family Enterobacteriaceae; genus Citrobacter; species Citrobacter sp. CK188. The sequence continues at coordinate 269,059 of NZ_JAOWFU010000033.1, forward strand.
GCGGCGATATCCTCTGCGCTACGCATGGTGCCGTCCGGGTTATGGAAATCCTCCATATGCGTGGAGTCGCTGCCCGCATGTCCCCAGCGCGCGCCGGCAATTTCGCCTTTTGGCTTGATATAGCTGTATCCGCTGGTGGTGCCGATAAATTCCGGCCAGGAACGGATGCTGACCAGCGATGCGTCCTGACGGTGCAGCAGGGCGCGGGCCTGTTCCATATCCAGCATTAACTGCGGCTGCGCCGGGATCGCCACGCCAAAGTCGGGTTCCGGCTTCACGTCAGCCGGCATGCCGCGTTCAACCGGCAGACCCGCATCGGACCAGGTTTGCCAGCCGCCGTCGAGCAGACGAACGTCCTTCACGCCCGCATAGAGCATAATCTGCGCAACGCGCGCCGCAGCGTACACGTCGCGGCCATACAGAATAACCGTCGTGTCATGGCGAATACCGTGTTTCGCCAGCATCGCTTTCAACTGCGCGTCAGAGACTTTATTCCACAGCGGTTCGCTTTCCACCTCATTGGTGTCGATGTATCCGGCGCCGGGAATGTGGCTGAGCAGATAATATTTCGGCGCGCCCCAGCCTGCTTCAATCACCTTCCAGTCTCCCGCCGGTTTAGCCGTAACCGGCTGGTTTTGTTGAAGGGCATGCAACCACTGTGGGTATGCTAATTGCTCGAAGTGAGGGAGCTTTTGCAGTCGGGAAGGATCGGTCAGTGCATCGCTCAGCGTAGCAATCTGGCTGAAGCCTGCCTTCTGTAAACGTGATTTCACCGCCTGTACGCCACTGTCATTGCCATACAGCGCCAGCGGGGCGTCTTTCCTGAGCTGATGCCGTTGCAGCCAGGCGGCGAGCTGCTCGTCGCTCATTTTATCGAGCCAGGAGGCTGACAGATTCAGTGCGGAAGGTTCGTGACCGGAAGGGCCATTAAGGGTTTGCGGCCAGCCGTTGTAAAAAGCGCTCTGGCGCGTATCAATCGCGGCGCCCTGTTTTTGCTGTAGCTGGCTGAAGGTAAGCGACTGCGCCATATCAGCAGCCCAGGAGGAAGCGCAGGCGAGTCCTGAAGCCAGTGCCAGCGCGGTCATTTGAGAAACACGTTTCATCGAATAGCCCGACGTTAAAATAAGAGGGCGCCATTCTCTGCTGGCTGGCAGGGAAAAACTTTGCGTTAACGCAGTTTGTCAGCATATTCACGCCCACGCCTCCATCTGGAGCACCGTGCCGCCGGGAGGAACATCCTGGATATCGTGCGTCACCTGTACCACCGGAATATTTTGTTGCCGTACTTCGGCAAAGACCCACCGGCGGAAGGTGTCGCGGCGCCCGGCGTCCAGTCGGCTGAACGGCTCATCCAGCAGTAATGCCTGCGGTTGCGCCAGCAGCGCGCGAAGCAGGGCCACCCTGGCGCGCTGGCCGCCGGACAATGACGCCGGATCGCGGCGGCTGAACCCGTCCAGCCCGGCGCGCTCAAGAGCATGCCGCACTTCCGTTTGTCTGGCCGCCCCTTTTATCGCGGCAGGCAGCGCCAGCAGTAAGTTCTGCCCGACGCTGAAATGGTCAAACAGCAGGGCATCCTGAAACAAAATACCGATTTGACGTTGCGCGGTGGGGAGCGTATCGATGCGTCGTTCGTTGAGCCAAAGCTCGCCGGAGGCCTGAAACTGAGACGGCAGTGCGCCGACCATCCACGAAAACAGCGAAGACTTTCCGCTACCGGAAGGTCCCATTAACGTGACAATGTCACCTTTTTTGACCTGAAAGGCGACCTGATTCAATAAGCGGTGATTGTCCTGGCGCAGCGTGAGATGTTGAACGATGAGCATTAGCGGAGTCCTTGACGATAGTGGCCAATGACGCGTGAACATAGCGCCGTCAGCGCGAAAACCAGCAGGGGTAACAGCAGTTGCCATAGCGCCTGCGACGCAAGAATTGTGGTACTGCCGCCGCTGCTGAGCGCCACGGCTTCTGTGGTGAGCGTAGGATAGCGTCCGGCGCCCAGCCAGAGTGTCGGCATGTATTGGGCGATGCTGACGGAAAAGCCGACCGCGAAGGCAAACAATGCGGGGCGCAGTAAAAGTGGGCACTTGATGCGCCAGAAGATACGAGCCCGCGTCCAGCCCAGCGTTTGCGCGATCAGCACCAGCCGTGGGTCAATGCGCTGCCAGGCGGGTTTGAGGACGAATAACATCCACGGGATAACCCACAGCAGGTGTCCCCAGATAATGGTAGCGTACTGGCCGTCTTGCCCGGCGAGCAGCGCCAGAGTGTATTGCCCGGCGACCAACGGCAGCGCAGGCAGCAGTATTGGCAGCCAGACCCAGCGGTGCCCGGTTTGCGGCCCCCATTCCAGCCATAAGAACAGCGTCATCAACCCCAGCACGGTGGACGCCAGCCCCATTTGCAGGCTGTTCACCAGCGCTTCGCGGTTCACCGACGCGGGTTCAGCCATACAAGCCAGCAGCGACACGCACAGCATGCCGCTTAACGGCAGCGTTAGCGCCAACGTTTTTCCGCTTCTGCCTGATAAGCGCTGGCGGCGAAAACCGTTGATGGCAGGAAGGGTGCGTTGCCATCCCCGCCAGATGAGATAGCCGAACAGGGCAAACAGCATAAGCAACGCCACGAGCAGTAAACTGGCGAGCGCGCCTTTGGCCTGTTGGTCGGCGTCGCCCTGGCTCAGCCATTGCCAGCTTAACACAGCCAGCGTAGGTGGATTGCCCGGCCCCAGAATCATCGCGACATCCACTGCCGATAATGACCAGGCGACAATCGCCAGCATTACCGCGCCTAATCCAGGCGCAACGGCGGGTAACAGCAGCCAGCTCAGGCATTGCAGACGGCTGTAGCCCAGGGTATCCAGCACGATGACCTGCTGCGAAAGTTGTTTTTCACTTAATAATGCCGACAGGACCCAGAGCAGAAAGGCGCTCTCTTTGACGGCCAGCGTGAGCCCAAGCCCGATGCCATAGCGATCCATCTGCGGCGTGAGCGAGGGGAAAAGGCGATAAAGCATCCCGCCTTCGGCAAAAAGCAGCAGGGCGCTGGCGGCAAAGGCCACATGGGGAATGGCCAGTAGCCAGGGGAGGCGGGCGCAAAGACGCGCCCATTTTGCGCCAGGCCACAACGCGACGACGATCGTCAGCGCAATAGTCAGCGCGCCGGTTGCCGCCAGGGTGACGGAGACCAGCGTTGCCCGCAGCGCCTGCGGAAGCTGCGGATCGCTAAACAGCGCCAGCCAGTGCGTAGCGGAGAGCGCGGGCGTGATAAGCGTGAATGCGGCAGGAACCAGCGGCAGCCAGATGACCGCCATCACGCCCCAGACCAGCAGGGTTACTGCGTACCGTAGCGGCGTAGCCATGCCTGTTCCAGCGCGTTCACCCATGCGGAATGCGGTTCCGCCAGCGTAGGCGGCAACCCGTCAGGAATGCGCGACCGTAACGCTTCCCGCTGCCCGGCGGGCAGCTTATGCGGGTCAAGCACGGAAGGATCGCCCCAGAACGCCGGATCGGCTTTGCGCAACTGCGCGTCGGGGGAAAGCAGGAAATTGGCAACCACCTTTGCGCCTGCGCTGGAGCGGGCGTTTGCCGGGATCGTGACAAAATGCACGTTGCCAATCATGCCTTGTGAAAAACCGAAACTGTAGCTGGTTTTGGGCAGTTCGCCGCTGGCGATCTTTTGCTGCGCATGAGCGGGATTAAACGTCAGAGACAGGCGCAGCGAACCGGCTTGCAGCAGCGCGTCCATCCGGGCGGGAGAGGGAGGGAAGTCTTTTCCCTTCCGCCACAGGCTGGGATGCAGCGCATCAAGATATGCCCATAGCGGCGCGGTGACGGAATCGAACGTCGCGTCATCCGGTGCGACCTTGAGCGCATCCGGTTGAGGGGTTAACGCCAGTAACAGCTGTTCCAGAAACGCCGTCCCGGTAAAATCCGGCGGCCGTGGGTAGGTGACAGTACCGGGATGGGCTTTCGCAAAAGCGAGTAGCGCCTGCGGGCTTTGCGGCGGCTGCGGCGTAATATCCCGGTTAGCAATGAAGGTTAACTGCGCGCCGCCCCAGGGTGACTCCGCCCCTTGCGTCGGCATGGAAAAATCCTCGCGTACCGGTTTGCGCGTATCGACATAGCGCCAGTTTGGCAGCGTTTCCGCCCAGTGAGTTTGCAGCAGTCCGGCTTCTTTCAGCGTGCGGAAGTTCTCGCCATTTACCCACAGCAGATCGACGGAACCATCGGTTTTACGCCCGGCGGCGGACTCTGTCTGAATGCGTTTCACGGCATCGGCGGCATCCGCAAGCCGGACAATCCTGAGGTTAATGGCGTAATGCGTTTTCATCTCGCCGCTGACCCAGTCGAGATACTGATTAACGGCATTGTCGCCGCCCCAGGCGTTAAACCAGACGGTCTGGCCTTTGGCTTCATCTTTCACCGCCTGCCAGTTTTCGACGGCTTGCACATGGCCCGTCAACAGCAGACCCGCCAGTAATAGAGTACGACGCATGATCGCTCCTGAAATTAGGATCGTAAAAAACGCTTAACCAGCCAACGGGAGGCCAGCGGTAACAGCCCCAGCAGGGCAAAGGCCGCCAGCATACCGGGGGAAATGATGTCGCGTATTGATGTCAACTGGCTGAGCTGGCGTCCGGCGTTGAGATAAATTACCGTTGCCGGAAACATGCCCGCCTGACTGATCCACCAGTATTGACGTACGCGGATTGACGTCAACCCGGCGAGTAAATTAACGAGAACAAAGGGGAACAGCGGCATTACGCGTAGCGCAAACAGATAAAAGGCGCCGTCGCGCGCCATACCATGATTTACGGTTTGCATCTGGCGTGCGAACCGGCGGGAGATCCACTCCCGCAGCAGGTAGCGGCTGGCCAGCATGGCGAGCGTAGCGCCGAGGGTTGACGCGAAGGAGACCAGCAGCGTTCCTTGCCAGAGTCCGAATAGCGCGCCGCCGAGCAGCGTCAGCAGCGCAGCGCCGGGAATCGATAAGGCCGCCACCAGCGTATAGACCAGAAAATAGAGACCGGCGCTCAGGAATGGCGACTGTTGCTGCCAGGCCGCCAGCATCGTGTGATAGCGTTTCAGGGTATCAAGGGAGAGAAAACCGGGAGGCAAAGCCCACACCACCCCGGCGATACAGATGATTAAAAAACCTGAGAGCAGTCGTTTTTTCGCGTTCACCTGCGTTTATCAGACCCGGAATTTTGCCCAGACGGGCGCATGGTCGGACGGTTTTTCCATGCTGCGGATTTCATAGTCAATGCCGGTTTCAACGCAGTGTTCGGCCAGCGGATTGCTCGCCAGCAGCAGGTCGATGCGCAGCCCCCGGTTGTCGTCGAAACCTTTTGAGCGGTAATCAAACCATGAAAATTTATCGACCGTTTCCGGGTGCGCGTGACGGAAGGTATCCACCAGCCCCCAGTTAATCAGGCGATCCATCCACTCGCGCTCTTCCGGCAGGAAAGAGCACTTACCGGTACGCAGCCAGCGTTTGCGGTTCTCTTCGCCAATGCCGATGTCCAGATCGGTTGGGCTGATATTCATATCCCCCATGATCAGCACCGGATTGTCGCGTTTCAGTTCGTTGTCCAGGTAGTTTTGCAGGTTCTGATAAAACTGCGCTTTTGCCGGAAATTTCAGCGGGTGGTCACGGCTTTCGCCCTGCGGGAAATAACCGTTAATGACGGTGATACTGCCCAGCGGCGACGGGATTTCCGCCATGATGATACGGCGCTGCGCCTCTTCGCCGTCGTCGGGAAAACCACGGCGCACAGAAACAGGCGTCTCTTTGGTCAGTAGCGCGACGCCGTAATGGCCTTTCTGTCCGTGATAGAAGACGTTATAGCCGAGCTTTGCTACCTCTTCGAGAGGGAACATATCGTCGTGAACTTTTGTCTCCTGCAAGCCGATCACGTCAGGCTGGTGCTTGTCGACAATGGCTGACAGTTGATGAGGACGGGCGCGCAGGCCGTTGATATTAAAAGAGACAAATTTCATAGTCGCTGCCACTTTGCAAGGTGAATAGTGCAAGGATGGTAGCAGAAATTAGACGGGCTGACTGCCACTTGTCGCGCGAATCAAACGATAACTGCCAATGGCCTTAACGATGGAGCAAAAACTGCACTGTTTCAGGGCGGAGTGCGTCATAACGATGCAATAATTTCCGATAAATTTCGTCTACGATCACAATTCCAGAATTATATTTGGCGACTGAATAATATTTCGATTTTTCCTCTTATTTGTTCTTTTCTTCGCAAATATATTCACTTTTTATGCAGCAATAGTGAATACCGGCGGGTTGTAACCCGTTGATTTTTCGTTTCCAAAACCGGTTTATGCATTTTTTCCTCTGGCTGGCACGAACAGTGCAATCTACATTTACAGCGCAAACACTCATTTTATTAACATATAAATAACTTTTTATTTACCGGAAGAGGTCGCTATGTCTCTGTCAATTACGCGTGAAAATTTTGATGAATGGATGATGCCGGTCTATGCCCCGGCACCTTTTATTCCTGTTCGTGGAGAAGGCTCACGCCTGTGGGATCAGCAGGGGAAAGAGTATATCGACTTCGCCGGGGGAATTGCGGTGAATGCGCTTGGCCATGCGCACCCGGCTTTACGCGAGGCGTTGAATGAGCAGGCGAGCAAATTCTGGCATACCGGAAATGGCTACACCAACGAGCCGGTGCTGCGACTGGCGAAGATGCTGATTGACGCCACCTTTGCTGAACGCGTCTTCTTCTGTAACTCCGGCGCGGAGGCCAACGAAGCGGCGCTGAAACTGGCGCGTAAGTATGCGCACGATCATTTTGGCACGCATAAAAGCGGGATTGTGGCATTCAAAAATGCCTTTCATGGCCGCACACTGTTTACCGTCAGCGCAGGCGGGCAGCCTGCGTATTCACAGGATTTCGCTCCGCTGCCGCCGGATATCCGCCATGCCGTGTATAACGATCTCAACGCGGCCAGCGAACTGATTGATGACTCGACATGCGCGGTGATCGTGGAACCCATGCAGGGCGAAGGGGGAGTGCTCCCGGCCACGAAAGCATTCTTACAGGGGCTGCGTGAATTGTGCGACCGACACAATGCCTTGCTGATTTTTGATGAAGTACAAACGGGGGTTGGGCGTACCGGCGAGCTGTATGCCTACATGCATTATGGCGTCACCCCCGATCTGCTTACCACTGCGAAAGCGCTGGGCGGCGGTTTCCCCATCGGGGCGCTGTTGGCCACTGAAAAATGCGCCAGCGTGATGACGGTAGGCACTCACGGAACCACCTACGGCGGCAACCCGCTGGCTTCTGCGGTGGCGGGAAAGCTGCTGGAAATCGTCAATACGCCGGAGATGCTGAACGGCGTTAAGCAACGCCATGACTGGTTTGTCGAACGCCTGAACGCCATAAATGAACGCTTCGGATTGTTCAGTGAAATTCGTGGACTGGGGCTGCTTATTGGCTGTGTTCTGGAGGCTGAGTTTGCCGGAAAAGCTAAACTTATTTCACAGGAAGCCGCAAAAGCCGGAGTGATGGTGCTGATTGCGGGCGCTAACGTGGTGCGTTTCGCACCTGCGTTAAACGTCAGCAAAGAGGAAGTGGCAACCGGGCTGGATCGCTTTGCGCTGGCCTGTGAACGCATCAAAGCAGGAGGTTCGTCATGATGGTGATCCGCCCCGTCGAACGACGTGATGTCAGTGCGTTGATGCAGCTTGCCAGTAAAACCGGCGGCGGCCTGACCTCTCTGCCAGCAGATGAAGCGACGCTGACGTCGCGTATTGAGCGTGCGCTAAAAACGTGGCGTGGCGAACTGCCGAAAAGCGAACAGGGTTACGTGTTTGTGCTGGAGGACAGCGATACAGGAAGCGTTGCGGGAATTTGTGCGATTGAGGTGGCCGTGGGGTTGAACGATCCCTGGTACAACTATCGCGTTGGCACGCTGGTGCATGCTTCTAAAGAGCTGAATGTCTATAACGCGCTGCCGACGCTGTTTCTCAGTAACGATCACACCGGGAGCAGCGAACTGTGCACGCTGTTCCTCGATCCCGACTGGCGTAAAGAGGGCAACGGCTATTTGCTCTCTAAATCACGCTTTATGTTTATGGCGGCGTTTCGCGACAAATTTAATGAAAAGGTTGTGGCGGAAATGCGCGGCGTGATCGACGAACACGGCTACTCGCCGTTCTGGGAAAGCCTGGGAGAACGCTTTTTTTCCATGGAATTCAGCCGGGCAGACTATTTATGCGGCACCGGGCAGAAGGCGTTTATTGCTGAACTGATGCCGAAGCACCCTATCTACACCCATTTCTTATCGGAAGAAGCGCAGGCGGTGATTGGCGAAGTACATCCGCAAACGGCGCCGGCCAGAACGGTACTGGAGAAAGAAGGTTTCCGCTACCGCAACTATATCGACATTTTCGACGGCGGCCCGACGCTGGAGTGCGACATTGATCGGGTTCGGGCAATCCGTAAAAGCCGCCTGCTGGACGTGGTGGAAGGCCAGCCCGCGCCGGGCGAGTTTCCGGCGTGTCTGGTCGCCAATGAAAATTATCATCACTTTCGCGCCATGCTGATTCGCACCGACCCGGATACGCAACGTCTGGTGCTGACTGCGGCGCAACTTGATGCGCTCAAATGCCACGCGGGAGATCGCGTTCGTCTGGTACGTCTTTGCGCTGAGGAGAAAACCGCATGACTTTATGGATAAATGGCGACTGGGTAACTGGTCAGGGGGAGCGCCGGGTCAAAACGAATCCGGTGAATGGCGAAGTGCTCTGGCAGGGCAGCGACGCGGATGCGACACAGGTCGCTGAGGCAGGGCGTGCGGCGCGTGCGGCGTTTCCGGCCTGGGCCAGGCTGCCTTTCGCCGCGCGGCAGGCCATCGTGGAAAAATTTGCCGCCTTGCTGGAGGTTCATAAAGCGGAGTTGACGGCAATTATTGCGCGAGAAACCGGGAAGCCTCGCTGGGAAGCGGCGACGGAAGTGGCGGCGATGATCAATAAAATCGCTATCTCGGTGAAGGCATACCATGCCCGGACGGGAGAACAACAAAGCGAATTGCCGGACGGGGCGGCGACATTGCGCCATCGACCGCATGGCGTGCTGGCGGTGTTTGGCCCATACAATTTTCCCGGCCATTTACCCAACGGCCATATCGTTCCGGCGCTGCTGGCCGGAAATACCCTGATTTTTAAACCGAGCGAGCTGACGCCGTGGACTGGCGAAGCGGTGATGAAACTGTGGCAACAGGCGGGGTTGCCGCCTGGCGTACTCAACCTGGTGCAAGGAGGGCGCGAAACGGGACAGGCGCTCAGCGCGCTGGACGCGCTTGACGGCCTGCTCTTTACCGGCAGCGCGAATACGGGATATCAGTTGCACCGTCAGTTATCCGGGCAACCGGAAAAAATCCTGGCGCTGGAAATGGGAGGGAATAACCCGCTCATCATTGAGAATCCAGAGGATATTGATGCGGCGGTACACCTCACGATTCAGTCGGCGTTTGTCACCGCCGGACAGCGCTGCACCTGCGCCCGCCGTTTGCTGGTGAAACGCGGGGAACAGGGCGACGCGTTTCTGGCGCGCCTGCTGGAGGTGAGTCAGCGTTTAACGCCGGGTGAGTGGGATGATGAACCGCAGCCGTTCATCGGCGGGCTGATTTCCGAACCGGCTGCGCGTCATGTGTATGAGGCCTGGCAGCGTCTTGAGGCGATGGGCGGACGAACGCTGCTGGCCCCACGTATGCTGAAAGCGGGAACGTCCTTGTTGACGCCGGGCATTATCGAAATGACCGGCGTGAAGCAGGTCCCGGATGACGAAGTGTTTGGCCCGTTACTGAGCGTCTGGCGCTATGAGCGCTTTGATGAAGCCATTCGTATGGCGAATAACACCCGCTTCGGTTTGTCGTGCGGGCTGGTGTCTCCCGATCGTAAGCAGTTCGACCAGCTACTGCTGGAGGCGCGTGCGGGTATTGTTAACTGGAACAAACCGCTGACCGGAGCGGCCAGCACGGCGCCGTTTGGTGGCGTTGGCGCGTCGGGGAACCATCGCCCCAGCGCCTGGTATGCAGCAGATTATTGCGCCTGGCCGATGGCGAGCCTGGAATCGCCGACGCTTGTACTGCCCGATTCGCTCAGTCCGGGGCTGGACTTCTCTCGCGAGGAACCGGTATGAAAGCGCATGAAGTGAATTTTGACGGTCTGGTGGGGTTAACCCACCACTATGCCGGGCTGTCCTTTGGTAATGAGGCGTCGATACAGCACCGCTTTCAGGTGTCGAATCCCCGCCTGGCGGCGAAGCAGGGCTTACTCAAGATGAAAGCGCTGGCGGATGCGGGGTTCCCTCAGGCGGTTATCCCTCCGCACGAGCGGCCGTTTATTCCCGTGCTTCGTCAGCTAGGTTTTAGCGGGCAGGACGAGCAGGTGCTGGAGAAGGTGGCGCGCCAGGCACCTCACTGGCTCTCCAGCGTCAGCTCCGCTTCGCCGATGTGGGTGGCGAATGCGGCGACGGTATGTCCTTCAGCGGACGCGCTTGACGGCAAAGTGCATCTGACGGTGGCGAACCTGAACAACAAATTTCACCGCGCGCTGGAGGCGCCGACCACGGCGTCTTTGTTGCGGGCCATCTTCCGTGATGCGCAGTTTTTCGCAGTGCATGACGCGCTGCCGCAGGTGGCGCTGCTGGGGGATGAAGGCGCTGCCAACCATAACCGGCTCGGCGGTGATTATGGCGCGCCGGGCATTCAGCTGTTTGTCTATGGGCGTGAAGAGGGCGTCGACACGCGTCCGGTGCGCTATCCGGCGCGGCAAACCCGCGAGGCCAGTGAAGCGGTGGCGCGTCTTAACCAGGTGAATCCGCATCAGGTTATCTTTGCCCGGCAGAATCCAGACGTTATCGATCTCGGCGTGTTCCACAATGATGTGATTGCGGTGTCGAACCGCCAGGTGCTGTTCTGCCATGAACAGGCGTTCGCAAAGCAGGGCGAGCTGATGCGCCAGCTCCGGTCGCGCGTGGCGGGATTTATGCCGCTTGAGGTGCCTGCCCGGGAGGTTTCTGTGCAGGATGCCGTCGCCACGTACCTGTTTAATAGTCAGCTTTTAAGCCGCGATGACGGCTCGATGGTGCTGGTTCTGCCGCAGGAGTGCCGGGAACATGCCGGTGTGTGGCGGTATCTGAACGCGTTGCTGGCGGCTGATAACCCCATCAGCGATCTGCGCGTGTTCGACCTGCGCGAAAGTATGGCGAACGGCGGCGGCCCGGCCTGTTTACGCTTGCGCGTGGTATTGACCGAGGATGAGCTGCGGGCGGTGAATCCGGCGGTGATGATGAACGATACCCTGTTCAGCACGCTCAATGACTGGGTGGATCGTTATTATCGCGACCGCCTCACCGCCGCCGATCTGGCCGATCCGCAATTGCTGCGTGAAGGGCGGGAGGCGCTTGATACGCTGACGCAACTGCTTAACCTGGGGTCGGTGTATCCCTTCCAGCAGGAGGGTGCAGGGAATGGATAACTTTCTGGCGCAGACGCTGGCAGGAATATCCCCCGATATTACGCAAGGGGAAACGGAGAGCTTTCACTGGCGCTGGCAGATGCCTGGTGTGCTTGAACTTACGCCTGCCGTTGAGGTTGACCGCGCTCTGGTGCTCTCTGCGGGCATCCACGGCAATGAAACGGCGCCTGTGGAAATGCTGGACGCACTCCTTTCGGCGCTGTTTGAAGGGAAAATCCCCCTGCGCTGGCGATTGCTGGTGATTTTGGGGAATCCTCCGGCGCTGGCCGAGGGGGTACGCTATTGCCATAGCGATATGAACCGTATGTTCGACGGGCGCTGGCAGATGTTCGAGGAGAGCGGGGAAACGCTGCGCGCTCGCGAGCTGGAACAGCTGCTGGAGGATTTTTATTCCCGCCGCAAAACGCGGATACGCTGGCATCTTGATCTGCATACTGCGATTCGCGGCTCCCGCCACGTTCGGTTTGGCGTCTTGCCGCAACGGTCGATCCCCTGGGATGAACACTTTTTGTCATGGCTGGGGGCGGCAGGGCTGGAGGCGCTGGTTTTTCATCAAACGCCGGGCGGCACCTTTACGCATTTTAGCTGTGAGCATTTTGGCGCGTTGTCCTGCACGCTGGAGCTGGGCAAAGCGCTGCCGTTTGGGCACAACGATCTGACGCAATTTACCCCCACCGCGCAGGCGCTGGCGACGTTGCTGGCGGGAGAAAAGCCGATGGAAGGGGGAATAAGGCCGGTTCGCTATCGCGTGGTGGCGCAAATTACACGCCGCAGCGACGCGTTTGTTCTCTATATGGATAACCAGACGCTGAATTTCACGCCGTTCAAAGAAGGAACGCTACTGGCGCAGGATGGCGATGAACGGGTGATCGTTACCCATGATGTTGAATATGTTCTCTTTCCTAACCCTAATGTGGCCTGTGGTTTACGCGCTGGCCTGATGCTGGAAAAACTCGCGTAATTATTTCTCCCCTCAGGCGAACGTCTGAGGGTCTTATTTTTGTGTGCTATCGCGATTTATTACGGATTAATCCTGGTAAACTGCTTTATTAATAGTCATCGGTCAGGTATAGTTCTTCATATTTCCTGCAAAATCACCCGCTTGCAATAAAATATTGCAACTCTCCTCGATTTATTCTTTTTTTCTTCATAATTGACGAAAAATTGTTTTTTACACTTTCATTGTTTTACCGTTGCTCTGACTAATTGACGATTAAGGCGGTAAAGTTTATCTCGTCAACACGGCGCTACGCCGAAAGAATAACTGAAAGGAAGGACATAGATTATGCGTAAATTAACTGCACTGTTTGTTGCCTCTACCCTGGCGCTGGGCGCTGCGAACCTGGCTCACGCGGCTGATACCACTACCGCTGCTCCGGCAGATGCGAAGCCGATGATGCACCACAAAGGCAAATTCGGTCCGCATCATGACATGATGTTCAAAGATTTGAACCTGACCGACGCGCAGAAACAGCAAATCCGCGACATTATGAAAGGTCAGCGTGACCAGATGAAACGTCCGCCGCTGGAAGAGCGCCGCGCAATGCACGATATCATCGCCAGCGACAGCTTCGATAAGGCGAAAGCCGAAGCGCAGATTGCGAAGATGGAAGAACAGCGTAAAGCCAATATGCTGGCGCACATGGAAACGCAGAATAAGATCTACAACATTCTGACGCCGGAACAGAAAAAACAGTTTAATGCCAATTTTGAGAAGCGTCTGACAGAACGTCCGGCGCCGGAAGGTAAAATGCCAACACCACCTGCTGAGTAATCCCTCAGCGTTACGCTAACGCATTCAAGACCGCCGGTCCTGTTCACAACATCTCTTCTCGATGTGGACAGGATCGGCGGTTTTTCTTTTCTTCTCGTTAAGGTAAATCTTCACTGCTGCCGATAACAACAATGTGCCATATTATGGCGCTGCGTCCTTCTCGGGAGTGATAATGGAATACTTTGATATCCGTAAAATGCCGGTAAACCTCTGGCGCAATGGTGCGGGCGAAACGCGCGAGATTTGTTGTTTTCCTCCGGCGACGCGGGATTTTCACTGGCGCGCCAGTATTGCGTCTATCGCCGGGAACGGGGAGTTTTCCCTTTTTCCTGGGGTTGAGCGCGTTATTACGTTACTGGAAGGCGGAGAGGTGATGCTGGAAGGCGTGAATGCGTTTACCCATACCCTCAAGCGACATCAGCCGTTCACGTTTGCAGGCGATAGCGTCGTGAAAGCCACGCTGTCGGAAGGGCAAATGTCGATGGATCTCAATATCATGACCCGACGCGATCGTTGTAAGGCGAAGGTCAGGGTTGCCGATCGCACGTTTACGACCTTCGGTTCGCGCGGTGGCGTTGTGTTTGTTATTAGCGGCGCCTGGCAACTGGGAGACAAGCTCCTGACCGCCGATCAGGGCGCCTGCTGGCATGACGGGAAACACACGTTACGGTTGTTGAAGCCAGAAGGACAGCTGTTGTTTAGCGAGATTACGTGGTTGCCGGGTTATACGCCGGACACCGTCCAGTAAGTGTAACAGGACGGCGCCCGATGGCGCTTCGCTTATCGGGCCTACGGGCGTTATACAGTGATGTAGGCCGGATAAGACGGTACGTCGCCATCCGGCGATTATGATCTCTTCCAGAAATCGTCAAACACCGTAATGGGTGTGCGACGCTTGTGTTCCGTTCGGATATACCAACCTTCGATGATTTTCGCGACGCTGGCATCCAGCGTTTTCCCTTCCAGATAATCATCAATGTTGTCATAGGTGACGCCAAGCGCCGCTTCGTCCGGCAGAGAAGGGCGATCGTCTTCGAGATCCGCCGTTGGCGCTTTCTTATATAAATGTTCCGGGCAACCCAACGCGGCGAGCAGCTGTTTTCCCTGGCGCTTGTTCAGACGGAAAAGCGGGTTAATATCGGTACCGCCATCGCCATATTTAGTGAAGAAGCCCGTCACCGCTTCGGCGGCATGATCGGTGCCGACCACCACACCGTTGGTCATTCCGGCGATACTGTACTGTGCCTTCATGCGTTCGCGGGCTTTTTCGTTGCCGCGAACAAAATCGCTTAATTCAATGCCTGCTTCACGCAACGCCTGCTCGCTGGCCAGAACGGCGCCTTTAATATTGACGGTCAGGACTCTGTCCGGCTGAATAAACGCGATCGCATCCTGACAATCCTGCTCGTCGGCCTGCACGCCGAATGGCAGACGCACGGCAATAAATTGCAGGGCGTCGTTCCCTGTCTCTTCACGCAGTTCAGTAATTGCGGTCTGGCACAATTTGCCCGTCAGCGTCGAATCCTGCCCTCCGCTGATACCCAGTACCAGGGATTTCAGGAAGGGATATGTTTTCAGGTACGCTTTCAGGAAATCTACGCTGCGGCGAATTTCCTCTTCTGCATTAATGTGCGGTTTTGCGCCAAGCGCCCGGATTATCTCTTGCTGTAGCGTCATTTAACCCCTCCGAAGATTTTCAGAATAAATATACTGCGTTAAAGCTAACGCTTTGCTCTCTAAACGACAAGACTCCACGGCCTGAGTGGCGCAATTTACGGCATTAAAACGACATCGTTTTGTTTAATTGGAATTTTCTGAAAGATTTGTTGCATCGATTGTGGGCTTGAAAAAAGCCCTGATGTATTCCAGGCTTATATAACACGCTGATAAACAAGAGGACGGAAAATGAACAAGAATATAGCAGGAATTCTGAGTGCAGCGGCGGTAATGACTATGCTGGCAGGGTGTACGGCGTACGATCGTACAAAAGACCAATTTGTCCAGCCTGTAGTAAAAGATGTGAAAAAAGGGATGAGCCGGTCGCAGGTTGAGCAGATTGCCGGTAAGCCTTCATCTGAAGTGAGCATGATTCACGCGCGCGGTACTTGCCAGACCTACATCCTGGGTCAACGTGATGGTAAAGCTGAAACCTATTTTGTCGCGCTGGATGACACTGGTCATGTGATTAACTCCGGCTACCAGAGCTGTGCAGAGTATGACACCGATCCGCAGGCTCCGAAGCAGTAACAACTGTATATTGCCTGAGCATATGTATGAACCGGCCTGTGTGCCGGTTTTTTTGTTCCTGGGATAATCTTATTTATTGTCGCGAAATATTTGCCTGAAATGTGAGAGGGGTCATAACAACAGGTCAATGAGAGACAATTTTGTTAGTCAAAGAAATACCATCCGCCAGTTCTATCCCGTATACTCATTTCAGCCACCTAAAAAAGTAAATTCGGTTACGCAAGTTGTCCAGTGCATGGATGCAGGTTAAGGCTTGCGGAATGGCTGGCTAACAGATAATCGCATATGAGGATCGTTTTTATGGAAAAGAAACACATTTATCTGTTTTGTTCTGCGGGCATGTCGACTTCTTTACTGGTATCGAAGATGCGCGCTCAGGCTGAGAAATATGAAGTGCCGGTTATTATTGAAGCATTTCCTGAGACGCTGGCAGGAGAAAAAGGTCTTTCAGCGGATGTCGTGTTATTAGGCCCACAAATTGCTTATATGTTACCCGAAATTCAGCGTTTGTTACCCAATAAACCTGTGGAAGTGATTGACTCGCTGCTGTATGGCAAAGTCGATGGTTTAGGCGTGCTTAAGGCTGCTGTCGCAGCAATTAAAAAAGCCGCCGCAAATTAATTTTTTGTTTTAATTTTTCCCGTCAAAGAGTTATTTCATAAACATTCACCGCAATATTTTATTGCGGTATTTAAGGGTATTTTTCTATGAGTAACGTCATTGCTTCACTTGAAAAGGTACTCCTTCCTTTTGCTGTTAAAATAGGAAAGCAGCCGCACGTTAATGCAATCAAAAACGGCTTTATTCGCTTAATGCCGTTAACCCTTGCGGGGGCCATGTTTGTATTAATCAACAACGTTTTCCTGAGCTTTGGGGAGGGGTCGTTTTTTTATTCTTTAGGCATTCGGCTTGATGCTTCTACCATTGAAACATTGAATGGCTTAAAAGGCATTGGCGGAAACGTCTATAACGGTACGCTCGGTATTATGTCGTTAATGGCGCCGTTCTTTATCGGAATGGCGCTGGCGGAAGAGCGTAAAGTTGATGCGCTGGCGGCGGGGCTGTTATCCGTGGCGGCCTTTATGACCGTTACGCCATATAGCGTAGGCGAAGCTTATGCGGTTGGCGCGAACTGGCTGGGCGGTGCGAATATTATCTCCGGTATTATTATCGGTCTGGTCGTGGCGGAAATGTTTACCTTTATTGTGCGCCGCAACTGGGTCATTAGATTACCGGACAGCGTCCCGGCGTCGGTTTCCCGTTCATTCTCGGCGTTAATTCCTGGCTTTATTATTCTCTCCATTATGGGGATCATTGCGTGGGCGCTGGCGAACTACGGTTCTAACTTCCACCAGATCATTATGGATACCATTTCTACGCCGCTGGCATCGCTGGGCAGCGTGGTCGGCTGGGCCTATGTGCTGTTTGTTCCGCTGCTGTGGTTCTTTGGTATTCACGGCTCGTTGGCATTGACCGCGCTGGACAGCGGTATTATGACCCCGTGGGCGCTGGAAAACATCGCCATCTATCAGCAGTTTGGTTCCGTGGATGCGGCGCTGGAAGCCGGGAAGACGTTCCACGTCTGGGCGAAACCGATGCTCGATTCCTATATTTTCCTCGGAGGGAGTGGCGCGACGCTGGGTCTGATTATCGCTATCTTCCTGGCCTCGCGTCGTGCGGATTACCGCCAGGTAGCAAAACTGGCGCTGCCGTCCGGTATCTTCCAGATTAACGAACCGATTCTGTTCGGCCTGCCGATTATTATGAACCCGGTGATGTTTATCCCGTTCATTCTGGTTCAGCCGATTCTGGCCGCCATTACGCTGATTGCGTATTACCTGGGGATTATCCCGCCGATTACCAACATCGCGCCGTGGACGATGCCAACCGGTCTGGGAGCGTTCTTTAACACCAACGGCAGCGTTGCCGCTCTGCTGGTCGCACTGTTCAACCTGGGCGTCGCGACGCTGATTTATCTGCCTTTCGTGGTTGTCGCCAACAAAGCGCAGAATGCAATTGAGCAAGAAGAAAGCGAAGAAGAAATCGCTAACGCACTGAAATTTTAAATTTAATCCGGCATGGTCTCCCCATGCCGGGCTGAACCAGAGGAAAACGTATGTTGGATCTCGAAAACGTAGCGGGTACGCCGTCAGAGGCTGAAGAACTCGAAGAAGTGGTGATGGGGCTTATCATCAACTCCGGTCAGGCGCGCAGCCTGGCTTATGCGGCGCTGAAACAGGCCAAGCAGGGTGATTTTGCTGCGGCAAAAACGATGATGGAGCAGTCGCGGATGGCGCTCAATGAAGCGCATCTCGTGCAGACGAAACTGATTGAAGGCGATCAGGGCGAAGGTAAAATGAAAGTCAGCCTGGTGCTGGTTCATGCTCAGGATCACCTGATGACGTCGATGTTAGCGCGGGAACTGGTTACAGAGTTAATCGAGCTTCACGAGAAGCTGGAACAGTGAGGAATAAATGATGCAGCTACAGGTTAACGCACCGGAGATCGCCACCGCTCGTGAGCAACAGCTTTTTAACGGCAAGAATTTCCATGTGTTTATCTATAACAAAACTGAGAGCATCAGTGGGCTGCATCAGCATGATTATTATGAATTTACCCTGGTGTTAACGGGGCGCTACTATCAGGAAATCAACGGTAAACGTGTGCTGCTGGAGCGTGGTGATTTCGTGTTTATCCCGTTGGGATCGCACCACCAGAGTTTCTATGAGTTCGGCGCCACGCGTATTCTTAACGTTGGTATCAGTAAGCGTTTTTTTGAACAACACTATCATCCTTTATTACCGTTTTGTTTTGTTGCGTCTCAGGTATACCGGGTCAACAGCGCTTTTCTGACTTATATTGAAACGGTTATCGCGTCGCTGAACTTCCGGGGAAACGGGTTAGATGAGTTTGTAGAAGTGGTCACCTTCTACATCATTAACCGGCTGCGCCATCACCGTGAAGAGCAGGTGATTGACGATATTCCGCAATGGCTGAAAGCGACCGTGGAGACAATGCACGACAAAACGCAGTTTGGTGAAAACGCGCTGGAAAATATGGTGCACCTGTCCGCAAAATCTCAGGAGTATCTGACCCGCGCAACGCAGCGTTATTACAGCAAAACGCCAATGCAGATTATTAATGAGATCCGTATTAATTTTGCGAAAAAACAGCTGGAAATGACCAACTACTCCGTAACGGATATAGCGTATGAGGCGGGTTACAGTAGCCCAAGTCTGTTTATT
This sequence comes from Citrobacter sp. CK188, assembly GCF_030333525.1. Classification (NCBI taxonomy): domain Bacteria; kingdom Pseudomonadati; phylum Pseudomonadota; class Gammaproteobacteria; order Enterobacterales; family Enterobacteriaceae; genus Citrobacter; species Citrobacter sp. CK188. The sequence continues at coordinate 287,836 of NZ_JAOWFU010000033.1, forward strand.
AAAACGTTTAAAAAGCTGACCTCATTTACACCGAACAGTTATCGTAAAAAATTAACTGAATTTAATCAGTAAACAATATTGACCTGACAACACGATTTTATCGCTTGCCCTGAATAGCGCGGGACGTCCGCGCCATACCTGACGAACGGGCAGAGCGTAATACACGCCAGTGTTTTTACACTGAAGGGAGAAAGTATGAGCCAGAAATTAAAAGTCGTCACAATTGGTGGCGGGAGCAGCTACACCCCTGAATTACTGGAAGGTTTTATTAAGCGTTATCATGAATTGCCGGTTTCTGAATTATGGCTGGTGGATGTTGAAGACGGAAAAGAGAAGCTGGATATTATTTTTGACCTCTGCCAGCGCATGATCGACAAAGCCGGTGTCCCGCTGAAATTATACAAAACGCTGGATCGTCGCGAAGCTTTGCAAGGGGCAGATTTCGTCACTACGCAACTGCGCGTGGGCCAGCTGAAAGCCCGTGAACAGGATGAACGCATTCCGCTAAGTCACGGGTATCTGGGGCAAGAGACCAACGGCGCAGGCGGCCTGTTCAAAGGGTTGCGCACCATCCCGGTTATCTTTGATATCGTGAAAGATGTCGAAGAACTGTGCCCGAACGCGTGGGTCATTAACTTCACTAACCCGGCAGGCATGGTGACAGAAGCGGTTTATCGCCACACCCACTTTAAGAAATTCATCGGCGTATGCAATATCCCCGTGGGGATGAAAATGTTCATCCATGACGTGCTGGCATTGCAAGACAGCGACGATCTGTCGATCGACCTGTTTGGCCTCAACCACATGGTGTTCATTAAAGACGTACTGGTGAATGGCGAATCGCGCTTTGCTGAACTGCTGGATGGCGTGGCGTCCGGGCAGTTAAAAGCGTCAACGGTGAAAAATATTTTTGACCTGCCGTTTAGCGAAGGGCTTATTCGCTCGCTGAATATGCTGCCGTGCTCCTACCTGCTTTACTACTTCAAGCAAAAAGAGATGCTGGCGATTGAAATGGGCGAATACTATAAAGGCGGCGCGCGCGCTCAGGTGGTGCAGAAGGTTGAGAAACAGCTCTTCGATCTTTATAAAAATCCAGAGCTGAACATCAAACCGAAAGAGCTGGAGCAGCGCGGTGGGGCTTACTATTCCGACGCCGCATGTGAAGTGATTAACGCTATCTATAACGATAAGCAGACGGAACACTACGTTAATATCCCGCATCATGGTCATGTGGATAATATCCCTGCTGACTGGGCGGTGGAGATGACCTGCACATTAGGGCGGAATGGGGCGACGCCGCACCCGCGCATCACGCATTTCGATGAAAAAGTGCTGGGCCTCATCTATACCATCAAAGGGTTTGAAGTCGCAGCCAGTAAGGCGGCGCTGAGCGGTGAGTTCAATGATGTGCTGTTAGCGCTTAACCTGAGCCCGCTGGTGCACTCCGATCGCGATGCGGAAACCCTGGCGCGGGAGTTGATTCTGGCCCACGAGAAGTGGCTGCCGAATTTTGCGGAATGCATCGAGAAACTCAAAGGCGCACAACACTAACAGAGGTTGGGTATGGAACGCTTATTGATTGTGAATGCGGATGATTTTGGCCTGAGCAAGGGACAAAACTACGGCATTGTCGAGGCTTGTCGGAATGGCGTTGTGACGTCCACAACGGCGCTGGTCAATGGTGAAGCCATCGACCATGCGGCGCAATTGTGCCGTGACGTGCCGAAACTGGCGGTGGGGATGCATTTTGTGCTCACCTTAGGGAAGCCGCTGACGGCAATGCCGGGTTTGACGCGTGAAGGGCTGCTGGGAAAATGGATCTGGCAAATGGCCGAGGAAGAGACCTTGCCGCTGGATGAAATTTCGCATGAGCTGGAGTGTCAGTATCAGCGTTTTATCGACCTTTTTGGCCGTGAGCCAACGCATCTGGACAGTCATCACCATGTGCATATGTTCCCGCAAATTTTTCCCATTGTGGCACAGTTTGCGGCAGAACGCGGCGTTGCTCTGCGTATCGATCGTCAGTCGGTGCTTAATGCTGACGATCTGCCGGTAGCGTTACGTAGCTCGCAGGGATTCAGCAGCGAGTTTTACGGCGACGCTATTTCAGAAGCGCTGTTTCTTCAGGTGCTGGATGCCTCTGCTGACAGAGGCGAAAAGTCACTGGAAGTGATGTGTCATCCGGCGTTTATCGACAATATCATCCGTCAGAGCGCCTATTGTTACCCCCGCTTGACTGAGCTTGACGTGCTGACGTCTGCGTCGCTGAAGTATGCGATTGCGGAACGCGGGTATCGTCTCGGCAGTTTTCTTGATGTCTGACTCCTGAGTTTGCGGCGCATTGCTGCGCCGCATTTTTTATGCCGTCAGCCTGACGGCGCTTGTTTTACCCGCCCGTGACCAGACGCGGTGCGTCGCCATCAGCGTAAACCGCACATGCAAGGCGGGACGAACGGGGGCAAAATCAGCTAAGATAGTGTTTTTCTGATTTTTAGCATTTGCCTTTAGTGAAACAACTGATGATGAAACCTCTTCGCCAACAAAATCGCCCGGTTATCAGCTATGTTCCACGCGTGGAGCCCGCGCCGCCAGAACATGCGATAAAAATGGACGCGTTTCGTGACGTATGGATACTGCGCGGAAAGTATGTCGCCTTTATCTTAATGGGGGAGGCATTTCAGCGATCGCCTGCATTTACCGTTCCTGAGTCGGCGCAGCGATGGGCGAATCAGGTTCGCCAGGAAAATGAGATAGCCGAATAATTCGCATAAAAAAACCGCCTGATTAAGGCGGTTTGTTCATCACGCGGGATCAATGATGTGCCAGTTCGGCATCGTCTTCACTGTCCAGAAGGGTTTTGTCCGTCTGCTTCAGCCACTGGCTGGTCAGCGTACCGGCAGTCATTGAGCCGCTCACGTTCAGCGCGGTACGACCCATATCGATCAGCGGTTCAACGGAAATCAGCAGCGCGACCAGCGTGACCGGCAGGCCCATCGCAGGCAGGACGATCAGCGCAGCGAAGGTGGCGCCGCCGCCGACGCCCGCGACACCGGCAGAGCTGACGGTCACAATACCGACCAGGGTGGCAATCCAGACCGGATCAAGCGGGTTAATACCGACAGTCGGCGCAACCATCACCGCCAGCATAGCCGGGTACAGGCCAGCACAACCGTTCTGACCAATCGTCGCGCCAAAAGAGGCGGAGAAGCTGGCGATGGATTCCGGTACGCCCAGACGACGCGTTTGCGCTTCCACGTTCAGCGGAATGGACGCGGCGCTGGAGCGGCTGGTAAAGGCGAACGTCAGAACCGGCCATACTTTACGGAAATATTTCAGCGGGCTAACGCCGTTGACGCCCAGCAGGATACCGTGCACCACAAACATGATGATCAGGCCAAGATAAGACGCGACCACGAAGCTACCCAGTTTGATGATGTCCTGTAGGTTAGACCCTGCGACGACTTTGGTCATCAGCGCCAGTACGCCATATGGCGTCAGTTGCATTACCAGGCGCACCAGCTTCATCACCCAGCTTTGCAGGGTATCGATAGCGATTAACACGCGTTCGCCTTTCGGCGCGTCGTCTTTCAGCAGTTTCAGCGCCGCGACGCCGAGGAATGCCGCGAAGATCACCACGCTGATGATGGAGGTCGGGTTTGCGCCGGTCAGGTCAGCAAACGGGTTTTTCGGCACAAACGACAGCACCAGTTGCGGCACACTGAGGTCGGCGACTTTTCCAACATAGTTGGTTTCGATGGCGTTCAGACGCGCGGTTTCCGCGCCGCCCTGCACCAGACCTTCCGCCGTCAGACCGAACAGGTTGGTGACCAGTACACCCACCAGTGCGGCAATCAGGGTAGTGAAAAGCAGCGTGCCAATGGTCAGAAAGCTGATCTTACCCAACTGAGACGCGTTATGCAGACGCGCAACGGCGCTGAGAATAGACGCGAAGACCAGCGGCATGACGATCATTTGCAGCAGTTGTACATAGCCGTTGCCGACGATGTTGAACCACTGAACGGAGTCTTTTAGTACCTGGCTGTCAGACCCGTAAATGGTGTGCAGGGCGAGACCGAAGATCACGCCCATCACCAGACCGACCAGCACTTTTTTTGCCAGACTCCACTGTTTGTGGCGAGTTTGCGCCAGCACGAACAGCAGTGCAACGAACACCACGATGTTCGCGATTAATGGAAAATTCATCCCCGTTCTCCTGATTTTTTTATACGTATCGCCGTGTGACAGCGATCCTGTTGGCGCAAGGTTAGCAGAACTGTGACCGACCTCTTATATTCAAATGGAATTGTTTATGCCAAAAATGACATTTATGCTGGTTTACTCAGCAATCTGGTGATTTATAAAGCGATCGAACTGCATTTGCAGCATATTAATCATCTGCGACGACCAACGCACTGCACTGTTTTCGGGCATTGTCTGCGGCATCCAGATAGCCCACACGAATAACGCCATGCATAAAAAACGCTCCAGTTGATTGCCTTTTTGCGGAACGAGGATCGGCAGACGAAAGCGCCAGCGGCAGGGCCAGAGCAGGGGAACGCCCGCCGGGGTCAGCATATCGGCCAGAATATGGCTTAAATAACCGAGCACCATTCCTTGCAGGGCATCGGCCGGAATAATCCAGCTCTCCGGCACTTTCAGGTAGAAAAGGGCAAGCATAGCGAACACGGCGAACAGGCTGTGCGTAAACCCGCGATGGCCGAACGCGCGCGCGACAGGTTTTGATATCCATTTCAGACGCTGGCCAAGAAATGATTTTGGATGATCAATATCGGGCAGCAGGCAGGTCAGGATGGCCGAAGGGACAATATGCCACCAGTCGCCCTGAGCGAGAACCGGCGTCAATTCCGCATTTTTGGCAAACACTGCGCAGGCAATGGAAAAAAGAAGGTGGCCTTCCGCCGTCATGATAAAACCCAATAAACTGTCAATTCATACAGTATAGGGTTTTTATACAGTAGGCGGAAGAGGTGACGTTGTAACTCTATGTCACAAATGACATGAATTAGCGCGCCAGCCAGCCGCCATCGACGGCGAGGGTATAGCCGTGAACGTAATCAGACGCCGAAGAAGCGAGAAAGACAACCGGGCCTTGCAGATCGGCAGGTGTGCCCCAGCGTCCGGCCGGGATGCGGTCAACAATCTCTTTGCTGCGTGCGGCGTCATCCCGCAGCTGCTGCGTATTGTTCGTCGCCATATAACCGGGAGCGATGGCGTTCACGTTGATGTGGTGCTCCGCCCATTCGTTCGCCAGCAACCGCGTGATGCCCAATACGCCGCTTTTCGACGCAGTATAAGAAGGAACGCGAATGCCGCCCTGGAATGAAAGCATTGAGGCGATATTAATAATCTTCCCGCCATCACCTTGCTTCAGGAATTGCCGTGCGACGGCCTGAGAGAGAAAGAACACGGATTTGAGATTCAAATTCATCACATCGTCCCAGTCTTTCTCGCTAAACGACAGCGCGTCTTCGCGGCGGATCGTCCCGGCGTTGTTCACCAGAATGTCGATTCGGCCAAACTGTTCGACCGTTTGCGCGACAATAGCCGGGATAGCGCGTTGCTGGCTCAGGTCGGCCTGGATCGCCATAAAACGGCGTCCGAGCGCCTCCACTTTTGCTGCCGTATCGTGGGGGACTTTGCGATTAACGCCGACGATGTCGCAGCCTGCTTCCGCCAGCGCCAGCGTCATACCCTGCCCAAGCCCGGTATCGCATCCGGTCACTATCGCGACTTTACCTGCAAGACTAAACGCATCCAGAATCATGTTCACCTCGGCTATCGGTTTTTATCAGTTTTTTGCCCTGAGAAAAGGATAGAAGAGGCGGTGAAGGAATACAATAAAAAATGAAACAGTGTTTTATAAAACAGATGTGCGTAGCAAAACGGGCAATGTCGCCACCGCCCGTCGCTATTTAACCGCGCAGATGCGCTGCGGTCAGTTCAGCCAGCGAAGTCAGTTTGACGTTGGCAAGGGCGAAGCGCGGGTCGTGCTGGCCTTCTTCCGCCGGAACAACAATTGAGCGCATTCGCGCCGCTTTTGAGGCGACCATGCCGTTGACGGAGTCTTCCAGCGCAACGCAGGTTAACGGGTCAACGCCCAGTTTGGCCGCGCAATCGAGGTATACCTGCGGATGCGGCTTGCTGTAAGGCAGTTTTTCCGCAGAGGCCAGGGCATCGAAACTTTCACGCAGATCAAACATGGTCAGCACCTTTTCCAGCATATGCAGAGGGGAAGCGGAGGCCAGACCGACCATTAACCCCTGAGATTTGCACAGTGCGACCGCTTCGCGCACGCCGGGGAGCAGCGGGCGAGTTTCTTCAACCAGTGAGATGGCGCGGGAAATGATTCGGTCGGTAACCGCCTGCCGGTCTGGCCCATTCCACGGTTGTTGGGCGTACCAGAGGTCAACAACCATATCGATGCGTAAACCCAGCGTATCCGGGAGTTCATGGCGGCGGGTAATATCTACGCCTAAACTTGCCATGACCTCCAGTTCAGCTTGATCCCAAAGCGGTTCGGAATCGATCAGTAGTCCATCCATATCGAAAATTGCAGCAAGAATCTGACGCGGGGTTGACATTACAACCTCTCCTTTTGAGGTGAAAACACAATGGATTAAGCGCTTATTATGGCTAATGACGTATCATAGCGCCTTTAAAGAACAGGCGAAATTGGTTATCAGCAGGTAGACTTAGGCCAAAACGACGCGTCTTTATCAAGGGGAACTCATGACGTATCAACAAGCTGGACGCATTGCTGTCTTAAAAAGGATTCTGGGATGGGTGATTTTTATCCCTGCGCTTATTTCCACACTGGTTTCATTGCTGAAGTTTATGTATGAGCACAGCGAAAAGCAGGAAGGGATTAACGCGGTGATGCTTGATTTTACTCACGTTATGATTGATATGATGCGGGCGAATACCGCGTTCCTGAACCTGTTCTGGTATAACTCGCCAACGCCGGATTTTCAACACAGTCTGAACATTGTTTTCTGGGTGATTTTTGTGTTGATTTTCGTTGGCCTGGCATTGCAGGACTCAGGCGCCAGGATGAGCCGCCAGGCGCGTTTTCTTCGCGAAGGGGTTGAAGATCGGCTTATTCTGGAAAAAGCGAAAGGCAGCGAGGGGTTGTCACGCGAGCAAATTGAGTCGCGCATCGTGGTTCCGCATCACACGATCTTCTTACAGTTTTTCCCGCTTTATATCCTGCCGGTGATTATCATCGTGTTGGGCTACGTTTTCTTTTCGCTTCTTGGATTTGTGTAGCAATGAAAAATGCCCGATAGCGTTTCGCTTATCGGGCCTGTGGTTCAGTGCATCTGTAAGCTGTCATCCGGCACAATAGCTATGCCGCCAGCAACCTTTCCATCGCTTTTTGCGCCACCACCAGGTGTTGCCCGCCAAACAGTCTCGCCCGATTGAGCAGGGTATAGAGCTGATAAATCGGCTGGCGATCCAGAAAATCCAGCGGTAGCGGAGAGACGGACTGGTAGCCATCATAGATCTGCGGAGGTTGGTCGGTATGCAGTGGCAGCATGGCCAGATCGCACTCCCTGTCGCCCCAGTAACAGGCGGGATCGAAAATATAGGGGCCATCAGGCCCAAGCGCGCAGTTTCCTGACCATAAATCGCCGTGCAGCAGCGAAGGCTGCGGCTGATGTGAGGCCAGACGCTGCTGAACATGCTCAACGATCGCATCGATATTGCCAAATGCGATGCCTTTTTCTGCCGCCAGTTCGAGCTGCCAGCCAATGCGTTGTTCGGCAAAAAATGTTGACCAGCGTCGTTGCCAGGCATTGGGTTGAGGCGTGGTGGACAGGGCGTTATCAAAATCAAGGCCAAACTGGGGCTGGTCGCTCCATTCATGTAAATGGGCAAGTTGCTGACCGAGGATAAAGGCGTTGTGGGCATCCAGAGGACGGGGAGGAAGATAATCCATCACCAGAAAACTGTAGTCTCTGTCTGAGCCCTGCGCCCAGACTTTCGGGACGGTGACGGTTTTACTGCGCGAAAGCAGTTCCAGTTGGTCAGCTTCCGCCGTAAAGCCGGGAAGGAGCTCTCTTTCATCACATTTGACGAAAAAATCGCGTCCCGCATAGCGTAAATGCCATGCGGCATGGATCTCTCCGCCGGGCAGTTCATTACGCAGTTCGATTTCGCCTTCACCTAATTGCTCGCTTAAAAGACGACTGATAGCCTGCCACATGATGTCTCTCCCCATGTTGTCTGCCAGATCATAAGGTTAGCGCATAAATGCGGTGAAAAAACACGAGCTAACGCACACCGTAGACGCGTTTTTGCACAATGGCACTGATATTATCGGTCTTTAGTCCACTCCTCCCATGTCATGACCGATATTTCTGGTTTCTTATCTAAAGCGCTTTCCGCCAGCCCGGCGGTAAGCGCGGCGATCTCATCTTCGCTCAGGGCGCTGATAAAACCAAATGTGTTGGTACCCAGTTCATGCACATGCCCTTGCTCGTCGGTCATGGTGAGCAGAAAACCGCACCGCGTCAGATGGTTGTTCAACTCGTTAATCTCTGTCAGCGAGTCTTCATGAAATTTCACGGTTATGACATAGCGGATGACATCGCCACTGGCCATAAATCACCTCTTTGTAATCACATGATTTTTTAGCATAGTCGGTTAATTCGTATGCTGATAGCTTTGCCGCTGAAACCCCCTCGTAATAAGGAGGGGGATGGCCGATCACTGAGAAAGCCAGGCGTAGATTTTCTGCGTATCGTCCCGGGAACACAGACGTGTCCCTTGATTCAACGTCGCCGCGCTGCCTGCCGAGACGCCGAAACGCACCATCTCTTCCAGCGAGGCGTTTTCCGCCAGTTTTAGCGTCATTGCGCCAACCATGCTGTCGCCCGCGCCGACGGTACTTTGACTTCTGACGGGAGGGGGAACAACCTGGACGCAGCTTTCGCTATCCACCGCCAGCGCCCCCTGCGGCCCCAGAGAAACAACGACGCGGCGCGCTTTGCCGCTCTTCACGATTTCCTGCGCCGCTTGGCGCACATCGTCAGGCTGCGTGAGTTCGCGATTGACCAGCGCGCTCAGCTCTTTTTGGTTCGGTTTGACCAGTTCAATATTGCCGAGAGATAACGCCGCGTTGAGCGCATCGCCCGAACTATCAATAATGCAGCGGATGCCCTGTTTCTGCGCGGCGGCAATAAGCTGCGTCAGTTTTTCCAGCTTGACGCCGGGCGGCAGACTCCCGCTGATAACCAAAATGGCGCCGGATTCGATCTCCAGAACCTGTTCTTCAATCTGGCGAAATTCGTCATCGTCGAGTGCGGCGCCGGGCATGACAAAGCGATATTGCTCCCCGCTGGACTCCACATGAACATGCAGGTTTTGTCGCGTCCAGTCTTTGGCGTCGATGGTGACGACGGGGACGTTTTCATCGGCCAGAAGTGCGACCAGATGTTCGCCGGTCGCGCCGCCTGCGGGGAAAATCGCGGTTGCGGTTCCGCCAAGATGGGCAATCGCGCGGGCAACGTTGATTCCGCCGCCGCCAGGTTCAAAAACGGGTGATGAACAGCGAAGTTTCCCTTCGGGATAGAGTTGTGGGGTGATTGTTGCGCTATCGAGAGAGGGCGCAAGTGTTAACGTATAGATACGTATCATCTTTACCTCCTGTTAGGCTGACTTCAGTCTGGCACTGAATGCCCGGAAAGGGAAGTAATTAACAATATGATTTACTGGATATTTATTTAAAATTACCGGGAGAAAGATATATAAATAAATATCTGCTTTGGGAACTCTCTTATTCAAAAAATGAAATAAGAATTCATTGCTATGTTATTCGAGCCTTTTTATAATTTGTTACCTTTCCTGGATCGTTTGTCATTGATCCTTATGAAAGTTTCCGGGACCGTAACGGTCTCTTTTTTTGTTGTACGGACTCTTTATAAATGAAGCTTTTGAAGACAGTACCCGCTGCATTAATGTTGGCAGGGGGCGTATTTGCGTCAATGCATGCCGCTGCTGATGATTCCGTTTTTACTGTCATGGATGATCCCGCCACTGCGAAGAAACCCTTCGAAGGTAACCTGAATGCGGGCTACCTTGCTCAGTCAGGCAACACGAAAAGTTCTTCTTTAACGGCTGACACCACGATGACCTGGTACGGTGCAACCACCGCCTGGTCGCTGTGGGGGAATGCCAGCAATACATCCTCCAACGATGAGCGCTCTTCGGAGAAATACGCGGTAGGCGGCCGTAGCCGTTTCAATATGACCGACTACGATTACCTGTTTGGCCAGGCAAGCTGGCTGACAGACCGTTACAACGGTTATCGTGAGCGTGACACACTGACCGCCGGTTATGGCCGTCAGTTCCTCAACGGGCCGGTGCACAGCTTCCGTTTTGAATTCGGTCCTGGCGTACGCTATGACGAACATACCGATGGCAAAACCGAGACTCAACCGCTGGGCTACGCTTCCGGTAGCTACGCCTGGCAGATGACGGATAACACCAAATTTACGCAGGGCGTGTCCGTTTTCGGCGCTGAAGATACCACCCTCAACTCAGAGACGGCGTTGAATGTCGCGATCAACGAGCATTTTGGTTTAAAGGTGGCTTATAACCTGACCTGGAACTCCGAACCGCCCGCAACGGCGCCGGAACATACCGATCGCCGCACGACGGTATCGTTAGGGTATAAGATGTAATCGCCCGCCGGGTTGTTTTAAACACGACCCGGCTTTTTAAATTAGCGTTTTTATCGCGATTGTGCGCTAAGTGAAATTATATTTATAGTTTCCGTGGCGAATGCCATTCATAAAAACGCGTTGAACGTGCATATTATTGATGCTTTCTATTCATTCGCAGGAATTAACTTTCGGCGAACGCTTCGGATATTAGCCCCAAATCATCGCCGCCCAGCGGAGCAGCAACATTGCGCCGCAAATGAGGAGCAATACGACAACCATCTTCCAGTGTTTTTTGGCAAAGCGGTTTGTTGGCATTTTCTCTCTTCCTGTCAAAATCGGACTGATGCTCTCAGTGTAACAAAAGCGATGGCGCGTCAGGGAATTGATTTACATCATACAGTTCGGCGTGATTGCGGCTTTGATCGGCAGTCAATGCCGTGTACACTGTCAAACGGTGTTATCAAAAAACGGGTGTAGGTCCAGTCTCGCCATTCAGGCGGGCCGTGACATATTTCGCAGAGTGAAGCGGGAATCAGCCCATAACTTTTTGATAATTTTAAATATTGAAACTTTGTATGTGATCTTGCGTATGGGTCACCACTGCAAATAAGGATATAACATGCCTGTTATTACTCTTCCTGATGGCAGCCAACGCCATTACGACCACGCTGTAAGCCCCATGGATGTTGCGCTGGACATTGGTCCAGGACTGGCGAAAGCCTGTATCGCAGGTCGCGTTAATGGCGAACTGGTTGACGCGTCCGATCTCATTGAAAACGACGCTCAGCTGGCAATCATCACCGCGAAAGATGAAGAAGGTCTGGAGATCATTCGTCACTCCTGCGCGCACCTGTTAGGGCACGCGATTAAACAACTTTGGCCGAACACCAAAATGGCTATCGGTCCGGTTGTCGATAACGGTTTTTACTATGATATTGATCTCGACCGTACGTTAACCCAGGAAGATGTCGACGCGCTCGAAAAACGGATGCACGAGCTTGCTGAGAAAAACTACGACGTCATTAAGAAGAAAGTGAGCTGGCACGAAGCGCGTGAAACCTTCGTGAAGCGTGGCGAAACCTATAAGGTTTCTATTCTTGATGAGAATATTGCGCATGATGACAAGCCGGGCTTGTATCATCATGAAGAATATGTCGATATGTGCCGAGGCCCGCACGTGCCGAACATGCGTTTCTGCCATCACTTCAAACTGATGAAAACCGCAGGGGCATACTGGCGTGGCGACAGCAACAACAAGATGCTGCAACGTATTTATGGTACGGCGTGGGCGGATAAAAAATCCCTGAACGCCTATCTGCAACGCCTTGAAGAAGCCGCCAAGCGCGACCACCGTAAAATCGGTAAGCAGCTTGACCTGTATCATATGCAGGAAGAAGCGCCGGGTATGGTGTTCTGGCATAACGACGGCTGGACTATCTTCCGTGAACTGGAAGTCTTTGTGCGTTCTAAGCTCAAAGAATATCAGTATCAGGAAGTTAAAGGTCCGTTCATGATGGACCGTGTGCTGTGGGAAAAAACCGGGCACTGGGAAAACTACAAAGATGCGATGTTCACTACCTCTTCAGAGAACCGTGAATACTGCATCAAGCCGATGAACTGTCCGGGCCACGTGCAGATCTTCAACCAGGGTCTGAAGTCCTACCGCGATCTGCCGCTGCGTATGGCGGAATTCGGTAGCTGCCATCGTAACGAACCGTCAGGCGCCTTGCATGGCCTGATGCGCGTACGTGGCTTCACCCAGGATGATGCGCATATCTTCTGTACTGAAGAACAGATTCGCGATGAAGTGAACGCCTGTATTCGTATGGTCTACGATATGTACAGCACCTTTGGCTTCGAGAAAATCGTCGTCAAACTTTCCACTCGCCCCGAAAAACGTATCGGTAGCGATGAAATGTGGGATCGTGCTGAGGCGGATCTGGCCGTTGCGCTGGAAGAAAACAACATCCCGTTTGAGTATCAACTGGGTGAGGGCGCATTCTACGGTCCGAAAATTGAATTTACCCTGTATGACTGCCTCGATCGTGCATGGCAGTGCGGTACGGTACAGCTGGACTTCTCTCTGCCGTCTCGTCTGAACGCCTCTTATGTTGGCGAAAACAACGAGCGTCAGGTGCCGGTGATGATTCACCGCGCGATTCTTGGGTCAATGGAACGTTTCATCGGTATCCTGACTGAAGAGTTCGCGGGCTTCTTCCCGACCTGGCTTGCGCCGGTTCAGGTAGTGGTGATGAACATTACCGATACTCAGTCTGAATACGTTAACGAATTGACGCAGAAACTACAAAATGCGGGCATTCGTGTAAAAGCAGACTTGAGAAATGAGAAGATAGGCTTTAAAATCCGCGAGCACACTTTACGTCGTGTCCCTTACATGTTGGTCTGTGGCGACAAAGAGGTAGAAGCAGGCAAAGTAGCCGTGCGTACCCGTCGTGGCAAAGACTTGGGCAGCCTGGACGTAAATGAAGTTATCGAGAAGCTGCAACAAGAGATTCGCAGCCGCAGTCTTCAACAACTGGAGGAATAAAGTATTAAAGGCGGAAAACGAGTTCAAACGGCGCGTCCTAACCGTATCAATGGCGAAATTCGCGCCCAGGAAGTTCGCTTAACAGGTCTGGAAGGCGAGCAGCTTGGTATTGTGAGTCTGAGAGAAGCTCTGGAAAAAGCTGAAGAAGCTGGAGTAGACTTAGTCGAAATCAGCCCTAACGCCGAGCCGCCGGTTTGTCGTATAATGGATTACGGCAAATTCCTCTATGAAAAGAGTAAGTCTTCTAAGGAACAGAAGAAAAAGCAAAAAGTTATCCAGGTTAAGGAAATTAAATTCCGTCCTGGTACAGATGAAGGCGACTATCAGGTAAAACTCCGCAGCCTGATTCGCTTTCTCGAAGAGGGCGATAAGGCCAAGATCACGCTGCGTTTCCGCGGTCGTGAGATGGCCCACCAACAGATCGGTATGGAAGTGCTTAATCGCGTGAAAGAAGATCTGGCTGAACTGGCAGTTGTCGAATCCTTCCCTACGAAGATCGAAGGCCGTCAGATGATTATGGTGCTCGCTCCTAAGAAGAAACAGTAAGGCCTTCAAGTAGCAATTCCTGTGGAGCCTTCGGGCTTCACAGATTTTGTTCGCCTGGGTTTCGTTTATTAACAATGCGAAGTGGAAGTTATTAAAATGCCAAAAATTAAGACCGTACGCGGTGCTGCTAAGCGCTTCAAAAAAACCGGTAAAGGTGGTTTTAAGCACAAGCACGCTAACCTGCGTCATATTCTGACCAAAAAAGCGACCAAGCGTAAACGTCACCTGCGCCCGAAAGCCATGGTTTCCAAAGGCGATCTGGGTCTGGTAATCGCGTGCCTGCCGTACGCATAAGCCGTTAACGTTTTTTTTAACTTTTTTATGCCCGATAGATTTCGCATGTCGCAAGGCGGTTAACGCCGCGAAAATGTGAAAGATGAAGGGCGAATCAGAATAGATACAGGAGAGCACTATGGCTCGCGTAAAACGTGGTGTAATTGCACGCGCACGTCACAAGAAAATTTTGAAACAAGCCAAAGGCTACTACGGTGCGCGTTCTCGCGTATACCGCGTTGCCTTCCAGGCAGTTATCAAAGCTGGTCAGTATGCTTACCGTGACCGTCGTCAACGTAAGCGTCAGTTCCGTCAACTGTGGATTGCGCGTATCAACGCAGCAGCACGTCAGAACGGTATTTCTTACAGCAAATTCATCAACGGCCTGAAAAAAGCCTCTGTTGAAATCGACCGTAAGATCCTGGCTGACATCGCAGTATTCGACAAAGTAGCGTTCACCGCTCTGGTTGAAAAAGCGAAAGCAGCTCTGGCATAAGCCAGTGAAAAGAGGGAGCCTGGCTCCCTCTCTTTTATTTGTAGTGCAATCAATCAGTTGACAATTTATCCGTAACCCTTTTCAATAAAGGTTGTCCGGTTTTACCACACAAGGTAACGCAAGCATGAATGCTGCTATTTTCCGCTTCTTTTTTTACTTTAGCACCTGACTCCAGGAGGCTAGCGCGTGAAAGAAGAAACGAAAAACAGCGCGAAAAAGCCTCCTGATGGAGGCTTTTTTTGTACCTGAAATCGAGAGATTAAGTCCAACGAACCGGTGTCTTCACCGACACAATGAGGAAAACCATGTCACATCTCGCAGAGCTGGTTGCCAGTGCGAAGGCAGCCATTAACCAGGCGTCAGATGTTGCCGCGTTAGACAATGTACGCGTCGAATATTTGGGCAAGAAAGGGCATTTAACCCTTCAGATGACGACCCTGCGTGAATTGCCGCCAGAAGAGCGTCCGGCAGCCGGCGCGGTTATCAATGAAGCAAAAGAGCAGGTACAACAAGCGCTGAACGCGCGCAAAGCGGATTTAGAAAACGCGGCGCTGAATGCACGTCTGGCGGCGGAAACCATCGACGTTTCTCTGCCTGGGCGTCGTATTGAGAACGGTGGTCTGCATCCGGTAACACGTACCATTGATCGTATTGAAAGTTTCTTCGGTGAGCTTGGTTTTACCGTGGCGACTGGCCCGGAGATCGAAGACGATTACCATAACTTCGATGCGCTGAACATTCCAGGCCATCATCCGGCCCGCGCTGACCACGACACTTTCTGGTTTGATGCCACCCGCCTGCTACGTACGCAGACTTCCGGCGTGCAGATTCGTACCATGAAAGAACAGCAGCCACCGATCCGTATTATTGCGCCGGGTCGAGTGTACCGTAACGACTACGATCAAACGCACACCCCGATGTTCCATCAGATGGAAGGGCTGATTGTTGACACCAACATCAGCTTCACCAACCTGAAAGGCACGCTGCACGACTTCCTGCGTAACTTCTTTGAAGAAGACCTGCAAATCCGTTTCCGTCCTTCTTACTTCCCGTTCACGGAACCGTCCGCAGAAGTGGATGTAATGGGCAAAAACGGCAAATGGCTGGAAGTGCTGGGTTGCGGGATGGTGCATCCGAACGTTCTGCGCAACGTGGGCATCGACCCGGAAATCTACTCTGGCTTCGCGTTTGGTATGGGGATGGAGCGTCTGACCATGCTGCGTTATGGCGTGACCGATCTGCGCTCATTCTTCGAAAACGATCTGCGTTTCCTCAAACAGTTTAAATAAAGGCAGGGTAAAACAATGAAATTCAGTGAACTGTGGTTACGCGAATGGGTGAACCCGGCAATCGACAGCGATGCGCTGTCGGATCAGATTACGATGGCGGGCCTAGAAGTGGATGGCGTTGACGCCGTCGCCGGTGAGTTCAACGGTGTGGTTGTGGGTGAAGTGGTGGAGTGCGGCCAGCACCCGAACGCAGATAAACTGCGCGTTACGAAAGTGAACGTGGGCGGCGAACGCCTGCTGGATATCGTCTGTGGCGCGCCTAACTGCCGTCAGGGGCTGAAAGTAGCCGTTGCAACTATCGGCGCGGTTCTGCCGGGCGATTTCAAAATCAAAGCCGCTAAACTGCGCGGCGAGCCGTCGGAAGGGATGCTGTGCTCCTTCTCCGAACTGGGGATTTCCGACGACCATAGCGGCATCATCGAATTACCGACGGATGCGCCGATCGGAACCGATATCCGCGAATACCTGAAGCTTGACGATAACACCATTGAAATCAGCGTGACGCCGAACCGCGCCGACTGCTTAGGGATCATCGGTGTGGCGCGTGATGTCGCTGTCCTGAACAAAATCGCGCTGGTTGAGCCGGAGATCGCACCTGTTGCAGCCACCATCAATGACACGCTGCCGATCGCGGTTGAAGCACCGGATGCCTGCCCGCGCTACCTGGGTCGCGTGGTGAAAGGCATTAATGTTAAAGCGCCTACGCCGCTGTGGATGAAAGAGAAGCTGCGTCGTTGCGGCATTCGTTCCATTGATGCTGTCGTTGACGTCACCAACTATGTACTGCTTGAACTGGGTCAGCCGATGCATGCCTTTGACAAAGACCGTATTGAAGGCGGTATTGTCGTGCGTATGGCCAAAGAGGGCGAAACCCTGGTGCTGCTGGACGGCACAGAAGCGAAGCTGAGCACCGATACGCTGGTGATCGCGGATCACCACAAAGCGCTGGCGATGGGCGGTATCTTTGGCGGCGAGCATTCCGGCGTGAATGAGGAAACGCAAAACGTGCTGCTGGAATGCGCGTTCTTTAGCCCGCTGTCTATTACCGGTCGTGCGCGTCGCCACGGTCTGCATACCGATGCTTCCCACCGCTATGAGCGTGGTGTGGACCCGGCGTTGCAGTACAAAGCAATGGAGCGCGCCACCCGCCTGTTGATCGACATTTGCGGCGGCGAAGCCGGTCCGGTTATCGACGTCACGAATGACGCCACGCTGCCGAAACGCGCGACCATTACGCTTCGTCGTAGCAAGCTGGATCGTCTGATCGGGCATCACATTGCCGATGAACAGGTGAGCAATATTCTGCGTCGTCTGGGCTGCGAAGTGACTGAAGGTCAGGACGAGTGGAAAGCGGTCGCGCCGAGCTGGCGTTTCGACATGGAGATTGAAGAAGATCTGGTCGAAGAAGTGGCCCGCGTGTATGGCTACAACAACATTCCTGATGAGCCGATTCAGGCAGGTTTAATCATGGGGACTCACCATGAAGCCAACTTGTCGCTGAAGCGTGTGAAAACCATGCTCAATGACAAAGGCTACCAGGAAGTGATCACCTATAGCTTTGTCGATCCGAAGGTTCAGCAACTGCTGCATCCGGGCGAAGAAGCGCTGTTGCTGCCAAGCCCGATCTCCATTGAGATGTCGGCGATGCGTCTCTCACTGTGGACCGGCCTGCTGCCAACGGTGGTTTATAACCAGAACCGTCAGCAGAACCGCGTGCGTATCTTTGAAACCGGTCTGCGTTTCGTGCCGGATACCCAGGCAAATCTGGGCATTCGTCAGGATCTGATGCTGGCAGGGGTGATTTGCGGCAACCGTTATGACGAGCACTGGAATCTGGCGAAAGAGACCGTTGATTTCTATGATCTGAAAGGCGATCTGGAAGCGGTGCTGGATCTCACCGGCAAACTGGCCGACATTCAGTTCAGGGCGGAAGCGAATCCGGCGCTGCATCCTGGGCAGTCCGCGGCGATTTATCTGAAAGGTGAACGCATTGGTTTTATTGGGGTTGTTCATCCTGAGCTGGAACGTAAACTGGATCTGAACGGTCGCACTCTGGTGTTTGAACTGGAGTGGAATAAGCTCGCAGACCGCGTGGTGCCTCAGGCGCGCGAGATTTCGCGCTTCCCGGCTAACCGTCGCGACATCGCGGTGGTGGTCGCAGAAAACGTTCCCGCAGCGGATATTTTATCCGAGTGTAAGAAAGTTGGCGTAAATCAGGTAGTTGGCGTAAACTTATTTGACGTGTACCGCGGTAAGGGTGTTGCGGAGGGTTATAAGAGCCTCGCTATCAGCCTGATCCTTCAGGATACCAGCCGTACACTCGAAGAAGAGGAGATTGCCGCTACCGTCGCCAAATGTGTAGAGGCATTAAAAGAGCGATTCCAGGCATCATTGAGGGATTGAACCTATGGCGCTTACAAAAGCTGAAATGTCAGAATATCTGTTTGATAAGCTTGGGCTTAGCAAGCGGGATGCCAAAGAACTGGTCGAGCTGTTTTTCGAGGAGATTCGTCGTGCTCTGGAAAACGGTGAGCAGGTGAAACTCTCTGGTTTTGGTAACTTCGATCTGCGTGATAAGAATCAACGTCCGGGACGTAACCCGAAAACGGGCGAAGATATTCCCATTACAGCACGGCGCGTGGTGACCTTCAGACCCGGACAGAAGTTGAAAAGCCGGGTTGAAAACGCTTCGCCCAAAGAAGAGTAATCTGATCTAACTAAAAAGGCCGCTTTGCGGCCTTTTTTCTTTCCTGCGATGGTTACGCACCGTAAAATCAACATCATCCCTTTTCAGCTGAATGGAAAACATGCTGACTTTTGCCTGCCAACAACAGCGCCGTAATGTGCGCTGGTTATCCAGTCTGTCGGTGCTTATGCTGCTGGCAGTGGTATTAAGCCTGTGCGCCGGAGATCAGTGGATAGCCCCTGGCGACTGGTTCAGCGCCCGTGGTGAACTGTTTGTCTGGCAGATACGACTCCCTCGCACGCTTGCTGTTCTGCTGGTAGGCGCCGCGCTGGCGCTGTCAGGCGCGGTAATGCAGGCGTTATTTGAAAACCCGCTTGCCGAGCCCGGATTGCTTGGCGTCTCCAACGGCGCTGGCGTGGGCCTTATTGCCGCGGTGCTACTGGGGCAAGGTCAGTTACCCGGCTGGGCGCTGGGGATTTGCGCTATTGCCGGCGCGCTTATCATCACACTTATTCTCCTGCGATTTGCCCGTCGACATTTATCAACCAGCCGCCTGCTGCTGGCGGGCGTTGCGCTTGGCATTATTTGCAGCGCGATGATGACGTGGGCCATCTATTTTTCAACCTCCTTCGACCTGCGCCAGTTGATGTACTGGATGATGGGAGGATTCGGCGGGGTGGACTGGCAGCAGGCCTGGCTGATGATTGCCCTGATCCCGGTTTCACTCTGGATTTGCTGCCAGTCGCAGCCGATGAATATTCTGGCGCTGGGCGAAACGTCCGCGCGTCAACTGGGGCTGCCGCTGTGGTTCTGGCGCAATTTGCTGGTGGTCGCCACGGGCTGGATGGTCGGTGTTAGCGTTGCGCTTGCGGGTTCGATTGGGTTTATCGGCCTGGTGATCCCACATATCTTACGGCTTTGCGGTCTGAGCGATCATCGCGCTTTGCTGCCGGGCTGCGCGCTGGCGGGGGCGATAGCTCTGCTGCTGGCGGATGTCATCGCCCGTCTGGCGCTGGCGTCGGCGGAACTGCCTATCGGCGTAGTGACGGCGACGATGGGGGCACCGGTCTTCATCTGGCTATTATTAAAATCCAGGCGCTAGCCAAAATGAGAAATGAGGAAGTCATTAGTATGTGGCAACGGATGAAATGGGGTCTGTGTGTGCTGGCACTCAGCGGTTCTGCGATGGCCGCACCGCTGACGGCGCAATACGTGTCGGCTATCGCGACGCAGGAAGAACAGCGTCTTCATGCCCGGATTGGCATTGCGGTACTTGATACGGCGACCAACAGTATCACCCATTATCGGGGAGAAGAACGGTTCCCGTTAAACAGTACGCACAAGCCGCTGTTATGCGCAGCGTTATTACGCGAAGTCGACAGGAAGGCGCTGGCGCTTTCTGCTTCAACGCAGTTTGAACCCTCGCAGCTGGTGGAGTATTCGCCGATTACTGAAAAACATGTGGCGCCAGACGCCATGAACTGGGCGCAATTGTGCAGCGCGGCGGTAAGCTACAGCGATAACACGGCCGCCAATCTCATCGCCAGGAAGCTCAACGGGCCGCAGGCCGTCACGCAGTTTTTGCGTGATTCGGGGGATACGATAACCCGCCTCGATCGCTATGAGCCCGAACTGAACAGCGCCATTCCCGGTGATGAACGCGACTCCACGACGCCTGTCGCGATAGCGAAGACGCTCAATACGCTACTGCTGGGGAATGTGTTGCAGCCATCCTCAAGAGAGCAGCTTATGCAATGGATGCGGGACGACAAAGTGGCTGACGGTCTGCTGCGTTCGGTCTTGCCGGACGGCTGGAAAATCGCGGATAAAACCGGGGCGGGCGACAACGGTTCGCGTTCTATTGTCAGCGTTGTCTGGCCGACATCACAAAAACCTTTGCTCGTGGTTATCTATATTACACAAACTCCGGCGACAATGGCGCAGCGTGACGCCGCGATTGTCCGCATCGGGGAGTCGCTGTTTTCAACACTCGCAGTCTATGATTAAAAGCTGATATTTGATCACTCACATCCGCCTGTTATATGGGAGACGCTATGCAAGATACCATTCTCAACACTGAAGTGACGACGATCGACGGGGATGTCACCACGCTTGAGAAGTACGCCGGAAACGTACTGCTGGTGGTTAATGTGGCCTCGAAATGTGGCTTAACGCCACAATACGAACAGCTGGAGAATATTCAGAAAGCCTGGGCCGACCAGGGCTTTACGGTGTTAGGTTTTCCCTGCAACCAGTTTCTTGGTCAGGAACCTGGCACTGAAGAGGAGATTAAAACCTATTGCAGCACCACCTGGGGCGTCACATTCCCGATGTTCAGCAAGGTTGACGTCAATGGTGAGAACCGCCATCCACTGTATCAGAAGTTGATTGCCGCAGCGCCTGCCGCCGTTGCGCCGGAAGGTAGCGGTTTCTATGAGCGCATGGCGAGTAAAGGCCGCGCGCCGCTTTACCCGGACGATATTTTGTGGAACTTTGAGAAGTTTTTAATCGGCAGGGATGGACAGGTCGTACAGCGTTTCTCACCGGACATGACGCCTGAAGATCCGGGTATGGTGGAAAGTATCAAAATCGCGTTGGCAAAATAATGATCTCGTTGATGCAGTTACAGGATGTTGCCGAAACGACGCGTCTGGGGCCGCTTTCCGGCGACGTTAAGCCTGGCGAGATTCTTCACCTTGTGGGGCCGAATGGGGCAGGGAAAAGTACGCTGCTGGCGCGTATGGCGGGCTTAACCTTCGGGGAAGGCACCGTCATATTCGACGGCGTGTCGCTGGAGGTATGGCCTGCGGCGAAACTGGCTCAACATCGGGCCTATCTCGCGCAGCAGCAGAATTCCCCATTTTCAATGCCGGTCTGGCATTTCCTGACGCTGCATCAACCTGATAAAACGCAAACGAACCTGCTGAATGACGTTGCGCAGGCGCTTGGGCTGAGCGACAAGCTGGGGCGGAGCGCGAATCAACTCTCCGGCGGCGAGTGGCAGCGTGTACGTCTGGCGGCGGTGATATTGCAAATTCACCCTCACGCTAACCCGCGCGGGCAACTTCTGCTACTGGATGAGCCGATGAACAGTCTGGACGTTGCGCAACAAAACGCGCTGGATAGGCTGTTGAGCCAGCTATGCAGCCAGGGTATCGCCATCGTGATGAGCAGCCATGACCTTAACCATACTCTGCGCCACGCGCATCGCGCCTGGTTGCTGAAACAGGGGAAATTGATCGCCAGCGGGCGGCGTGACGAGGTGCTGACGCCGCCAAATCTGGCCCGGGCATACGGCATGAACTTCCGTCGGCTGGACGTTGAAGGCCACAGAATGCTCATATCAACCACTTAAGTTAAATGGGTTCTTGAAAAACACATAATTTCCACGCTAAATAGAAGCAAGAATAAAAAGATAGAGGATTCGTCCTGAATGCGCTTTTGGCTTCTTCTTATCGCAGCACTGTTTTTGGCAGGGTGTAGCAGCCATCGTGCGCCAGCACCTAACGCCAGGCTTTCGGATTCCATTATGGTTATCGCGGGCCTGAACGATCAGCTACAGTCCTGGAGAGGTACACCGTATCGCTATGGCGGAATGAGCCGTAGCGGGGTGGACTGCTCGGGATTTGTGTTGATGACGATGCGCGACAAATTTGATTTACAACTGCCGCGTGAAACGCGCCAACAGTCAAAAATTGGTACGGAAATCGACAAAGATGAACTGCTGCCCGGCGACCTGGTCTTTTTTAAAACCGGATCGGGGGAAAGTGGTTTGCACGTCGGCATTTATGATACCAACAATCAATTTATTCATGCGTCTACCAGCCGCGGCGTGATGCGCTCATCGCTCGACAATGTCTACTGGCGGAAAAATTTCTGGCAGGCGAGACGTATTTAATGCTATCGATGGTAAAGCGGATACCCAGCGGCCGCTTCATCATCTATATTTAAGAAATTGATTTCTCATTGTCTGAATGCCAGGGCTATCGTGAGTTATCAGAAATAGTTTTAACCCTACATTTTGCAAAAGTATTTTTAGTCAAAATGATTTATCCGGTGTCTTGCGGAAAATGCAAAACTGGATATTGGTTTATAATCGAGATAAGCTAAAAAAAGGACCCGGTTTACCGGCTAAAAAGGAAAAAATGAAAGCACCTCCAGTCGTATCAGAAATGACATCTTTCTTCGTTCTTTCTTACAGGATGCCGGATTACACCCATGCAGCGGGGCTGGCACAATGATTGTTTCACTGGATAACTTTTATCATTCTCACCTTTATTTTGTTCCTGCCCGAACAGAGAAAGAGAAACTCGTCGGCCTGGAGATTGTTGCAAACTTTGTCACTGAAGACGGTAATGTCCGTATGCCGACGGAGCTGGTCATGCCGCGCCTGTCAGCAGAAGAACAGCGTTGTCTGTTCGAAGAAAAACTCGCATTGCTGGAAACGTGCCAACATTTTTTTATTCAACATAAACTTATTGCCTGGATTAATTTAACGCCAGCCGTCGTCGCATCATTATTATCAGACGGCGAGTTTGTATCCCATGTAAGGCGCTTTCCATTTTTGGAACTGATGATTAATGAGAATTATCCTGAATTAAGTCTTGGGAAAGAGAATCAAATTCTGGCTGAGTTAGCCGGACGATTTCCCCTCATCCTTGCCAATTTCGGCGCTGGCGATACATCGATAAAAGCGATCTTTGATGGTCTCTTCAAACGCGTCGCGCTGGATAAAAACTTTGTCCAGCAAAGATCCGCAAGTCTTTCTTTTGAACCCTTTATGCAGGCTATTATTTCGCAGATATCACCGTGCTGTGATTCGATAATGATTGCGGGTATTGATACTGAAGAGATGCTGGCGCGGATATCATCAATGGGATTTAGCGCGCTGCAAGGATGTTTATGGCCTGCCGTGCCAGCGAGCCAGGTTACGACGCTGGTTCAGGGATAACCTTTTTATTTGCTGGTGTTTAAGCGGGTATTAACCGTCTACACTACAGGCAGGAGGCCCTATGACCCTGTCTTTTACATCCTGCTGGCGTGACGAACTGCCAGCCACATATACAGCACTTTCTCCTACTCCTCTGAGTAATGCCCGCCTGATTTGGCATAACGATGCGCTGGCGCAGCAGCTGGCGATACCACCTTCGTTGTTTGCTATGGAAAACGGCGCAGGCGTATGGGGCGGCGAGTCATTACTGCCCGGCATGTCGCCTCTGGCTCAGGTTTATAGCGGCCATCAGTTTGGCGTCTGGGCCGGCCAGCTCGGTGATGGACGCGGTATTCTGTTAGGCGAACAACTGCTGGCGGACGGCAGTACGCTTGACTGGCACCTGAAAGGCGCCGGACTAACGCCATACTCCCGCATGGGCGACGGGCGAGCAGTGCTGCGCTCAACGATCCGTGAAAGTCTGGCCAGCGAGGCGATGCACTATCTTGGCATCCCCACAACGCGGGCGCTGTCTATCGTCACCAGTGACACGCCTGTTTACAGGGAAACGGTTGAATCCGGCGCGATGCTCATGCGTCTGGCGCAGAGCCATATGCGTTTCGGTCATTTCGAACATTTTTACTATCGGCGTGAGCCGGATAAAGTCCGTCAGCTGGCCGATTTTGCAATTCGCCATTACTGGCCGCAATTTCAGACGGAAGAGGACAAGTATGCGCTCTGGTTCCGGGACGTAGTGGCGCGCACGGCGAGGTTGATTGCTGACTGGCAAACGGTAGGTTTTGCGCATGGCGTGATGAACACCGATAACATGTCTGTACTGGGGCTGACGATAGATTATGGTCCTTTCGGTTTCCTGGATGATTATCAGCCAGGGTTTATCTGTAACCACTCCGATCACCAGGGGCGCTATAGCTTCGATAATCAACCGGCTGTCGGATTGTGGAATCTGCAACGCCTGGCGCAAACCCTGTCGCCGTTTATGCCGGTCGATACGCTGAATGATGCGCTGGATGGCTATCAGCTGGCGTTGCTCACGCACTACGGGCAGCGCATGCGGCAAAAACTGGGCTTCTTTACCGAACAAAAAGAGGACAACGCGCTTCTCAACGAGCTTTTCGCCCTGATGGCACGCGAAGGCAGCGATTATAGCCGAACGTTCCGTATGTTGAGTCAGACTGAGCAACAGAGCGCGGCATCGCCGCTGCGTGACGAATTTATCGATCGCGCGGCCTTTGACGGGTGGTTCAGCCGTTACCGGGCGCGTTTACAGCAGGAGCAGGTGGATGATGCAACGCGTCAACAGCACATGCAGCGCGTGAATCCTGCGGTGGTGCTGCGCAACTGGCTGGCGCAACGCGCGATAGCCAGCGCTGAGCAGGGGGATATGGGCGAATTACATCAACTGCATCAGGTTCTGCGCGACCCCTTTGCCGACAGAGATGACGATTATGTCAACCGTCCGCCGGACTGGGGTAAACGGCTGGAAGTCAGTTGCTCAAGCTGATTGCTACTTGGTCAACAGCAACTTACCTGCCTGCGTCTTGCGCAGCAGGTATTCCTGGCCGTCATGATCGATGATGACTTTGCCTTCAGGGCCTAACAATGTCTGGCTGCTGATACGCCGCTCGGCAGCAGGGGAAGGGGGCACGCTGTCTCTTTCCTTAAAATGAAGTAACTCAATGTCGTCCATAAGTGGCATATCGATAATTAATAATAATCAGTTTAACAATGATTATTATTATCAATATTGTGTATGGCGACAGCAAGTGTTAATTCTGGTAGCAAATCAGGCGAGTGGGGAATGCGTGGAGGGGAAAGAAGCGCGCCCATCCCCGCGAGGATGGGCATGATGTCAAAAACGGCTATCAACCGCTGAGGCAAGTTTTTCTAACAGTAATTCAGTATCTTCCCAGTTCAGGCAAGGGTCGGTAATGGACTGACCGTACACCAGCGGCTGACCACTGACGATTTTCTGCGTATCTTCACGCAGGAAACTTTCGGCCATGATCCCGGCAATTGCGGTAGAACCGTTACGGATTTGCTGGCAGATATCATCACAAACTTCTAACTGGCGGCGATGCTGCTTCTGGCAGTTACCGTGGCTGAAGTCCACCACCAGGTGTTCCGGCAGACCAAACTCATGCAGCGTATCGCAGGCGGCAGCGATGTCTTCCGCGTGGTAATTCGGTTTTTTACCGCCGCGCATGATGATATGGCCGTACGGGTTCCCGCTGGTCTGATAAATCGTCATCTGGCCAGTTTTATCCGGCGAGAGGAACATATGGCTGGCGCGCGATGCGCGAATCGCATCAACGGCGATGCGCGTGTTGCCATCGGTCCCGTTTTTAAACCCAACCGGGCAGGAGAGCGCGGAAGCCATTTCACGGTGAATCTGGCTTTCCGTCGTGCGCGCGCCAATGGCGCCCCAGCTGATCAAATCGGCAATAAACTGGCCGGTGACCATGTCGAGAAATTCGGTGGCGGTGGGGACTCCCAGCTCATTGACCTGCAACAGCAGCTTGCGCGCCAGTTCGAGGCCATGATTTACGCGGTAACTGCCATTTAAATCGGGATCGGAGATGAGGCCTTTCCAGCCCACAACCGTGCGCGGTTTTTCAAAATAGGTGCGCATAACGATTTCCAGACGCGCCTGATGCGTGTTGCGCAACGTTTGCAAGCGCGTTGCGTATTCCATCGCAGCGTCCAGATCGTGAATCGAGCAGGGGCCGATGATCACCAGCAGGCGGCGATCTTCACCATTTAATATTTTTTCAATCCGGCGTCGGGAGTCAGTAACGTGGCTGGCGACGGAGGATGATACAGGATGACGTAGCGCTAGCTCAGCAGGGGTGACCAGGCTGTCAATACGCGCGGTACGCAGTTCGTCGGTTCTGTTCATGACAAGTCTCAGAAATTTGTTGCTTCAACGGCAGGACTACCGGGAAGTGATGGGCATCACAATAACACACTTCAACCTTCACCTGCTGATTTCAAATGCGAGGCGTTTCACACCTCGCAAGCAGAGCGGCATGATAGCAAAAAATTGAACTCTTGCACTAGTTTGTTAGTACATTCGACGATTCAGCCCCATGATGTCGAGAATCTTGGTGGCAATTTCTTCTACCGAATAGTTAGTACTGTTCAGGCAAGGGATCTGATTTTTACGGTAGAGCGCTTCAACTTCCGCAACCTCCATCCGGCACTGGCGTAGCGATGCGTAGCGGCTGTTTTCACGGCGTTCCTCGCGGATTGCCGCCAGACGTTCCGGGTCAATGGTCAGGCCAAAAAGCTTATGCTGTAGCGGTTTAAGCGACGTGGGCAACACCAGGTTATCCATATCGTCAGCAATAAAGGGGTAGTTCGCCGCCCGGATGCCAAACTGCATCGCCAGATAGAGGCTGGTCGGCGTTTTTCCGCAGCGTGAAACCCCCAGCAGGATCACCTGCGCCTGATCCAGATTGCGCAAGGAGATCCCATCGTCGTGCGCAAGGGTATAGTCGATTGCCGCGATACGCGCGTCATACTTGTTGAGGTTGCCGGGGTTAAGCCCGTGGGTGCGATGCGCGATTGGCGTTGGGTCGAGCTTCATTTCCTGCTGTAGCGGCGCCACCAGCGCCTGCACGATGTCCTGACAGAACCCTTCGCTTTGTAAGATGATGGCGCGAATTTCCGGCAGAACAATCGAATAGAACACCAGCGGACGCACGCCAGTTTGCTGATAAATCGCGTCGATCTGATCTTTCACGGCCCTGGCGCGACTCTCGTTTTCAACGAACGGCAGCGTAATGCTGCTGATGGTCACAGGGAATTGCGACATCACCGCATGACCCAAAACCTCGGCGGTGATGGCCGTACCATCGGAAATATAAAAAACATGGCGATCAACAACATTATCCATTTTGTTTATCCTGAGGAGCAAACATAATTATCTGAAAGCATAAATTAAAATTTGCCAGAAGCGTATATCACGATACTTATTTTATAAAATGAAACGCTATTTTTATATTAAGTGAAAAGTGCATTTCATTTTTCGGAACTTATGTTTATACCGACAGTTTTTGGGGAGATCGCCCGTCGCCCGCGGGTTTGCGCAAATGCGTAAACAATCTGAAAAAATAAAAAATAAATCTGCTTGAACGATTCACCGTTTTTTTCAGGGGTTTAAATATGCAAAGATAAATACGCAATAATGTAGTTTCTAAACTCGTTCATTTATCACAAAAGGATTGTTCGATGTCCAACAATGGCTCGTCACCGCTGGTGCTTTGGTATAACCAACTCGGCATGAATGATGTAGACAGAGTTGGGGGCAAAAATGCCTCCCTGGGTGAAATGATTACTAACCTTTCCGGTATGGGTGTTTCCGTACCGAATGGTTTTGCAACGACCGCCGATGCGTTTAACCAGTTTCTGGATCAAAGCGGCGTAAACCAGCGTATTTATGAACTGCTGGATCAAACGGATATTGACGATGTCACCGCGCTGGCGAAGGCCGGCGCGCAGATCCGCCAGTGGATTATCGACACTCCTTTCCAGCCAGAGCTGGAAAACGCTATTCGCGATGCTTATGCACAGCTCTCTGCGGATGATGCGCAGGCGTCTTTCGCCGTGCGCTCGTCCGCAACGGCTGAAGATATGCCGGATGCCTCTTTCGCCGGCCAGCAGGAAACCTTCCTCAACGTGCAGGGTTTCGATGCGGTGCTGGTGGCGGTGAAACATGTTTTTGCCTCGCTGTTTAATGACCGCGCTATCTCTTATCGCGTTCACCAGGGGTATGACCATCGCGGCGTCGCGCTCTCCGCTGGCGTACAGCGGATGGTACGCTCCGACCTGGCCTCGTCCGGGGTTATGTTCTCTATTGATACCGAGTCCGGTTTCGATCAGGTGGTGTTTATCACTTCAGCCTGGGGTCTGGGCGAGATGGTGGTGCAGGGCGCAGTCAACCCGGATGAATTCTACGTGCATAAACCGACGCTGGCGGCGAATCGCCCGGCGATCGTTCGTCGCACGATGGGGTCGAAAAAAATCCGAATGGTTTACGCGCCAACCCAGGAGCACGGCAAGCAGGTCAAAATTGAAGATGTGCCGCAGGAACAGCGCGACATCTTCTCGCTGACCAACGAAGAAGTGCAGGAACTGGCGAAACAGGCCGTACAGATTGAGAAACACTACGGTCGCCCGATGGATATCGAATGGGCGAAAGACGGCCATACCGGCAAACTGTTTATTGTACAGGCCCGCCCGGAAACCGTCCGTTCTCGTGGTCAGGTAATGGAGCGCTACACGCTGCATGCGCAGGGGAAAGTGGTCGCGGAAGGCCGCGCCATCGGACATCGCATTGGCGCGGGGGCGGTTAAAGTCATCCACGACATTAGCGAAATGAACCGTATCCAGCCTGGCGACGTGCTGGTGACTGACATGACCGACCCGGACTGGGAACCGATCATGAAGAAAGCGGCGGCCATCGTGACCAACCGTGGCGGTCGTACCTGCCACGCGGCCATTATTGCCCGTGAACTGGGTATTCCGGCGGTTGTCGGCTGCGGCGACGCGACGGAACGCATGAAGGATGATGAAAACGTCACCGTTTCTTGCGCCGAAGGCGATACCGGCTATGTCTATGCTGACCTGCTCGACTTCAGCGTCAAAAGTTCAAGCGTGGACACCATGCCCGATCTGCCGTTGAAAGTCATGATGAACGTCGGTAACCCGGATCGCGCCTTTGACTTCGCCTGCCTGCCGAATGAAGGCGTTGGCCTGGCGCGTCTCGAATTTATTATCAACCGAATGATTGGCGTGCATCCTCGCGCACTGCTGGAATTTGATGACCAGGATGCGAAACTGCAAAACGAAATCCGCGAGATGATGAAAGGCTTCGATTCACCGCGTGAGTTCTATGTCGGTCGTCTGACAGAGGGCATTGCGACGCTGGGCGCGGCATTTTATCCGAAACGCGTTATCGTGCGCCTGTCGGATTTCAAATCGAACGAATACGCCAACCTGGTGGGCGGCGAGCGTTACGAACCCGATGAAGAGAACCCGATGCTGGGCTTCCGTGGCGCCGGTCGCTATGTCTCTGACAGCTTCCGTGATTGCTTCGCGCTGGAATGTGAAGCGGTGAAACGCGTGCGCAACGATATGGGACTGACCAACGTGGAGATCATGATCCCGTTTGTACGTACCGTTGAGCAGGCGAAAGCGGTAGTTGACGAGCTGGCGCGTCAGGGGCTGAAGCGGGGTGAGAACGGGCTGAAGATCATCATGATGTGTGAGATTCCGTCCAACGCCCTGCTGGCTGAACAATTCCTGGAGCACTTTGACGGCTTCTCGATTGGTTCTAACGACATGACGCAGCTGGCGCTGGGTCTGGATCGCGACTCCGGCGTGGTTTCTGAACTGTTCGATGAGCGTAACGAGGCGGTGAAAGCGCTGCTGTCGATGGCGATCCGCGCGGCGAAGAAACAAGGCAAGTATGTCGGCATCTGTGGTCAGGGGCCGTCCGATCACGAAGACTTCGCCGCCTGGCTGATGGAAGAGGGAATCGACAGCCTGTCGCTGAACCCGGACACCGTCGTACAGACCTGGTTGAGTCTGGCTGAACTGAAAAAATAAGCGTCAGCGCTGATCCTAATCCGCAACGGCTCCCGTAAAAAGGAGCCGTTTTTTTTTGCGATGCGCGCTATCCCACCCGACGTCATGCGTGGGCATATCAGAATTGTTGGCGGTGGAGAAAAGGGGTGTGAGGGCAGGCACTTAAAAAAAGGCCCATCGTGGGAGATGGGCAAAGACTACACACAGCAATTCGTTGTTTCACTCAGGGGATTTCCATGCTTATAAATCAAGGCGTTGATTTATAACCGTGCCCTAATAGTAGGCGTGGAGATTTTTTGCGTCGATCAGATTCGTCCCAATAGTTTAAAAACTATGAAGAATTTGCGACGTAAATGAATTACGTAAGGAGGATTACGCCATAAGGCAGGTTGGTCAGGATGCTAATTGATGAGCAATGCTAAAGTATCGGCCGACCGAATGCGTCGATCGGCCGATGGGGTTTATTTATGGCTGTCCTCAATCTCCCCCAGTTCTTCGAGGAGTTCGTCAGGGTCGTTTCCCGGCGCGGGCACTTCATGCACCCATGCGGAGAACAGACGCCAGGAAACCGCCAGCAATACCGGACCGATAAACAGACCGATCATTCCAAAGGCAATCAGCCCGCCGATAACGCCAGAGAGAATCAGGATCAGCGGCAGGTCAGCGCCCATACGAATCAATACCGGGCGAATCACGTTATCCAGCGTACCGACCACGCAGCTCCACACCAGCAGCACCGTGCCCCAGGTCGTATCGCCCGTCCAGTACAGCCAAATGATTGCCGGGATTAACACCGGTAACGGCCCCAGTTGCACCAGGCAGGAGAGGATCATGACGACCGTCAGCAGCGTTGCGTAAGGCACGCCGGAAATGGCGAGGCCAATCCCGCCGAGAATCGCCTGAACCAGCGCGGTGACAACCACACCCAATGCAACGGCGCGGATGGCCTGGGCCGCCAGCAGCACGGCGGCATCGCCGCGTTTCGCGGCCAGACGACTGGCGAAGTGGCGGATGCCTAATGCCACCTGCTCGCCGCGCCAGTACAGCAGGGCGCTGAACAGCAGCATCAGACCACAGTGCATCATAAAGCGACCGATATGCGCGGCCTGACCCACAAACCAGGTCGTGGTGGTGCCAATATAAGGACGCACTTTCGCCATGATCGCCGTGCCGCCCATATCCAGCAGGTTGTGCCACCCGGCATACAATTTTGCGCCAATCAGCGGAATACTGTTTAACCAGGCCAGGTCGGGCAACGTCATGTCGCCGGCGGTGACGGCGTGGATGAGCGGGCCGCTACCGTCCACGATGCTGTTGACCAGCAGGGCGATGGGAATAATGAACAGCAGAACCAACAACAGCGTCATAACCAGAACGGCCAGAGAACGGCGGCCCCAGAGTATTTTCTGTAAACGTAACAAAACGGGCCAGGTCGCAATAACGATCGTACCCGCCCATGCAAAACCAAGGACAAAGGGACGCACAATCCACAAGCAGGCCACGATCATGATGGCTAAAAACAGCACCGACAGCAGCACTTGCGCGATATCCCTGGGCTGACGAAGATTTACCATAAATACCTTTTCACCTTTTCTGTGCGTCAGAACGTTGACGCGACGCGAACACGCGAACCTTACCCCATAATGATGAGCAATTTCAGCGGTTTTTAACAGGCGGATTCTGCCTGTAATTCTGCTGGGCGTGTAAGAAAAAAATGTGATACAACAAACAGAGCAACACGCAAACGATTAAATTCACAATACAGACCGCAGGAAAGGGTCACTATAATGATTCCACAGATTTCTCAGGCACCTGGCGTCGTTCAGCTGGTGCTCAATTTTTTGCAGGCGCTGGAGCAGCAAGGGTTTACCGGCGATACGGCAACGAATTACGCCGATCGTCTGACAATGTCGACAGATAACAGTATCTATCAGCTTCTTCCTGATGCTGTGGTTTTCCCGCGTTCAACGGCGGATGTGGCGCTTATCGCCCGTCTGGCGGCAGAGTCGCGCTTCGCCTCATTGATTTTTACCCCGCGCGGCGGCGGCACCGGCACCAATGGTCAGGCGCTGAACCAGGGCATTATCGTTGATATGTCCCGCTATATGAGCCGTATTATTGAAATTAACCCGGAAGAGGGCTGGGTGCGGGTTGAAGCCGGGGTGATCAAAGATCAACTCAATCAGTATCTGAAGCCGTATGGCTACTTCTTTGCCCCGGAGCTTTCGACCAGCAACCGTGCGACCCTCGGGGGCATGATCAATACCGATGCGTCAGGTCAGGGGTCGTTAGTTTACGGTAAGACATCCGATCATGTGCTGGGCGTTCGCGCGGTATTGCTGGGTGGCGATATTCTGGATACCCAGGCAATGCCGGTCGAACTTGCGGAAACGCTCGGTAAAAGCAACACCGCGATCGGTCGCATCTATAACACCGTATACCAGCGTTGTCGGGAAAACCGACAACTGATTATTGATAAGTTTCCCAGACTCAACCGCTTCTTAACGGGCTACGACTTACGCCATGTCTTTAACGATGAGATGACGGAGTTTGACTTAACGCGCGTGCTGACCGGTTCTGAAGGCACGCTGGCGTTTATCACGGAAGCGCGTCTGGATATTACTCCGCTGCCTAAAGTTCGCCGTCTGGTGAACGTCAAATATGACTCTTTTGATTCCGCGTTGCGTAACGCGCCCTTTATGGTCGAGGCGCGGGCGCTCTCGGTGGAAACCGTCGATTCTAAAGTGCTTAATCTGGCGAGGGAGGACATCGTCTGGCACTCCGTCAGTGAGCTGATTACCGATGTGCCTGATAAAGAGATGCTGGGCCTGAACATCGTCGAGTTCGCCGGGGATGACGAAGCGGCTATTGATGCTCAGGTGAGCGCGTTGTGCCAGCGTCTGGATGAGCTGATTGCTCGCCAGGAAGCCGGGGTGATCGGCTGGCAGCTGTGCGCGGAGCTGGCGGGCGTGGAGCGTATCTATGCCATGCGGAAAAAAGCGGTTGGTCTGTTGGGTAATGCCAAAGGCGCGGCCAAACCGATTCCGTTTGCGGAAGATACCTGCGTGCCGCCGGAGCATCTGGCCGACTATATTGCTGAATTCCGCGCGTTGCTCGACGGTCATGGCTTAAGTTATGGCATGTTCGGGCATGTTGATGCCGGGGTGCTGCACGTCAGACCCGCGCTGGATATGTGCGATCCGCAACAGGAAATTCTGATGAAGAGTCTTTCCGATGATGTGGTGGCGCTCACCGCGAAATATGGCGGTCTGCTGTGGGGCGAGCACGGTAAAGGTTTTCGCGCTGAATATAGCCCGGCGTTTTTTGGCGAGCAGCTTTATGGCGAACTACGCAAAGTGAAGGCGGCGTTCGACCCGCAAAACCGCCTGAACCCCGGAAAAATTTGTCCGCCGGAAGGCATTGATGCGCCGATGATGAAGGTCGATGCGGTGAAACGCGGTACTTACGATCGGCAGATTCCACTGGCGGTGCGTCAGGTCTGGCGCGGGGCGATGGAGTGTAACGGCAATGGCCTGTGCTTCAACTTTGACGCCAAAAGCCCGATGTGCCCGTCAATGAAAATCAGCCTGAATCGCATTCACTCTCCCAAAGGGCGTGCGACGCTGGTGCGTGAATGGTTGCGCCTGCTGGCCGACCGTGGGGTTGATCCGTTACAGCTGGAAAAAGATCTGCCGGAAAAACGCGCCAGTCTGCGGACGTTAATTGCCCGTACCCGCAACAGCTGGCACGCTCGTAAAGGCGAATATGATTTCTCCCATGAGGTGAAGGAGGCGATGTCGGGTTGCCTGGCGTGCAAAGCCTGCTCGACACAATGTCCGATTAAAATAGACGTGCCGGAGTTCCGCTCACGCTTCCTGGCGCTTTATCACACGCGCTACCTGCGTCCGCTGCGCGATCATATGGTGGCGACGGTCGAAAGCTATGCGCCATTAATGGCGCGGGCGCCGAAAACCTTTAACTTCTTTCTCAATCAGCCGTTGGTGCGAAACCTCGCGAAGAAACATATCGGCATGGTGGATTTACCGCTACTTTCGACACCGTCGCTGCAACAGCAAATGGTCGGGCACCGTTCCGCCAATATGACGCTGGAACAGCTTGAACTCCTGAGCCAGGAGCAAAAAGAGCGTACGGTGCTGGTGGTGCAGGACCCGTTTACCAGTTACTACGATGCGCAGGTGGTGGCGGATTTTATCCGGCTGGTGGAAAAGCTCGGCATTCAGCCTGTATTGCTGCCGTTCTCGCCAAATGGCAAGGCCCAGCACATCAAAGGGTTCCTTAACCGATTTGCGAAGACGGCGAAGAAAACGGCCGAATTTCTCAATCGGGTGGCGCAGTTGCGTATCCCGATGGTCGGTGTCGACCCGGCGCTGGTGCTTTGCTATCGTGATGAATACAAACAAACCCTCGGCGAACAGCGTGGTGATTTCCACGTACAGCTGGTGAATGAGTGGCTGCCGACGGTGCTGGCGTCCCGACAGCCTCTTGCCGTGAGCGGTGAGCCCTGGTATTTCTTTGGACATTGTACCGAAGTGACGGCATTGCCTGGCGCACCGGCGCAGTGGGCGGCCATTTTTGCGCGCTTAGGGGCGAAGCTGGAGAGCGTCAGCGTAGGCTGCTGCGGCATGGCGGGTACTTACGGCCATGAAGTGAAAAATCATGAAAATTCGCTGGGGATCTATGCGCTGTCGTGGCAACAGGCGATGGCGCGACTGCCGCGCAATCGCTGCCTGGCGACCGGTTACTCTTGCCGCAGCCAGGTAAAACGCGTTGAAGGCACCGGGGTTCGCCATCCGTTACAGGCACTACTGGAGATTATTGGATGATCTGGAAACGTAAAGTCACGCTCGAAGCGCTGAACGCTCTGGGCGAAGGGAACATGGTGGGGCTACTGGATATTCGCTTTGAGCATATTAGCGACGATACGCTGGAAGCAACGATGCCGGTGGATAGCCGCACAAAGCAACCTTTTGGTCTGCTACACGGCGGCGCGTCCGTTGTGCTGGCTGAAAGTATCGGCTCGGTTGCGGGCTATCTGTGCACGCAGGGCGAACAGAAAGTCGTGGGGCTGGAGGTGAATGCCAACCACGTTCGCTCAGCGCGTGAAGGGCGCGTCAGAGGGGTGTGCAAAGCGCTGCATACCGGCTCTCGTCATCAGGTCTGGCAGATCGATATTTTTGATGAGCAGGGGCGGCTGTGCTGTTCTTCACGTCTGACAACCGCCGTTGTGTGACATTGTCACAAAATATCTTTATCGCAGACTGCTTTTGGTCAAAATGTGTGCAGAAAAAAGTGTTATACTGTGCACGTTTTGAACATAAGCGAGGATGATATGTCTACCGATTTAGACCCAACCCAACTGGCAATTGAATTTTTACGCCGTGATAAAACCGAGCTTTCTCCAGCCCAGTATTTGAAGCGCTTAAAACAATTAGAGCTGGAATTTGCCGATTTACTCACGCTCTCTTCCTCTGAGCTAAAAGAAGAGATTTACTTTGCCTGGCGTCTGGGCGTTCATTGATTCCGCACTGTTTTATCGCTCGGTGAATTAACACTAACAGAAAACCCCGACACGCTCTGCCGGGGTTATTTTTTGGGTTATGAGCGGCGGTTTACCACTTCATTTCACCGGTATTCACTTTCGCGCTCAGCGTCAGGGAACTTTCGTCAGCGAGGCCAGGCCAGGCGGCGGTCATCGTTTTGATGACATACTCTGACCCTTTTTTCGCCTCAAGCGCTTGCTCAAAGGATTGCAGATAATCCTGCGTGAAGCGTATAGCGGCGTCGCCTGCTGGACGTTCACCGATATAGTGACCCGGAATCACCTGGGTCGGCTGCAAACTGTGCATCTCTGTCAACACATGACGCCAGGCCGCACGCTGCTCAGGAGACTGGGTATCCGCCGTCCAGACATGGATACCGGATGCGATTCCCGTTCCGCCAAGTATTGCGCGGTTCGCCGGGACCCAGACGTAAGCGGCGTAATCGTTCGGGTGGCGCAGTTCCAGCGTTTCCCCATCAATCGTAAATTGTGTCTCGGTGGTTGCCTGCGGGATGGTGAGCGCCGCTGGCGCGCCATCTTTCATTTGCGGGCCCCAGTATTGCAGTTTGGCGTCTTTCGTTGCGCGAATGTGTTCCACCACATGCGGCGTCGCCAGAACTTTCACGTTCGGGAAGGCTTTTACAATCGGTTCCAGACCAAAATAGAAATCTGGATCGCCGGAGGTAATCACGATGGCTTTCAGCGACTTGCCGCTCTTTTTAATCATTTCGACCAGCTTTTCCCCGTCTTTGGTACTGAACTGCGCGTCGAATAAAATGGCTTCTTTAGGGCCAGAGACCAGCGTGGAAGAGACCGGGAAAATCGCGTTTTCCTGCGGATTATAGACGTCGAGTTGCAGTGGGGCGGCGAACAATGGCGCGCTAGTCAGCGACAGCAGAAGTGCCAGCGTTTTGATTTTCATTCTGAGTGACCTTATCGGCAGATGATGTTGATTTATTTACGTGGCTTATTTTAAGCAAATCTCGATCTGTTAAAATTCCCCTATCAGGACATGCTGAGTTTCATAAAACGATCGGATGGAAGGTTATGGACAGAGTGATGGCGGCAACGGTGTTTAACCATATCTGCGATTTGGGTAGCCTGAGCGCGGCTGCGCGCGCATTAGGGATCTCCAGGCCGATGGTGAGCCGTTATCTGGATGAAATGGAGAAATGGGCCGGAGCCAGACTTATTCATCGTTCGTCGCGCCGCCTGACGATCACGCCTGCCGGAGAAGACGCGTTGATGAAAACGCGAACGCTGGCGCGGCTTTCCCTGGATATTGCGGGGGCGACCGGGCGAGAGGTGCCGTCCGGCACGTTGCGCGTCGCCTGCGCCCATTTCACCGCGATGCATATTCTTGCCCCGATGCTGCCCGCTTTTTTAGCGCGTTATCCTGAATTGCGCATTGAAGTGGAGATTAATAATCAGCCTGTCAGTTTAGTGGGGGAGCGTATTGATGTGGCGATACGCATTACCGATAACCCTGAGCCAGGGACAATTGCGCGTCGGCTTGGTGACTGTGAGTCTGTGCTCTGCGCGTCTCCTGACTATCTGCATCGCTATGGCACGCCGCAGACGCCGGAGGCGCTGGCGCAACACAATTGCCTCTATTACAGCGGATTTGCTGGAAAATCCTGGCATTTTCTGGATGAGCAGGGAGAACCGATCTCCGTTGCGATCAAGGGCAACCTGAGCGCCGGAATCTCTTCGCTTTTGTGTGAAGCGGCGCTGGCAGGGATGGGGATTGCGCTGGTGCCGGAAAAAGAGGCGCGAGAGGGGCTGGCGCAGGAGAAACTGGTTCGTTTGTTGCCCCATCTACAACCGAGGCAATTGGCCGTATACGGGTTATACCTTTCCCGTGAGCATCAGCCCGCCGCGCTACGCCTGTTTCTTGAGGCGGTGCAAGGCGCGATGCGCGACGGTGAAGCCTGTTCCTGACGCAGCATAAGGCGTATAAAAATTGTGCAGAAAGCAAGATCTGTTAAATACGCGATGCAAACTTATGAGAATATTCTTACACCCCTTCAAGAGCTAAGCCTGAAATGAGTGCCGGAGATAAGCGCCGGGTGGGGCAACGAACGATCGGTGTTATTCATACAATACCGATCGTTCGTTGTTAATTACTCCGTTCTTTCTTTTTCACGTTAGTGGATTTGCTAATCCGACGGCTGTTTGAGCTATTGTTTAGCACCGTCATCGTCCGCTTTTGACCCCCATTTTTATTGATAACCCTATCTCAAAAATAGGCATTTTCGATACATATTTAATTTTTTAACCTGCCGCGCTGTTTACTCTTCTTAAATGCTTTATCTATCAATGTATTGAATAAAATAATCCATCACTGATAACCCTCGTAACAAGGTCTATGCTTAGTAAAAGTGGTCAAAAAGGGCGGTTAACCCGAATGACCCTTCTGTCAGAGGGTTGAAGTGATAATCATTATCACTAACATGGTGTTATGCCCTGGTGGCTTATTACACGAGGTGGACCTATGGAATTGCATTCAGGAACATTTAATCCAGACGATTTTGCATGGCGTGGTCTGACGCTAACGCCTGAGGCGGCGGCGCATATTCGTGACCTGGTTGCGAAGCAACCCGGCATGCTTGGCGTGCGTTTAGGCGTGAAGCAGACGGGGTGCGCGGGATTTGGTTACGTGCTGGATACCGTCAGCGAGCCGGAAAAGGACGATCTGTTGTTTGAAACGGAGGGCGCGAGGTTGTACGTGCCGCTTCAGGCCATGCCGTTTATTGACGGGACAGAGGTCGATTATGTGCGCGAAGGATTAAACCAGTTATTTAAATTTCATAACCCGAAAGCCCAGAACGAATGCGGCTGTGGCGAAAGCTTCGGGGTATAGGCGGTACTATGTCTCGTAATACTGAAGCAACTGACGATGTCAAAACCTGGACCGGTGGTCCACTGAATTATAAAGAAGGCTTCTTCACCCAGTTACAGACTGACGAGCTGGCAAAAGGCATCAGCGAAGAGGTCGTGCGTGCGATTTCCACCAAGAGAAATGAGCCGGAGTGGATGCTGGAGTTTCGCCTTAATGCGTACAAAGCCTGGCTTGAGATGGAAGAGCCGCACTGGCTGAAAGCGCACTACGATAAGCTGAATTATCAGGATTACAGTTATTACTCTGCGCCATCGTGCGGTAACTGCGATGAGACGTGCGCGTCAGAACCGGGTGCCGTACAGCAAACCGGTGCGAATGCGTTTCTCAGCAAAGAGGTGGAAGACGCCTTCGAACAGCTTGGCGTACCGGTACGTGAGGGTAAAGAGGTGGCGGTGGATGCCATTTTCGACTCCGTTTCCGTTGCCACTACCTACCGGGAAAAGCTGGCGGAACAGGGCATCATCTTCTGTTCGTTTGGCGAGGCGATTCACGATCACCCTGAGCTGGTGAAGAAATATCTGGGCACCGTGGTGCCGGGTAATGACAACTTTTTTGCTGCGCTGAGCGCTGCGGTAGCGTCTGACGGCACCTTCATTTATGTGCCGAAAGGCGTTCGTTGCCCGATGGAGCTGTCGACCTATTTCCGAATCAACGCGGAAAAAACAGGGCAGTTCGAACGCACCATTCTGGTGGCGGATGAGGGCAGCTACGTCAGCTACATCGAAGGGTGTTCTGCGCCAGTGCGCGACAGCTACCAGCTGCACGCGGCGGTGGTAGAGGTGATCATCCACAAAGATGCCGAAGTAAAATATTCCACCGTGCAAAACTGGTTCCCCGGCGATAACAACACCGGCGGGATACTGAACTTCGTCACCAAGCGCGCGCTGTGCGAAGGTGAAAACAGCAAGATGTCGTGGACGCAGTCCGAAACGGGGTCGGCCATCACCTGGAAATACCCGAGCTGCATTCTGCGCGGCGATAACTCCATCGGTGAGTTTTACTCTGTGGCGCTGACCAGCGGTCATCAGCAGGCCGACACCGGCACCAAAATGATCCACATCGGTAAGAACACCAAATCAACCATTATTTCAAAAGGGATCTCCGCCGGGAATAGCCAGAACAGCTATCGCGGGCTGGTGAAGATCATGCCGACAGCAACCAACGCCCGTAACTTTACCCAGTGCGACTCAATGCTGATTGGCGCGGACTGCGGCGCGCACACCTTCCCGTATGTCGAGTGTCGTAATAACAGCGCCCAGCTTGAGCACGAGGCGACGACGTCGCGGATCGGTGAAGATCAGCTCTTTTACTGCCTGCAACGCGGCATCAGCGAAGAGGATGCCATCTCGATGATTGTTAATGGCTTCTGTAAAGACGTCTTCTCTGAACTGCCGCTGGAATTTGCCGTTGAAGCGCAAAAACTGCTGGCGATCAGCCTTGAACACAGCGTCGGTTAAGTATTAAGGAAAGCACATGTTAAGCATTAAAGATTTACAGGTCAGTGTGGAAGATAAAGCGATTCTGCGCGGTCTGGACCTCGACGTCAGACCTGGAGAAGTGCATGCCATTATGGGGCCGAACGGTTCCGGGAAGAGTACGCTTTCCGCGACGCTGGCGGGCCGTGAAGATTATGAAGTGGTTGGCGGCTCTGTCGAATTTAAAGGCAAAGATTTACTGGAACTGTCGCCAGAGGATCGGGCGGGCGAAGGCATCTTTATGGCGTTCCAGTATCCGGTAGAAATTCCTGGCGTCAGCAACCAGTTTTTCCTGCAAACAGCGCTGAATGCCGTGCGCAGCTATCGTGGTCAGGAGTCGCTGGATCGTTTTGATTTTCAGGATCTGATGGAAGAGAAAATCGCGCTTTTGAAGATGCCGGAAGATTTGTTGACCCGTTCGGTAAACGTGGGCTTCTCCGGCGGTGAGAAGAAACGTAACGATATTCTGCAAATGGCGGTGCTGGAGCCGGAACTGTGCATTCTTGATGAGTCTGACTCCGGGCTGGATATTGATGCGCTGAAAATTGTCGCGGAAGGCGTCAACTCGCTGCGTGACGGTAAACGTTCGTTCATTATCGTGACGCACTATCAGCGTATTCTGGACTACATCAAACCTGATTACGTCCACGTCCTGTATCAGGGGCGGATTGTGAAGTCCGGCGATTTCACTCTGGTCAAACAACTGGAGGAGCAAGGATATGGCTGGCTTACCGAACAGCAGTAACGCGCTGCAACAATGGCACCATCTGTTTGAGGCGCAGGGCGAATCCCGCTCGGCGCACGCGCAGCAGCATTTACAACAGATGCTGCGCCTGGGGCTGCCGACGCGTAAGCATGAAAACTGGAAATACACGCCGCTGGAAGGGTTGGTCAGTAGCCAGTTTGTCAGCCGTTTTGCCGAGGTTACTCAGGAACAGCGCGACGCGCTGGCGCTGGATATCGACGCTGTGCGTCTGGTGTTTGTTGACGGCCAGTTCAACCCGCAGCTTAGCGACAGCGCTACAGCCAGCGGTTTCGACATTGCGATCAACGACGAACGTCAGACGCTGGCCACACCGGTTCAGCCGGAGGTTTTCCTGCATCTGACGGAAAGCCTGGCGCAGAGCGTGACGCACATCAGCGTTAAGCGCAACCAGCGGCCCTCTAAGCCGTTGCTGCTGATGCACATCACGCAGGGGCTGGAAGGCGATGAGGTCAACACTGCGCACTACCGCCACCACCTGGAACTGGCGGAAGGGGCAGAGGCGACGGTGATAGAACACTATGTCAGCCTTAACGCGGCACGGCACTTTACCGGGGCGCGTCTGACCATGAACGTGGCGGCGAATGCGCATCTGCACCACATCAAACTGGCGTTTGAAAACCCGGTGAGCCACCACTTTGCCCATAACGACATTCTGCTGGCGGCGGATGCAAGCGCGCACAGCCACAGTTTCCTGTTGGGCGATGCCGTGCTGCGACATAACACCAGCACCCAGTTAAACGGTGAAAACACCACGCTGCGGATTAACAGCCTGGCGATGCCGGTGAAAAACGAAGTGTGTGATACCCGTACGTGGCTGGAGCACAATAAGGGTTACTGCAACAGCCGTCAGTTGCATAAAACCATTGTCAGCGATAAAGGTCGGGCGGTATTCAATGGCTTGATCAACGTGGCGCAGCACGCCATTAAAACCGACGGACAAATGACCAATAACAATCTGCTGCTCGGTAAACTTGCCGAGGTGGACACCAAACCGCAGCTGGAGATTTACGCCGATGACGTGAAATGCAGCCACGGGGCGACGGTAGGACGGATTGATGACGAGCAGATGTTCTACCTGCGTTCACGCGGGATTGGAGAGCAGGATGCCAGACAGATGATTCTCTACGCGTTTGCCGCTGAGTTGACGGAAGCCCTCGGCGATGACGCGCTTAAACAACAGGTGCTGGCGCGAATAGGGCTTCGCCTGCCGGGAGGCATAGCATGACATTTCCCATCGAAAAAGTGCGGGCTGATTTTCCCGTCCTGACGCGTGAAGTCAACGGGCTGCCGTTGGCGTATCTGGATAGCGCGGCCAGTGCGCAAAAGCCCAACCAGGTGATTGACGCTGAAGCAGAGTTTTACCGTCATGGCTATGCGGCGGTGCACCGGGGCATCCATACGCTGAGCGCGCAGGCCACCGAGAAGATGGAAAATGTGCGTAAACAGGCATCGCTGTTCATTAACGCCCGCTCAGCGGAAGAGCTGGTGTTCGTGCGCGGGACGACCGAGGGCATCAACCTTGTTGCCAACAGCTGGGGGCCGGAGAATGTTCGGGCTGGCGATAACATCATCATCAGCGAGATGGAGCACCACGCCAATATTGTCCCCTGGCAGATGCTGTGCGCGCGTACAGGGGCGGAACTGCGCGTCATTCCGCTCAATACGGACGGCACGTTGCAGCTGGATACGCTCCCGTCGCTGTTTGATGAGCGTACCCGACTGCTGGCTATCGCGCATGTGTCGAACGTGCTGGGAACGGAAAACCCGCTTCCTGAAATGATCGCGCTGGCGCATCAGTATGGCGCGAAAGTGCTGGTCGATGGCGCGCAGGCGGTAATGCACCATGCGGTGGATGTTCAGGCGCTGGATTGTGATTTTTACGTTTTCTCCGGGCATAAGCTGTATGGCCCCACCGGTATCGGCGTGCTGTATGTCCGGGAGGAACTGCTTCAGGATATGCCGCCGTGGGAAGGCGGCGGTTCGATGATTGCGACCGTTAGTCTGACGGAAGGGACGACCTGGACCAAAGCGCCCTGGCGTTTTGAGGCGGGGACGCCGAACACGGGCGGAATTATCGGCCTTGGCGCCGCCATTGAATACGTTTGCGCGTTAGGGCTGGCGGAAATCAGCGAATATGAACAAAACCTGATGCACTATGCGCTGGAACAGCTGGCGGACGTGCCGGAGTTGACGCTATATGGCCCGGCTAACCGGCTGGGGGTCATCGCCTTTAATCTGGGCAAACACCACGCCTATGACGTGGGCAGCTTCCTCGACAATTACGGTATCGCCGTACGAACCGGCCATCACTGCGCAATGCCGCTGATGACGTATTACAACGTTCCCGCCATGTGCCGGGCGTCGATAGCAATGTATAACACCCATGAAGAAGTGGATCGTCTGGCAACCGGGCTAAAACGTATTCATCGCTTACTGGGATAACAGGGAGACGCTATGGCTGCGCTACCAGATAAAGAAAGATTGCTGCGTAATTTTCAGCGTTGCGCCAATTGGGAAGAAAAGTATCTGTACATTATTGAACTGGGGCAGCGTCTGGCGGAATTAAATGAGCAGGATCGTCACCCGGAAAATAGTATTCAGGGATGTCAGAGTCAGGTATGGATTGTTATGCGTCAGAACGCTGACGGCGTTATTGAATTGCAGGGCGACAGCGATGCAGCAATAGTAAAAGGGTTAATTGCCATCGTCTTCATTTTGTATCATCAGATGACGCCACAGGATATTGTGAATTTTGATGTGCGGCCGTGGTTTGAAAAAATGGCGCTGACGCAACATCTCACGCCCTCCCGTTCACAAGGACTGGAAGCAATGATTCGCGCGATCCGCGCCAGAGCCGCAACTCTTAGCTAAACTGAAAAGACGTAGAACGCCAGATGGCGTACAGCTCTACGTGACTCGTAGGCCGGATAAGGCATTTAACCGCCATCCGGCAAAACGCCAGGGGGGTGGATATGAAACGTGCGTCTCTCATTGCAGTTACACTTTTCGGCGCTTACAGCGCATTTCAGGCGGCCTGGGCAGTGGATTACCCCTTGCCGCCAGCAAACAGTCGCCTTGTCGGGCAGAATCAAACCTATACCGTGCAAGCGGGGGATAAAAACTTACAGGCGATTGCCCGGCGTTTTGATACTGCCGCAATGCTGATCCTGGAGGCAAATAATACCATCGCGCCGGTCCCTAAACCGGGGACGCCGATTATCATTCCATCTCAACTGTTATTACCCGATGCGCCGCGTGAAGGCATTATTGTGAACCTGGCGGAGTTACGACTCTATTATTTCCCGCCGGGTGAAAATAGTGTTCAGGTTTACCCTATCGGTATTGGTTTAGAGGGGCTGGAAACGCCAGTGATGGCGACGCGCGTCGGGCAAAAAATCCCGAATCCGACCTGGACGCCGACGGCAGGTATCCGCAAACGCTCGCTTGAACGCGGCATTACGCTGCCGCCGGTGGTGCCCGCCGGGCCAAATAACCCGTTAGGACGCTTCGCCCTGCGCCTGGCATACGGCAACGGTGAGTATCTCATTCACGGCACCAATGCCCCGGACAGCGTCGGGTTACGCGTCAGTTCCGGCTGTATTCGGATGAACGCGCCGGACATTAAGGCGCTGTTTGCGCAGGTCAGAACGGGAACGCCGGTACGGGTGATTAACGAACCGGTGAAATTCGCCGTGGAACCAAATGGAATGCGTTACGTTGAAGTACACCGCCCGCTGTCGCCTGAAGAGGAGCAAAACGTACAGACGATGCCGTATGTGTTGCCAGCAGGCTTTACGCAGTTTAAGGCGACTCAGGAGGTGGATGAGCGTCTGGTGGAAAACGCGCTGTATCGCCGGGCGGGATATCCGGTTGCCGTTACATCAGGGCAGGCGCCGGTAGCTTCTGGTCGCTCTGTGGTGGAGTCCGCGCAAAACAGCCAACCCGGAAGCGGCGTTGAAACCCGGGCAACGCAGTAGCAGGGAAGGGAAAACACAGGCAAAAAAAATGGCGCACAATGTGCGCCATTTTTATTACACAGGTACTATTACTTACGGTATTTAGTA
Source organism: Citrobacter sp. CK188 (assembly GCF_030333525.1). Taxonomy (NCBI): domain Bacteria; kingdom Pseudomonadati; phylum Pseudomonadota; class Gammaproteobacteria; order Enterobacterales; family Enterobacteriaceae; genus Citrobacter; species Citrobacter sp. CK188. The sequence goes on from NZ_JAOWFU010000033.1 coordinate 332,671, forward strand.
GCCTGGTTGTCCAGACGCTGGTTAGCGCGAGCTGCGTCGTCTTTAGCAGCCTGAACGTCGGAACGCATTGCGTTCACGTCGTTGCTCAGCTGGTCAACTTTAGCGTTCAGAGTCTGAACGTCAGAAGACAGCTGATCGATTTTAGCGTTGCTGGAGCAACCAGCCAGCAGAGTAGAACCCAGGATTACCGCGCCCAGTACCAGTTTAGTACGATTCATTATTAATACCCTCTAGATTGAGTTAATCTCCATGTAGCGTTACAAGTATTACACAAACTTTTTTAGGTTGAGAATATTTTTTTGACGGGAATGCACTTATTTTTGATCGTTCGCTCAAAGAAGCATCGAATTGAGCTAAAATGGCTAAAAAACCGAGTGAAAACAGAATCCTTCCATCGGATTCGTCTTAGATAATCTGCGATTAGATAGTGAAATCCGATTTGATTTTTTATTAAGAGTGGCTATCGATTAAATAAAAAAAGCGCCGCGAGGGCGCTTTTTATTCAGAAAATTAATTCACACAGGAATTATTACAGGACGTGAACAGATGCGGTGTTGGTCGTGCCGCTTGGTACCAGCGCGCCGGAAACCATGACCACAACGTCGCCTTTCTGGCCCAGACCGCTCTGTAGAGCGACTTCTTTACCCAGACGGTAGAAGTCGTCAGTAGAGTTAATTTCTTTCACCAGCTGCGGCACAATGCCTTTGCTCAGCACCAGCTGACGCGCGGTCACTTCGTTGGTGGTCAGCGCCAGGATGGTAGCGTCCGGGAAGTATTTACGCACTGCGCGAGCAGATTTACCGCCCTGAGTTGCAACGACAATGACCGGCGCTTCCAGTTTTTCGGCAGTTTCAACCGCGCCGCGGCACACCGCTTCGGTGATGCGCAGTTTACGGCTGTCGTTATTGAAGTCCAGACGGCTGGTCATCACGCGGTCAGTACGCTCGCAGATGGTCGCCATGATGGTGACGGCTTCCAGAGGGTATTTTCCTTTTGCGGATTCGCCGGACAGCATCACTGCGTCGGTGCCGTCGAGGATGGCGTTCGCCACGTCGCCAGCTTCTGCGCGGGTCGGACGCGGGTTCTTGATCATGGAATCCAGCATCTGGGTCGCGGTGATAACGACTTTACGTGCGCGGATACATTTTTCGATGATCATCTTCTGCGCGAAGATAACTTCTTCAACCGGGATCTCAACGCCCATGTCGCCACGAGCAACCATGATGCCGTCAGACGCTTCGAGGATCTCATCGAAGTTGTTCAGGCCTTCCTGGTTTTCGATCTTGGAGATGATCTGGATGTTCTCGCCGCCGTGCGCTTTCAGGTGCTCACGGATTTCAACAACGTCAGAACGCTTACGGATAAAGGACGCGGCAACAAAGTCAACGCCTTGTTCGCAGCCGAAGATCAGATCCTGTTTGTCTTTTTCAGCCAGTGCTGGCAGCGCGATGGAAACGCCCGGCAGGTTAACGCCTTTGTTTTCGCCCAGGTCGCCGTTGTTCAGCACTTTACAGATAACCTTGTTACCTTCGATCGCGGTGACTTCCATGCCGATCAGACCATCGTCAACCAGTACGGTGTTGCCTACGGACAGGTCAGAAGTGAAACCTTCGTAAGTGACGGCAACCATTTCGCTGTTGCCGATAACGGATTTGTCCGTTGTGAAAGTGAAGGTCTGGCCCGCTTTCAGGGAGACGTCATTACCACCTTCCAGCTTAATGGTACGGATTTCCGGGCCTTTGGTATCGAGCAGGATTGCGGCTTTTTTACCGGTTTTGCTCATTACGTTGCGCAAATTCTTGATGCGCTGACCGTGTTCTGCATAGTCACCGTGAGAGAAGTTCAGACGCATAACGTTCATGCCTGCGTCCAGCATTTTGGTTAACATCTCTTCAGATTCGGTTTTCGGACCGATGGTGCAAACAATTTTCGTCTTTTTCATGACAGTCTTAGTCTTTAAGTTGAGAAGGATATGGAAATCTGGCTTCAGGGGCGCACGGCCTTGAAGCTAAACCTGTGTTGCGAAAGTGGTGTTGCCTCGCTCTAAGGATAGGTGACATCGAAAGAGCGTGCAGAGGAATGTGTGCTCGTGTTTCAGCCCAACGGGATGGCGTGTTTTTTAGTCGTTGAGTTTTGCAGTCCAATGCGCTGAAACCATTCAAGAGACAATTGGCGCGCATTATACGCTGAAATTTACACAAAAGGAAAATGAAAACAGCGTTTCAAAAAACATCTGTGCAGATTCACAACAAATTGTTATTAAAGCGTTAATTATGATCCTTGCGTTGTGCCGCCCGGGAAAGGGCGGCGTTGCGCAACTACCCGGCGAGCGCCTGAGCTAAATCGTCCTGCAAATCCTGAACATCTTCAATGCCCACTGACAGGCGAATCAATTGCGGGGTGATGCCATTCGCCAGACGCTGCTCAAGCGGAATAGAGGCGTGAGTCATGGTAAACGGCTGGCTGACGAGGCTTTCAACACCGCCCAGGCTTTCCGCCAGGGTGAATAATTTCAGCCGCGTGATAACGTCAGTGGCGCGCTGGTCATCGCCTTTTATGACGATGGAGATCATCCCGCCGAACTGTGACATTTGCTGGCGCGCAAGGGCATGCTGAGGATGCGACGCCAGCCCCGGATACCAGACGTGTTCTACCGCCGGATGTTTTTCCAGCCATTGCGCCAGCGTCAGCGCATTGCCGCTGTGCCGCTCAATTCGCAAGGCCAGCGTGCGAATACCGCGTAATGTCAGAAAACTGCTAAATGGGTCCAGTACGCCGCCGACGGCGTTTTGCAGATACCCCAGCTGTTGTGCGAGCGCCGGGTTGTCCCCGACGACCGCCAGTCCGGCGACGACGTCTGAATGGCCGTTCAGGTATTTCGTCGCGGAATGCACCACAATATCGAACCCCAGATCAAGAGGACGATGGATCAACGGCGAAGCGAAGGTGTTATCGGCCACGCTGATAAGCTGGTGGCGACGCGCGATATCGGCAATGGCCGCCAGATCGGCCAGTTTTAGTAACGGATTTGTCGGCGTTTCTACCCAGATCATGCGGGTATCAGGACGAATCGCGGCTTCGATACCGGCCAGATCGTCAGGTTTTACCCAGCTAACCTGTAGTCCGGCGCTGCGACGGCGCACATTTTCAATCAGTCGATAGGTGCCGCCATAGACATCGTCAATCGCCACCAGATGGCTGTCTTTATCGAGAAGTTCAAGCACGGTAGCAATGCCCGCCAGACCGGACGCGAAGGCATAACCTTGCGTACCGCCTTCCAGCTCGGCAATGGCGGTTTCCAGCGCATGGCGCGTTGGGTTGCCGCTGCGTGAATATTCATATCCGGTATGCTGACCCGGCGCGGGTTGCGCAAACGTCGATGTCGCATAAATCGGCGGCATAACGGCGCCGTGCGCGTCAGAAAAGGTTCCGCTATGGACGCTAAGTGTGGAATACGATTTCATGATAGTTCCTTATTTATCCAGGCGGTTGCGCCAGTGGGTGAGCACATCGCTACGGGTGACCAGACCGAGGAACTGGTCGTTGTCGACAATCACAGCCACCTGGCCGCGATCAAAAATAGGTTTCAGCGCGCTTTCCGGTTCGCGTTTATCAAGCCGGACCACCTCGCGCGTCATCGCTTCTTTTACCGGGAGGGAAAAACGCGGGTTATCGCCCTGAATATGCGTAATCAGATCCCATTCGTCGATAATGCCGATAAGCTGATCCTCCTGAAGAACCGGCAACTGCGAAATATCGTACAGGCGCATACGCGCCAGCACGGTCGCCAGCGTATCGTCCGGCGCGGCGGTCACGGTTGCCCCTTCGTCATGACGTAAGGCGATGAAGTCGCTCAGATCGCCAGCCTGTGGCCGGGTGATGAGCCCTTGCTGGCGCATCCAGTCATCGTTAAACATTTTCGAGAGATACTTATTGCCGCTATCGCAGGCGAAGGTCGCCACGCGCTTTGGCTGCGTCTGCGCCTGGCAGTAGCGCAGGGCGGCGGCGAGCAGCGTACCGGTCGATGAACCGGCAAGGATGCCTTCGGTTCTGAGCAACTCGCGCGCCGTGGCGAAGGCGTCTTTATCGCTGATGCGAAAGGCCTGTGAAACGGATTCGATGTGGGCGAGCGGCGGAATAAAGTCCTCGCCAATCCCTTCAACCAGCCAGGAACCGGCGGTGCCGAATGTGCCTGTCTCGACCTGATCGGCAAGGATTGAACCGGCGGGGTCGGCCAGCACGAACTCCGTGTGCGGGGAGTGTTCGCGAAACCATGCCTGTAAACCGCCCAGCGTGCCGCCGGAACCGACGCCGACTACGATGGCGTCAATGCGGCCATCCATCTGGGCAAACAATTCGGGGGCGGTGGTGGAAGCATGCGCCAGCGGGTTCGCGGCGTTGTTGAACTGATCAATATAGAAGGCGCCGGGCGTCTCCTGCGCCAGACGGCGTGCGTAATCCTGATAATAGGCCGGATGACCTTTGTTGACGTCTGAGCGGGTTAATACCACCTGTGCGCCAAGCGCGCGTAAATGGAAGATCTTCTCACGGCTCATTTTGTCCGGCACGACCAGCGTCAGGGCATAACCTTTTTGCGCGGCGATCAGCGCCAGCCCCAGCCCGGTGTTGCCCGCCGTCGCTTCAATAATCGTGCCGCCGGGTTTTAGCAGCCCCTGTCTTTCCGCTTCATTGATCATAGAAAGTGCGACGCGATCTTTAATCGAACCGCCTGGATTCTGGTTCTCCAGTTTCAAAAAGAGTTCGCTTACGCCGCTATTCAGCTTATGCAACTGAAGCAGCGGCGTATTGCCAATCAGTTCCGTTACGGAGTGAAACGTTGTCATGGTGAATATCCGTCAGTGAATAACATGACGAAATAATAGGGTTGCCAAAATGCACGCCTAAAGAATGTTTGTCTGTGAATAAGAACAGAATGGAATATAAAACGCTATTTGGATGGCAGGACGTTTAGCCGTGCAGTCGTCTGGCGGTGTTGATGGCCGAATTACCCTGTTTTTGTCGATTAATTCAACAGTTTACGCTGCTCGCGTTAAGGATAATGCCGCTCCCCGCATAAAGGTTGCCGAAATTGTACTAAAGCCATTTTCCCGCGCTGCGCCTCTCTTATTCCTTGTGGATATATCAAATTCCTTTTTGGTCATTTAAAAGCAGAAACACCCTGATTACACTCGTTTGGACATCCATACTGCTAAACAGCTAAAAGCACTGGCAGGATAACCATAAGCAGCAGCGGATACGATAACGATATGATCGTCCTGAAAAATATTTCGAAAGTTTTTACGCCCGGCAAGCTGTCCATTACCGCAGTGGATAACGTTAATCTGACGGTTGAACAGGGACAAATTTACGGGATTATTGGCTACAGCGGCGCCGGAAAGAGTACGTTGATTCGTTTGCTGAACGGTCTGGAAAAACCGACCGTGGGCAGCGTGACCATCAATGGTCATGATATTTCAGCGGCGACAGGAGAGTCCCTGCGCCAGGCGAGGCTGAAAATCAGCATGGTGTTTCAGCACTTTAATTTGCTGTGGTCGCGTACCGTCAGCGAAAACATCGCTTTTTCTATGCAAATCGCGGGCGCGCCAAAAGCAAAAATCAAGGCGCGGGTGGCGGAGCTGATCGACCTGGTGGGGTTAACCGGGCGTGAGAATGCTTACCCATCCCAACTGAGCGGCGGGCAAAAGCAACGTGTGGGGATTGCCCGTGCGCTGGCAAATAACCCGGATGTGCTGCTCTGCGACGAGGCGACTTCCGCGCTGGACCCGCAAACCACCGATCAGATTCTGGATCTGCTGCTCGATATTAATCGCCGCTTCCAGCTCACGATTGTGCTTATTACCCACGAGATGCATGTGGTGCGCAAAATCTGCGATCGCGTTGCGGTGATGGAAAACGGCAGAGTGGTGGAGGAAGGCGATGTGCTGAACGTCTTTACTCATCCGCAACAGCCGATTACCCGGCAGTTTGTCCGCCAGGTAAGTCAGTATGCCGAAGAGGAGGCGTTTAACCCGCAGCTGGCGAGCGAGCTGGGCGGGACGGTGATTAAGCTGACCTTCACCGGGCACAGTACGCATCAGCCGATCGTAGGGGAGCTTACCCTGCGTTACGGCCTGCCTTTCAATATCTTACACGGCAAGATGACGCAAACCGCGCATGGCGTGTTTGGCCAACTGTGGCTGCACGTCGTGGCGACGGAAGAGCAACTGAATAATATTCTGGCGGATTTGCGGCAGAGCGATATTGAAGGTGAGGTAGTACAACATGGTTGAGAATCTGTTTCCCCATCTGAAATGGGAACAACTTTTTGCGGCAACGCAGGAAACGCTCTATATGACGGCGCTTTCCGGTATCGCGACGTTTGTGCTGGGGATTGTACTGGGGCTGGCGCTATTTTTGACCGCGCGCGGCGGGCTGTTTCAGAACCGCACGCTGTATAGCGTCATTTCGCTGGTGGTGAATATTTTCCGCTCGATCCCGTTCATCATTTTGATCGTCTTACTGATCCCGTTTACCAAGGCGCTGGTCGGCACCATTCTCGGCGCGAACGCTGCGCTGCCAGCGCTGATTGTCGGGGCGGCGCCGTTTTATGCGCGTCTGGTTGAAATCGCACTGCGCGAGGTCGACAGAGGCGTGATTGAAGCCACGCGTTCGATGGGCGCACGTCTCAGCACACTTATTTTTCGGGTTTTACTGCCTGAATCATCACCCGCACTGGTGTCCGGGATCACCGTGACGCTGATTGCGCTGGTCAGTTACAGCGCGATGGCCGGAGTGATTGGGGCAGGCGGTTTAGGGAACCTGGCTTATCTGGAAGGATTCCAGCGCAACCACAACGACGTCACGCTGGTGGCGACGGTGACTATCCTGATCATCGTCTTCATTATCCAGTTCTGCGGCGATGTGATCACCTCTCTGTTAGATAAACGCTAATAAAATACGGAAACCATTATCATGAAAAAATCACTGACATTACTCGCCGCAGCAACCTTAAGCGCCCTGAGCTTTGCCTCCTGGGCGGATACGCTGACCGTTGGCGCCTCTAACGTACCGCATGCGGAAATCCTTGAGCAGGCGAAACCGATTCTGGCGAAACAGGGGATCGATCTGGAGATTAAACCTTTCCAGGATTACATTCTGCCGAATACCGCGCTGGCCGGTCGTGAAATCGACGCCAACTACTTCCAGCATATCCCGTACCTGAATAGCGTGCTGAAAGATCATGCGGGTGATAAAACCTATGATTTCGTCAGCGCCGGGGCGATTCATATTGAGCCGATCGGCATCTACTCTAAAAAATACAAATCGCTGAAAGATCTGCCGGAAGGCGGCAGGATCATTATGCGTGACGCGGTCTCTGAAGAGGGACGTATTCTGTCGATTTTTGAAAAAGAGGGCGTGATCAAACTGAAGCCGGACGTGGATAAGGTCAGCGCGCGCATCAGCGACATCGTGGATAACCCGAAAAAACTGAAGTTCCTGCCGAACGTGGAAGCGGCGCTGTTACCACAGATGTACAACAACGATGAAGGCGATGCGGTGGTGATTAACGCCAACTACGCTATCGACGCAGGTCTGGACCCGGTTAACGATCCGATCGCCGTTGAGAGCGGAGAAAACAATCCGTACGCCAACATCATTACCGTACATCGTGGCGACGAGAAGAAAAAAGACATCGTGGCGCTGGTTGACGTTCTGCACTCAAAAGAGATTCAGGACTGGATCCGCACGAAGTACAAAGGCGCGGTGATTCCGGTCAATAACTAATACCACGTAGTGCCGGATAGCGTGACGCTTATCCGGCCTATAAAAGAGCCTGGCCGAACGGGTGAGCAAGTTACAGAGTGTGAGGTGACGGATATCGGTTAAGTTGAATAGTCACTCTGTTTATTTGTTTGATTTATTTGAGTTTTGTCTTCATCGTTAGAGTGATATATGCTGTTTGTTTGTGCTGGCGATGAGAGACAATAATGGGAAACCTGACAAAAGACGACGAACTGTACCGTGAGATGTGCAGAGTGGTTGGCAAAGTGGTTCTGGAGATGCGCGACCTGGGGCAAGAGCCGAAGCATATCGTGATTGCGGGAGTGTTACGAACCGCCATGGCGAACCAGCGACTCCAGCGCAGCGAACTTGAAAAACAGGCGATGGAAACGGTTATCAAAGCCCTGGCAGGATAATTCTCTCAGGGATGGCGCTCGCTTCGTCATCCCTTATTCCCGGTATTTAAATTCTTCACCTTGTAAATAATCAGATATCGCGTTTATATTAATATCGATATGTATATTAATATATAACGAAGTTAATTGATATTAATAATGGGAACGAGGTCACATTATTAATTATTAATAGATTGCCGTGTTTTATATCCTCTAAATGATAATAAATATCACTCCGCTTTTATTATTTCACTTCCGGTTTTTAATTGATAACGATCAAAGTTAATAGCACTGAATAACCACATTATTTATGTGCCTAACTCTTTAGGATTAGTCTATTTGTATTTAATGATATGACGTATGCGATCCGGTTAGGGCAAAACATCGGGTGTTGTCAGCACTGTGTTTGCGAAGAGGATGCGAAATAAATGAACCAGGTCGAACGTCCAATATTAGATTTTGGCTTAACGCGGCTCGAATTTCTGCGTATATCAGGAAAGGGTCTGGCAGGATTAACTATCGCTCCCGCGCTGCTGTCACTTTTTGGCTGCAAACAGGAAGACGTTGATAGCGGTACGGTAGGACTGATAAACACGCCCAAAGGGGTATTAGTGACCCAACGCGCCCGCTGCACAGGCTGCCATCGTTGCGAAATCTCCTGCACCAATTACAACGATGGCGCCGTGGGCTCGTTCTTCTCCCGCATTAAGATTCACCGTAATTACTTCTTTGGCGACAACGGCGTCGGCTCCGGCGGCGGCCTGTATGGCGATTTAAACTACACCGCAGATACCTGTCGCCAGTGTAAGGACCCGCAGTGCATGAAGGTCTGCCCAATCGGCGCAATTACCTGGAAACAGGACGATGGCTGCATCGCGGTTGATCATAAGCGGTGTATTGGCTGTAGCGCCTGCACCACTGCCTGCCCCTGGATGATGGCTACCGTAAACAGCGAAACGAAAAAATCGTCAAAATGTGTTTTATGCGGCGAGTGCGCCAGCGCCTGTCCAACAGGGGCGCTGAAAGTTATCGAGTGGAAAGATATTACTGTTTGAATCTTGCAAAGGAAAACATTATGGCTAACGGTTGGACAGGTAATATATTACGGGTCAATCTTACAACAGGCGATATTACCCTCGAAGATTCCAGTAAATATAAAAAATTTGTCGGCGGAATGGGGTTCGGCTACAAAATTATGTATGACGAAGTCCCGCCTGGCACGAAACCTTTCGATGAAGGAAATAAACTGGTATTTGCCACCGGCCCGCTGACCGGATCTGGCGCGCCCTGTAGTTCCCGCGTCAATATCACTTCGCTCTCTACGTTTACTAAAGGTAATTTGGTTGTCGACGCGCATATGGGCGGCTTCTTTGCGGCACAAATGAAATTTGCCGGGTACGACGCGATTATTATTGAGGGTAAATCCGCTTCGCCTGTGTGGATCAATATTAAAGATGACAAGGTCAGCCTCGAAAAAGCAGATTTTCTGTGGGGCAAAGGGACGCGCGCCACGACCGAAGAGATCTGCCGTATGACCAGCCTGGAGACCTGCGTGGCGGCCATTGGTCAGGCGGGTGAAAACCTGGTGCCGCTCTCCTGTATGCTCAACAGCCGTAACCACAGCGGCGGGGCGGGAGCCGGCGCGGTGATGGGGTCGAAAAACCTCAAGGCCATTGCCGTTGAAGGCAACAAAGGGGTCAATATTGCCGATCGCAAAGAGATGAAGCGGCTGAATGACTACATGATGACGGAGCTGATTGGCGCCAATAATAATCATGTTGTGCCGAGCACCCCGCAGGCATGGGCGGAATTTTCCTCACCGGCCTCGCGCTGGACGGCGCGTAAAGGTTTGTTCTGGGGGGCCGCAGAGGGCGGGCCTGTTGAAACCGGCGAGATCCCGCCGGGTAATCAAAATACGGTCGGCTTTCGCACCTATAAATCCGTGTTTGACTTAGGTCCGGCGGCTGAAAAATACACCGTGAAAATGAGCGGTTGCCACTCATGCCCGATCCGCTGCATGTCGCAGCTCAATATTCCACGGGTAAAGGATTTTGGCGTACCGAGCACCGGGGGGAATACCTGCGTGGCAAACTTTGTCCATACCACGATCTTCCCGCACGGCCCGAAAGATTTTGACGACAAGGACGATGGCCGCGTTATCGGCAATCTGATCGGCCTGAACCTGTTTGACGACTACGGTATCTGGTGTAACTACGGGCAGTTGCACCGTGACTTCACGTATTGCTACAGCAAAGGCGTGTTCAAGCGCGTGCTTCCGGCTGAGGAATATGCGGAGATCCGCTGGGATCAACTGGAAGCGGGCGATCCCAACTTTATCAAGGATTTCTACTATCGCCTGGCGCATCGCAAAGGAGAGTTGAGCCATCTTGCGGATGGTTCATACGCCATTGCCGAGCGCTGGAATCTGGGTGAGGAATACTGGGCGTACGATAAAAACAAACTGTGGTCGCCGTTTGGCTATCCGGTACACCATGCTAACGAAGCGTCGGCGCAGGTGGGGGCAATTACCAACTGCATGTTTAACCGTGACTGCATGACCCACACCCACATCAACTTTATTGGTTCTGGTTTACCGCTGAAGCTACAGCGAGAGGTCGCGGCGGAATTGTTTGGTTCTGAAGACGCCTACGACGAGACTAAAAATTACACGCCGATCAACGCGGCGAAAATCAAGTATGCCAAATGGACGCTGCTCAAAGTTTGCCTGCATAACGCCGTGACGCTGTGCAACTGGGTCTGGCCGATGACCGTTTCGCCGTTGAAGAGCCGAAATTATCGTGGGGATCTGGACCTGGAAGCGAAATTTTTCCAGGCGGTGACCGGGGATGAAACCACCCAGGCGAGCCTTGATTTAGCCGCAGAACGTATCTTCACGCTCCATCGCGCCTATACCGTCAAACTGATGCAGACCAAAGATATGCGCAATGAACACGATCTCATCTGTTCGTGGGTTTTTGACAAGGACCCCAACATTCCGGTGTTCACTGAAGGGACTGACAAAATGGATCGCGACGATATGCGTGAATCCCTGACGCTCTTTTATACCGAGATGGGCTGGGACCCTGAACTGGGATGCCCGACGCGAGAAACGTTGCATCGCCTCGGTCTTGAGGATGTCGCCGCCGATCTGGCCGCGCAGAATCTGCTGCCAGCGTAAGGAAGGTGAGATGAGTCATTCAGAGGGTGAACACTCCACGCCTGAGGTGGATATTGAAAAGCGGCAGTGGCTGCAAGGCTTACATCAGCATGAAAGGCGAGTGGATGAACCAGCGCCTCCCGCGAGTCCGGCAGAGATCATGGCGGAGTTCATCCGCCAGCATTCTGCTTCAGGTCAGTTGGTGGCTCGCGCGCTTTTCCTGCAACCGCCGTATTCAGTGGAGGAAGAGGCGTTAACGCCGCTGCTGGAGACGCTGCTTCAGAGCGAGACAGGGGCGGATATCGCCTGCGTGCAGGGTGCTCAGGATGATTATTACTACTCGACGCAAACCATGACCGCTAACTATGCCGACATGTGTGTGCAGGTGGTGGAGAACGATATTTGCCGGGCTATCGCACAGGCGGTGCGTTTTGATTGCCAGACCTATCCGCGACCCTACAAGGTCGCCATGCTGGAACAACCGCCATACCGCTTTGCGCCGCAGCAAATAGAGACAGCCCTTGCCGCGATCGACACGCACCCGGATTACGCGGATATTCGCCGTGTGGCGTCGTCCAACGATGTGCCGTATCTGTTTAGCGAACGTTTTATGAGCTACGGCAAGGCATATGGCTTATGCGAATGGCTTGAGGTTGAGCAGTTTCAGAATCCCTGATTGTTCAGGGTGATGTCATGGAAAGCGTGGGCGATCGCTGCCACCGGATTAGAGGATAACCAGATGTCCTTCACTCGACGAAAATTTGTGCTTGGTATGGGGACGGTGATTTTTTTCAGCGGGCCCGGCCAAAATTTGTTAGCGAACACGAAGAATAGCAAAGCGGTGCGTTATGCCATGATTCATGACGAATCCCGGTGTAACGGCTGCAATCTCTGCGCCCGGGCGTGTCGCAAGACCAACCATGTTCCGGCTCAGGGCAGTCGTTTATCCATCGCGCATATTCCTGTTTCGGATAATGAAAACGAAACCGTTTATCACTATTTTCGCCAGTCCTGCCAGCACTGTGAAGATGCGCCCTGTATTGATGTTTGCCCGACCGGCGCCTCCTGGCGTGATGAGCGCGGTATTGTGCGGGTAGATGAATCGCGCTGTATCGGCTGTAGCTACTGTATAGGCGCTTGTCCGTATCAGGTGCGTTATCTCAATCCACAAACCAAAGTGGCGGATAAATGCGACTTTTGCGCCGAATCTCGCCTGGCAAAGGGGTTCCCGCCGATTTGCGTGAATGCTTGCCCGGAGCACGCATTGATTTTTGGTCGTGAAGACAGCCCGGAAATTCAGACCTGGCTGAAGGAGAACAAATTCTATCAACACCAACTCTCAGGCGCCGGAAAACCGCATCTGTATCGCCGGTTCGGTCAACATTTGATTAAAAAGGAAAATGTATGAACGCGTCGCAGAATGCTGAACAGTTCCATGCCCAACTGGCGAACTATGTCCCCGTGTTTTCTCCCGAATACTGGCCTGTCTGGTTAGTCATCGCCGGACTGATGCTGGCAGCGATGTGGCTGGTGTTGGGGCTGCATGCCATGCTTCGGTTTCGCGCCGCCAACAAAGCCGCGGCCGGTCACGGTGAAAAGGTTTACCTGTACTCCAAAGCGGTGAGATTGTGGCACTGGTCGAACGCGCTACTGTTTGTGCTCCTGCTCGGCAGCGGGCTGATCAATCATTTCTCGCTGGTTGGCGCGTCGGTGATGAAGAGCCTGCTGACGGTGCATGAGATCTGCGGTTTTCTGCTGCTGGCGTGTTGGCTGGGTTTTGTTTTGATCAACATGCTGGGCGGCAACGGACACCATTATATTATTCGCCGCGAGGGCTGGATTGGCCGGGCGATGAAGCAGACCCGCTTCTATCTGTTCGGCATTATGCAGGGTGAGGAACATCCGTTTCCCGCCACCACGCAGTCTAAATTCAACCCGTTACAGCAGGCCGCTTATCTCGGGGTGATGTACGGCCTGGTGCCGCTGTTGCTGATAACCGGACTACTGTCGCTTTATCCGCAGGCGGCGGGCGATCTGTTCCCCGGCGTGCGTTACTGGCTGTTGCAGGCGCATTTCGCGCTGGCGATCGTTAGTCTCTTTTTTATCTTCGGTCATCTTTACCTTTGCACGACAGGTCGTACGCCCGGTGAGACCTTCCGCTGCATGGTTGATGGCTATCATCGGCACTAACGGATGATCATTACGCGAGAGGATTTACGTACCTGGCGAGTCGGGCCCGTCATCTATCGTTGGTTTGTCCGTCGCTTTCCGAATGGCGGCAGCTACGCCGACGTGCATCGGGCGCTGAGCAGTGAAGGCTATCTCGACTGGGCAAATAGCCTGGTGGAATATGCCTGGTCGCGCTGGCTGGATGAGGAGAGCTTTGCGCGTCAGGATATCAGCGCGATGGACAGCCTGGTGAGTGCGCAGTCGCACCACGGTAATAGCGAACACATTGCCTGCGCGGACGATAACGTTCATCTGGGATGTGCGGGCGATAACGTCAAAATTGCCAGCGTGGGGTACGCTTCGCAGATTGCCAGCGCGGGGTACTGCGCGCGCATTGGCAGTGCAGGCTACAACACGCATATAGGTTGTTCCGGCGATCGCGCGCGGGTGGCGGTGGCAGGGAACTCAACCCGCGTAAGCTGCGCCGGTGACGGGAGTCGTATTGCCAGTGCGGGAATGCGGGTGCGCATCAGCACGCTGGGTGACAGGAGCAATATTGCCAGCAATGGCGATCTGGCGCAGGTTGTCAGCTTTGGCGCCAATGCCAGAATTGCCAACAGCGGAGAGAATGTTCATCTCGTTACCAGCGGTGACAATGCGGTCATCGCCAGCACCGGGCACGTTGACTCCCTGATACTGGGGCCCGGCGGCTGTGCCGCGCTGGCGTATCACGATGGCGAACGTACCCGTTTCGCCGTTGCCATTGAAGGCGAGAACAACATACGCGCCGGGGTAAAATATCGCCTCAACGAACAACATCAGTTTGTTGAGTGTTGAGCCGTTTATCGGATGGCGAATCGTCGACGGGTGAATCTCTCCAGGCCAAAACAGAGCAGGTAATAGACCAGTCCGGTAAAGATAAAAATGGCCGCCGGGTAAATCTGTACCCGGTTATTCACCTGACCGGCGACGGTAGTCAGTTCAGGAACATTAACGATAAACGCCAGCGACGTGTCTTTCAGCAGGCCGATAAAAATGCCGGTCAATGACGGCATTACATTGCGTAGCACCTGGGGAAGCAGAATGAGCCATAATGCCTGAAACGGGCGAAATCCCTGCACTACCGAGGCGTCGTACTGCCCGGCAGGAAGCGCGTTTATGCCGGCATAAACGGAGTGCATCACCGATGCCGCAGTAAACCAGGCCAGCGCCAGCGTGACGGTAACGGCGCCGGGAAGATCGCTTCCGGTAAGCATTGGCAGCAAATACCACATCCAGAAGATCACGAAGATCAGCGGAATGCCGCGAATAAATTCTGCCCAGAGAAACAGCCCATTACGGATAACGCCCGGAAATCGCCAGGCAAGACAGGCGAGAACCACCCCGCCGGGAAGCGCCAGCACGCCAGCACCCAGCGCCATCAACAATGTGAGGAGCACGCCGCCGGGTTGACCATCAGCAGCGCGTCCCCACAGCAGGTAATCCAGATTGTCGGTAATGACCGAAATATTAGCGATCATGGTGTGGACTCCTGATGCTGAAAATACGCGTTTTGGGTTTCACTCTTTTGGCCGGGGCGGGGTTTAGCCGCGCCAGTAGCAGACCCAATACAATGCCGGTCAGCAAATAGAGCGCGGTGCCGACGGCAAAGGCTTCCAGAGCATGGGCGTTATAGCTTTCAATTTGTCGCACCTGATAGGTCAGTTCGGCAAAGCCGATACCGCTGGCAAGCGATGAGAGTTTCATCAGATTAAGGTATTGTCCCACGATGGGTTGCCAGGCGTTTGCCAGCCCCTGGGGGAGCAGAATATGGCGGAGGGTCGTCCATGCGGAAAAACCTTGCGATACAGCGGCCTCTCGCTGCCCGGCGGATACCGCCTGCAACCCCGAGGCGATCTCCTCAACCAGGAAGGCCGATGTGAATACCCCCAGCCCCCATGCGGAGCAGAGAAATTCTGGCGTCAGCCACCAGACATCGCCAGGCAGGATCGACCAAAAATGATCGGTATTAACGAAATCAATCACGTCACGGGGCAGAAAATTCCACGCTGCGAAGTACCAGAACATCAACTGCACAAGCAGAGGCGTATTGCGAAACAGCGAGACCCAGGCGGCGACCAGACGGCGACCGAATGCGTTGCCGGAGAGACGTAGCGCGAGCAGGATAATCGCCAGCAGTGTCGATAGCAAAACGCCTGCCAGCGTGACCCAGAGCGTGGTCAAAAAACCCGAGATGACCCATTGCAGAGGTTGCCCGCTCAGCACCCCCTGCCAGTCCAGAGTAAGCATTATAACGATGACTCCTGGTGTAACGGATCGAGCACTTTCTTCAGGAAGCGCTGGGTTCTGGGGTGCTGCGGACGGGTAAAAAATGCTTCAGGCGAGGCGACTTCCAGAATATCGCCGCCATCGATAAACACGACACGGTCGGCAATTTCGCGAGCGAAGTGCATCTCGTGCGTAACGACGATCATGGTGATCCCGCTGTGGGCAAGATTCTTCATGACCTGTAAGACTTCGCCGATCATTTCCGGGTCCAGCGCGGATGTTGGCTCATCAAAAAGGATAATTTGCGGAGAGGAGGCCAGCGCGCGGGCAATGGCGACGCGCTGCTGCTGTCCACCAGAGAGCTGGGCGGCAAATGCGTCGGCTTTTTCAGCCAGACCCACCTGATCCAGCAATTCGCGGGCTCGCTGTTTGGCGGCCTCTTTATTCCAGCCATGCACATATTCCAGCGCCAGCGTAATGTTCTGCTGCGCCGTCAGATGGGCGTAAAGGTTGAATTGCTGGAATACGAATCCAATGCGGCTGCGTAACTGGCGCAGCGCTGCGCCCTTGAGCTGACCAATGGGCTTATCATCGATAAAAATATCGCCGCCGCTTAATGACTCAAGCTGGTTGATGAGTCGAATAAGCGTGGATTTTCCCGAACCGGATGGCCCAAGGATGGTAACGACTTCTCCGGGTTCCACCGTCAGATTGACACCGTTTAATACCCGGTGCCCGTCGTACTGTTTGATCACATCGCGCAGTTCAACGCGCGCCTGACGCAAATGCGTAAAATCCGCAGCCGAAGCTGCGGAGCGGGTAAACAAACCTGAGAGCATATTACTTCGCTTCTATTTTAAAGGCGCGCGGCTGTGGATTTTTGGTTTCGGGGCCGAACCAGACGTCATAGATTTTGGCCGCCTGTCCGGTGGACTCGAGCTTCAGCAGTTCATCGTTCACCGCCTTTAACAACGCGGGTTCGCCTTTTTTCACCCCGACGCCGATTTCCTCTTTACTCAGCAGGTCGGGTAGGATTTTAAAGTTGGCTTTGTCCGGCGCCCCGCTTAACAGGCCCGCCAGAATGGTGCTGTCCTGGGTGATCGCCTGAACGTTGCCATTACGCAGCGCAGTCAGCGCCAGCGGGATATCATCATAGGCCAGCACGCGGGATTGCGGGAAACGCTGGTGCAGCGCCTGTTCCCCCGTTGTTCCTTTCACCGCGCCAATTCGCGCGCGGCTGTACTCATCCAGCTTGTCGGGGGAGGTCGCCGGAACCAGGAATTGTTGCCCGGTGACAAAATAGGGAACGGAAAAGTCGATAACCTGGGCGCGCTCCGGGGTGATGGTAATATCCGCGACGATCAGATCGGCCTTACCCGATTGCAGTAACGGGATACGGTTGGCTGGGTTGGTGGCGACCAGTTCTAGTTTGACTCCCAACGATTTGGCCAGCGCTTCAGCAAAATCAACGTCGTAACCAACGATTTTATGCGTTTGCGGATCGACGGAGCCAAACGGCGGGTTCGCATCGAACGTGGCCACTTTCACTACGCCGGCGGCTTTAATATCCGCCAGTTGATCGGCCTGGGCGGGTAATACGGCAATACCGGATGCGAATAGCGCACTTAATGCCAGTAATGTTTTTTTAGTGCTGTGAATTGTCGTTGCCATCATCTTCTTTGATATCCCTGTAGAGACGCTAAATAATTCATGTCGCGGTCAAAAAGGCCGCTGCATTCGCGACATGATTGGGTTTGTCTTTTTACGCTCCCACAACTCGCCGTCGTCACCAAATAAGAAAAGATTCTTATCTATATACAAAAAGATATTAGTAAAACAGATGTTAATGGTCGGTGAATTAAGATGGGATGGTCTAATGCAATAAATGCACAAGGATGGCAGGATTTCGTATTTCATTTTTTCACGCGAATGCGCTGCAATAAAACGCATCCAGCATACAGACAGAGGGGCGGAGAAGATGAATGGGTTTAAACGTCTTTGGCATACTGTGGTGAAAGCACGTCCACAGACCCGACAGTACGATGCGGAGCCTCATCTTCAGCGTATTGTTGAGTCTGTTCTTCCTGTCGCCAGCCTGTATGGCGTGGATATCGCCAACATTGATCCGGAGTGGTTCCGTGATAAAACAGAACGCTGAACATCGACAAACGCGCGAGGCATACTGGAACGAAATCTGCGCGCTTTCTGCGGCTTAATCCTGAATAAAAAAACCGGCATTACGCCGGTTCTGTCGTTATATTTTGCAGGCATCGCCGCAATCATCATCCGCAATAACCGCCTGGGCTTTTTTATCTGCGTCTTCCACACGTTCAGCGTTACGCTCTTGCGCTTCCTCCAGCCCGTCAAAGACCAGATTGTCGAGATCAATATCCATCAATCACCTGTTTAGTTCAGTGTTTGCCAGCTTTCCAGTATAGGGCAAAATCTGTGATTGATGCACCTTGCGCTATTGGCGATCGGTGCGGTTGCCAGCAGGGAAAGCGGAAATCCCGCCATCCCTGCCAATAGGTTACTGCTCGGTGAGTTCCATATCCGCGATAAAGGGGAGATGATCGCTTGCCGACGACCAGGTGAAAGCAGGGGAGTTATGCGGAATGTCTATCTTCTTCACATCCCATTTTTGCCCCTTGAAAGTGAAGATGTGGTCAATATCAATCGCCGGGTTAACCGCAGGCCATGTACGATAATCCGTCCCCTGTTTCTCAACCGGATTAAAGAAATAGCCAATTTCTTTTAACGGCTGTTCGTCACGGGTAGAGTTGAAATCGCCAGCCAGAATTTTTATTGAAGAGGCGATATCTTTAAAATCGGATGACGCATCGCCAATACTGACATCCAGCAGATGGCGGACTTGCTCAATTCGCATGGTGGGATCTTTTTGCCAGTCAAGGTGGGTAACCATGACCAGTACCGGCGTATCGAAACCCGGAACCTCAATTTGCGCCAGTAATGCTACCCGTTGTTCTGCATCGCCTGAGGGTAAATTGATAACCTGAGTATGCTGAATTTTGTATTTCGATAAAATGCCGAGCCCGTATTCACCACCGTCAAAATCCAGCGCCTTACCAAAGGCATAGTGATAGTTATTTGCATCAGCGATCGTTTTCAATTGATCAATCTTTTGGCTTCTTGCGGTTTTATTATCAACCTCTGGAACCGCAATGATATCGGCTGCAATTTTTTTGATAGCGGCATTAAGCGACGTGAAATCAGCTACATTTTCGGACGCTTCATTTTTGCCGATGTTATAGGTCGCAATTCTTAAATGAGGCTTGTTGTTTTCATAAATCTTATCCGGGACACCGCCTTTCTGAACGGCGAGAATTTCATTACCGGCAAGTTTTTCACTGGCTATAGCGTGCGTGGAAAGGCAGCTTAGCGCGAGGAATGTCAGTGTAAAGATGTTTTTCATAACGAATAGAGACCTTGTTTATTTGCTGTTATCGCCACTATAACGTGCATAAAAATAGGTTACTGTGAGACTTTGCACAAACTTATATTGTTTTGCGAAATAAGTGATTAAAGTACATTCACCAGAATTTTAAATGTGAATGAAGGCCGTAACGGTTTACTTGACCCGCAGAGCCTTTCGGGTAACTGTATGTAATGTTGTAAAAATCTGAATTTCACCTGTAAAAAAAGGAATAACGAAGAGATGTATGGCCGTGAGTATCGAAACGGGCGTCGTCGCATGGCGCCGTTTTTAGCGATCTCTTGTATTACTTTGCTGTATGGCGCGAAAGGGTATGCCAGGCCGGATATGGAGCCGCTGGGGCCGAATATCGCCGATCGGGGTTCCGCGTTTTACCATTTCAGGGTTGAAAATTTCGACTCCGCCGACGGAAAAAGGCATTACAAGGTCTGGACCGGCATTCCTGATAAAACGCCGCCAGCGTCGGGTTATCCGGTTCTGTATATGCTGGATGGCAACGCGGTGATGGACCGCCTGACGGAGGACTTGCTGAAACAACTGGCGGAAAAAACGCCCCCCGTTATTGTCGCCATCGGCTACCAGACCCACTTACCCTTTGATCTGAACGGCAGAGCCTATGATTATACGCCCGCGCTGGAAGTGAAAAGCGGGGCGAAGGGGCGCTACCGTCGACCGGGTGGCGGCAGTGGGGACTTCCGTCGACTGCTGGAGACGCGTATCGCGCCGCAAACGGAACAAGGACTCAACATCGATCCTGAACGACGCGGCGTATGGGGACACTCCTACGGCGGCTTATTCGTCCTTGATTCGTGGCTGTCGTCGTCATTTTTTCGGTTTTACTACAGCGCCAGCCCATCGCTGGGAAGAGACAATTCCTCGTTGTTAACCCGGTTAACCACAATGGATGCCGCGAAAAATTGCCATAAGCGTTTATTTTTCATGGAAGGTTCCGCTTCACCGGGGAAAAACGCGCAGACTCCGGTTTCCGATATCCTGAATAAAACCCGCGACGCCGTTTCCGCCCTGCAAAAAGACGGGCTTGCGGTTGCCTGGTGGAATTACCCGGGGTTGACGCACGGGCCGATGTTCACCGCCTCTTTTCAGAGCGCGTTACTGAATATGAGCGCGGAGGAGACTCCCGGGGCAGCGCGCTGCGATTAACCGGGCAGTGAGTGAAGAGGGCGGCGGGAAGCCGCCCTTAGCCATTACGCTATGATGCGTGTCTGGTGGTCGTCAGAAGTGCAGCCCCACCTGCATGTAGTAGGTGCGTCCAGGTTCGTTATAGGTGTTCGCACCAGCTCCCCACAGATACGCGCCCGTGGTGGCGTTACCGGTGGTCTGGGCATTCCCTTCACGGAAGTGGCGCTTGTCGAACAGGTTATCGATCCCTGCGGTCACATCCACATATTTCGTCACCGCGTAAGTCGCACTCATGCCCACCAGCGCATAAGGCGATACCTGTCGGGTTTCGCTGCCCGAAGTGGGGTTCCCTTGATAAGTGTATTTTTTCGGTTTCTGGCGGCCGTACCACGTCAGCGTACCCTGCACCGACAGATCGTTGGCGGCCTGCCACTCCAGCGTTGAGTTGATGGTGTATTTGGGAATAACCGACAGGTAATCTCCACTCTTCTTATTCTTGTTCTCGATGATATAGGTGAAGTTATTTTTCATCTTCAGCGTATCGGCGAGCGGGAAATTGAACGTCCCTTCCAGCCCCTGAACGACGGCTTTTGGCACGTTTTCCCATTGATAAATATTTGCGGAGGTGGCTTTGCCCGCAACCGAGTCACCGGCTGCAATCTTGTCATGGTAGTCGTTGCGATACCAGGTCAGCCCGGCCTGCACTTCATCATGATTATATTCAATCCCTACCTCTTTATTGACGCTGGTTTCTGCTTTCAGATCGCGGTTGCCTTGCAGATAGCAGGCGCCGCCGCCGTAGCATCCCTGGCCTTTACTGAATAACAGGTAGTTGGGGTTGGTCTGATACAGGTTTGGTGCTTTCCATGCGCGGGCAATACCCAGTTTTAACGTGAAGTCGCCGCCCAGTTCCTGGGAGAGGTTCAGTGACGGACTCCAGTTACTGCCGCTAATACTCTGGTGGTTGAAGCGAATGGCTGGGGTCAGACGGGTGCTGTCCGTCAGTTCAAGGTTATCTTCCGCAAAGATGCCGTAAATATCCGCTGAGCTGTATTTGCTGCGCCCGGTATCGGCAATCCCCGGAACCGAGCCTCCGCCGGTGGTGGATTCGGTATTCGACGACGGATCTTTCATCGCCTGGTAGTTAAATTCCGCGCCAAAGGTCAGCGTCTGGCTAACCCACAGGTCAAGCGGGATATTCACTTCCGAGTGCAGGTTGGTGTCATACAACGAAATGGTCGAGAACCCTTCATTTGACGGGCTGAAAATCCCCGAGATGCCGCCAGAGAGGCCTTCATTGAGGCGGGTATTACGCGTTTTTTCAAACTGCACATAGTTATTGGTGGTGACGCCGCTGTCCCAGGCGCCGGTATATTTCAGGCTGAGCGTCTGGCGGTAGAGAACGTTTGTTTCTTTGCCATAATATTTTTTTACCAGCGCGTTGCTGTTGGTGTTTTGCGTATCACCGGCATACAGGTTGCCGTGGCGACTGTAGCCGGCCCCCAGTTCCAGCGCCTGCATCGGCATAAATTCCCAGCGCAGAGCTGAATTGATGTCTTTATTGATAAAACCTTCACGGCCAGCGGGGTAGCTACCGGCATAAGAACCGATACGCGGGGTCGTGTGGTTTTCGTTGATATCCTGGGCATCAGCCTGCGTTTTATTCCAGTTACCGTAGACTCGCAGGGTCAGATTATCCGCCAGCGCGCCGCTTAAACTGCCGTTATAGCGTTTGGTGCTGCCTTCGGATTTGTGCTGTGGAAAGTTGTAATAGGTATTTAAACTGCCGTGCCATTCGTCCGTCGCCGGTTTGGTGATGATATTGACGACCCCGCCCATTGCGCCACTGCCGTACATCGCGGCGGCCGGGCCACGGATGACCTCAATGCGCTCGATCATTTCTGGCGGCACCCAGTTGGTGTCGCCACGGGTATCGCGCTCATCGCTCCAGCCATAGCGCACCGAGTTGCGGCTGGAGACAGGCATACCGTCAATCAGAATCAGAGTGTTCTCCGGCCCCATGCCGCGGATATCAATCTGGCGGTTATTCCCGCGTTGTCCGCTGTTAGAGTTCCCGGTGAGATTGACGCCCGGCATGGTGCGAATGATCTCAGCGACGTCGCGCTGTATTGGCCGTTTTTTAATGGCTTCGCTGTCAATGATAGAGACGCCGGGGGCCTGGAGCGTCTGTTCTTTGGCCGTCACGACCATGGTTTCGCCGCTGTTTATTTCTTTGTCGCGGGCAGCCTGTTTCTCCGGTGGGTTACTGGCGTTTGTTTGTTCTGCTTTCTGGTTTGCCGCTGTTTTGATGTCGTCAGCCTGTACCGCAGGAATCGCCAGACTCCCTGCAATAAGCGAACTCAAAAGCGATAATTTATATGCCTTTTTTATCATGATATTAATCACTTGCCATTGTTAAAAGAGAAATTGCGTGAAATAACTTATTAGCAATATTTCTCATTTGCAACACAATAATGATTATCATTTACATTTTTAGTCGTGCGAGCGCGCTGCCGTTAGCGGCAATTTCAGGTTATTAAATAGAATAAAATCAGTAAGATAATTAATATCAGGGCAGCAGGCGTGAAGGGACAGTTGCGGTTGTTGGTCTGTACAACGGTCAAACCATGAATTCAGGAAAGATTTGTGGGAACAATGTGCTGTGTGAACAGTGTGCTGTGTGGATAAAGAATGGTGCGTCTGAATGGACTCGAACCATCGACCCCCACCATGTCAAGGTGGTGCTCTAACCAACTGAGCTACAGACGCAGGATGGTGCGTTCAATTGGACTCGAACCAACGACCCCCACCATGTCAAGGTGGTGCTCTAACCAACTGAGCTATGAACGCAATGTTGCAGATGACAACGGGAACGAATATTAGCGGCAGAGCCGGAATGAGGCAAGAGGGAAAACGTAATTTTCTTCCTGATTTCACTCGATTGCAGAGGAAACGCGCAAAATGTCGAGAGAATAGCCGCCGTCCGGCGGCTATTGCTGATTTATCGCGCAGCGCGCTGCAAAATAATCGCTGATGACTGGCGTTGCAGGTATCGCATACGCAGCATCATCATAATAGCCGCAGACGTCAGGCCGATAATAAAGCCCATCCAGAACCCGGCCGGTCCCATGCGATCCACCACCAGATCGGTCAGCGCGAGGATATAACCGCTCGGTAATCCCAGCACCCAGTAAGCTGTAAAGGTAATAAAGAAAATCGACCGCGTATCTTTATAACCACGCAAAATACCGCTGCCGATAACCTGGATCGAATCGGAAATTTGATACACCGCCGCCAGCAGCATCAGTTGCGCGGCGAGCGTGACCACTTCAGGATTGTCGTTATAGAGCAGGGCGATAGGCTCACGTAACGTCACGGTAAAAATTGCGGTGATAACGGCCATGCAAACCCCGACGCCCAGTCCGGTTCTGGCGGCTGTCTGGGCATCCAGCGTTGAGCCCTGGCCAAGTCGATAGCCCACGCGGATGGTAACCGCAGCCGCCAGCGACATCGGCAATACGAACATCAGCGAACTGAAGTTCAGGGCAATCTGGTGGCCTGCGACATCCACAATACCCAGCGGTGAAACCAACAGCGCCACCACGGCAAACAGGGTGACTTCAAAAAACAGCGCCAGGGCGATCGGCAAACCTAGCTGTACCAGACGTTTCACGACCGCCGTATCCGGCTTGCTGAATCCGCGCTCGTTGCGGATATCGCGCATTGAACGCGCACGTTTCACATACGAGGCCATCGCGATAAACATCACCCAATAGACCGCCGCCGTGGCAACGCCGCAGCCCACGCCGCCGAGTTCCGGCATACCGAAGTGGCCATAGATGAATATATAGTTCACCGGAATGTTGACCAGCAGGCCAAGGAAGCCCATGACCATGCCGGGTTTGGTTTTTGCCAGACCTTCGCACTGGTTACGCGCAACCTGAAAGAACAGGTATCCCGGCGCGCCCCACAGGAGCGCGCGAAGATAGCCCACGGCTTTATCCGCCAGCGCAGGATCAATGTTATGCATAGAACGAATAATGTATCCGGCATTCCATAGCACAAACATAATGAGAACGGACACACAGCCCGCCAGCCAGAAGCCTTGTCGCACCTGGTGAGCGATGCGTTCGCGGCGGCCAGAGCCGTTGAGCTGCGCGATAACCGGGGTCAGAGCCAGTAACAACCCATGACCAAACAGAATGGCGGGCAGCCAGATGGATGTGCCGATAGCGACGGCAGCCATATCCGTGGCGCTGTACCCACCAGCCATCACGGTATCGACGAATCCCATCGCGGTTTGGGCGATTTGCGCAAGAATCACCGGTATTGCCAGAGCCAATAACTGACGCGCTTCACTGATATACTTTTGCACGTATACACCATTATTTGTTGTTATTTGAGAGACTAAAAAAGCCGCCTTAAATGGCAGCAAGAAGAAGATGCAGGGGAAATTTCAGTCTATTGTAGCGAGGAATACGTAATTCTCCAGTGAAAAAACAGGTGCTTTTAGCGCTTTGCTGGCAACCTGATTTTCCACCTGCTATTGTGCTGGGCAGAGATGTATTAACTGATTTCAGGAGTTGCAGGTATGTTTACAGGTATTGTGCAGGGCACCGCGAAACTGGTGTCGATTGATGAAAAACCGAATTTCCGCACGCATGTCGTGGAATTACCTGAACACATGCTGGACGCGCTGGAGACGGGCGCATCGGTGGCGCACAACGGCTGTTGCCTGACCGTCACTGAAATAAACGGTAATCAGATCAGCTTTGACCTGATGAAAGAGACGTTACGCATTACCAATCTTGGCGATCTGAGCGTTGGCGATCTCGTTAACGTGGAGCGTGCGGCGAAATTCAGCGATGAGATTGGCGGGCATTTAATGTCGGGTCACATTATGACCACGGCTGAAATTTCGAAAATTCTGACCTCTGAGAATAATCGTCAGGTCTGGTTTAAAGTTCAGGACCCGCAGCTGATGAAATATATCCTGTATAAGGGATTCATCGGCATCGATGGCATCAGTCTGACGGTAGGGGAAGTGACGCCAACGCGCTTTTGCGTTCATCTGATCCCGGAAACGCTGGAACGCACCACGCTGGGTAAGAAAAAACTGGGTGCTCGCGTCAATATCGAAATTGATCCGCAAACCCAGGCGGTTGTTGACACCGTCGAGCGCGTGCTGGCGGCACGGGAAAGCGCGGCGAACCTGCATGCAGGCGACGCGTAACCCGACGTAAAAACCCCCGCAGCGCGGGGGTTATCAGGATTAGCGGGGAATACGCAGGCCGTGTTCGACGCCGCGAGAAAAAACCACCTGCCATAGCTGTATATCACGGGCGCGAAACGCCCCGGCGCATGCATTCAGATAATAACTGAACATGCGTTTAAACCGTTCGGTGTAATTATCTGCAATTTCCGGCCAGCCGTTGATAAAGCGAGAATACCAGGCCATCAGGGTGGTGTCGTAATCTGCGCCAAAGTTGTGCCAGTCTTCCATCACGAAATGCGATTCGCTGGCATTCGCAATCTGTCGAACAGACGGCAGACACCCGTTCGGAAAAATATACTTATTGATCCACGGGTCGACATTATTATCCGTCTTTTTGGAACCGATAGTGTGGAGCAGGAAAATACCGTCCGGTTTCAAATTACGGTCGACCACTTCAAAATAGGTTTTATAGTTCTTCGGCCCGACGTGTTCAAACATACCAACGGACACAATGCGATCAAACTGATCGTTAAGGTCGCGGTAATCCTGTAGCCGAATAGAAACGTCCAGACCTGCGCAACGTTCCTGGGCCATCTTTTGCTGCTCGGCGGAAATCGTGACGCCAACGACGCTGACGTCATAATTGGACGCCATAAACTGGGACAAGCCACCCCAGCCACATCCGATATCCAGCACGCGCATACCCGGCTGCAACTGTAATTTTTCACAAATGAGCTTCAGCTTCGCTTGCTGGGCGGATTCCAGTGTGTCGGCATCTTTCCAGTAAGCGCAGGAATATTGCATATACGGGTCGAGCATGCGGGAGAAAAGATCGTTGCCGAGATCGTAATGTTCTTTCCCGACTATCCAGGCGCGTTTTTTACTTTGTAAGTTGAACAGGCGTGCGCCCGCGATACGCAGCGTATCTTTGAAATGGTGGGGGAGTTGGTTTTCGAGCCCGGCTCGTAAGACTTTACTAAAAAACATGTCCAGTCGATCGCATTCCCACCAGCCATCCATATAACTTTCACCTAACCCCAGCGATCCTTCCTGTAATACACGTTTGAAAAAATCGGGGTTTTTAACACGAATATCCGCCGGGGCAGTGCCATTGATGGCGATACCCGCACGGCCCAGCAATTCGTTGGTGATACGATACCAGTCATCATCTGGTACGCTGACTTCTTCTATACACGATGAACTCATAGCTTCTCCATCACTTGGTCGGTGATCAGAACCTTAAAACAGCGTAGACGCTTTTTGGGCTTTGTGAGAAATCTCACGGAATAATTCCGCGAGTCTATTATCCGACGTAGAACAGAGGAAGGGAGGAACCCTTACCGAAAAGGCCATCCGTGGTGAAACGGGAACGCTCCGGTTCCCGTTAACGCATAATAATTATCGTAATATTAACAACCGAAATTTAGTATAGGCCTCAAAATTCGATGATACAACCGAAAATTGTTAGCGAGCTAATTACCTGTTGTTGAACATTTTTAGTGAGATTCGCTGTGCGCAACTTCGGTGTTTGCTGCGCGCGTAGCCGGTTCCTGCGCCTGAAGTTGCAGCCAGTATCCCAGCGCCGCCAGAGCCACCGTCGACAGCATTACGCTGGTGGTGGTAAGCAGCGGCGTGCTGATCAGCCACGAAACGACCAGGCTTGCCAGGAAACACAGACCCAGTTGCAGCGTGTTCTGTAAGGCTGCTGCGCGTCCGGTCGCTTGCGGGAAGGGGCGCAGCGCCTGGGCGACCACGATAGGGTAGATCGCGCCGTTCGCGATAGCCATCACACAGAATGGAATCAGGATCTCCGTCAGCGAAACATGGCTGATGAAGCTGGCGCCCCAGGTGGCGACCACGCTCAGCGCATAGAGAACCAGTAACCAGGGCAACAGCTGTTGACCCTGCCATTTTTGCAGCGCCGCGCGGCAACCGTAACCGCCCACCAGGAACGCGATGGTCTGCGGTACATAGCTCAGACCAATCACCGCCGGGCTATAGCCCATTTCGCTGAGGATAAACGGGGAACCCGTCAGCCAGGCAAAAAAGCTGGCGGAGCAGGCGGCGTAAATCAGGACGTTGCCGCGATAAGTTTGTGAACGCAGCAGGTTGGCGAAGGTCAGTTTTTCCTGGCTGTGGTTATGTGCTTTTGTTGTTGGCTTTAAGCGTAAGGCGGGCAGCATCAATATCAGCGTAATGATGAACAGCGTGGCAAAAATGGCCTGCCAGGAAAAATGCGTCAGGATCCAACTGCCGAGTAAAGGCGCAAGGGCGGGCGATAAACCGACCAGCGGCATAATGGTGGCGAAGATGCGATTAATTTTTTGCGTTGGATAATAATCCGTCACCAGCGCCTGCCAGATCACCGTAGCGGCACAAACCCCCACCGCCTGAATAAAACGCAGTACCAGCAGCCCGGTAGCGCTTTCGACCCACATCATCCCCAGACTGCCCAGCGCAAAGATGGAGAGACCCAGCAGCAAAATGGGTTTACGCCCGTAACGGTCTGACAGCGGCCCCCACAGCAGTTGCGCGACGGCGAAACCGGCCAGGAACAGACTGAGACTGGCGCTGACAGCCGCCGCCGGTGTTTGCAGGTCGGCCTGAATTGCCGCGAACGCGGGCAGATACATATCTGTTGCCAGAAAGCCCAGCACGCTGAGACCCGCCAGCCAGACTAAAAAACCTTTTCCGGGTTGCATAATTGTTTCTCTTTTCCAGAAGTAAGACATTGCCGCTGAGTGTAGGGAGTGAAATTCTGCTTGTGAAACGCTAATATTTGGCTACTGGATTCAAAATTTTTGCAGGCAGAATATGTGGTCAGAATATTCACTCGAAGTGGTTGATGCCGTTGCCCGTAATGGCAGCTTTAGTTCTGCGGCGCAGGAGTTGCACCGCGTGCCTTCTGCGGTGAGCTACACCGTCCGTCAACTGGAGGAGTGGTTGGCGGTGCCGCTTTTCGAACGACGCCATCGGGACGTTGAACTGACCCCCGCCGGGGCATGGTTTTTAAAGGAAGGGCGCTCTGTTATCAAAAAAATGCAGATCACCCGGCAGCAGTGCCAGCAGATAGCCAACGGCTGGCGGGGGCAACTGGCGATTGCGGTCGACAATATTGTTAAGCCGGAGCGCACCCGGCAGATGATTGTTGATTTCTATCGTCATTTTGATGATGTGGAATTGCTGGTATTTCAGGAAGTATTTAACGGCGTCTGGGATGCGCTGTCGGACGGGCGCGTGGAGCTGGCTATCGGCGCGACGCAGGCCATTCCGGTTGGAGGACGCTACACCTTTCGCGATATGGGGATGCTGAGCTGGAGCTGCGTGGTCGCCCGCCATCATCCGCTGGCGTCAATGGCTGGCCCGCTCAGTGACGACACGTTGCGCAACTGGCCGTCGCTGGTCCGGGAGGATACCTCGCGTACGCTTCCGAAGCGCATCACCTGGCTGCTGGATAACCAAAAACGCGTGGTGGTGCCGGACTGGGAATCTTCAGCGACCTGCCTTTCCGCGGGACTGTGTGTGGGAATGGTGCCGACCCACTTTGCTAAGCCGTGGATCGACAGCGGGAAATGGGTGGCGCTACAGCTTGAGAATCCGTTTCCTGATGCGGCGTGCTGTCTGACGTGGCAGCAGAACGACACGTCGCCCGCGCTGGCCTGGCTACTGGACTATCTGGGCGACAGCGAAACGCTGAATAAAGAGTGGTTACGGGAGCCGGAAGAGGCTCCCGCAGAAGGGGATTAACGGCGATAGTCGCGGAACGGACCATCGGCGACAGAGCGCCGCTCAATCAGACGCGGATGCACCTCAATGGACTGCGACTCTTCGCGTTTATTGACGATACGGTCAAGCAGCATATTGAAGGCCGTTTCACCCAGAGAATCTTTCGGCTGGTGAATCGTCGTCAGCGCAGGCGTAAAGTAACGCGCGTTGCGCACGTTGTCGTAGCCGATGACCGAGATATCCTGCGGTACGCGCAGCCCCATCTCGTCAGCGGCGCACAACGCGCCCATCGCCATAATGTCGCCACCGCAGAATACGGCCGTCGGGCGGTGAGACTGGGAGATCATTTGCTGCATCGCGCGGTAGCCTGATTCCGGCTCGAAATCACCCTGAACGATCCAGTTTTCCGGCACGTTTATCAACGCTTCTTCCATCGCTTTCATAAAGCCAGCCAGACGACCTGCGCCGGTGTTGCGTTCCATCGGGCCGGGAATCACGCCAATTTCACGGTGGCCGCGTTCAACCAGATAACGACCGGCCATATAGCCGCCTGCAAAGGCGTTATCAATGACCGTGTCGGTAAAGTCCGCTTTGGCTTCGCCCCAGTCCATCACCACCATCGGGATATGGCGATACTCTTCAAGCATAGAGAGCAGGGACTCAGGGTATTCGGAACACATGACCAGCAGGCCATCCACGCGTTTTTGCGCCATCATGGAGAGGTACGCGCGCTGTTTTTCCAGGTTGTTCCAGGCGTTGCCCAGAATCAGCGTATATCCTTTCTGGAAGCAGTTCTTTTCAACGGCTTCGATAATTTCAGCAAAATAGGCGGCTTCGCTGCTGGTCGCCAGCAAACCAATCGATTTGGTGTGGTTAACCTTCAGGCTGCGGGCAACCGCGCTGGGAGAGTAGTGCAACTCTTTAATGGCTGCCCATACCGCGTTGCGCGTCTCTTCCGCAACGAAGCGCGTTTTGTTAATTACGTGTGATACGGTTGTAGTGGAAACGTTTGCTCGCTTCGCCACATCTTTAATTGTTGCCATTACATCTCACTCCAGACCATATCCTGAACTCCTGAAAATACTGTAAGTAAACGTTTGCCTTTACACACCTTGATCGCAACGTCAGGGTTGCGGCACGCCGGGAAAACGACACGGAACATCAGGAAGGGGGCAATGGCCGGTACGCTAATCAAGTAAGCGTGGAATTTTGTCTGATCTTGACGAAAAGGGGAAGAGTTAAAAGCGCTTATCAATATAAATCATGGGAGATTTTTGCATTCAAGTGTGTAAAAATGCGCAATATCACTTTTTGTGTGGGAATAAAAAGGAGAAAACTTGATGAGCACCGATCTGAAATTTTCGTTAGTGACCACCATTATTGTGCTGGGCCTGATTGTCGCGGGCGGTCTGACTGCCGCACTGAACTGATTTACCTCTGAGGGAGAGCATTCTCCCTCTGTCTTTCCTCTCTCTTCTTCCTCATTTTTAACCAAATCGTAAAAGTCTTTTGCTATTTTGCTTACTTTATTAGTTTTGTGATTGATGTCATGCTTTTGACTCTTTTGCGTGCCCCGTGACGGCACGAAGCTGCGGAGTCGATGTATGAAAATAAATTATCCCTTACTGGCGCTGGCAATTGGCGCATTTGGTATTGGAACCACCGAGTTCTCTCCTATGGGCTTGTTGCCCGTTATCGCTCGCGGCGTGGATGTCTCGATTCCTGCGGCCGGAATGCTAATCAGCGCGTATGCCGTTGGTGTGATGGTCGGCGCGCCGTTGATGACGCTGCTGCTTTCCCATCGCGCACGTCGTAATGCGCTTATTTTTTTGATGGCGATTTTTACCCTCGGAAATGTGCTGTCGGCCATCTCGCCGGATTACACTACGTTGATGCTGTCGCGGATTCTGACCAGCCTGAATCACGGCGCTTTCTTCGGTCTGGGGTCGGTGGTGGCGGCCAGCGTCGTCCCCAAACATAAACAGGCCAGCGCGGTCGCCACCATGTTTATGGGGCTGACAATCGCCAATATTGGCGGTGTTCCTGCGGCGACCTGGCTGGGGGAAACCATTGGCTGGCGTATGTCCTTCATGGCGACGGCGGGGCTGGGCGTAATTTCAATGATTAGCCTCTTTTTCTCGTTGCCGAAAGGCGGGGCGGGAGAGCGCCCTGAGGTGCGCAAAGAGCTGGCGGTGCTGTTGCGACCACAGGTGTTATCGGCATTACTGACCACCGTTCTGGGCGCAGGCGCGATGTTTACACTCTATACCTATATCGCCCCAGTGCTGCACAGCATTACGCATGCAACGCCTGCTTTCGTTACCGGTATGCTGGTACTGATTGGCGTTGGCTTTTCTATCGGCAACTATCTGGGGGGAAAACTGGCGGATCGTTCGGTTAACGGCACCCTGAAAGGATTTTTGCTGCTGCTGATGGTGATTATGCTGGCGATCCCGTTCCTGGCGCGCAACGAAGTGGGCGCCGCTATCAGCATGGTGGTATGGGGGGCGGCGACATTCGCGGTGGTTCCGCCTTTACAAATGCGCGTTATGCGGGTTGCCAGCGAAGCGCCAGGCCTCTCTTCATCGGTCAATATCGGTGCCTTTAATCTCGGTAATGCGCTTGGCGCAGCGGCGGGGGGCGCAGTGATTTCCGGTGGTTTGGGCTACAGCTTCGTACCGGTGATGGGGGCGATTGTGGCAGGGCTTGCGCTGTTGCTGGTCTTTGTCTCTGCGCGCAGACAGCCTGAAGACGTTTGCGTGGCGAACTAAGCGCAGCATTAAAACGCAGAAGGGACTCCCTTCTGCGTTATTCTCTTTATGCCGCGAAGTTTTTCGCCACAAACTCCCAGTTTACCAGCGCCCAGAAGTGCTCCAGGTAGCCAGGACGGGCATTGCGGTAGTCGATATAGTAGGCATGTTCCCACACATCCACGGTCATCAACGGCGTGGCGTCGGTGGTCAGCGGCGTACCGGCATTCGACGTAGAGACGATAGCCAGTTTCCCATCCGTCCCTTTAACCAGCCAGGTCCAGCCGGAACCGAAGTTCTTAATTGCGGCGTCGGTGAACTGCGCTTTGAAATCGGCAAAGCTGCCGAAGGACGCGACAATGGCGTCAGCCAGTTTACCCGTTGGTTCGCCGCCAGCATCAGGCGCCAGGCAGTTCCAGTAGAAGGTGTGGTTCCAGACCTGTGCCGCGTTATTGAAGACGCCGCCTTCAGCGCTGCGAACGATCTCTTCCAGTGATTTCCCCTCAAACGGCGTGCCTTTGATCAGGTTGTTAAGGTTGGTCACATAGGTCTGATGATGTTTGCCGTAATGATATTCCAGCGTCTCAGCAGAAATGTGTGGTGCAAGAGCATCTTTGGCATACGGTAATGCAGGTAATTCAAACGACATTGCTTCTCTCCTTATATTTATATTAGGTGCGCACAATAACCTTATTGTACGTAAGGATAGGGTAGCAAATTGAAAGGTGATACAAAAGAAGAACTTACCCTGTAGCCATACTACAGGGTAACGTTTTATCGAATGGTTTTCGGCGTCATGACCCGGCGTGCGCCCACGTAATGGCGCTGCCAGTAATCTTCGCTAAGAGAGGTAATCTGTATTTCCTGACCGCTGCGCGGAGACTGAATAAATTTGCCGTTGCCAACGTAAACGCCAACGTGATCGGCAGTACCGCGACCCTGAGTACGGAAGAACACGAGATCGCCATTTTTCAGTTCGCCACGTTCAATCGGCGCGGCATCACGCAAATGGTACATTTCATTTGCAGTACGCGGGATGCGGAATTTCACCAGATCCTTATACGCGTAATAAACCAGACCGCTGCAATCAAAACCGGTTCGTGGAGACGTTCCGCCCCAACGATACGGTTTGCCAATCTGATTCATTAATTTATTCATCGCCGTGTTGGTGGCTTTCTGCATTTTCGCTTTATGCGCATCGGCAATGGCAAGCGGGGCGCCTTTTACTTTGACACAATGCGGCTTACGACCCTTGCGCGGCGTACATTTTTCCGTCCAGGTTACGGCGGCGGTTTGTGTGGTGGCGGGTTTGCTACGACGGCTTGCAGTTTTGCTGGTTTTCGCAGGGGAGGCAATGCGTTTTTTCGATGTGGAGGCCGTTTTACTTTGGGTTTTACTCACGGCTTTTTTTGCAGTCTTCGTTTTTTTCTTGCTGGTCGCGGTGTTCTTCTGCTTATCTGCCGTTTTCGTGACATGCGCGGCAGGCGTCGCCCTGGCTTGCCGGGAGGCATGCGCCATTGACGTAAAAGGGAGCGTGGTAAAAAGCAAAGCACAGAGCGTGATCGAGATCCGGTTTATCCGCGCCACTGAGCAATCCTCTGGTTAAGGGCAGGTCGAATTCATGCCTGCGTATGATTTACAAAACGCATCGATTCTAATCTATAAAATCCCCGGAAGTTAATAGCTTTTGTCATCTAAAATCGCGTTTCGTTATTGAGTGCAAAAAAAAGCAGCAACAAAAGCGGAAACGGGTCAACAGATAAACAATTCCATACTGTTTAAGTGGATAAGAGATATTTAGAATGCAACTTCAGGCTTCAGACGATAAAATAGTAAAGCGTGATGAAAATGTTATTTTCCGTTGCCAGCCTGACCCGCTACAATGTCAGACTACTGCCGTAAAGAAGTTTAAGGAAGCAAGACAATGAGCACCACTATCGAAAAAATCCAGCGCCAGATCGCTGAAAACCCGATTCTCCTGTACATGAAAGGCTCTCCAAAACTGCCAAGCTGCGGTTTTTCCGCACAGGCTGTTCAGGCGCTTTCTGCCTGTGGTGAACGTTTTGCCTATGTCGATATTCTGCAAAACCCGGACATCCGCGCCGAGCTGCCGAAATATGCAAACTGGCCGACCTTCCCGCAACTGTGGGTGGACGGTGAGCTGGTTGGCGGCTGCGATATCTTAATTGAAATGTACCAGCGCGGTGAGTTGCAGCAGTTGATCAAAGAGACTGCGGCAAAATACAAAACCGAAGAGCCTGACGCTGAGTAATTCAGCCGAAATAAAAAAGCGACCATCTGGTCGCTTTTTTTTTGCTGAAAACGCGGTTGCCTGATGGCGCGTCGCTTATCAGGACGCGCGGGCATCGCCACCCGACACGATTATGCCTCTTCTGGTACTGGCAACGGCCAGCCGCCAAGACGCTTCCAGCGGTTAACGATTTCGCAAAACAGAACGGCCGTTCGTTCGGTGTCGTATAGCGCAGAGTGCGCCTGCGTTCCATCAAACTCCATTCCCGCCGCCAGACACGCTTTTGACAGCACGGTCTGTCCCAGCGCCAGGCCGCTCAGGGCCGCAGTGTCAAAGGTCACGAAGGGGTGGAAGGGGTTACGTTTCAGCGAAGCGCGCTCAGCGGCGGCCATCATAAAACTGTGATCGAACGTGGCGTTATGGGCCACCATGATCGCACGATTGCAACCGCTGTCTTTAATTCCCTTGCGCACCATTTTGAAAATAGCATGCAGCGCATCGTACTCGCTGACCGCGCCGCGCAGCGGGTTAGAAGGATCGATTCCGTTAAAGGCAAGCGCTTCAGGCTGTAAGTTTGCGCCTTCGAACGGCTCAACATGGAAATGCAGCGTCGTGTCCGGCATCAGCCAGCCTTGTTCATCCATTTTCAGCGTGATGGCGGCAACCTCAAGCAGCGCATCGGTTTTGGCATTGAATCCCGCCGTTTCGACATCAATGACGACAGGATAAAAACCACGAAAACGGTCGCACAGACCGGAAAGTTGAGCGTTATCGGACATCTGGATCTCTTAATACGGAAAATTGCAGCGCGCATTATGGCAAATTTTACGCTGAGATGCAGTAAAACAACGGGCACAGGAGAGTCTGCGCCCGGCGGGAGATTAGTTGCCCAGACCGCGACCGGCGTCTTTGGCTTCAATCAGCTCAATTTTGTAGCCATCAGGATCTTCAACAAACGCGATGACGGTGGAGCCACCTTTTACCGGACCCGCTTCACGCGTGACGTTACCGCCGTTCTGGCGAATGCGCTCGCAGGCTTCGGCAGCATTGTCGACGCTCAGGGCGATATGGCCATAGGCCGTGCCCAGCTCGTACTTATCAACGCCCCAGTTGTAAGTTAACTCGATCACCGCTTCTTCGCTTTCCGGGCCGTAACCCACGAATGCCAGAGAGTATTTGTATTCCGGGTTTTCGCTGGTGCGCAGCAGCTTCATGCCCAGTACGTTGGTGTAGAATTCGATGGAACGCTGCAAGTCGCCAACACGCAGCATGGTATGAAGTAAACGCATCTTTTTCCCCTCAAAAGTGCTGAATGGTCAATACATTCAAAATGTTGTTCTAGTATAGCGGCGTTTTTACGCCGCTACCAACGCAGGATTACAGGGTAGGATAGTCTGTGTAACCTTCAGCGCCGCCGCCGTAGAAGCTTTCTGCGCGTTGTGGGTTCAGTTCTGCTTTGCGTTGCAGACGAGCTACCAGGTCCGGGTTAGCGATATACGCCCGGCCAAACGCGACGGCGTCGATCAGGCCCTTATTGAGCAGGTCTTCCGCTTTTTCCGGCGTATAGGCGCCTGCGCCAATGATTGGGCCGTGGAAGCGGGCGCGAACTTTCTCACGGAAGGCGTCAGTATACGGTTCGCCGCCAGCCCAGTCAGGTTCGGACATGTGCAGATAGGCAATGCCGCGTTTACCCAGTTCCTCAATCAGATAGAGCGCATCGGCTTCTTCATTCGGGCCATTGTCGACATTCTGGAATGTGCCGATAGGGGAAACACGAATACCAATTCGATCTGCCCCCCATTCCTGAATACCGGCATCGACGACTTCCAGCACCAGACGCGCGCGGTTCTCAACGCTGCCGCCGTACTGATCAGTACGATGGTTTGACGTCGGGGAAAGGAACTGGTGCAGCAGATAGCCGTGGGCGGAATGCAGTTCTACCAGGTCGAAACCGGCTTCACGCGCATTGGCGATAGCCTGACGGAAATCGTTGACGATGCCTGGGATCTCGTCGGTTTCCAGCGCGCGCGGCATTGAGGTGTCGACACGAATGGCCTGGCCGTTTTCATCGCGCAGCGAGGTACGGGTGCCAGCGCCGATCGCAGACGAGGAGACAGGGGGCTGGCCGCCGGGTTGCAGGCTGGAATGAGAAATTCGACCGGTATGCCAGAGTTGAACAGCAATGTGCCCCTGTTTGGCATGAACGCCAGCGGTAATTTTTTTCCATGCCTCGATCTGTTCCGCGCTGTGCAGACCCGGTGCGCCCGCATAGCCTTTCGCCTGTGCGGAGATCTGCGTCGCTTCACTGATGATTAGCCCGGCGCTGGCGCGTTGACGATAATACTCGGCCATTAACGGGGTGGGAATGTCGCCCGGTTCAATGCTGCGCAAACGCGTCAGAGGGGCCATGAACACACGGTTTGCTGCCGTAATTGCGCCCACTTTCAGCGGGGTAAACAGTTTCTCAGATGACATAATGGCTCCTGGTATAAGTAGACCGGTCGTCTAGTGATAAGGAAAATAAAAACGCCCGTTAAGCCGCAGGCGTTGCGATAATCGTTTTTACATGTGCCAGCGCGCTTTCAAACGGGGCGGCACTGCGCGAAATTTTGGCGTGCAGATTCGCGCCTAGCCACAACGCATACAGGATCTGCGCCTGTTGCAGCGGCTCGCCAGCAAAAGAGAGACAGCGGGCTTCGCGTCCTTTTTCCAGCGCTTGCGCTAACAGCGTAATAATATGCCGCGCGCCTTTGTCCATCGCAGTGCGCATATCTTCTGAGAGATCGCACACTTCGGCGGACAGCTTTACGGTCAAACAGCCGCTGATAGTGCCTTGCTGGCAAAACTGATTCAGGGTTTCCTGATAGTAAGCCAGAATGCGGTCACGATAGTTGCCCGCTCCGGCGTCAAAATGCGTTGCCAGCCGCTGATGATATCCGGCGTAATGCCGTTCCAGCATGGCGACGCCAAACGCTTCTTTGGAACGAAAATAGTGATAAAACGACCCCTTCGGCACTTCGGCGGTTTTGAGCAGCTCGCTCAATCCCATTCCGGTGAAGCCACGCTGCATACAAAGCTGCTCGCCGGTAGCCAGAAGATGTTCGCGGGTGTCATGTTCAGTCTGTTTGTTCATGCCGCTGAGTGTAATAGACCAATCGGTCTAATGCAAGTCAGGTTGCCAGAAAGCCAGTTAGCGTCTTCAATAAGCATAAGTGCTTTCGTTGAGGAGAGAGTGTGGCCGAGCAGTTAGAGTTTTTTCCCGTTCCAAGCCCGTGCCGGGGGATCTGTCAGTCGGATGAGCGCGGATTTTGTCGCGGCTGTCTGCGCAGTCGGGATGAGCGTTTCAACTGGCAAAAAATGAGCGACGCCGAGAAGCAGGACGTGTTGCGGCTTTGTCGTCAGCGTCTTATGCGCAAATTACGCGCAAACAAACCGAACCCGCAGGAAGAACCTCAACAACCCTCACTCTTTTGAAACCGTAATTGCGTATACTCGCTAAACATCTATATATGAGGAAGCGGTTATGGTTCAGCGTATCACTATTGCCCCGCAAGGCCCGGAATTTTCGCGCTTCGTGATGGGTTACTGGCGTCTGATGGACTGGAATATGTCTGCGCGTCAGCTGGTCAGCTTTATTGAAGAGCATCTTGATTTGGGCGTCACGACCGTTGACCATGCGGATATCTACGGCGGTTATCAATGTGAGGCCGCGTTTGGCGAAGCGTTGAAACTGGCGCCGCACCTGCGTGAGCGGATGCAGATCGTAACGAAGTGTGGTATCGCCACGACCGCCCGGGCTGAAAATGTACTCGGCCATTACATCACTGACCGCGACCACATTATCGCCAGCGCTGAGCAGTCCCTGAAAAATCTGGCGACCGACCGTCTTGATCTGCTGCTCATCCATCGTCCCGACCCGTTAATGGATGCGGACGACGTCGCGGAAGCATTCCAGCATCTCCACCAGAGCGGAAAAGTGCGCCACTTTGGCGTCTCTAACTTTACCCCGGCCCAGTTTACGCTGCTGCAATCGCGTCTGCCGTTTACCCTTGCCACGAACCAGGTTGAGATTTCACCGGTTCATCAGCCACTGCTACTGGACGGCACGCTGGATCAGCTACAGCAACTGCGTATTCGACCGATGGCGTGGTCCTGTCTTGGCGGCGGTCGTCTGTTTAATGATGATGAATTCGCGCCGCTGCGCAACGAACTTGCTGCGATTGCGGAAGAGCTGAACGCGACCACGATTGAGCAGGTGGTATATGCGTGGATTTTACGCCTGCCGTCTCAGCCGTTGCCGATTATCGGCTCCGGTAAAATTGAGCGCGTACGCGCAGCGATTGAGGCAGAGTCTCTGACGATGTCGCGTCAGCAATGGTTCCGTATCCGCAAGGCGGCGCTAGGTTACGACGTGCCGTAATGCTCCGTTTTCGGCTTTCCGTTCAAAATTGTGTCACTGGTTTACACTTAACCGGGTAAACACATTTGACGGAGGTCTTATGAAGCGTTTGAGTCTGGCAATGTTAACCCTGCTGGCCTGTGCGGGTGCACAGGCCGCCAGTGAAGAAGTGACGATGAATCTGGTGACTTCGCAAGGCGTCGGGCAGTCGATTGGCAGCGTAACTATTGCCGAAACGGATAAAGGGCTGGAGTTTACTCCCGATCTGAAAGCGCTGCCGCCGGGTGAGCATGGTTTTCATATCCATGCTAACGGCAGTTGCCAGCCTGCGATTAAAGAGGGTAAAGCCTCGGCGGCAGAAGCGGCGGGCGGGCATTTCGACCCGCACAATACCGGGAAGCACGAGGGGCCGGAAGGCGCCGGGCATATGGGCGATCTTCCCGTGCTGGTGGTCAATAATGACGGGATAGCCACCACGCCTGTTACTGCGCCGCGCCTGAAATCTCTTGATGAAATCAAAGATAAAGCGCTGATGATCCACGTCGGCGGCGATAACATGTCCGATCAGCCGAAACCGCTTGGCGGTGGTGGCGAGCGTTACGCCTGCGGCGTCATCAAATAGTCAGGATGTCAGTGAACCCTGCGGCGGCGCTTGCTCAAGCTGCGACAGCGAGCAGTGTAATCGCCAGATGAGCGCCGCCAGTTCCTGAGCCGCAGGTTGATGATGATGCGACAGCGCGTTGCAAATACGCTGTAGCTCCTGGAGCGTGGTCGCCAGCGGCCGTTGCTGCACGCCGCGCTCGCTCATCACGTCGCGCAACAAGGCAATACAGATATCCCGGACGCGCGAAAGCGGGTCGGAGCGGGTTTCCCAGGCACGCAGTTGCCACACCACATGTGAACAATTCAGCAGTACCACTCCCCAGCGTAACAGCCAGCGTCGCGCCAGCGCATCCTGGCTATTGCTGAGTTGACTGACGTGATGATAGGTCAGCGATTCAAACTCATTCTCGCTGTGTGATGGATGACGACTGAGCTGATCGACAAAATCTCTGCGCAATGCGCGGATATGGCGACGGCTTTTGCGGGCATCCGAACCCGGACGCAGGATCGCAAACGCCAGCCACGACAGCGCGACCCCGGCAATTTTAGCCGTATTGTCATTAAGAAAATCAGCAAAGTCATACACGGGGGGATTGGTGACGGCGATAAACGATCCCATAAAAACGATCAACTGCCCCCAAAGCCCGGCGAGTTTCGGCATTTGCAGCTTCAGCAGTTGCATCGTGGCCAGCAAAGGAAACAGAAACAGAAAAAACTGCCAGAGATCGGTTATCTGCACCATCAAACCGAATTTGACGACGAAGCTGAACAACGAGAGCAGAATCAGCGTGCGCATCAATAAAGAGAGTGATTTAAACGGCGTGGCGACGGCGGAATAGAGTACGCAGCTGATGGCCGCCAGCGTTAACGCCCCTGAACCGGATTCCCATTGTGAACCGATACTCCACGCGCCAATCACCATGAGGGTGGTAAATGTGCGCAATCCGCTCCATATCGCTTCGGCGTTGTCCGTATGGCGAGCCAGACCGGGGCTGTGCGTTACTTTGATCTCATCGACTGCGGCGCCGTTTTCCAGCAACCGTAGCTGATGGCTGTTGTGTAAGTAGAGCTGGCAGAAATAGCGCAATCGCTGCCAGAAGGCGACGTGGCGGTAATCCTGTCGGTTTTTCGGATGTAGCGGGGCAATAATGCGCGCGACGGTATAACTGTCGGTACGCGGATTAGCCAGCGCGGTCAACAGTTGTTCAATCACATCGCGGGTCTGCTCCGGCGGGTTGGGCCAGTTCAGCAACATCCTGCGGAGGCTGGAAATGACGCTGGTCAGGCGAAGCTGCTGATGCAGCAGAGCGTTAAGCAGCGCGTTCTGGCGACGAAAACGGTAGTGACTCCAGAATGCCTGAATGCGCAGCAGGTTCATCGTCAGAATTTGGCCGATAACCCCTTCATGGGCAGAACGTATCGCATCGGTGGTTTCCGGCTGCCAGAGCAGGCTGGCGTGCTCCAGCAACCGTGCGTGCATATTTTTCAGCGCGGTCAACAGCGCCGTGCCGTCAGAGGTGCTGGGGAGGATCATCATCATCATGCCGCCGCAAAGAATACCGACGATCACCTCGCAGACCCTGGCCTGGGCGATATCCCACAACTGAGTGACCTCGATGATGTTGACCATGGGAAAGGCGATGATGGCGGCCGTGTAACCCGCCAGCTGGAAGGCGTAGGCGACGTTATTGGTGAAATGGGCGCAGGCCCAGGTGCAAAAGCCAATCCAGGCCGCCATGCTTAATAAAAAGAGCCAGGGTTCGTTTAGCGTGTGACCTGCGATGATGAGCGCGGCGGTGGCGCCAAGTAAACTCCCGGCAATACGCCCCAGACTTTTACTGATCACGCCGCCTACCGTCGGAAAACTTACCACGGCGGCAGAGGTCATCGCCCAGTATGGCTCATCCAGGTTGATGTAGTAGGCGAACGTCAGCGCCAGGCACATGGCGAGGGTATTGCGCAATGCATAGCGCCATTGCCCAGAGGTTGCTTTGAACCAGGGCGTATCGCGCCAGGTCAGGTGAGGGAGCTTCATTAGCGCTGACCGATAGCCACGCTGCATGTTGTGCCCGAAACCAGCGTGACATCATGGGGTAACGCATCAAATTCGATACGCACCGGCACGCGCTGCGCCAGACGAACCCAGGGAACGTTAGGTTTAATGTCAGGGACCAGGCCGGAATCGCTCTCCACGCTTTGATCATAAATCGCCCGGCCAATACTGGATACGTGACCCTGTAACTTTACGTTGCCGCTGTAGAGGGTGATCTGCGCCGGAGCGCCTTCGCGAATATGGCGCAGTTTCGTCTCTTCGAAATATCCCATGACGTAGAACGAGTGGCTGTCGACCAGCGCAAACAGCGGTTGGCCGGTGGAGGCGTAATCCCCCGTGCGCGTTGAGAGGTTTGTCACCCAGCCCGCGACCGGCGCGCGAACGTCGGTCTGGGCTAATTGCCATTGCGCCTGTTTTAATGACGCTTCCGCCGCTTCGACGCTGGCCTGCATCGCTTTAACGTTCAGGTTTGCGGTGTCCATATCTTCGGCAGAGATGTAATTTTGTGATAAATGGCGACGCCGGTTGGCTTCATTATTGGCTTTCGCTAAATCGGAGCGGGCTTTAGCCAGTTCTGCCTGCGCATTAAGCTCAGCGATGTGAAAAGGGGTCTTATCGATAGAAAAGAGCAGATCGCCTGCATTCACGAACTGGTTATCTTTTATATTGAGTTTGGTGATGCTGCCGGAGACCTGAGGCGTAATGCTCACCTGTTCCGCCCGTACTTTACCGTCGCGCGTCCACGGAGACTGCATGTAGTAATTCCATAGCCACCAACCGGCCAGAACCGCGATGGCCGCAACCACAATCGTTGAAAAGTATTTCATTGTTTTAAGCGACATAATCACCACGCAATCAGCAAAATAAGGCTCAGGCACACGCAAAGTGCAAATATCGA
This sequence comes from Citrobacter sp. CK188, assembly GCF_030333525.1. NCBI lineage: Bacteria > Pseudomonadati > Pseudomonadota > Gammaproteobacteria > Enterobacterales > Enterobacteriaceae > Citrobacter > Citrobacter sp. CK188. Next base: position 374,931 of record NZ_JAOWFU010000033.1, read on the forward strand.
CAGATCCATCAGCAGGGGGTGCCAGATTTCACCCGAGTAAATCCAGTCGCGTAGCAGGCGATGCGCCAGCAGCCAGATAACAAATCCAAGCGCGAATGCTTTGAAAAGCGGAGGGAAATAGACAGATGCGCCGATCACCAGATCTTGTAGGGGCAATCCTGTTGCAGTGGGTATAAACGTCACAAGCAAGAATCCTTTGCGTTAAACAGCGTTGCTATAGGTTTAGTAAAAACCGAGGTACAGCACGTCTTTTCCGCATAATGTCTGAAAAAATGTCTACCTGTAAGCAAATTTAGCAATACATTTGTTTTGAGCATATAAATGCTGCACACTATTCTAAAATCAGTATAATATCTTAGCAAGCTAATTATAAGGAGATGAAATTGGAATCGCCACTAGGTTCTGATCTGGCACGGTTGGTGCGCATTTGGCGTGCTCTGATTGACCATCGCCTGAAACCTCTGGAGTTGACGCAGACACACTGGGTAACGCTGCATAATATTCACCAACTTCCGCCGGATCAGTCGCAAATACAGTTAGCCAAAGCGATTGGCATTGAACAACCGTCTCTGGTGCGTACGCTGGATCAGCTTGAAGACAAAGGGCTTATCTCACGACAAACCTGCGCCAGCGATCGTCGCGCCAAGCGAATTAAGCTGACGGAGAAGGCGGAACCGCTCATCACAGAGATGGAAGCCGTGATCAATAAAACGCGTGGAGAGATTCTGGAAGGGATTTCGCCGCAGGAACTTGAGCTGTTAATTAAGCTGATTGCGAAACTTGAGCACAATATTATTGAGTTGCAGTCTCAGAACTAAGAGCAGAAGAAAGGCGTGTGGCCAGAGGCTGACCACACGTCTGTTGGATTAGCGCGGAGAAACAGTAACCTGGCTGCCGTTGCTGGCCAGAACAACACGCTGACCTGCGGAGAAACGGGTATCGCCCTGTTTCTGTACCACCATAATGGTGTTGCCGTCATCCTTACGGATTTCCAGTTCCACACCCTGAGTTTTGTTCATCGCGCCCTGGACGCCTTGTCCCGCTACGCCGCCAGCGACTGCGCCAGCGGCCGTCGCCAGTGAACGACCCGTCCCGCCACCGATGGTATTACCGAGGAAACCACCGAGCACTGCACCACCGATAGCGCCGATCACGTTGGAGTCATCACCGCCCTGGATTTGCACCGGACGGACGTTAACGACAGTGCCGTATGTGACATTCTGCACTTGTTTCGCCTCGGACGCGGTATAGACATCACCGGACAGGCTATCGTTATTCACACAACCCGCTAAAGATAAGCCCATCAGTGAAACGATCAGCACACGTTTAATCATCTATAAATCTCCTGTTCACCATGAAACGCCACAAAGCATCCCTCATGGTTAAATTATATGGCATATACGACCGTAAAGGCACATGTTCTGCTGGAACAATGTGAAAATCATAATCAGATTTGGGTTAACCAAGTATAAACGAATCATCCATGAGATTTATCAGAACAGAGTGTCAGCGTCTGCATCGAAGGGTAAAAATGCTTAATGAAGCATGGTATTAGCGGAAACTTTGTGGTTGAGTGGTAACGCTAAAATCATGCTTAACACGCTAAAAGGAAGATGTATGAAATCGGGCCGTTTTATCGGCGTTATGTCTGGAACCAGCCTTGATGGCGTCGATGTTGTGCTGGCGGCAATTGATGAAACGATGGTCGCACAGCAGGCGAGCCTGACCTGGCCCATCCCCGTTCATCTTAAACAAGCCATTCTGGATATTTGCCAGGGGCAACAACTCACGCTTTCCCAGTTTGGCCAGTTGGATACGCAGCTCGGGCAGCTTTTTGCCGACGCGGTGAACGCGCTACTGGCGCAGGAAAAACTGCGGCCGCGGGATATTGTCGCCATCGGCTGTCATGGTCAGACGGTCTGGCATGAACCTACCGGCGCTGCGCCGCATACCTTACAAATCGGTGATAACAACCAAATTGTCGCGCGAACCGGGATAACGGTTGTCGGTGATTTTCGTCGTCGCGATATTGCGCTGGGCGGGCAAGGCGCGCCGCTGGTTCCCGCGTTTCACCAGGCGTTGCTGGCGCACCCGACAGAGCGTCGGATGGTGCTGAACATTGGCGGTATCGCCAACCTGTCTTTGCTCATACCGGGTCAACCGGTAAGAGGGTACGATACCGGGCCAGGCAATATGCTCATGGATGCCTGGATCTGGCGGCAGTGCGCTAAGCCTTATGATAAAGACGCGCAATGGGCCAGCGAAGGGAAAGTGATAATTCCGCTGCTGCAAAATATGTTGAGCGATCCCTATTTTTCAGCGCCCGCGCCGAAAAGCACCGGGCGTGAGTATTTCAACTATGGCTGGATAGAACGCCACCTTTCGGCCTTTCCTGGCCTCGCTCCCCGCGATATTCAGGCAACGCTGGCTGAGCTGACCGCGGTGACAATTTCTGAACAGGTTCTGTTAAGCGGCGGCTGCGAGCGGCTGATGGTGTGCGGCGGCGGGAGTCGTAACCCTTTGCTGATGGCGCGTCTGGCCGGGTTGCTGCCGGGTACGGAAGTTACCAGCACGGATGAAGCCGGGATCAGTGGCGATGATATGGAAGCGCTGGCGTTTGCCTGGCTGGCGTGGCGCACGCTCGCCGGGTTGCCGGGGAACCTCCCTTCGGTGACGGGGGCCACAGAATCCAGCATTCTGGGGGCCATTTTCCCGGCGAACCCGCGAACTCAGAGTTAACTGAATTTTTCCGGGCCTGTCTGCCGTTAAACTGAAAGGGTTAGGAAGGGCGTATTTGCCCTTCGGACCAGGAAAGTCTTCGGGATATGTCTATGAAAAAACTGCTCATTGTATGTCTGCCTGTGCTCCTGAGCGGTTGTAGCGTCTACAACCAATTGCTTGAGCGTATGCAAACGGACACGCTGGAATATCAGTGTGATGAAAAACCGCTTACCGTAAAAATGAACAATACCCGGCAAGAGGTGAATTTTGTTTACGACAATAAACTGCTGAACCTCAAACAGGGCATGTCTGCGTCGGGAGCACGTTACACGGACGGCATCTACGTCTTTTGGTCAAAAGGCGATGGCGCAACGGTCTATAAACGCGACAGAATTGTGCTGAATAACTGCCAGTTACAAAACCCGAAGCGTTGAGATTTTCACCTGGGCGGCGCACAATAGCGCCACCCACTGACAATCCGTAGCGAACACCATGTCTGATAACGACGAATTGCAGCAAATCGCGCATCTGCGCCGTGAATACACCAGAGGCGGCCTGCGTCGCAACGATCTTCCCGCTGAACCGTTAACCCTTTTCGAACGCTGGCTGGGTCAGGCATGTGATGCCAGACTGGCGGACCCGACCGCGATGGTGGTCGCCACCGTCGATGAAAACGGTCAGCCTTATCAACGCATTGTGCTGCTTAAACATTACGATGAAAAAGGGATGGTGTTTTACACCAACCTGGGCAGCCGTAAGGCGCATCACCTCGAAAATAATCCGCGCATCAGTCTGTTGTTCCCGTGGCATATGCTGGAACGGCAGGTGATGGTGACTGGCAAAGCGGAACGCCTTTCCACGCTTGAAGTGGTGAAATACTTCCACAGCCGCCCGCGCGACAGCCAGATTGGCGCCTGGGTGTCTAAACAATCCAGCCGAATCTCTGCGCGCGGCATTCTGGAAAGCAAATTCCTTGAGCTGAAGCAGAAGTTCCAGCAAGGGGAAGTCCCGTTGCCCAGCTTCTGGGGCGGATTCCGTGTCAATATTGAACAGATGGAGTTCTGGCAGGGCGGCGAACACCGTTTACACGACCGCTTTTTATACCAGCGCGAAAACAACGCGTGGAAAATTGACCGGCTTGCTCCTTAAACCCCGAAATTTGTTGTGTTAAGCGCTAGCGCTGCGTGCGTCAGCGCTTTATTCTATATACCTTTCGCGTCTGGCGAAAAGTCGTGTACCGGCAAAGGTGCAGTCGTTTTATACATGGAGATTTTGATGGCAAGCAGTAACTTGATTAAACAATTGCAAGAGCGGGGGCTGGTGGCCCAGGTAACGGACGAGGAAGCGTTAGCAGAGCGACTGGCGCAAGGCCCAATCGCGCTCTATTGCGGCTTCGACCCTACCGCTGACAGCTTGCATTTGGGGCATCTTGTTCCATTGTTATGCCTGAAACGCTTCCAGCAGGCAGGTCACAAGCCTGTTGCGCTGGTAGGCGGCGCGACCGGTCTGATTGGCGACCCGAGCTTTAAAGCCGCTGAGCGTAAACTGAACACCGAAGATACTGTGCAGGAGTGGGTGGATAAAATCCGCAAGCAGGTTGCACCGTTCCTCGATTTTGACTGTGGTGACAATTCCGCCATTGCCGCGAATAACTACGACTGGTTTGGCGGCATGAATGTGCTGACCTTCCTGCGCGACATCGGCAAGCACTTCTCCGTCAATCAGATGATCAACAAAGAAGCGGTGAAGCAACGTCTGAACCGTGACGATCAGGGTATCTCCTTTACCGAGTTCTCCTATAACCTGTTGCAGGGTTATGACTTTGCCTGCCTGAATAAACTGCACGGCGTTACGCTGCAAATCGGCGGCTCTGACCAGTGGGGCAACATCACCTCCGGTATCGATCTGACCCGTCGTCTGCATCAGAACCAGGTGTTCGGTCTGACCGTACCGCTGATCACCAAAGCGGATGGCACCAAGTTCGGTAAAACCGAAGGCGGCGCGGTATGGCTGGATCCGAAAAAGACCAGTCCGTACAAGTTCTACCAGTTCTGGATCAACACCGCAGATGCTGACGTGTACCGCTTCCTGAAATTCTTCACCTTCATGGACATTGCCGAGATCAATGCGCTGGAAGAAGAAGATAAGCACAGCGGTAAAGCGCCGCGTGCCCAGTATGTGCTGGCAGAGCAGGTCACGCGCCTGGTGCATGGCGAAGAAGGTCTGGTTGCGGCGAAACGTATCACTGAAAGCCTGTTCAACGGTAATCTGAGCGATCTCAGCGAAGCCGATTTCGAACAACTGGCTCAGGATGGCGTGCCGATGATCGAGATGGAAAAAGGCGCCGATCTGATGCAGGCGCTGGTGGATTCCGAACTGCAACCGTCTCGTGGTCAGGCACGTAAAACCATCGCCTCTAATGCGGTGACCATCAACGGTGAAAAACAGTCAGACCCGGAATATTTCTTCCAGGACAGCGACATTTTATTCGGGCGCTACACGCTGTTGCGCCGCGGTAAAAAGAATTACTGTCTGATTTGCTGGAAATAATAAAAAGTCAGCAGGGGCGTGGGAAACCACGCCCCTTTATTATTTTAGGGTTATGGTAAACATGAAGAATATCCTCGCCATCCAGTCGCATGTTGTGTTCGGCCATGCGGGCAACAGTGCTGCTGAATTTCCGATGCGCCGCCTTGGCGCGAATGTCTGGCCGCTGAATACCGTTCAGTTTTCTAACCACACGCAGTATGGCAAATGGACCGGTTGCGTTATGCCGCCCGAACATTTGACTGAAATTGTTCAGGGTATTGCGGATATCGATAAACTTCAGACGTGCGATGCGGTTCTTAGCGGCTATCTGGGTTCCGCAGAGCAGGGTGAGCATATTCTGGGGATTGTCCGTAAAGTAAAAGCGGCGAATCCACAGGCGAAATATTTCTGCGATCCGGTTATGGGTCATCCTGAAAAAGGGTGCATCGTGGCGCCTGGCGTCGCTGAGTTCCTCGTTCGCCATGCGCTCCCGGCCAGCGACATTATCGCGCCCAATCTGGTGGAGCTGGAAATTCTCTGTGAACATGCGGTCAATAATGTTAATGAAGCCGTACTGGCTGCCAGGGAGCTGATTGCTGAAGGGCCGCAAGTCGTGCTGGTTAAACATCTCGCCCGGGCAGGATACAGCCCCGACCGCTTTGAGATGTTGCTGGTGACGGCGGATGAAGCCTGGCATATTAGCCGTCCGCTTGTTGATTTCGGGATGTGTCAGCCGGTGGGTGTCGGGGATGTGACCAGCGGTTTGTTGCTGGTAAAACTGTTGCAGGGCGCAACGTTGCAGCAAGCGCTTGAACACGTTACTGCGGCGGTATATGAAATTATGATCGCCACGAAAAATATGCAGGAATACGAGTTGCAGGTGGTGGCCGCGCAGGATCGCATTGCTAAACCTGAACACTATTTCAGCGCGACGCAGCTGTGAGTTTTACCGAAGCGCCCGGTGGCGCTAACGCTTACCGGGCCTACGGGTTGTTCTGTAGGCCGGATTAAGGCGCAGCCGCCATCCGGCAAAGTGCCCGGTGGCGCTAACGCTAACCGGGCCTACGGGTTGTTCTGTAGGCCGGATAAGGCGCAGCCGCCATCCGGCAAAGTGCCAGGTGGCGCTAACGCTAACCGGGCCTACGGGGTGTTCTGTAGGCCGGATAAGGCGTAGCCGCCATCCGGCGCAACAACCATTAGTTCAAACCTTCCGCCTTCAGCGCCGCCGCCACGCAGGGGCGTTCAGCGACCCGCGCCATATAAACGTCGATATGGCTTAATCCTTCCATATTCAGCTTCACCGCTTTCGCCCAACGCAACACGGTAAAAAGGTAGGCATCTGCGATCGTGAAACGCTGGCCGCAAAGACACAGGCCTTCCTGGAGCGCGTCATTCACGTAGTGCAATTTTTTCTCCAGCTGCGCACGGACAATCGGTTTATATTCCTCTGGCGTATCCGGGCGGAAGAGTGGCGTAAAACCTTTGTGCAACTCCGTGGCAATATAGTTGAGCCATTCCAGCGTTTTGTAGCGGGAGATGGTGCCTGTCGGTGCCAACAGCTGACGATCGGGCACGCTATCTGCCAGATATTGCATAATCGCAACGCCTTCGGTCAGTAAGGTGCCATCGTCCAGCAGCAGAGCCGGAACCTGTCCTTTTGGGTTTACCGCGAAATAATCATCGCCGTTTTCCAGACGCTTTTTCGCCAGATCAACGCCATCCAGCGTGAAATCAATACCGCTTTCCCGCAGGGTGATGTGAGAAGCAAGAGAACAGGCGCCCGGTTTGTAGAACAGTTTCATCGGTAACTCCTTTTTGCTGAGGTTTAACGTATGGTAGTGCGGCATCAGGCAAAAAAAAAGCCGCTAACGCACGTTAGCGGCCTGAATATCAGTTTCCCTGAAAATTACGCGGTAGCGGTTTTGGCGGCCTTCGCGTTTTCTTCATCATCCTGAGTCATACGATTCAGTTTCGGCGCGGTGATAAGCATCAGCGCGGCGATAACCGCAGTGGCGACACCGATTTGCAGGAATACGCGACCGTAAACTTCCAGAGACATCAGCGGGTCAGTAACGTTTTCCGGCACCGCCATCATGCCAGCCACGTAGCCACCAATCAGGTTGGCGCCCGCCGTAGTCAGGAACCAGCTACCCATGATGAAGCCCATCAGACGCTGCGGAACCAGCTGGGCAACCATTGCCAGACCCAGGCCGGAGATCATCAGCTCACCGATACTTTGCAGACCGTAGCTGAGGATGAGCCAGTTAACAGACACAATGCCTGCATCTGTAGCGAATTTCGCGCCCAGCGGCAGAACGAGGAACGCGCCAGAGCACAGAACCATACCGATAGCGAATTTAGTCGGCATCGGCAGCGTATCACCCATCTTGTTATAGATGGCCGCCAGAATCGGGCTACCAATGATGATCCAGAACGGGTTCAGCGCCTGATACTGCTCCGGTTCAACCGCGATACCGAGGATTGTGTGTTCAACGTTACGGATTGCGAAGAAGTTCAGTGACGTCGGCATCTGGCTGTACAGCACAAAGAAGATAATCGCTTCCAGCATCAGGATGAATGCGACGATCATTTTACGACGTGCCGCGCCCTGCATCGCGAACGCTTCTTTACCAAAGATAATCACGATACCCAGAGCGATCACGCCCAGAACCATACGTGCAATGCCCTGGTTGTGCAGCAGCCAGGTCGCGATAGCGATCAGCACGATAACGCCTGCGATAGTCGCCAGCAATTTACCGAAATGTACCGCTTCGAAGTCTGGTTTTGAGCCGTAATCTTTAACCCAACTGCGGCAGAACAGGAAGTTAACCACCGTGATGAGCATACCGACGAAGCTCAGGGCAAACGCCACACTCCAGCCGAATTTTGCGGCAAGCCACGGCGTCGCCAGCATAGAGAAGAAGGAACCGATGTTGATGGACATGTAGTACATGGTGAATGCACCGTCCAGACGCGGGTCATCTTTGGCATAGCAGGTCGACAGCAGAGAAGACGGGTTCGCTTTGAACAGACCGTTACCTACGGCGATGGTCGCCATCCCCATATAGACGATCGCAACATCATGACCGGACCAGGCGACCAGGCCATAACCAATCGCCAGTACGATAGCACCCAGCATAATGACGCGTTTGGTGCCCAGAACTTTATCCCCTAACCAGCCGCCAATGGCGACCAGACCATACACCAGGGCGCTAAAGGAAGAGAAAAGGGTGATGGAATCCGCTTCTGACATACCCAGTTGTTTAACCAGGTAGACGGCCATAATTCCTTGCAGGCCGTAATAACCAAAACGCTCCCATAACTCAATAGAGAAAATGAGATAGAACGATTTCGGTTGTTTGAAAGCGTTCAAACTGACGCTTTCAGTTGGTTTATTGTTTGCAGTAGACACTTTTACCTCTTTTTTTACATCCCATATTAACGGGGGTGTTCTGGCGCGTGATGAGTCAAGTTCATCCGTCCGATTGTTATAGTGGGAGGGGAAACGGCAAGTAATGTTCACTATCTTTCCCTTCCATACAAGGGGTTTGTAATATTCTGTTACATATATCTTGCGTGGTGGAATCATCGGGACTGAGAAATGTTATGTAGCGTTAAATTTCTTCATTTGTAAAATGGCAGTTTTTTACACTACAGGGATGGGCGAAAAAGCGGATGGTGGCGATATGTTCTGCTATTTGAGGTTTAAAGTAGTGATATAGGCCATTATCTGAAAAATAGCCAGTGTAATGTTTTGTATTGAAAAGGCATCATCAGGTCATCTGGTTGTAATTTTAACCGTATTTGATAAAAAATTTTACACGAAGTTATCAACGTGATCTGGATCACGTATAGATAGAAATTTCAGTTTCTAAAAAAACGATTAACCTGGTGAAGTGTTAAATCAAAAGAACATTGCATTAAGAAAGCGAAGCGGGCCGGTATCATAGTCGGGTAAACAGGTGAGCCGAAGTGGATAACAAATTGTTATGCGTCGGGGCGTACGGCGTCGCCCCTGGCGCATCAGATATCGACTTTCTCTTTGTATTCGCAAAGATCTTCAATAATGCAGGAGCCGCAGCGTGGTTTACGGGCAATGCAGGTGTAGCGGCCATGCAGAATTAACCAGTGGTGGCAATCGACTTTAAATTCCGCTGGAACGACCTTGAGCAGTTTTTCTTCCACCTGCTCGACGTTTTTACCGGGGGCGAACTGTGTCCGGTTACAGACGCGGAAAATATGCGTATCGACAGCGATAGTTGGCCAGCCAAATGCGGTATTGAGCACCACGTTAGCTGTTTTACGCCCGACGCCGGGCAGCGCTTCCAGAGCCGCCCGATCCTCTGGAACCTTGCCATTGTGCAGTTCAAGCAACATCCGGCAGGTCTTAATCACATTCTCCGCTTTGCTGTTGAACAGGCCGATAGTCTTGATATACGACTTTACGCCCTCGACGCCAAGCTCCAGCATAGCCGCCGGGGTATTGGCGACGGGATAAAGTTTTGCGGTCGCTTTATTCACGCTGACGTCCGTGGCCTGTGCTGACAGCAATACGGCGATGAGTAGCTCAAACGGCGAGGTGAAATTTAACTCCGTTGTGGGGTGTGGATTGTTGTCACGCAGGCGCGTTAATATTTCCAGTCGTTTTGTTTTGTTCATTACACATTCCCTGTTTCACCTGACGGAAGCTCAGCGGCAACGGCTTCGGCGCGGCGTTTTTTCATTTTCTCGTCAATAAGGTACTTCACGGCCAGCATCAGCCCCAGGCCAATAAAAGCGCCGGGCGGCAGCATCGCCAGCAGGAAAGGCGAGTCGGTATGAAAAATCTCCACGCGCAGCACTTTCGCCCAGTCGCCCAGCAGACCGTCAGCGCCATCAAACAACGTGCCATTGCCGATGATTTCACGCATGGAGCCGAGGACAAACATGGCACCGGTCGCCCCCATGCCAATGGAAAAACCGTCCAGCGCGGACAGCGCCGGGCCTTTTTTCGCGGCAAAAGCCTCTGCGCGCCCCACAACGATGCAGTTGGTCACAATCAGTGGAATGAAGATCCCCAGCGACTGATACAAGCCGAAGGCATAAGCGTTGATCAGCATCTGTACTGCACTGACCACGGACGCGATGATCATTACGTAGATTGGGATGCGGATTTCCGCTGGCGTCCAGCGGCGCAGGGCGGAAATTGTCAGGTTGGTCAGCGTCAACACCAGCGTGGTGGCGAGGCCGAGGCCTAATGCGTTCGTGGCGGTGGAGGTCACTGCCAGTAGCGGGCACATGCCAAGCAGCTGTACAAGCGCTGAGTTGTTTTTCCACAAGCCCTGAACGATAACGTCTTTAATTTCGCTCATGGTTTATTCTCCACAGGCGGTAAGTTGAGGAAGTTGCGCCGGTAAGGTCTGCGCGTACAGGCCCGCACGCTTCACCGCGTTGACCACTGCCCGAGGGGTAATGGTTGCGCCGGTAAACTGGTCAAAATCACCGCCGTCTTTTTTCACTGCCCAGTGAGCATCGTTCTCAGCGCCGATCGTCTTCCCGCTGAAGTGGGTGATCCAGTCGGATAAGCGCAGCTCAATTTTATCGCCCAGGCCAGGCGTCTCATGATGTTCTGTCACGCGTGCACCCAGCACAGTGCCGCTGAAATCAGCGCCAACCAGGAGCTGTATGGCGCCAGAATAGCCGTCCGGCGCCGTGGCTTCAAGAATGGCGGCGACGGGCTTATCGTCCTGACGGGCGATATAGATGCGGTGCGTACCTTTGCCCAGCGCCGGAGCATTCACCAGAAAGCAGCTGTCCTGCAAGGTATTATTGTAGCGATCGGCAGGCAGAACCTGATCAAATAACGCTTTTTGCTGGAGAACCGCCTGCTCGGCAATCGTCGATTTAGTGACCAGGTTAATGGCCGCCGTCAGCCCCGTCGAGCCTGCGGCAAACAGCGCCAGCGTGATACCGTGTTTACGAATCGTTTTCAGCATGGGGTGTCCTTAGCGATGCCCGTAGACGCGAGGTCGGGTGTAGTAATCAATCAAAGGCACCGTGATATTCGCCAGCAGTACGGCGAACGCCACACCGTCCGGGTATCCCCCGAAACTGCGAATCAACCACACTAACAAACCCGCCAGCGCGCCAAAAATCAGACGACCACGATTGGTTGTCGAGGCGGTGACGGGATCGGTCAGAATAAAGAACGCGCCCAGCATTGTCGCGCCAGAAAGCAGATGCAACTGCGGAGACGCCAGTGAATCCCCGGCGAATGCCCATCCCAGAGTGGAGCAGACAGCCAGCGTCACTAAAAAGCTGACCGGAATGTGCCAGCGGATCGCTTTTTGCCAGAGCAGCCACACGCCGCCAATAAGCCAGGCGATGTTTACCCACTGCCAGCCCGCACCGGCCAGCATGCCGCTGTAGATAGGGTACTGCATAATCTGTTCAACGGCGTGCCCGGCATGTAACGAGGTTTTGAACGTATCGAGCGGCGTAGCCTGGCTGATGCCGTCAATGCCCATGCGTAACGTATTCATGTCGCCGCCGCTGGCGGTGTGTCCGGTGAAGATGACCTGCAACGCATCCAGAAGGCCTGGCGCCGTTGCGGCGATGTCATGCGGCGGGAGCCAGCTTGTCATCTGTACCGGGAATGAAATCAACAAAACAACATAACCAATCATCGCTGGGTTGAATGGGTTTTGCCCCAGACCGCCGTAAAGCTGCTTGGCGATAATGACGGCAAATACGGTGCCTAATACCACCATCCACCACGGAGCGAGAGGCGGTATGCTCACAGCGAGCAGTAAACCGGTCAGCAATGCTGAATTGTCTTTTAAGATAGCGGCGATTGGCTGTTTACGCAGTTGAAGCACGGCGGCTTCTGCGGCCAGCGCGCTGACTGCGGCCAGTATAATCTGGAACAATGTGCCCCAACCGAAAAACCATAGCTGGGTGGCAATCCCCGGCAGCGCGGCGATTAACACCAGCATCATGATACGCGATGTCTGGCGCTGGTTATGGGTATAAGGCGAGCTTGCGATTCTGAATACCATTTATTCCTCGTTAACAACCTGCTGCTGTGCTGCTTTTTTTGCCTGAACGCGGGCAATCGCCGCTGCGACGGCGGCTTTACGCGGGTCGACCGGTTCGGCGGGTTCCGCAGCGGCCTGCTGTTCCTGCTTGCGCGCTTTGGCGCGGGCAATTGCTGCTTCGACAGCGGCTTTGCGCGGGTCGACCGGTTCGGCGGGTTCCGCAGCGGCCTGCTGTTCCTGCTTGCGCGCTTTGGCGCGGGCAATTGCCGCTTCGACAGCGGCTTTACGCGGGTCGACCGGTTCGGTAGGTTCCGCAGCGGCCTGCTGTTCCTGCTTGCGTGCTTTGGCGCGGGCAATTGCCGCTTCGACGGCGGCTTTGCGCGGGTCGACCGGCTCGGCGGGTTCCGCAGCGGCGTTCTCCGTCTGTCTGGCGCGCGCCTGCGCTTTACGCGCTTCACGGGCAGCAATAACCGCGCTGTTATCCGGCTTCTCTCCCGCGTTGATGACAACAGGCTGAGTCGCCTGTGCCTGTTTCTCTTTTACGCGCGCCAGCGCTGCGGCGATGGCATCCTGATCTTTTGCCGCAGGTTGTGCGGCCGCATTTTTATGGCGCTCAAGGCGTGCGGCTTTCTCACGCTCCAGTCGCGCCTGTCTGGCCTCGAAACGCGCTTTCGCTTCAGCCGCGCGTTTTTCTTCTTGCGCGATCGCGTAAATCTCCGCTTTTTCCTGACGGAAATACTGCACAAGCGGAATGCTGCTGGGGCATACCCAGGCGCAAGCGCCGCACTCAATGCAGTCGGCAATGTTATGCGCGGTGGCTTTATCGTGCTGTTGGCCTTTGCTGAACCAGTACAACTGTTGGGGCAACAAATCGGCGGGACAGGCATCGGCACAGGCGCTACAGCGGATACAACCTTGCTCTTCCGGCGTTTCGCCCATTTCCGTAGCGGAAGGCGCGAGAAGGCAGTTAGTGATCTTCACGACGGGAACATCAAGCCAGGGCAGGGTAAAGCCCATCAGCGGGCCGCCCATAATCACCATTTGATCGGCTGAAGAACAGAAGCCCGCATCATTAAGCAGGTGGCTGACAGGCGTCCCCAGCCTGGCCCAGACGTTACCGGGACGGCTGACGGACTCTCCGGTCAAGGTCACAACGCGCTCGGTGATCGGTTCCCCGTCAATCACTGCGCGTTTGACGGCATAAGCCGTACCAACGTTTTGCATCAGCACGCCGATATCAGAAGAGCGACCACCGTGCGGAACCTGTTTCCCGGTCAGGATCTGGGTAAGTTGTTTTGCGCCGCCGGAAGGGTATTTCGTTGGGATAACGCGTAACGCGATATCATGCGCATCGGCCAGAACGGCACGCAGCATTGAAATGGCCTGCGGCTTGTTATCTTCGATACCTATCAGGACCTCACGCGGTTGCAGAATATGGGCAAGGATACGGATGCCTTCCACCACCTGCGCGGCGCAATCCTGCATTAAGCGGTCATCAGCGGTGATATAGGGTTCACACTCCGCCGCGTTGATGATCAGCGTTTCAATCTTATCGCCGCCGCCCTGTAATTTGACGCCGGTCGGGAACCCCGCGCCGCCGAGCCCGGCAACGCCGAACTGGTGAATTCGGGTAATTAGCTCTTCGCGGCTGCGGCGCTGATAATCCGCCCAGCCGTCGCGTTCGATCCAGCGATCTTCGCCATCGGCATCAATCATCACGCTAAGCTCAGCCAGGGCCGACGGGTGCGCGGTAGAGTGGGGCTCAATCGCGATAACTTTCCCGGACGTCGGCGCATGGACGGGCAGCATGCGGCCGCGACCACGGGTCAGCGGCTGGCCTCGCAGGACGCGATCGCCCACGTTAACGCACAGCTCGCCCTCAGCGCCAATATGCTGCTTAAGAGGAATGATAAAGCGCGGCGCCAGTGGAACCTGTCGCAGAGGCGTACCGTTTGACTGGGTTTTCATTTCCGGCGGATGAATGCCGCCATCGAAATCCCAGATTTTATCTTTTCTGAATGCAGAGAATAACTTAAGCATGTTGTTCCACGGGAATGATACGAACGGGGATGGTGTTCAAATCCCACTTCCAACTGTCAGGTGTTTCCGCTACCGGGCGTAATTCAATGCATTGCGTCGGGCACGGGTCAACGCACAGGTTACAGCCGGTGCAGAGATCGCTCATGACCGTATGCATCGCGCGCGTGGCGCCCACAATGGCATCCACCGGGCATGCCTGAATACATTTAGTGCAGCCGATGCAATTGTTTTCATCGATGACCGCCAGCATACGCACTGGCGCAACTTCCTGTTCATCACCATCGATAGGTTGCGGATCGACGTTCAGTAACGTTGCGATTTTCAACATCACCGCTTCGCCGCCTGGCGCACAGCGGTTAATTTTTTCACCCTGACTACCGATGGCTTCAGCATAAGGGCGGCAGCCAGGATAGCCGCACTGCCCACACTGGCTCTGCGGTAAAATTTCGTCGATTTTTTCGACTACGGGATCGTCTTCCACGGCAAACCGGCGGGAGGCGTACCCCAGGATGGCGCCGAATGCCAGGCCCAGCAGGCTCACGGCGACTACGGCAATCCAGATAGCATTCATTACAACTTCACCAAACCACTAAAGCCCATAAAGGCCAGAGACATTAAACCTGCGGTAATCAGTGCAATCGCGTTACCGCGAAAAGGGGCAGGGACGTCTGCCACGGCGAGGCGCTCGCGAATCGCCGCGAACAGCACCATCACCAGAGAGAAGCCGACGGCGGCGGAGAAACCGTACAACGCCGACTGCAAAAAATTATGACCGAGGTTAATGTTCAACAGCGCCACGCCGAGCACCGCGCAGTTGGTGGTGATGAGCGGCAGGAAGATCCCCAGCAGGCGGTACAATGCCGGACTGGTTTTACGCACCACCATCTCAGTAAATTGCACTACCACCGCGATGACCAGAATAAACGCCAGCGTTCGCAGGTAGATGAGATCGAGCGGAATCAAAATCCAGGTGTCAATCAGCCAGGCGCAGATAGACGCCAGCGTCATCACAAACGTGGTGGCGAGCCCCATACCCATTGCGGTTTCCAGCTTTTTGGAAACCCCCATAAACGGGCAAAGACCCAGAAACTTGACCAGTACAAAGTTATTGACCAGCACAGTTCCGACAAAGAGCAGCAGGTAATCAGTCATTTTTCGGCCTGAAATAAAAAAGCCGCCTATTATCTGTCAATCTACAGCAGGCGACAACAGGTTAACTGTAAGGGTATTACGGGTTCACAAACGTTGCTTTAACGCGCGCCGAGCGTTTGAAATAGGGTACGATCAGCGCGGCCGCCAGTAACGGGAACAACAGCTGGCGAACCGCAAACGCGTCTGAGACTGGCGAAAAGGCAAAGGCTTTAATTGCCAGCAAGACCGACACCAGCAGCCAGATAATATAATGTTTAGGCACGCAGTGGCGGCGCTTGAAGAAGGCGATGGTCAACCATAAGGTGTAATACCACATTGCGATGGCGGTAATAAACGAAACGCCCCACAACAACAGGTTGCCGGTACTTTGCTCACTGAGCATATGGAATGTCTGCGGCGTAGCCAGCGCAGTAGCATAGAGCAATAACGCGAGCGAGGCGCTCAGTAACGCGACTAACAGCCAGGCCAGTGGGCCAAGCAACCAGCCCCCGATGCGTTGTGCCGGTGTTGTGGTCATATCTTCTCCAGATTTGCCAGCGCGAACAGGCAGACTATTTCATTTTGGGGCCAGTATTATAAAGCTTTTAACGCCGATCGCTACTTTCTTTATTGTACGTAATGCCAGACTGATTTTGGCACCTGACCGACATCATACAGACGACCGCCCGAGACCAGCTCCGCGCGACGATGATCTGCGGCGCGATACATATTGATGATCTCCCGATCGTCAGAGAGGGTGTAGTTAAGGTGATCAAACAGTTTTTCCAGGCTCTCAAGCGAACTGATTTTGCGGAATTTTAATAAATAATCCTGAACTGTCATAAATAGCGATCCATATTAAACAAATAACACCAACGGAGTAGTGAATATAAAAATAAACAAAACGACACCGAAAAGAATAATCGGCGCGCAAGGGTAAATAAGCGTATTCTTACGTGTCATGAATCAGGTGAGCAGAGCACCTGCCGGAAGGGTAACGCGCTTCATGACAACTGGCAATAAGCGTGCGGCCAGCAGACGGCATATTTCGCTTTTTTTGCCGCTTTTCATCTTTTCCTGATTTTTCTGGCTGTAAACCGAAACCATTTCTGACGATATGCCGCTATGCCGCAACTGGCCAGGACACGCTTATTTTTTCTGAACGGAGGCCGTCGGTTCAGGGGGCTGGTAATTATCGATATGGCTGGCGACGCCTAAGAGGATCACTGAGACAACGAGAACAATCCAACCGGTTAATTCAATAAGGCGATTCATTACTGACGACATTTTTTTGCTTTGATTTATCCATAAACACAGGATGCAAATGTTACTCATCAATAAATAAGACGGCAAGGGTGTCGGGAACGATTTCAGCGACTTTTTCGCCGCAGGAGAGCCCGAAGTCACTGATGTTTGACTTAAGTTAAGCAACAACCTTTATAACCTGGCGGTTATTAAACTATTGTGAGTGGTTAAGGGATAGTGTGAAATGACCCCGTTCTGACATGAGAGGCAAAGACATGAGTGACAACATCCGGGTAGGGCTAATTGGTTATGGTTATGCCAGCAAGACTTTCCATGCGCCCTTAATCGTAGGGACGCCGGGTCTGGAACTGGCGGTGGTTTCCAGTAGTGATGAAACAAAAGTGAAGGCGGACTGGCCTTCTGTGGCGGTTGTCTCAGAGCCTAAGCATCTTTTTAACGATCCGAATATCGACCTTATCGTCATTCCTACGCCCAACGACACCCATTTTCCGTTGGCGAAAGCCGCGCTTGAAGCGGGAAAACATGTGGTTGTGGATAAACCCTTTACCGTGACACTGTCACAAGCCCGTGAACTCGACGCCCTGGCGCGCAGCCTGGGACGCGTGCTTTCTGTGTTCCATAACCGCCGTTGGGACAGTGATTTCCTGACGTTGAAAGGATTGCTGGCCGATGGCGTTCTGGGGGAAGTGGCTTACTTTGAATCCCATTTCGACCGTTTCCGCCCGCAGGTACGCGATCGCTGGCGCGAACAGGGCGGCCCTGGCAGCGGTATCTGGTACGATCTGGCGCCGCATCTGCTGGATCAGGCGATCAATCTGTTCGGTTTGCCGGTCAGCATGACGGTGGATCTGGCGCAGCTTCGTCCTGGCGCGCAGTCGACGGATTATTTCCACGCGATATTATCCTACCCGCAGCGTCGGGTGATTCTGCACGGTACGATGCTGGCAGCGGCAGAATCAGCACGTTATATCGTGCATGGCTCGCGCGGCAGTTACGTGAAATATGGCCTCGATCCACAAGAGGAGCGGCTGAAAAACGGTGAGCGACTGCCGCAGGAAGACTGGGGTTACGACATGCGTGACGGCGTGTTGACGCGCGTGGAAGGCGAAGACCGTGTGGAAGAGACCTGGCTGACGGTGCCGGGTAATTATCCGGCTTATTATGCGGGCATCCGTGACGCGCTGAATGGCAACGGTGAAAACCCGGTTCCGGCGAGCCAGGCGATCCAGATTATGGAGTTGATTGAGCTGGGGATTGAATCAGCGAAGCATCGCTCTACGCTGTGCCTCGCGTGATGACGGTGTACTCTTCTGGCGCCGGGTGTTGCCGGATGGCGGCGTAAACGCCTTATCCGGCCTACGGTTGTGTCGTTACAGGACTGATAAGCGCAGCGCCATCAGGCGTTGCGTGCTTAAACCGCAGCGACTTTCTCACGCAATGTGCGTTTTTCCGCTTCGCTTAAAAACGCCATTTCCAGACCATTGATCTGCGCCTGACGAATCTGCTCGCGGGTTAATCCTGCCGCCGGCGCCGCTACCGTGTATTCGTGAATAATATCCACACCCTGTACCGCGGGATCATCCGTATTCAAACTTGCCTGCACGCCATGCTCAAGGAACGTTTTCAGCGGATGTGCAGCCAGCGAGGCAACGGTGCTGGTCTGGATATTAGACGTCAGACAGGATTCGATACCGATTCGCTGCTCGACCAGAAAATCCATCAGCGCGCGATCTTCCACGGCCTTCACGCCATGACCGATACGCTCGGCGCCCAGTTCGCGAATGGCCTGCCAGATGCTCTCCGGTCCCGCCGCTTCGCCAGCATGTACGGTAATATGCCAGCCCGCATCACGCGCGCGGTTAAAGTGAGAGAGGAACAGACTGCCCGGAAAGCCAAGTTCATCGCCCGCTAAGTCAAGCGCAGTAATGTGATCGCGGTGCGCCAGCAGCGCTTCCAGTTCCTGCTGACAGGCCGCCTCGCCGAAAGTACGGCTCATGATGCCGATCAGACGAGCTTCAACGCCAAAAGTCTGGCACCCTTCACGTACGCCAGCGATGACCGCTTCGACCACGCCTGCAACAGGCAACTGGTGCGTCATCGCCATATAACCCGGAGAAAAACGCAGTTCGACATAATGCAGGCCGTTGCGGGCGGCATCTTCAATATTTTCAAAGGCCACGCGACGACAGGCATCCAGCGACGCCAGAACTTTAACGCCCCAGTCGAGCTTTGCCAGAAAACTGACCAGGTCAGGCTCCGTTGAAGTGATCTGCACATGCGGAATGAGCGCGTCAAGCGTTTGTGCCGGAAGGGCTAAATTGAACTGGCGGCCAAGATCAAGAATAGTTTGGGCACGAATGTTGCCATCAAGGTGGCGATGAACGTCAGTTAACGGAAGGGAAGTATCAATCATGGTCGCACTCTTTTTTAATATAAAAGTGCTCGCCATTATAAAAATAAAACGGGCGTAAAATCTATGTTGCGCAATAAATAATTTTATTGCGCAATCATTGTCAGCGTATAGCGCGGATCGCGTTGATCAGGCCGTTAACGCCTTTTTCGAGTTTCGAACGTGGACAACCGGCATTTAGACGAACAAACCCGCGACCTTCTTCGCCATAAGTATACCCGGGCATGATGGCCACTTTCTGCTGATGAATCAGCGCATCCTGTAAGGCGTGGTCGTCAATATTCAGCGCTCGCAGATCAATCCAGGCCAGATAGGTCGATTGCGGAACCTGCCAGTTTAGCGTCGGGAACGCGGTGTTTAACGCATGCGCGATATAATTCAGGTTATCAGCAAGATACTCGCGCAGGGCATCCAGCCACGGCGCGCCCTGTTGATAAGCGGCAATGTGCGCGCTAAGCGCCAGAACGGCGGGTGACGACAGCCCGTCACGCCCCTTCAATACGCTGAGGTAACGATTGCGGCTTTCCTCATCGCCGATGAACCCGTAGGCGCCGGTCAGCGCCGGAATGTTGAAGCTTTTTGACCCGGAGGTCAGCAGCGCCCAACGACCACGCGCTACATTGCTCCAGGGGATATGCGGCTGCGCGCCCCATACCATATCCATGTGGATTTCATCGGAGATGACCCGCACGCCGTGACGATGGCATAGCTCAGCCATCGTCTCCAGTTCATCGCGCGTCCATACCTTTCCGGTAGGGTTCTGCGGGCTGCACAGCAGGAGAATTTTACTCTCTGGCCGGGCGAGCACCGCTTCCAGCGCGGCCATATCGCAGTGCCAGCCGTCCGCGTTTTTCTGTAGCGTAACCGGCATAACGGTACGCTGGTTGCCTTCGATGGCGTTATAGAACGCATCGTAAGCGGGGGTGTGAATCACCACCCCTTCACCGACGGATGACCACTGGCGGATCAGCTCCGACACCATGTAGATCACGGAGGGGCCGTACACGATCGACTGCGGGTCGACCGTGGTGTGGTGACGGGTTGCGAACCAGTGGGCGATCGCCCCTAAAAACTCATCGTTTTTCCAGCGGCTGTAACCCAGCACGCCGTGCGCCAGACGTTGGTTGATGGCCTCCAGGATGCACGGCGCGGTAGCGAAATCCATATCCGAGATCGTAAACGGAAGCAGGTCAGGGGCGCCAAAGCGATCGGCGACATAATCCCACTGCGTGCACCACGTACCGTGACGATCCACCACCTTTGAAAAATCGAACATATCGTTGTCCTTATGCCTCAACCGTGTTCATCAGACCCGCCATTTCATCCTTAACGGACTGTACCTGAGGGCCAATAACCACTTGTAAGTTATGTTGATTCAGCTGTACTACGCCGATAGCGCGATTGTCCTTCAGCGCCTGTACATTCACAAGCGACATATCCTTCACCGACAGGCGTAGACGGGTAATGCAGTTATCCAGGCTGACGATATTTTCACTGCCGCCAAGCGCGGCCAGAATCGCCGGGACGTTATAGCCTGATTTCCCTGGCGTGCCCGCCATGACTTTTTCAATATTGCTGGCGATTTCGGTATCGCGGCCCGGCGTTTTCAGATTAAAGCGCGTAATGGCGAAACGGAAGATGACGTAGTACACCGCGAACCAGACGGCGGCGACCACCGGAACCAGATACCACTGGGTTGACAGACCGTGCAGGACCCCGAATACCACAAAGTCGATGATGTTGCCGTCGGTGTTGCCGATGGTGACGCCGAGGATCGCCATGATGGTGAATCCCAGACCTGTCAGCAGGGCGTGAATCACATACAGCACAGGCGCGACGAACAGGAACAGGAATTCCAGCGGCTCTGTGGTACCGCCAACGACACAGGCGATAAGACCAGAAATCAGCAGCCCCTTAATTTTGTGACGGTTTTCAGGACGCGCACAGTGGTACATCGCCAACGCGGCGCCCGGCAAGCCGCCGAGGAAGGCAGGCATTTTACCCTGAGACAGGAAGCGGGTCGCACTTTCAGAGAAGCCGTGCGTTGTCGGGCAGCTCAGTTGCGCCTGGAAAATGGTCAACGCGCCGCTCACGCTATGGCCGCAGACTTCCTGCGTACCGCCCGCTTCGGTAAAGCGAATTAACGCGACCAGAATGTGGTGCAGGCCGAACGGCAGCAGCAGGCGCTCACCCGTACCAAAGATCATCGGACCGAAATCACCCGCGCTATTGATAATGTGGCCCAGACCGCTGATGCCCATTGCAAAAACAGGCCATACCAGCGGAATGACCAGCCCGACCAGTCCCATCACCACGGAAGAGACGATCGGCACGAAACGCGTACCGCCAAAGAAAGCCAGCGCATCGGGCAGACGAATATTGTGGAAACGTTCATGCAGCATCCAGACAACGATACCGGCGATCACCGCCCCCAGAATCCCCGTGTCGATAGACTGAATCCCGAGAATATTCTGTACGTTATTGGCTTTCAGAATGGCGGCGTCAGTCGTCGGCAGAATGCCTTTCGCCGTTAACCAGAAGTTCACGGCAAGGTTCATTACGGCGTAACCGACGAAACCGGCAAACGCGGCGACGCCTTTGTTTTCACGCGCCAGACCGAGCGGAATCGCGATACAAAACATCACCGGGAGGAAGCTAAAAGCGAACGAGCCGACTTTACTCATCCAGGTAAAGATGGCCTGTAGCACCGGGTTGCCCAGCGCCGGGAGCAGGGTGACGACATCGTGGCTGCTTAACGAGCTGCCGATCCCCAGCATGATCCCGCAGAAAGAGAGCAGCGCCACGGGCAGCATAAACGTTTTACCCAACTGCTGGAAAAATTCCCATAATGTTATTTTTGGTGTTGTCTTCGTCGTCATCTAACGACTCCTCGTGAAAAAGAAGGCTGTGGTCAATTATTTGAGCGAGAAGATAAAACGTTTTACCTAATTTTAGTGCGGCGCAAATCACATTATCGAACGATAATAAAGCGTATAAATATAAGTGATTGATAAAACGTTTTATCTGTCACGTTATCAGGGAGCTTTCTTTTTTCATGGCTATAGCCAAAAAAACCACCATCCATGATGTCGCGTTGGCGGCTGGCGTCTCCGTCAGTACCGTCTCATTAGTGCTCAGTGGCAAAGGGCGGATTTCGTCAGCCACCGGCGAGCGGGTTAACGCGGCGATTGAACAGCTGGGCTTTGTGCGTAACCGCCAGGCATCGGCGCTTCGCGGTGGGCAGAGCGGCGTCATCGGGCTGATTGTGCGCGATCTGTCTGCGCCTTTTTATGCGGAACTCACGGCCGGGTTGACAGAGGCGCTGGAAGCGCAGGGGCGCATGGTCTTTTTGTTGCACGGCGGTCAGGATGGCGAACAGCTGAGTCAGCGTTTCGCTATGCTCCTTAATCAGGGTGTGGATGGCGTGGTGATCGCCGGAGCGGCGGGTAACAGCGATGCGCTCTGGGAACGGGCAGAAGAAAAAGGGATTCCGGTGGTGTTTGCCTCGCGCGCCAGTTATCTGGAAGAGGTGGATACTGTCCGGCCGGATAACATGCAGGCGGCGCAGCTACTGACGGAACATCTGATTCGCCTTGGGCATCAGCGGATCGCGTGGCTGGGAGGGCAAAGCTCCTCATTAACGCGCGCGGAGCGCGTCGGCGGCTATTGCGCGACGCTGCTGAAGTTTGGGTTGCCTTTTCACAGCGACTGGGTGCTGGAGTGCGCATCCAGCCAGAAGCAGGCCGCCGAAGCCATTACCGCATTACTGCGGCATAACCCGACCATCAGCGCAGTGGTGTGCTACAACGAAACCATTGCGATGGGAGCATGGTTTGGCCTGATGAAAGCGGGGCGGCAGAGTGGTGAAATTGGCGTTGATCGCTATTTTGAACAACAGATCTCGCTGGCGGCGTTTGCTGATGTGGCGGAAAACGCGCTGGACGATCTGCCGATTATCTGGGCCAGCACGCCAGCCCGCGAAATTGGCTATACCCTTGCGGAGCGCATCCTGCAACGGATTGGTCATGAAGAGAGCCACTCGCGCAGCCAGACCATTTCCGCTCGTCTGGTGACGCAAAAATAGCGTGGCGGGGCAGGTGTTTGAATAGCGGCCCGACGGGAAAGTCCCGCCGGGCGCGGGACGTACAGAAAACTTACTGCTGAGGAATAGCCGGAGCGTCCGGCACGGAGAGCGCAGGCATACCAAACATGCCGACAAACTCTTCCAGCGTCATTTTTTGCCCGTTGAGCGTTACCTGACCATTGGCATACTGTAGGTTGGTGGCGATGGTATTATCCTGCAACGTGGTGATGCGGAACATTTGCCCCATCGCGGCTAACCCTTTGACTTGTTGATTCGCCAGCTTATCGGCATCTTCCTGCTGATAACCTTCCAGTCTGGCGACCTGGGTCATAAACTCAACGGCCATATCCATCGGGATCGTCAGCTTCGCATCGAGAGATTTAACGGAACGATCCACTTCCTGAGTCAGCGTTTGCGATTCTTCAGTGGTTGCGGCCGGATCTTTCAGGAACAAGGAGAGGTTCAGCGCGGTCTCGCCTTTAGCATTCTTCCAGCTTAACGGCGCGATGGTAATCACCGGTTCGCCCTTCATCAGCAGCGGCAGGGCGCCAAAGAACGCTTCGGTTACTTTCTCCTGATAAAGCTCAGGATTTTGCACCACCTCGGGTTGCGTCATCAGCGCCTGAGTCTGAGCGTTATACTGGCGGCTAAACTGGTGCCAGGCTTCGCCATCGATCTGTCCCACTTTCAGCGTCAGCTTGCCGCTACCCAGATCCTGATTCTGCACTTTAAGGCTGTTCAGCGAGTAATCCAGCTGGCTATTGATGGTTTTGCCGTCGTTGACGAGATCGGACTTACCGTCGATCACCATGCCTTCCAGCACGGCCATCTCTTTACCTTCTACCGATACCGTCATTTTTTCCAGCGACAGCGTCTGGTTGCCAATACGCTCGCCGAAGCTGGCCAGGGTGCTGGAACCGTCGGTTTTCAGGTTATTAAAAGTAATCTGGACTTTCTGGTTATATTCGTTGACGGCATCCACCAGGCCGCTTTGCGCTTCGCCTGACAGTGAAACAACATTGCCGTCTTTATCGGCATTCAGCTGAAATTCCCCGCCGCTAAAGGCGACTTTTTCACCGTTATTTTCATAATTCAACGGCTTGAGGGAGATATCTGAGCGGGTATCGCCGCCATAACCAATCCGGGAATTAATCTCGACCGGCGTCTCGCCCTTTGCGATATCAAACAACGGTCTGGTGACGTCGTTGTTGACCAGGGTCGTCTTCACCGAGGCCATCGCAGGGATAAGGTTAAACGATTTCAACTGTGCGAACGGGAAAGGGCCATGATCCACCGCTTCGTTCAGTACGACGCTTTGTCCTGGCTTCAGCCAGGGGTTTTCCTTGCCTTCGACAGGCTTCGCCACCAGCTGTAACTGGCTGCTGAAAATGCCGCGCTGGTAGTTTTGATAGCTCAGCTCAATGGCGGCTTCAGGCGCCGTGCGTTTAAGCTGCTCATTTGCCTGATTCACCATCTGTGCGAGATGCGTTTCCAGTTTTTTCCCGGTGTACCAGGCCCCGCCTGTCCAGACCACGCCCAGGGCGACGATCACACCTGTAGCTACCAGCGATTTTTTCATATCGATTATCCATAAAAATGAAACCAGGCGGATTAAACCGCCTGGAGAAGTTGTGAGCCTTTAACTAGCTTAGCAAGAGTTGTTAAAAAATTCAGTATGTTGCTACAGCTTGTTGTAAACCCTGGCCAAACGGCCCACGCCGCTGGCGTTGACCGGAGACTCATCAGCGCCGATAAACGCGGATTCGCCGGGTTTCAGCACCAGATGCTGCTCGCCCTTGCTCAGCACCGCTTCGCCTTCCACGCAGAACAGAATGGCGGCGCTCTGCTGGCTGATGGCCGTTTCCTGAGCGGAGAGGTCATGCAGCGAAAACGCAAAATCTTCCACCGGAATCGGGAAGTCCAGTTCCGTACCGTGTTTTACCGGCGTTGTCAGCAGCTGATCGGCAGGTTTGGCAACGAATTTGACGTTCGCGACCAGCTCAGGAATGTCGATATATTTCGGCGTCAGCCCGGCGCGCAGGACGTTATCGGAGTTCGCCATCACTTCCAGCGCCACGCCCTGCAAATAGGCATGAGGCGTTTCGGCAAACAGGAACATGGCTTCGCCAGGGTTCAGCTTGACCACGTTCAGCAGCAGTGGAGAGAAGAGGCCGCTGTCATCCGGGTAAAATTCGGATATGACGCGGATCGTCTGCCACGGTTCACCCTGTTGGCTGTTCAGCGCCGCTTTCAGTACCGCCAGCGCGCGGGATTTTTCATCGCCCTGCATATTGAGCAGGCTGGCGAACAGCTGGCTCAGGCGTTCGGCATTCGGCTCTTGCAGGAAGTGGGCAATGGCGGTATGCGCGCCGGAAACAGGTTGCAGCAGGGAGACAATCTCAGAGAACTCGCGGAATGCGTTCATCGCCAGGAAAGGCGTCAGGGCAAAGACCAGTTCAGGCTTGTGGTTCGGATCTTTATAGTTACGCTCGGCGGCATCCATCGGAATACCGGCCGCATTCTCTTTCGCGAAACCCATTTCTGAGTTGTGTTTATTCGGATGAACCTGGATGGAAAGCGGCTGCGCGGCACACAGCACTTTAAACAGGAAGGGCAGTTCGCCAAAACGTTTTGCGACAGACTCGCCCAGCAGTGTGGCTTTATCGTGCTCAATCACGTCGCGTAACGAGACGGTTTGCCCGTCAGCGCCTTCAATTCGGGAGCTGCTCTTGGGATGGGCGCCCATCCAGAGCTCTGCCATTGGCTGCTGAGACGGATTCGCAATGCCGTAGAGTTCCGTTAACGCAGTTTTACTACCCCATGCATAGTTTTGCACTGAGTTGATGAGTTTTTGCATTATCAAGCCCTGTTTCAATATGGAAATTAATTCGCGTATTAAACCAAGAAACCCGCGGGAAGTAACCTCTGCGCGCAAAAAGTCGTACTTGTCTCAGTTTTTGTTAAAAAATTGTGTAGGATAGTGTAACTCGCTTTTTACACCCTGACGCATTCGGGTTGCAGGACAATAACATGTCTGCCGCTGGAGGCGTGACGGGTAAGCAGGGCAATGGAACATCTGCCCAGAGAATAACCAGACCGAGCAGTAAGTGAGAGAACAATGTCGAACAAACCCTTCCATTATCAGGCTCTTTTTCCCCTCAAAAAGGACGATACCGAATATTACCTGCTGACCAGTGAACACGTTTCCATTGCCGAATTTGAAGGGCAGGAAGTGCTTAAGGTCGCTCCTGAAGCGCTGACGCTGATGGCGCGTCAGGCATTCCACGATGCTTCGTTTATGCTGCGCCCTGCGCATCAACAGCAGGTCGCTGATATCCTGCGCGACCCGGACGCCAGCGAAAACGATAAATATGTCGCGCTGCAATTCCTGCGCAACTCGGACATTGCCGCAAAAGGGATTTTACCAACCTGCCAGGACACCGGTACGGCCATTATCGTTGGCAAAAAAGGCCAGCGCGTCTGGACCGGCGGCGGTGATGAGGCTGCGCTGGCGCGCGGCGTTTATAACACTTACATCGAAGATAACCTGCGCTATTCGCAAAATGCCCCGCTGGATATGTATAAAGAGGTCAATACCGGCACCAACCTGCCCGCGCAGATTGATCTCTACAGCGTTGATGGCGATGAATACAAATTCCTGTGTATCGCCAAAGGCGGCGGTTCCGCCAACAAAACCTATCTGTATCAGGAAACCAAAGCGCTGCTGACGCCGGGCAAACTGAAAAATTACCTGGTCGATAAAATGCGCACTCTGGGGACGGCGGCCTGTCCTCCGTATCACATCGCCTTCGTGATCGGCGGGACGTCGGCGGAAGCAACGCTGAAAACGGTTAAGCTGGCCTCCGCAAAATACTATGACGAACTGCCGACGGAAGGGAACGAACACGGTCAGGCATTCCGCGACGTGGAGCTGGAAAAAGAGTTGCTGACGGAAGCGCAGAATCTCGGGTTAGGCGCCCAGTTCGGCGGTAAATATTTTGCCCATGATATCCGCGTCATTCGTTTACCGCGTCACGGCGCGTCCTGTCCGGTCGGGATGGGCGTCTCCTGCTCTGCGGATCGCAATATTAAAGCGAAGATCAACCGCAAAGGTATCTGGATCGAGAAACTGGAACATAATCCGGGTAAATATATTCCTGAAGAATTGCGCCAGGCAGGCGAAGGCGAGGCGGTTCGCGTTGACCTCAATCAGCCAATGAAAGCGATCCTGCAACAGTTGTCGCAGTATCCGGTTTCAACTCGTCTGTCGCTGAACGGGACGATTATTGTGGGGCGTGATATCGCGCACGCCAAACTGAAAGAACGGATGGACCGTGGCGAAGGGTTGCCGCAGTATGTTAAAGATCATCCGATCTACTACGCGGGGCCGGCAAAAACGCCTGAAGGATACGCGTCCGGTTCGCTGGGGCCAACGACCGCAGGACGTATGGACTCTTACGTCGATCAGCTTCAGTCGCAGGGCGGCAGTATGATTATGCTGGCCAAAGGCAACCGTAGCCAACAGGTGACCGATGCCTGCCATAAACACGGCGGCTTCTATCTGGGCAGCATTGGCGGGCCTGCCGCCGTGCTGGCGCAGGGCAGCATCAGGAGTCTGGAATGCGTGGAATACCCTGAACTGGGGATGGAAGCGATCTGGAAAATTGAAGTGGAAGATTTTCCGGCCTTTATCCTGGTGGATGACAAAGGCAATGATTTCTTCCAGCAAATTCAGACTTCGCAGTGCACGCGCTGCGTGAAGTAAGACAATAAGAAGGTACATTTGCAGGCCGGGTAAGGCGCTGTGCCGCCCGGCATTTCAGAAGCGCACAAAGCGCCATGCAGTATTTATGAAGCAATCAATACTTAATCCTGACAGGTGTGTGAGCATGTCCTCAACTTCATTGTTAACAAGGAGAAAGTAATGACGACGGTACGCTGCGAGAAAGATTCGATGGGCGGGATTGATGTTCCGGCAGACAAACTTTGGGGAGCGCAAACCCAACGATCGCTGGAGCATTTTCGTATCTCCACGGAGAAAATGCCCGTCTCGCTGATCCATGCGCTGGCGCTGACCAAGCGTGCGGCAGCCAAAGTTAACGAGGACTTAGGGCTGCTGTCGGCGGAAAAAGCCTCCGCCATTATGCAGGCGGCTGATGAAGTGCTGGCCGATAAACATCCCGACGAATTTCCGCTGGCGATCTGGCAAACCGGGTCGGGCACGCAAAGCAACATGAACATGAACGAAGTGCTGGCGAACCGCGCGAGCGAACTGCTGGGCGGTGTTCGCGGCATGGAGCGCAAAGTTCACCCGAACGATGACGTCAATAAAAGCCAAAGTTCGAACGACGTTTTCCCGACCGCGATGCACGTTGCGGCGCTGCTGGCGCTACGCAAGCATCTCATCCCGCAGCTTAATGTCCTGACCGATACGCTGCGCAAAAAGTCCCATGCGTTTGCCGACATTGTGAAAATTGGCCGCACGCACCTGCAGGATGCGACGCCGCTGACGCTCGGTCAGGAAATTTCCGGCTGGGTGGCGATGCTGGAGCACAATCTCAAACATATTGAAAATAGCCTGCCGCATGTGGCGGAGCTGGCGCTGGGCGGTACGGCGGTGGGCACAGGGTTGAACACCCATCCTGAATATGCCCGCCGCGTGGCGGATGAGCTGGCGGTGATCACCTGCGCGCCATTTGTGACGGCGCCGAACAAGTTTGAAGCGCTGGCGACCTGTGATGCGCTGGTTCATGCGCACGGCGCGCTAAAAGGGCTGGCGGCGTCGCTGATGAAAATCGCCAATGACGTTCGCTGGCTGGCCTCTGGCCCTCGATGCGGCATTGGTGAAATTGCCATTCCTGAGAACGAGCCGGGCAGTTCGATTATGCCAGGCAAAGTGAACCCGACCCAGTGCGAGGCGCTGACCATGCTCTGTTGTCAGGTGATGGGCAACGATGTGGCTATCAATATGGGCGGGGCGTCGGGAAACTTCGAGCTTAACGTCTATCGCCCGATGGTTATCCATAATTTCCTGCAATCGGTACGCCTGTTGGCGGATGGGATGGAAAGCTTTAATGCGCACTGTGCGGTCGGTATTGAGCCAAACCGTGAGCGTATTAATCAACTGCTCAATGAATCGCTGATGCTGGTCACCGCGCTCAACACGCACATCGGCTATGACAAAGCGGCGGAGATCGCCAAAAAAGCGCACAAGGAAGGGCTGACCTTAAAAGCCTCCGCCCTGGCGCTGGGGTATCTCACTGAAGCCGAGTTTGATAGCTGGGTACGCCCGGAACTGATGGTGGGCAGCATGAAGCCAGGCCGTTAATCCGCCACATACAGGTGCAACCGGGGGATGATAAGTCGCAACGGTTGCGCCTGGGGCTTAAAGCGGTGCTGAACATTGTCCGCATCGTAATTCAGTAGCTCGCCGATATCCGGTACGGTCATGCCTTTATCGGTATTGATCAGCGCGATAAGCGGCGTCGGGCAGGCGTGCTGAACCTGTTTCTGCTGCCCTTTGTACCAGACGCGGGCAATCGGCTGTACCTTCACCGGTCTTTTAATCTTCAGCCGCGCCTGTTGCGGTAGGGCAGCGATATCCTGATATTCGCGCTCCAGCCTGGCCTGCCACTCTTCGCGCGTCCAGGGATGCACGCTGCGCGGCGTGTTCAGGCTTTTCTCCAGTTGCGCCAGCACCTCATCCCGGCGCAGATTCTTAATAATGTGCTTGTTGGCCCAGCCAAAACGGAGGGTAGCGGGATTCTTGATCACCGTTAACGCGCGGTAGGCATTCAACGTGATAAGACCGGGCAGATGGCGATGCACCCACTCAAAACGCGCCGCTGACGGCAATCCTGATTCCACCGTCACAATACGCTCAAATGTCGTTTTTAACTGATTGATGTGCTGGATCTGGTTTTCCAGCGCGGCCTGCGTGGCATCATCAACCTGATAGCATAATACGCCGGGCAGGCGAACCGCCGCTTTGCTGCTGCGATTTTCAGACTGTTGCTGAATAAACAGGTGGCGATAGTGGCGCAGCGCCAGCGATTCGGCCTCTTTTCCCAGATGCTGCTCCACCGCAATGGTCGCCAGAGGGTTGTGCTCCGCCTCTTTGGTCACTTCGGGGAGGGAGAAGACGCGGGCAATCAGCAGCGGTTGCCGTTCGAGATTTTCTGTCAGGGTTGCCAGCGCGTGTTCTGTCTGGCGAAAAGTACCATTCAGGCGTTCGACAAGATCGTAACGGGCCATATCACCACCATTTCAGTGTCGCAGAAAGAAGGATATTAGTTACAACATACTTATTGTATATCACATCATACCTGGCCTGACCATCGTGCGCTATGCGTCAGGCAGGGGGAAATTCGGGGATGTTGTGCCAGACGGGCCAGTTGAAGGTGAATCTGGCGCCGCCCAGTTCACTTTCGCGACAGCTTACCGTTCCACCCATAGCCAGGGCGATGGAGCGCACGATGGCTAATCCCAGCCCGCAGCCTCCGGTAGCGCGGTCGCGGCTGGGATCGAGACGCACAAAGGGTTCGAACACATGTTCGCGCGCATCTGGCGCGATGCCGGGGCCGTCGTCTTCAACAATCAGGGTCGCCTGATTGCCGCTTAACAACAGGCTGGCCTGAACGGTGGAATGGGAATAACGCAGCGCGTTATTGAGCAGATTATCCAGCACACGCTCCATTAGCCGCATATCCAGCGCGCCGTACTCGCCAGGCGTAAGCTGGCTGAGCCGCACCGTGCGCCCGGGGGTGACGCTCTGTACGTCTTCCAGGTGGCTCGCCAGCCACACGGGGAGGTCGGGAACGGTGAGCGTTAACGCAGTCTGCGGCCTGTCCAGCCGCGCATAGGTCAGTAACTCTTCGATTAACGCTTCCAGTTGGCCGATATCGCGATTCAGCGCCTGCGACTCCTGTGCGCTGAGATTTTCACTCATCTCCAGCCGGTAACGCAGACGCACCAGCGGTGTACGCAGTTCGTGGGCGATGCCGTCAATAAGCTGTTTTTTACTGGCGATCAGCGCGTTGATGTTATCTGCCATCTGGTTAAAGGCAATGCCGAGACGTTCAAAACTGGAACCGTTGTCAAAGTGAAGGCGCTCTGCGAGGTGCCCTTCGCCAAAACGCTGAGCGGCGGCCTCCAGGCGCAGCATCTCCTGCCAGTGCGGGCGCATCCAGATAAACACCGGAAAGGCGAGGGAGATGGCGATAAAGGCCATCAGCGCGATATCCAGTAGCCGCATCTGGTGAAGAAAATAGAGATAAGGAACCGGCCCGACGGCCAGCACGTAATGGCTGCGGGGGATGCGCTGGATAAACGTATACTGATCGTCCAGCGCGACGATGTCGCCTTCGCGCAGACGCTGTGTGGTAAGCGCGTCGAGTTTGTATTTATTGAGCGGCTCTACGCGCAAATCGAAAGAGAGATTAAGATCCATCTCTTTGAGGGTTTTCCCCCAGTCGCGCGGAGGGATCTCCCGCAATTCGCTGCGCATTAAATACAGCGAGCTTTTCATCAAATCATCCAGCGACTGTCTGCCTGCGCGTTCTGCGGTGAACTTATACACCAGCCCGACCAACAGGGTCATGACCAGAAAGCAGACAAACAGCAGCAGATAAAACTGAACGAACAGTTTTTTCATTGATGCACCCGGTTAATCACGCTGACTCTCTTCCCACGCATGGGGGGCAAACAGATACCCTTTGTTGCGAACCGTTTTGATTCGATAGGGCTCGGTGGCGTTATCCTGCAATTTCTTACGCAGCCTTGAGATAGCGACATCCACGCTGCGGTCCATGCCGTCGTAGCTGACGCCGCGCAAGTTTTTCAGCAGCGCGTCGCGATCCATAATCTGCCCGGCATGGGTTGCCAGTTCCCAGAGTAATTCGAAATCGGCGGTGGAAAGCGAAACCGGTTCGCCGGAGAGCGCGACTGAACGATTGACCGGGTCAATAATCAACGCGCCAAAACGCAGCGTTTTATGCGGGGTCATCGCCGTATCCTGAATGCCTTTTGCCTGCGCGCTGAGTTCATTCTGCCGTAAATGCAGGCGCAGACGGGCGAGGAGCACGGCAGGGGGCGTGGTTTTCAGGATGTAGTCACAGGCGCCCATTTCCAGCGCCAGGATGTGGTTCATGTCGCTGTCCAGTGAGGTCAGCAGGACAATCGGCCCTTGCCAGCGGCCTCGCAAATCGCGGCAAATGGTCATACCGTCTTTGCCCGGCAGCATGATATCCAGTAACACCAGCTCGGGTTGCGTGCGAAGGATCGTCTCTTCAGCCAGATCGCCGCGAGGTTCAATCAGCACCTCAATATCGTGTTTCGCCAGATAAGCGGCAATCAGCGAGCCAACTTCAGGGTCATCCTCAACAAATACGATGGTGTTCATAACGTTCATTACGCGGAGAAAACGCCAACATACACCGCCTCCGTTTTCCCTTCCATTAATCTTTTCTAAACGAGAGCGCTTCCGTTATGCTACAGCCTCAATGTTATTGATGTGTTAAGGCATCGAAATGGGACTCGTGATAAAAGCCGCGCTGGGTGCGCTGGTGGTGGTATTGATTGGCTTGCTGGCAAAAACAAAAAATTACTATATCGCCGGATTAATTCCGCTTTTTCCGACATTTGCACTGATTGCCCACTATATTGTCGCCAGCGAGCGCGGAATTGACGCGTTACGCACGACCATTGTATTCAGTATGTGGTCGATCATCCCTTATTTTGTCTACCTCGCCACACTTTGGTATTTCACCGGTTTTCTGCGTTTGCCCGTTGCGCTCGGCGGGGCAGTGGTGTGCTGGGGCCTGAGCGCATGGCTGCTGATATTTTGCTGGATCAAACTGCATTAACGCAGGTGCCGGCCGCCATCCACGGCGAAACTGCGGCCGGTAACGAAGCAGCTGGTGAGAAGGTAATCCACCAGGTCGATTACCTCTTTCTCGCCGGGCGCTGTCTTCATCAGGGATTTATTGAGCGCCTGCTGACGGTACTCGGCGTCGTCGTTTTCGTTAAACAGGATCAGCGACGGGGCGATGGCGTTGACTTTCACTTCCGGGGCCAGTTTGCGGGCAAAAGAGCGGGTCATATTATCCAGCGCTGCTTTACTGGCGGCGTAGGCGATGTGTTTGTCGCTGCCGCGTTCCACAACATAGTCCGTAAAATGGATGATATCGGTGGCCGCATGTCCGTGGCCGCGCAACAGTCTTTCCAGCGCATGGTTTAACAGATAGGGCGTATTGACGTGAATCTGCATCATGCATGCCAGCACGTCAGAGAGCGGGGTGCCAGGCGCCTCGGCCATCCAGGCGCTGGCGTTATGCAAAATAGCCCGCAGGCCTGGCGTATGGGTTTTTATCTTCTCAGCAAATGCCAGGACGCCGTCATCGGTGGAAAAATCGGCCTGAATGCACAGCGCGCCCGCTTGCGTCAGGCCGTCGATGGCCGGATAGTGCGTCCGGTAGCTGACAATCACCGGCTGTTTTTGATTGAGAAAGTGCCACGCGAGCGCGAGACCGATGCGGCGGCCTCCTCCCGTGATAAGGATGGGCAAGGGCTGGTTTTTACCCATTGTAGTCTCCTTTGGCATCAAACAATGGGGCGACGATTACCCCACCAACATCCACGTAGCCGGAACAGCGGCGATGAGTAGCAGACCGATCAACATCACTTCCTGACGATTCAGGACATTATCGTGCGTATGCGTCTTGCGTGCGTAGAGGAAAACTAACAATCCCGGCGCATACAGTACCACCGACAGCAACAGGTGCATCGGGCCGGACGCATACAATAACCATAAGCCATAAATGCAGGCCCCGACACCTACCGCCTGATGAAGAGGGCGCGCGGCGATTTTCAGCAGGAATGCGCCGACCAGGAAATAGGGTACCAGAATCATCTCTGAAGCAATCGTCAACAGCGTGTTGTAATCCGAACCTGTGAGCCAGATCAGCACCAGACAGATCTGAACGCACGCGTTGGTGAGCCACAGCGAAGCCGATGGCGCGCCTTGCGCATTCTGGCGGGCGAAAATGCGCGGGAAGGCTTTATGCGTTGAGGCCAGAAACGGCACTTCCGCCGCCATAATGGTCCAGCTCAGATAAGCGCCGCAGACTGAAACGATAAGACCCGCCGCGATAATGATTTCGCCCCACGGCCCCATCATTTTCACCATCAAACCCGCCATTGACGGATTGCGAATCTCCGCCAGTTCCGGGCGGGCGACGACGCCTAAAGAGAGCAGCGTCACCAGCAGGTAGACGCCCAATGCGGCGAGAACCGCCAGCAGCGTCGCACGTCCGACATCACGCTTATTTCTCGCCCGGGCGGAGACGACAACCGCGCCTTCCACGCCGATAAACACCCACAGCGTGATGAGCATCGTGTTTTTAACCTGCTCCCAGACGGGAACGCCCAGTGCCAGACCGGTGAAATCCAGGCTGAACGTATCGAGCTTAAACATGATGATAGCCAGGACGATGAACAACCCCAGCGGCAACAGCTTCGCCAGCGTTGCGACCAGGTTGATGCTGGCAGCGGTTTGCACACCGCGCAGCACCAGGAAGTGCACCACCCAAAGCAGCACCGACGCGCCGATGATGGACTGCCAGGTGTTGCCGTCGCCAAACAGGCGGAGTTCCGGCGTATCGGTAAAGAAGCTCAGGGCAGAAAAAACGATAACCAGATAAGAGACGTTGGCGATAACGGCACAGAGCCAGTATCCCCAGGCGGAGCAGAAACCGATCAGTTCGCCGAAACCTTCGCGCGCGTAGGTGAAAATCCCGCCATCCAGTTCCGGGCGAACGCGCGTCAGGATCAGCATAGCGAAAGCCAGCAGCAGTATCCCGACGCCCGTAATCGCCCAGCCAATCAGCAGCGCTGCCGGGCTGGCCACCGCTGCCATGTTCTGTGGCAGACTAAACACACCTGCGCCAAGCATTGAGCTTAAAACCAGCGCGGTCAGCGCGCTCAGTCCCAGTTTCTTTTCCATCGGTATCCAGTTATAAAAACGAGAGTGGGAGAATAATTATTTTGGCAAAACGCATAAAAATGGTGAAAGCCACTAAGGCGCGGGATTTTACGGAGAGAAGAGACCGCATGCAATGATCTCTGAAACATTTGTGACTAAAAATGCTAAAGGCGGGTAGATTTCACATAGGGCAGCATCGTATTGGCGCCTGATGGCGCTACGCTCATCAGGCCTACTAACACGTAGGCCGGATAAGATGCCTGGTCTCGCCATCTGGCGTTATGACAACACCGGATGGCGGGAGCGTACTTTACTTATACAGGTCGGCGCTGATCGTCATGTTGTTACCACGTTCCTGCCACTGGCGGGTAATGTGATAATATTTCGCGCCTTTCTTCGCCGCACGCTTGGCAACCTGGTAGGAGACTTCCGTCATGTTGCCGTAGTTGCCGGTGAATTTGATGCTGTCAAACGGCACCATCATCGCAGCGGTCGCTTTGTTCAGCTCTTCGACTTTCGTTCCATCAGGCAGAGTGACAGTGTAACGTCCACCTTTTGAGGATTGCGTTTCGAAGAAGCGTCCGACTTCAGCGCTTGGAGAAGCGGTCGTCGCGACGCCCGGAATCTCCACTTTCTTCGCTGCTTCACCGCCGGCGGCCAGCGCTGCACGACCCGCATCGGAATCAGCAGGAATAACGTCCGGGCTCTGGACGACGCGTTTCTTCGCATCTTCTTTATAGATAAACGCGGTAATACGCTGGTTGCCGCCCTGGTTGGCATCGACCTGACGCACAATGTAGAACGAGTAGGCGCCTTTTGCTTTTGCTGCTTTGGTGATGGCGTCATTCACTTCCGGCTGGCTACGGTAGAAACCCTGCACCGTTACGGTGTCGTAAGGTTCCAGCAGCACGGCCTGATCTTTCGGTAATTCGACGATACCGTTAATTACACGGTTTTGAGGCGTGTCGGATTTTGGCGCGTCTGATTTATAAACGTCAGCCACGACACGCCAGTTACCGCTGTTGCCAAAATCGGACGTATCAACAACATAAAAAGAGGCTGCACCTTCTTTATCTGCGCGGCGGGATACGGCATTTACCGCATCGCCAATGGCATTAAAACGCCCGGTGACCACAATGCGGTCATAAGGTTTTAGTGCTGCCGCTTGCTCCGGCGTCAGTTCTGTCGCTGCATTTACGGAAAAAGCAGTCGCAGAAAGCAGTGCGGACGCCAGGAGAGTGTTCTTAAGCTTCATAAAAATAATCCTTCGCCTTGCGCAAACCAGGTACTGGTATTGTTATTGACTAGAAACGTGGCTGATTATTGCATTTAAACCCTGCAAATGTCTGCGTCATTTTTCACTCATCGTACCGACTGAAGTGACAAGAATGATAACATTTGGTGATATGTCTAAAAAACAGGCGCTTGACCGGCAAAACTGATAAAGCATACGCATTTTATAAGTTAATTTAATGTTAAACGATTGAATGTCGATGGCGCTAAATCATGTTTTGCCGCTTCGCTTGAGCGAATTATCGGTCACTGAAGGCGATTTCAAGGTCATTATTCCTGTTTGTGGGCTGAATCGTTCATATTTTGCAAATTTCATAATAAATACTGTTTTTTGGCGCTAGATCACAGGCGCTATTTTCAGTAGGTTATAGAGAGTTTGTTACTGTTTTATTTTTCCGGGGTAGCACTTACCTCTTACGCAGGCGTGCGTATGCATCCTGCGATCACTGACAAACCATCATCAAAAAAACCGATGGAAGGGAACATTATGCGAATTGGCATACCAAAAGAGCGGTTAACCAATGAAACCCGAGTCGCAGCAACGCCAAAAACGGTTGAGCAACTGCTGAAACTGGGTTTTACCGTCGCGGTTGAAAGCGGCGCGGGTCAACTGGCAAGTTTTGACGATAAGGCATTTACAGAAGCGGGCGCAGAAATTGTAGAGGGAAATGCGGTCTGGCAGTCGGAGATCATCCTGAAGGTCAATGCGCCGGAAGACGATGAAATTCCTTTACTGAATGCGGGCACGACGCTGGTGAGTTTCCTCTGGCCGGCGCAGAATCCTGAGCTATTGCAAAAACTCGCGAAACGCAATGTAACCGTGATGGCGATGGACTCCGTGCCGCGTATTTCGCGCGCGCAGTCGCTGGATGCCCTGAGCTCAATGGCCAACATCGCCGGTTATCGCGCGATTGTGGAAGCCGCACATGAATTTGGTCGTTTCTTTACCGGGCAAATTACCGCTGCGGGCAAAGTGCCGCCAGCGAAAGTGATGGTGATTGGCGCGGGCGTCGCAGGTCTGGCGGCCATTGGCGCGGCAAACAGCCTCGGCGCCATTGTACGTGCGTTTGATACCCGTCCAGAGGTAAAAGAACAGGTTCAGAGTATGGGCGCTGAATTCCTCGAACTGGATTTTAAAGAGGAAGCGGGCAGCGGCGATGGCTATGCCAAAGTGATGTCCGAAGCGTTTATTAAAGCGGAAATGGAACTCTTTGCCGCGCAGGCGAAAGAGGTCGATATTATCGTCACGACCGCGCTAATCCCGGGTAAACCTGCGCCGACGCTGATCACGCGCGAGATGGTTGATTCCATGAAGTCCGGCAGCGTGATTGTCGATCTGGCCGCGCAAAACGGCGGTAACTGTGAATACACCATCGCCGGTCAGGTGACCACGACCGACAATGGCGTGAAGGTTATCGGTTACACCGATCTGCCGGGCCGTCTGCCAACGCAATCCTCCCAGCTTTACGGCACCAACCTGGTCAACTTGCTTAAGCTGCTGTGCAAAGAGAAAGACGGCAATATCGACGTCGACTTTGACGACGTGGTTGTGCGCGGCGTAACGGTCGTGCGTGACGGTGAAATTACCTGGCCCGCGCCGCCGATTCAGGTGTCTGCTCAGCCGCAGGCTGCGCCGCAAGCGGCTCCTGCGCCGAAAGAAGCGGAAAAACCGGTTTCACCGTGGCGTAAATATGCGCTGATGGCGCTGGCGATCATTCTGTTTGGCTGGCTGGCTGACGTGGCGCCGAAAGAGTTCCTCGGCCACTTCACCGTTTTCGCACTTGCTTGCGTGGTGGGTTACTACGTGGTGTGGAACGTTTCGCACGCGCTGCATACGCCGTTGATGTCTGTGACTAACGCCATCTCAGGGATTATCGTTGTCGGGGCATTGTTACAGATTGGCCAGGGAGGCTGGGTGAGTTTCCTGAGCTTTATCGCGGTGCTTATTGCCAGCATTAATATTTTCGGTGGCTTCACCGTGACTCAGCGTATGCTGAAAATGTTCAGGAAAAACTAAGGGGTAACACATGTCTGGAGGATTAGTTACAGCTGCATACATTGTTGCCGCGATCCTGTTTATCTTCAGTCTGGCCGGGCTCTCTAAGCATGAGACGTCCCGACAGGGTAACAACTTTGGTATCGCCGGGATGGCGATTGCGCTGGTGGCGACGATCTTCGGCCCGGATACCGGCAACGTTGCCTGGATTCTGGTGGCGATGATTATCGGTGGGGCGATCGGTATCCGTCTGGCGAAACGCGTTGAAATGACCGAAATGCCGGAGCTGGTGGCGATTCTGCACAGCTTTGTCGGCCTGGCGGCGGTGCTGGTGGGCTTTAACAGCTACCTGTATCACGAGGCGGGCCTGGAACCGATTCTGGTGAATATTCACCTGACGGAAGTGTTCCTCGGCATCTTCATTGGCGCGGTTACTTTCACCGGTTCCGTGGTGGCGTTTGGCAAGCTGTGCGGTAAGATTTCGTCCAAACCGCTGATGCTGCCGAATCGTCACAAAATGAACCTGGCGGCGCTGGTGGTTTCTTTCCTGTTGCTGGTGGTGTTTGTACGTACCGAAAGCGTTGGCTTGCAGGTTCTGGCGCTGCTGGTGATGACCATTATTGCGCTGGCTTTCGGCTGGCATCTGGTAGCGTCCATTGGCGGGGCGGATATGCCGGTTGTGGTGTCCATGCTGAACTCCTATTCCGGTTGGGCAGCGGCGGCGGCAGGCTTTATGCTGGGCAACGACCTGCTGATCGTCACCGGCGCGCTGGTCGGTTCTTCGGGTGCGATTCTGTCTTACATCATGTGTAAGGCGATGAACCGCTCTTTCATCAGCGTTATCGCGGGTGGTTTCGGCAGCGATGGATCTTCTACTGGCGACGATCAGGTCGCGGGCGAACACCGTGAGATCACGGCGGAAGATACGGCTGACATGCTGAAAAATTCGCACTCGGTCATCATTACCCCTGGCTATGGCATGGCGGTTGCGCAGGCGCAGTACCCGGTGGCGGAAATCACCGAGAAACTGCGCGCGCGCGGTATCAAGGTGCGTTTTGGCATCCACCCGGTTGCAGGGCGCCTGCCTGGTCACATGAACGTACTGCTGGCGGAAGCGAAAGTGCCGTATGACATCGTGCTGGAAATGGACGAAATCAACGACGACTTCGCTGACACCGATACGGTGCTGGTTATCGGCGCGAACGACACGGTGAACCCGGCGGCGCAGGACGATCCGCGTAGCCCGATTGCCGGTATGCCGGTTCTGGAAGTCTGGAAAGCGCAAAACGTTATCGTGTTTAAACGCTCGATGAATACCGGCTATGCCGGGGTGCAGAACCCGCTGTTCTTTAAAGACAACACGCATATGCTGTTTGGCGATGCGAAAGCCAGCGTGGATGCGATTCTGAAAGCGCTTTAGTCTTTACTGGCGCAAGTCATAAAACGGCCTCTCAGGAGGCCGTTTTTACATCTGAAGAGATCAGGTTTTATTCAAATCACTGAGCAGGACGGCAATGCTTTGCCCGCCGGAGGTTTGCTCCAGCGCGATTTTAACGATGATCGTCAACGGCACGGAAAGCAGCATGCCGACAGGGCCTAATAACCACCCCCAGAAGATCAGGGAGAGAAAAACCACCAGCGTGGAAAGGCCCAATCCACGCCCCATGATGCGGGGCTCAAGGATGTTCCCGAACACCAGATTGATAATCAGATACCCCGTCAGCACCACCAGCGCGTCATAAAAACCACTGAACACCAGAACCTGCGCAATAGGCGGGATTGCGGCCAGAACCGAGCCAATATTGGGGATATAGTTAAGCGCGAAAGCCAGCAGTCCCCAGACGAATGCGAAACGAACTTCCAGCAGCGCCAGCATTCCCCAGACCACAACGCCCGTGATAATGCTGATCGCCGTTTTCAGCACCAGATAATGCGATACGCTGTCGATTGCGCGCTGAATCGCGGCCATACCTTCAACCGGCCTGGCCATCATCTGCTGGAGTTTACCGGGCAATTGCGGAACTTCCAGCAGCATAAAGACCACGGTTAACAAGAGCAGGAAAATGGATGACATGGCGTTAGACAGCTGCGCCAGCAAATTCGTCACCAGCGTCATGGCAGCGTTAGGGTCGATATATTTCACCAGTTCATCCACCGAGACGCCGATGCCCAGGCGCTGTAGCCACGGTTCAATGTTTTTCAGCGGCACAACCAATGATGAGCGGTATTGCGGCAGCGTGCGGGCTAACTCATTTAGCGATGTGCCGAGATAGGCCAGCAGCAACACCATGCCCATCACGATAATCCCGATCAGTATCGATACGGCCAAAACGCGCGGGATGCGAAGCCTGACCATGCGCTGCACCAGCGGGCTCAGTACCACCGCAATAAATAACGCCAGAATAAACGGCACAATAATATCGGCAGCGAAGCGAATACCGGTGAGAATGATGACCAGCATTCCCAGCATGATTACGAGTTTCAGACCGTTAAGCGTGATGATCGGTTTTGCCATGATAATTCCTGAATTTTTGTTCTTACTCTTTATAATAATGTGATTTTTGTCGGGCTGTGCTAACAAAAATCAAACAGCGCGGGTAAAGAAGTGAAAAGGTTTTGAGTTAATTCTAAGGCTGTGGTACAAATCAGACGTGTTTAACTACCGAGGACAATTTTCATCCGCGATGACGAGAAGCAACACTGCGGATAATTGTAATATTATGGACAATATGTTCAGGACGTTTTTTTCTACACAAACCGTACTTCTTCGCACTTCTTCCTCTTTCCTGCTTGCTGGTGAGCAGCACTGGCGCAACGCGCTTTAGTCCCTTACTTCTGCCTGAGCTGGCGTTACGCGCCTGGCTAATTCATTTTATTTTTTGGTTTGCTGCATGTAGCAGGCCCGAAGGACTATATTCTCAAGCAGGAGAAGCACCATGTTTTACTGGATTTTATTAGCCCTTGCCATTGCGGCTGAAATTACCGGAACGCTGTCGATGAAATGGGCAAGCGTAAGCAATGGCAACACGGGTTTTATTTTAATGCTGGTCATGATTACGCTGTCGTATATTTTTCTCTCTTTTGCCGTAAAAAAAATTGCGCTTGGCGTGGCGTATGCCTTGTGGGAAGGCATCGGTATTTTATTTATTACGCTGTTTAGCGTGCTGTTATTTGACGAAGCCTTATCGGCCATGAAAATTGCGGGTCTGGTTACGCTGGTATTCGGGATCGCGCTGATTAAATCGGGTACGCGCAAGCCAGTAAATGCCGCGAAGGAGGCGACGCATGCCGCAGTTTGAGTGGGTTCATGCCGCGTGGCTGGCGATGGCGATCGTTCTGGAAATCGTCGCTAACGTGTTCCTGAAATTTTCTGACGGCTTTCGTCGCAAGTTCTATGGCATTCTGTCGCTGGCCGCGGTGCTGGCGGCCTTCAGCGCGCTCTCTCAGGCGGTGAAAGGCATTGATCTTTCGGTGGCATATGCGTTGTGGGGCGGATTTGGTATCGCCGCCACGCTGGCAGCCGGGTGGGTGCTTTTTGGACAGCGTCTGAACAACAAAGGCTGGGTAGGCGTGGTATTGCTGCTTATCGGCATGATCATGATAAAACTGGCCTGACAGCTATGCTGCCCGTTACGGCGGGCAGCGCACGGGAACCATCATCTATTCCTGAGCCAGCGCTTCCAGCTTGTCGCGAAAGCCGGTGACGGAAATCGCGCGGTTGTCAGCCCGCCAGCGATCTTTTGCCGCCGGAGCGGAACTTTGTACGCCAATCAACTGCCAGCCAGCGTCGGTATGCAGCATTAACGGAGAACCGCTGTCGCCGGGCAGCGTGTCGCACTGGTGAGAGAGCACCGCGTTTTGCGCCCAGCCGGTAATCAGGCAATCCTGATGCGAGTAAAGCGTATCAAGATGATCTTCCGGGTAACCTGACTGCGTCACTTTGCGGTCGGCGGTTTTCAGGGCAGCGGTTAGCGCGGCTTTATCGCCTTCAAATAAGGGCAGTGGGGTAATGCCGGACGGCGGATAACGCAACACAATCAAACCAAAATCCCACGGCGCGGCGGCCGGAGGGACAATCCAGCCATCGCCATCAGGCTTTAAGCGCTTTCCCAGAGATGGATCGACCCGACCTTCAATACCGTGAATTTCATAACGCCAGAGACCTTTTTGCGATACGAAACGCAAAGCCACGGCTTTATCTGGCTTCCCTTTCGGCGGCGTTAACAAGCAGTGTCCGGCGGTGAGCGCCAGATGAGATGAAATGAGCGTGGCGGTACACAGGTTGCCGCTGGCGGTTTCCAGTTGACCAATAGCGTCCCACGGCGACTGCGTCGGATCTTCAACCTTGACCCGATCGTCATGGTCAAAAAATAACGTTTTGGCTTCACGGGTATCCGTAGTGGTATCTGCCTCATCCGCATGAGCAACAACAGGGGAAAGACAAATTACGCCCAGTAATACCGCAATGGTTTTATGCATATCACACTCTGTGTGGGTAATTATGATTATTAAAAGCAAACCCTCAGTGAATACTATAGACGTGACGGCAGGAAAGTGGGAGTAAAATCAGATAACTACATTCAGGAAATATAAAAATGCGTGGCAATAAGGGCGCATAATATAAGCATGGTGAGAATCAACTCAAAGCGGTAACGAAACACGTTAACCCTCCGAAGAAACGGCGCTAAACCCGATGATTTAGCGCCGTGTGTTATG
The DNA here is from genome assembly GCF_030333525.1 of Citrobacter sp. CK188. Classification (NCBI taxonomy): domain Bacteria; kingdom Pseudomonadati; phylum Pseudomonadota; class Gammaproteobacteria; order Enterobacterales; family Enterobacteriaceae; genus Citrobacter; species Citrobacter sp. CK188. The sequence goes on from NZ_JAOWFU010000033.1 coordinate 418,113, forward strand.
GCGCGGGGGAGCGCCATAGAACTCGCCAGTGCCTTATGCCGCCGGTTTAGCTGCCGGTTTAGCCGCAGTATGTTTTACCGCTTTTTTGGTGTGTTTTTTCGCTGCCTGCGCTTTTTGTTCAGGCGCTTTCTGAGTCGCTGCTGCTTTGTGGTGTTTTTTGTGATGCGTGGTTTTTGCCGGTGCGGTTTTGGCAGGTGCCGCAGCCGGAGCCGTCGTGGACGTTGCCGTTTCAGCAGCAAATGCAGCAGAAGACAGACCCATAGCAGCGGCAACAACCAGAGCTAATACTTTTTTCATTCTGATACCCTCGATTTGGTTTTTTATTCAACCCCACTGCGGGGCCGGTGAAATCACTATATCGCTGTAAATCGAGGGCTTCCGTGAGTCATTGGTATCGGCGTGTAACGGTATGTACAACCGGCCCGGCAGATTGACGCTACCGGGCAAACAAGAGACATCATGACAAATAGCGTGATTCCAGATGCGCCCGGAAGTAACGGCTGCTCAACGGTTCTCCGGTGGCCTGAGCGATCAGCTGCGCGGTAGTAAAGCGACTGCCGTGCTGCCAGATATTTTGTCGCAGCCAGTCAAACAAGGCGCTGAGATCGCCTTGCGCAATCTGATTATGCAGATCCGGCAATGCGCGACGGGCAGCGCTAAACAGCTGTGCGGCATATATGGCGCCCAGCGTATAAGACGGGAAGTAGCCAAAGCCGCCGTCGGTCCAGTGGATGTCCTGCATACAGCCGTTACGGTAATCTCCCGCGGTTGACAGCCCCAGCCAGGCCTGCATTTTTTCATCCCACAGCGCGGGAATATCATCCACTTCGATGTCGCCGTTAATCAGTGCCTGTTCAATGTCATAGCGCAAGATAATATGGGCAGGATAACTCACTTCGTCGGCATCCACGCGGATAAAGCCCGGTTTCACCCGCTGATTCCAGGCAATGAAATTCGCTTCTTCAAAAGCGGGCTGATCGCCAAAATGACGTTTAACGGCGGGAATGAGCCGTTTGAGGAACGCCGTGCTGCGACCCAGTTGCATCTCGAAAAACAGACTCTGGGATTCATGGATGGCCGTGGAGCGGGCAAACGCGATCGGCTGACCCTGCCAGGCGTGGGGCAGATTCTGTTCATAGCGGGCGTGCCCCGTTTCGTGGATCACGCCAAAGAGCGCGCTGAGTAATTCATTTTCATCATAGCGCGTGGTGATGCGCACATCTTCCGGCACGCCGCCGCAGAACGGGTGGGCGCTGATGTCCAGCCGACCGGCGTTAAAATCAAACCCTAACTGCGACATGGTTTCCAGTCCCAGTTCACGCTGTAGCGCCGTCGGGAACGGGCCGAGCGGCGCAATCAGTGGCTGATGTGACTGTTTTGACACCGCGCGGTTTAACAAATCGGGAAGCCAGGTTTTGACATCCGCAAACAGAACATCCAGTTGGGCGCTGGTCATATCGGGCTCAAAAATATCCAGCAGGGCATCGTAGGGCGAGCATCCTTTAGCTTCGGCGCGAAGTTTTGCCTCTTCACGGCTGTATTTCACAACCTCTTTCAGATTCTGCGCAAATCCTTGCCAGTCATTCGCCGGACGCTGACTCCGCCATGCGTGTTCACACCGGCTCCCCGCCAGCGATTTCGCCTCCACCAGTGACTCAGGCAGCAGGGCCGCCTGATGGTGCCGCCTCGCCATTTCACGCAGATTTGCCTGCTCAACATCGTTCAAATCTTCCTGCCCGGCGGCGGCTATCCACTGCGCAACCTTCGGGTCAGTCAATAACTGATGTTCCAGCACGTTCAGCTCGGCCAGCGCTTCGCCTCGCGCGGTGCTTCCACCGGGAGGCATCATGGTGAACATATCCCAACTGGCGATAGCGGAGAGATGCGAAAAGCGGGAGAGGCGCTGGAAAGTGCGGGTGAGTTGTTGGTAGTGGCTCTTGTTGGACATTGTTGTGTTCCCGTCGTGTTCTGCGAATGTGAGGAGTTTACCCTGATTCATACATGTTTATGCGCTGATGGCAACGATGGCAGAAATGTTGGTAGGTTGTAAGTGATAATGATACTTCTTATCATAAATGGCGGTGTCGTGAAGCACACTGGTGAAATATTAACAGGGAACAGGGATGCAACAGGAAATCAATAACGCCTATATTGTCAGGACAAAAGCAGTGTCAGGCTGCTTTTCTATGTTTATGCTGATGTTTGGTATTACATTTACGCCACTGTTTTTTACCCGCAGTGCGCAATTAATGGAAAGTGGGTTACTTTTACCGCTGATGTTTGTGCTGGAATTTCTTATTCTGGTCCCGCTGTATTATCTCTTTTTTAGAAAAAGAGACGGTCTGGGAAAAGGCACATTGAGCGCAAAGTGGTTTGTTATTTTGTTTGGCGCCATTCTGATCATCCAGTTTCTTTTACCTGCTATGTTGGGGATGAGAAAAACAGAAGCGTGGGTCATGACGCAGGTTTCATTGCATAACTACGCTTTCTGGCTGACCAACCTGTCACTGATTTTCCTCGTCCCGGTCTACGAGGAAATCGTCTTCAGAGGGTGTCTGTTCAACGCCTTTCAGTACTGGTTCAATGATAAGGTGTGGGCGACGTCGCTTGTCGTTTCAACGCTGTTTGCGCTGATGCATACGCAGTACGCCGATATCAGAACATTATTGATGTTATTTTTAATATCGCAGGTGCTTATTGTCGCCAGAGTCAAATCTAAAGGGTTATTAATGCCTGTTACCCTGCATATATTAATGAATGCGACGGTGATCGGGATACAATATGGCGTTCAGGTCTTATTATCCTCCGGGTGATATTTACGGCATTCGGAAGCGATATCGTCAGTGTTGCCCACCATTACAGGTAGTTTTATCTTCCGGTCTCGCTTTTGGGTATCGCGCGGGGTAAAGTCAAACCTCAACAATAAAAATAAATACACACAGCATGATGAATCCAATTATCTGGGTTATCTTTGCTCTTCTGGCACTGGATGCCGTCAGGGAATTGATGGGGGCTTCTTCCATCCTGGGATTGTGGTAATCCAAAGCGCTGGTTGAGCTGTAAAGAATGCCCGGGCTCGACCCGGGCTTCTCTTTATCAAACGTGCAGACGATGATGCAGGCGGGAGCCAACCAGCAGCGCCAGAAGCAACATCAGCGCGATAAACCCGCCCACACCGTTCCAGCCATAGCTGTGCCAGAATACCCCGCCTAACGTCCCGGCAATGCTGGAACCCAGGTAATAGCTGAAGAGATACAGGGAAGATGCCTGGCCTTTGGCGCGTTTCGCGCGTGGGCCAATCCAGCTGCTTGCCACCGAATGCGCGGCAAAGAATCCGGCGGAGAAGAGCAGCATTCCGGCGAAAATCAGCCATAGCGACGTGAACAGCGTCATTAACAGCCCGAACAACATCACGCCGGTTGAGAACAACATCACCGGGCCGCGACCATAACGCGTCGTCATGGCGCCTGCTTTAGGCGAGCTCCAGGTGCCCGTCAGGTAAGCCACCGATAAAAGCCCCACAATGGCCTGGCTGAGTTCCCAGGGCGAAAGCATCAACCGATAGCCGATATAGTTAAATAGCGTGACAAACGACCCCATTAACAAAAAGCCTTCTGCGAATAACAGCGGCAGACCCCTGTCGCGCCAGTGAAGGCGGAAGTTGATGAACAGCGTTTTGGGGCGTAATGAGGTCGGTCGGAAATGGCGGGATTCCGGCAAGATTTTCCAGAACATCAATGCGGACGCCAGCGCGAAACAGCCGATCGCCGCCAGTGCGATACGCCAGTTAAAAAAGTCGGTAAATACGCCGCTGATCAGACGCCCGCTCATGCCGCCAATCGAGTTGCCGCTAATGTACAACCCCATTGAGAAGGCGACGAAACTAGGATGGATCTCTTCACTTAAATAGGTCATGCCTACCGCAGCGACGCCGCTCAACGACAGGCCTATCAGCGCGCGCATGATTAAAATGCCATGCCAGCTGGTCATCATGGTGGAAAGCAGCGTACAGCAGGAGGCCAGCAGCAGCGCCGTCACCATTACAGGTTTGCGGCCGATCGCGTCGGACAACGGGCCGGTAAACAGCAGCCCGATGGCTAACATGCCGGTGGAGATGGAAAGCGAGATACTGCTGCTGGCGGGAGAGACGCCAAATTCATGGGACAGCACAGGCAGTATCGGTTGTACGCAATAGAGAAGGGCGAACGTCGCCAGCCCGGCGGAGAATAGCGCCAGCGTAACGCGCATAAACTGGGATGTACCACGTTTTATATATTGAACCGGCTGGGAAATAATGTGTTCATCAACATCGCTCGCCGTTGCGGTGTCGACAGCAGTAATACGACTCACTTGAAATCCTTGCTCAACATCCCCGTGATTATGGTGACGGGTATGACCTCAGTGCTAAGAGTAGGAAAATCAAAATATTCTGTCTAATATATTAATAATCTCAAATAATATTTATAAAATATGAATATTGAACTTCGTCATCTACGTTACTTTGTGGCGGTTGCGGAAGAGTTGCATTTTGGCCGGGCGGCTGCGCGGCTGAACATCTCTCAACCTCCGCTAAGCCAGCAGATCCAGACCCTTGAGCAGCAGATTGGCGCGCGGCTGCTGGCGCGAACCAACCGGAGCGTTGCGCTGACGGCGGCGGGTAAGCAGTTTCTGGCAGACAGTCGGCAGATCCTTGGGCTGGTGAATGAGGCCGCCGCCCGCGCGGAACGCTTGCATCAGGGGGAGACCGGCGAGCTGCGCATTGGCTTCACCTCATCCGCGCCGTTTATTAAAGCCGTCTCGGATACGCTGTCTCTGTTTCGCCAGGACTACCCGGATGTGCATATGCAGACCCGCGAAATGAACACCCGCGAGCAGATTGCGCCGCTTAATGAAGGCGCGCTGGATATGGGGTTACTGCGCAATACCTCATTGCCGGATACGCTGGACTGGGAAGTGATTCTGCATGAACCATTGCTGGCGATGATCCCCCGTGAACATCCGCTGGCGCAAAAGCCGGTCGTGACGCTGGCGGAGCTGGCGAAAGAACCGTTTGTCTTTTTTGATCCGCATGTCGGAACGGGGTTGTATGACGATATTCTCGGCCTGATGCGCCGTTACCATCTCACTCCGGCGATTACTCAGGAGGTTGGAGAGGCGATGACAATTATCGGGCTGGTAGCCGCAGGGCTGGGGGTATCGATCCTGCCCGCCTCGTTTAAACGGGTACAGCTTGATGAAATGCGTTGGGTGCCCATTGCCGAAGCGGACGCCGTGTCGGAAATGTGGCTGGTATGGCCGAAACATCATGAACAAAGTCACGCTGCGCAACGATTTCGCCATCAACTTTTAACGGCCGCAAAGCGCGCTTAATTTAGTTTAAAAAGGGATGAAAATGTGCAGTAAATCACACGGCTAAGTAAAAAGTTGACGACGACTATTGAAGTCATTCACCATAGCCCACAGATTATTTCGGAGCGCGAAAATAAAGGGAGTCAGAGGTGGTTGCTGATAGTCAGCCAGGGCATATCGATCAAATCAAGCAGACCAATGCTGGCGCGGTATATCGCCTGATTGATCAGCTGGGCCCCGTGTCGCGAATTGATCTTTCTCGTCTGGCGCAACTGGCGCCTGCCAGTATCACTAAAATTGTTCGCGAAATGCTCGAAGCGCATTTAGTTCAGGAGCTGGAGATCAAAGAGGCGGGAAGCCGTGGTCGCCCGGCGGTCGGGCTGGTGGTGGAAACCGAGGCCTGGCACTATTTGTCTATTCGTATCAGCCGTGGCGAGATTTTTCTCGCCCTGCGTGACCTGAGCAGCAAGCTGGTGGTGGAGGAGTGCCTTGAGCTACCGCTGGTTTCTGAGACTCCGCTGCTTGAACGCATCATTTTTATGGTCGATCAGTTTTTTATCCGTCACCAGCAAAAACTCGAACGCCTGACCTCTATCGCCATCACCTTACCCGGTATTATTGATACTGAGAATGGCATTGTGCACCGCATGCCGTTTTACGACGATGTCAAAGAGATGCCGCTGGGGGAAACCCTCGAACACCACACCGGCGTACCGGTCTATATTCAGCATGATATCAGCGCCTGGACGATGGCCGAGGCGCTTTTTGGCGCATCGCGCGGCGCGCGAGATGTTATTCAGGTGGTGATTGATCACAACGTTGGGGCTGGCGTGATTACCGACGGCCACTTACTGCATGCGGGCAGCAGCAGTCTGGTGGAGATCGGTCATACGCAGGTCGACCCCTACGGTAAACGTTGTTACTGCGGGAACCACGGCTGTCTGGAAACGATCGCCAGCGTGGACAGCGTGCTTGAACTGGCGCAACTGCGACTCAATCAGTCAATGAGTTCTTCGTTGCACGGGCAGCCGCTGACGGTGGATTCGCTGTGCCAGGCGGCGGTGCAGGGGGATTTGCTGGCGAAAGATATCATTAGCGGCGTCGGGATGCATGTTGGCCGCATTCTGGCGATCATGGTGAATTTATTTAATCCGCAAAAAATTCTGATCGGTTCGCCGCTGAGCAAAGCGGCGGAAATCCTTTTTCCTGCGATTGCGGACAGCATCCGTCAACAGGCGCTGCCGGCGTATAGCAAACATATCGCCGTCGAAAGCACGCAGTTTTCCAATCAAGGGACAATGGCGGGTGCCGCACTGGTAAAAGACGCGATGTATAACGGTTCTTTGTTGATTCGTCTATTACAGGGTTAACATTTTTTAACTGTCGTACGAAAATTTGCGCTAACGCAAGCTGATCGCGATTGTCATACCTTAGACTTTCTCCACTGTATTATTTTCCTGGCTTATATTTTCGAAGCATAACGGTGGAGTTAGTGATGCTGAAGCGTTTCTTTATTACAGGTACAGACACTTCTGTTGGGAAGACAGTGGTTTCCCGCGCATTACTACAAGCGTTAGCGTCAGGGAACAAAAGCGTCGCAGGTTATAAACCCGTTGCGAAAGGCAGCAAAGAGACGCCGGAAGGCATGCGCAATAAAGATGCGCTGGTGTTGCAGAGCGTCTCTTCTATTGAGCTGCCTTATGAGGCGATCAATCCGATTGCGCTGAGCGAAGACGAAAGCAGCGTGGCGCATAGCTGTCCGATCAATTACACCCTGTTATCTAACGGGCTTGCCAGCCTGAGCGAAAAGGTTGACCACGTCGTGGTGGAAGGCACCGGCGGCTGGCGCAGCCTGATGAACGACCTGCGTCCGTTATCTGAATGGGTCGTGCAGGAGCAATTACCGGTGTTGATGGTGGTGGGGATTCAGGAAGGCTGCATTAACCATGCGCTGCTGACCGCACAGGCTATCGCCAATGACGGATTACCGCTGATCGGCTGGGTGGCAAACCGTATCAATCCCGGACTGGCGCATTATGCCGAAATCATTGATGTGTTAAGCAAAAAACTGCCTGCGCCGCTGATTGGCGAACTGCCTTATTTGCCGCGTGCCGAACAACGCGAGCTGGGGCAATATATCCGTCTGTCAATGCTCGGCAGTGTGTTGTCGGTAGACCGAGTCCTCGCGTAACGTTCGCGATAAGACCGACGCCACCACGCAGGCAATCAGTAATCCGGGGAGTAGCCGATACTCCCCGGTCATTTCACAGATCATCAGCGTCGACATCATCGGCGCGTGTGTTGTTGCCGCCAGCAGCGTCGCCATTCCTGTTAATCCCAGCAATATTGCCATCTCATCCGCTCCCGGAAGCCAGAATCCCCACATCCGACCGTATAACATACCAATCGACAAGCCGATGAACAGCGTGGGGGTAAAGACGCCGCCGGGCGCACCGGAACCGCTGCTGGCGAGTACGGCGAGTAATTTGCAGATGAAGATCCCGGCGATCACGGAGAGCAGCGGCGGGGAGAGCAAAAATGACTGCACGACGCTGTAGCCATTTCCCCAGACGGCCGGCGTCAGCAGGGATAGCAAGCCAACGATGAATCCGCCCAGCGCCAGTTGCCACGGAGGCGATAATTTCAGCCGAATAAAACCGTTATGAGTGGTGGTCATTAACCACATAAACAGCGGCCCGCAGACGCCAGCCACCAGCCCGGTGCTGATAATCATCGCATATTCCCGCACATGTAAATCCAGCGACAGGTGAACCGTATAGAGCAGGGCATTACCGCCGCTGAGCAAATGGGTGGTCAGTAATGCCACGACGGCGGAAATCACAACGGGGCCAAGCGACGCCAGCATCAGCGTGCCAAACAGGATTTCCGCGATAAAGAGGCTGCCCGCCAGCGGGGCGTGATACGCGCTGGCCATCCCTGCCGCAGCGCCGCAGGCGATCCACAATTTCCACTCTTCACGCGGGGTGCAACGCTGAGCAAAACAGGATGCCGCCAGCGCTGCCAGTAAGATCATGGCCCCCTCGCGCCCGATGGCGCTACCGCTGGCGACGACCAGCAGCGAAGCAAGGGACTTCACCAGACTTGCCCCGTAATCGAATTGCCCATCTGTTTGCAGGGCTTCCATGTAGTCGGTGGGGGCATGGGGGCGTTGTTGATTCATTTTCTGCCAGCCCCAGAGCAGCGCACCTGCCGCGAGACCGCCCACGGCGGGGGTGATCAGTCGTCGCCAGGGAGAAAGGTTTGTCGCGGCATTCACCAGGCTTCCCGTATCGTTACGTAAAAAAAGCCATTCCAGCACCAGCATGGCGTGACGAAACCCGGCTACCGCCAGTGCGGCAAGGATGCCAATTATTGTCGCGATTAACAGGCGGCGAAACATCGCTCGCAGATCAGGGTATGTATGTAGGCGGTGCATGGGCAGACCACACAGGCATTTTCAGGAGTGTCTATTTTGCGGGTAAACAGCGCGGGACGCAAAAGCACTGCGTGCGCAGGGGGAACTGCCCGATGGCGCTTCGCTTACCGGGCCGACAAGAATGTGCTCCGTAGGCCGGGTAAAGCGTAGCTGCCATCCGGCGTTTAGCTACTTTCGTGAATATTCAGCGCCCGACGGGTACGGCCTGAACTGAGATAATCGGCAATGTAATCCTGCGAGATTTCGCCGTTATAGCGTCCTTCCTCATCGACAATGGGCATCCAGCTGGTGTTACTCTCGTACAGTTTCGACAGCACAATACGCAGGTTGTCTTCCGCTTTTCCGGTGACGCGAAACGGGTGGATTATATCCGCGCAGGTGCCGTTGGCGTTCCTGGCTTCACGACGCTTCACAAAGCCAAGCGGCTTGCCGTCGCTATCGACAACGGTGATCGCGCGAATATCATTATCGTCCATGATGCCAAACGCCTCTGCCAGCGAGGTGGCGGTGCGGGCGGTCAGGGTGGGTTGTTGGTCGGTTACGTCGCCCGCCGAAACCAGCAGAAGACGTTTTAGCGTACGATCCTGACCGACAAATGAGCCGACGAATTCATTCGCCGGTTTTGCCAGCAATTCATCCGGGCTGGCGCACTGTATAATGCGGCCCTGGCGGAATACGGCAATCCTGTCGCCCAGTTTCAGCGCTTCATCGATATCATGGCTGACCAGCATCACCGTCTTTTTCAGCGCTCGCTGCATATCAAGAAACTGATTCTGAATCACCTCGCGGTTAATCGGGTCCACCGCACCGAAAGGTTCATCCATCAACAGCACCGGGGGATCGGCCGCCAGCGCGCGGATCACGCCGATGCGCTGTTGTTGACCGCCAGACATCTCTTTCGGGTAGCGATGCAGAAACTTTTTCGCATCCATTGCCACCATGTCCATTAACTCTTCCGCGCGACGTTTGCAGCGGGTTTTATCCCAGCCCAGCATACGCGGGACAACCGTGATGTTCTCTTCGATGGTCATGTTGGGAAACAGGCCAATTTGCTGGATCACGTAGCCAATGTTGCGCCGTAGCGTGACGGTATCCATCGCACTGGTGTTTTGTCCGTTAATGAAAATATTGCCGCTGCTGGGCGCGATCAGCCGGTTGATCATCTTCAGGGTGGTGGTCTTGCCGCAGCCTGACGGCCCAAGCAGCACGCACATTTCACCTTCCGGCACGTTCAGATTGATGTTATCAACGGCGTTAAGCGGTTGGCCATTCTTCTGTGAAAAGCGTTTGGTGAGGTTTTCCAGTTTTATCATTATCGTATCCCCTTAGGTGTCAGTACGACTTGCAGGCGATGCAGCAACCAGTCGAGCACAATGGCCAACAGACAAATCATCAGTGCACCGGCGATTAACATGCGGATGTCACTCCCGCCGATGCCGTTCAGTAGCAGTAACCCCAGGCCGCCAGCGCCAATAACGGCGGCGATGGCCATCACGCCGATATTCATGACGACGGCAGTGCGAATCCCGCCAAAAATCACCGGCAGGGCCATCGGAATTTCTACCCAGCGCAGACGCTGCCAGAACGTCATGCCAATTCCGCGTCCCGCTTCGCGCAAGCCCGGCGGTAAACTGTCGAGCGCGGTGTGCGTGTTGCGCACAATCGGCAGCAGCGAGTAAAGGAAAACGGCGGTAATTGCGGGAAGGGCGCCAATCCCCTGACCGATCAGCGAAAACAGCGGGATCATCAAACCAAATAATGCGATGGACGGGATAGTGAGCAGCAGCGTCGCCGCCCCTAACACCGGCGTAGCCAGCCATTTATGACGAACAATCAGAATGCCCAGCGGCACGCCAATAATAATCGCCAGACCGACGGCCAGCGCAACCAGCCACAAATGCTGAAGAGTGAGGCTCGTCAGATAACCCGCGTTATCTATCATGTAATGAATCGTATCCATAAGCGCTCCTTACAGCAGACCTTTTTGTTGCAGGAATGTGCGCGCAACCTGCTGGGGTGACTGGTGATCGATGTCGACCTGCGCATTAAGCGTCGAGATGACGTCGTTATTGAGCAGCCCGGAAAGGGTGTTCAGCGCATCATCCAGCCCCGGATGGGTATCCAGTATCTCTTTACGGACGACAGGCGTGACAGCGTAACCTGGGAAGAAGCCTTTATCATCTTCCAGCACCTTGAGGTCAAAACCCTTCACCCGGCCATCCGTGGTGTACACCAGACCGGCGTCCACAAAGCCGTCGCGCACGGCGTTATAGACCAGACCCGGGTCCATTTGCCGAATCTGCGGACGGTCAAGCTGCATCTGGTAGGCATCCTGCAACGGCTTCATCCCGTCGCTGCGCCCGGAAAACTCAAGGTCGAGACCTAACATCCAGTTATTGTCAGGGTCGGTCTGGCGGATGTGTTCGATTTTCGCCACCATTTCCGACAGGGTGTTGATGTTCTCTGCTTCGGCGCGTTTGCGCTGCATGGCGAACGCGTAGGTGTTATTCATATTCGCCGGGTTTAGCCATACCAGTCCGAGCTTCGCATCCAGGCGTTTGACGGTATCGTAGGATTCCTGCGGGCTCATCCGTTTATCAATGTGGTTAAAAATGATCAGGGACGTGCCGGTGTATTCCCAGGTGATATCAATCTGCTTATTCACCATGGCATTACGTGAAATCACCGCCGCAATGTTGGTGCGCGGCTGAACCTGAAAACCCTTTTTTTGCAGGTACTGCACGGTCATGGCGGAAAGGATGTGTTGTTCGGTAAAACCTTTGGTTGCAAGGATCAACGGGGCCGCCTGAGCCTGTCCGGTAACGAGCAACGCGGCGGCAAGCCATCCCAGCAGATGTTTTTTTAATGTCATTCAGCGCTCCTTATTCTTATCGTTGTATCAGGCCGTATGCGGACTGAGGATGCGGCCAAGCAGGGCAAGCAGGCTGTCGAGAATCAGCGCCACCAGAGCGGTTGCCGTTGCGCCCAGAATCAGCGTCGGGAAGTCATTGAGGTAAATGCCGGGGAAAATCAGCTCGCCGTAGCTGCTGGCCCCAATCAGGAATGCCAGCGGGGCCGTACCCACATTAATCGCCGTCGCGATCCGAATCCCTGCAAGCATCACCGGCCAGGCATTGGGCAGCTCAACCTGACGCAGACGCTGCCATTTCGTCATACCGATGCCGTTTGCGGCTTCAATCAGGGAGGCGGGAACAGAACAAAGCCCGGCGTAGGTATTGCGCACGACAGGAAGAAGCGAGGCGAGGAACAGCGCGAAAATCGCCGGAACGTCACCAATGCCGATAATCACCATCGCCAGTGCCAGTACGGCCAGAGGCGGCAGAGTATTGCCTACATTAAAGAGCTGCATTACGTATTCGGCGAATCCTTTGGCTGCCGGACGGCTCAGTAAAATGCCGCTGGGAATACCGATAACTAAGGCGAAGAACATGGAGGTAAAGACGAGGAGTAAATGCTGTTTGCCCAAATAAAGCAGATCAACCTGACGCGCTTTAATGGTTTCCAGACCCACTCCCCAGACCAGCAGCGCCAGCACAAGGGCGATCGCGCCAGTAAACCCGAGCACGCGTTTTAACGTAAAGGTGTGCATTGCGGTGTGTCTCCCTGTTTGCATGCGTTATGGCAACGAAAGAGACGTTGCGTGTTGTTATGCCATGTAGCGGCAGGGTGTTTTGAGCTATAGCAACACGTCGGGAAGGATTCCAGCGAGACAGGTATTTAAATTAGCAGGCTATGTATGCCCGTTGCTCATTTGCCCTTACAGGGCTAAGGATGTGCGCGAATGTGAAGAATTGTCTTAAAAATGGAAAGTTGAAGTGACATTGTCACTTATCGGGAAGGAGAAACAACCGGTTTTTGACGATAAAGGCAGGGCGCGCCCTGCCTGAAAAAGCGTTAGCGAAACAGCGGTTTTACGGCGACAGGGATCAGCAACTGAGACTGCCACTGCGCCAGCGTTTGCTGTGCCAGCTCACCTGCCGCCTGGTAAAATGGATGGTTTGCGCCTTCGATGAAAACCGACAGGAAGCGCGCAGACCACGGCAACAGATGCCAGGCCAGCAGTTGTTCGCATTCGCCATGACGGCCATTTTCCGCAAGCCAGGCAGCCAACAGCAGCAGGGAACCAAAATGATCTTCCGGTTCATTTTGCTGGATCTCAAACTGGATGCCGTTGTCCCGCATCCACTGGCGTAATGCCAGCGTAGACTCGCCAAACAACACGCTTTCACGGTCCAGCCAGACCGATCCCCAGGGAGGCGACGGAAGCGCCCAGGGACCGACAAACAGACGTTGCCAGGCTTGCGGGAGCGGCTCCTCGATGTCGGCCTGAAAAACCGCCGCAATCGGCGCCAGAACCTCCGGTGAAAGTGGCCACTGCGCCTGCCAGCCGTCGGTTTTTAACGCTGAAACCAACGGGGCGGCTTCGGTACTGTCTGGCGCATAATAAAACAACGCGCCCAGCACGCGTGCAGCCATAGAAAAATCGTCACGTTGTGAAAAAGAAGTCATGAAACCATCCTGAAAGGTGCGGGTTTCCCCGCACGCGTAAGTTAACCTGCAATGGCCATTCCGACGGTCATATGCAGGCCGTAAAACAATCCGCGACCTATGATTTCGCCGCCAAGCACCAGGATTAACCCCAGCAACAATCCGGCGACGTGCGGTTCTTTGCGGCGCACCAACGGGCATATCCAGCAACCCAGCCCGGCAGCAAGCAGCACTACGCGCCAGACCTGCAAGCGGCCATAGTCTGGAACCAGCGCGCTCGCCTGTTGCACGGAGCTGTGGATCGCCCCAAGCGACATGCCTTGCATGATGATTACGGCCGCGCAGACTAACAGCGCCAGCACGCTGATGCTTGCGAACGTCGTGCCGTTGAATCTGGCGCGCGCGGCGCGCAATATCAGCGCCGCAAATAGCGGCCCGCTCAGGAACACCGTCAGGAAGAATGCCAGCGTCGTGTAGCCATTATACCAGGTCGGAACGGTATCGATCTGATAGACCCGCGTCATTGCCCAGACAAATACCACCCCGAGTACCATGCTGACCAGCAGCCAGATTTTGCCCAGTGCTTCCGGCATTTTGCCGAGCACAGCCACCAGCCACCAGAAACCGCCTACGGCAAAAAAGACAGAGCCAGCGGCAATTTCATTACTCAGCGCGGAAGCGCCTACCCGGTTAAGAGAGTTAAACGCGCGGAACGGCGAGCCGAGGTGCATGATCGACGCCAGAAAACCCAGCCCCATGACGACCCATAAAAAGAACATACCGCGCACAATACGCTGTCTGCTGGCCGCATCGTCTTTCGCCGCAAACCAGCCCAGACCGCTGACAATCAATGCGCCGACAACGCATTGACCGAACACCGTAAACAGCACCAGCGGCCATTCATGCCATCCATTTCCCATTTTATACCTCCTTCGGATTTGCCAGATAACCCGTGGTATCCCCGGTCGGGCGGCTGTTGGCGTTGGGTTTAATCACAATGTTCGGTCTGGTGAAGTGCGCGCCCGGCAGCGGCGCAACGGCCGCCAGCGTGCCATGTTTCTTCCGCAGCTCTTCTATCGGGCCAAAGTCCAGCGCGCGCAGCGGGCAGGACTCGACGCAGATCGGCTTTTTGCCGTCGGCAACGCGGTCATGACAGCCGTCGCATTTGGTCATGTGGCCTTTGGCGGCGTTGTACTGCGGCGCACCGTACGGGCAGGCCATATGGCAGTAGCGACAGCCGATGCAGACATCCTCATCCACCACCACAAAACCGTCCTCGCGTTTGTGCATCGCGCCGCTCGGGCACACTTTCGTGCAGGCCGGGTCTTCGCAGTGGTTGCAGGAGATGGAAAGATAGTAGGCAAAGACATTCTGGTGCCAGACGCCGTTATCCTCCTGCCAGTCGCCGCCCGCATATTCATAGATGCGGCGGAAGCTGACGTCCGGGGTTAAATCTTTGTAGTCTTTGCAGGCCAGTTCGCAGGTTTTGCAACCGGTGCAACGACTGGAGTCAATAAAAAATCCATATTGGGTTGTCATCGGTTACTCCTTATACCTTCTCAACCTGAACGAG